>JBDHJS010000032.1:0-77565 GCA_039586795.1 Gemmatimonadota bacterium
GGAGCTGTCGGCTGATGGGAAGCGTTCACGGGAGGTTGAGGATGCGATCGCCGAAGCGGCGATCCACTCGCGGGATGCCTACACGCGCCTCCTGTTCATCCGCGACAACATCAGCCTTGATCAATTCGTTGATGGCGCTCGTGAGAACTTGGATCGTGTCGCCAAGGCGGGGATCATCTCCGAGGATCACGTCGAGCATGTCGTGGCCAGTCTGCCGGTCTGGTACGCGTTTCTGGCGGAGCGAAAGATCCGTAAGGGCGATCGGATGCACTACCGGGTTCACGGCGATACTCTTCACTCGCAGTATGTCGGAGTTGATGGAGAGATGCTGCTGGATCAGAAAGACGTTGGCGAATCGCCGCGCCTGGCCCAATTGGGCAACTACTTTGTGCGCGGGTCGAGCTACCGGGAGAAGCTGATCAAGTCACTCTTCTCCGAGCATTAGTGAATCACGCTAGCCCCCTGGCGGGCAAGACGTGTTCAGGTCTTCCACCGATCCTTCTTCCACAAGTTGATGTTCCGCCGCGAGCGTACAGGGACCGTTCTCGCCGTGACCACCCATCGGAACGAGCTAACGGGGTCGTGGAAGCCGGGCGGCAATGTGCCGATAGGCCAATCGCTACATGCGGCACGGTAGCGGTTGATCAATTCCGGTCCCAGCAGAGTACCGGCGGTTAGTGTCTGGACCTGTTGGTCGGTGGTGGAGGAGATGCCCTCGGTGCACAGCATCGACAGATGCAGACCTGTCGCGAAGGTCTCGCTTGCCACCCAGAGCGAGCGTTCGATAGCGTAGTCGGCAAAGCGCCAGAGATCGTCAGCCAGCCAGGCCTCCCAGGTCCAGGGCACGATTTCATCAGCTAGCTCACCGTACAGCATCCCACGGTCCCGCTCGGCAGCTGGACCTGGATGGGTCCGCTATCGAAGTTGGCCACCAGGCCCCAAAACTTGCCCCGGATGTCGGGATAGTTGACGGAGCACGTCGCATCGCTCTCGCACTCATCGAACACAATGTCCAGCGCGGTATCGACGTTCGCGGCGCCGTGCAGGTAGATGTTCCGGTCAAGCGGAGCGACGGCATTCATCACCGCGGTGCGGACCATGTCGGGGTGACGTTTCATGAAGGTTTGCACCGTCCGCGTGCCGTAGGATGCACCGTTCAGGTTCACCGTCTCGAAACCCAGAGCTTCCAGAACGTCAACTATGTCGTCGACCGCGTGGTGTGTCGAATAGAGGGTCAGGTCGGCGTATTGCGACAGCTGCTGGCGGCATGCCGTTACGTGGTCGGGCGGAAAGAGCGTCCCGAGTACCGAAGCAGCGCCGCTGGGAAGCGGTCCGCCGCAGATCAACGGATGGGAGACGCCGGTACCTCGCTGGTCGATGAAGATCAGGTCACGGTTGTCACGGATATCGGCGTAGTCCGAGCGGGTCGAGAGTATCAGGGACGTGACGGCCTGCCCGGGCCCCCCGGCAAAGAATACGATAGGGTCGGGCTCCGGATTCGCCCCGGTCGCTGCGAGTATGACCAGGCCAAGGCTGATAGCGCGCCCCGAGCTCGCTTCACGATTCTCGAACACGGTGTAGGTGCCGCAGAGCCCATCGGTTACCCCTGGGATCGAGCAGACCCCGAGGTCGGGAAAGCGATCGCTGCCCGGAATGACAGGCTGCGTGCTATCGTCACACCCGGGGAGCAGGGCGATGACGGCGAAGAGCACGAATGCACGGGCCCGAAGCGGATGTCGGTTCATGACTTGTTCAAGCGAGCGGCCGCGCTCGCGATCCGGGTACCATCCGGCGACCAGCGGGCGCCGTAACCGTCTGTGAGGAACCGGTTCCGGGTACCATCGGTGTTCATCACCCACAACGCCGACTTCCGCCGGTCGTTGACTTTGTCGACCCAGCGACGGGTGTAGATGATCTGGCTGCCATCGGGGGAAATCTGTGGGCCAGAGACGCTCTCGAACTCCAGGTAGAGATCGAGGGTCAACCGGCTGGGGTCTTCGTCCTGTGCGGCTGCGGTCTGGGGCAGCGCAGCGGCCAGAACGAGGCAGGCCAGTAGGACGCGCTTCATCGGCGGCCTCCTTGCTCGGGGTGAGGTTGGCGGCGCTGATACACTAGAGCCGTAGCCCCTCGCATTCAAGCTCGGCGGCCGGAGCGTTGGAATCTGCTGTTTTGCGTGATTGAAGTGTTCGTTGGGGTCTTCAGTCCAGCCGGCTCTCCACCTCCGACTGTCCGGCGATGATGAACGCCACCAGCGACGCCTCGATCGCCCAGTCGAGGGTGTAACTCATCAGCGTTGACTGACGCAGCATCTCGGGTTCGCCTTCCCCTGTCCGTAGCTGCCTCTCAGCTAGGACCAGGTGAATGGCGCGACGTAGCATCTGCCAATGAAGCAGCAACGCCGACTCGGGTGCCCCGGCCTCGCGATAGCGACGCCCGACCTTTTCGGCAAACGCATAACTTGGGACTTCGTCACCGAGTCGCTTCCAGGTTGCGGCTCCCAGATTGGCGGCGAGCGCCGCGACATCGTCAGGGATCACAGTGGAACTGAAGGCTCGATACGGTAGGTTGGAAGCAATGATCTTGTAGCGGTTGGCGATGTCATCGGCGCCATGAATCAGCGCCTCAACGACTGAGACGTTGTCACTGACCTCATTTGCTTCAGCCCTAGCCGAAGTGATCCTGTAGTTTGGCACGACAGTGTCTCCCCCATGGAAAATGGGTTGTATATGGAGTCCGTTTGTGGGGGATGCCGGGTGAACAGGCAGGGACTCCTTGACTTTACTGTATTTGCGGGAAGGTGTCAAGCGCGGAAGTTAGTCCGGGTATTGAAGTTACGGGTCGCTTAACGTTTATTGGTCAGCGGCCATCATACAAGTGGAGATCGGAAGGATCCGCAAGCCCGGCTAACCCGCCGAGCAGGGCGGTATCCCAAAGGGAGGGAAAAGATGCTGAAGCACCGCAGTATCACACTCTTGCTGGCAATCATGATGGCCGGTTGGCTGGCGGCCTGTGATGAGTCCAGCGAGATCCTGAATGCTCCGGGAACGGAGGGGGCGGAGCTCGACCTGGCGGTCGACACTGACCTGACCGAGGCGCTGTTGGCGGATGCTAGGGCCGCGCTGGACGCCGTGGATGCGGCTGTGCCCACGGGTCCGGGAGATGTAACGGACCAGTTGGTTACGCCGAACGTGGACAACCTGGATGCCGCGCGCGCTCTACTGGAGCAGGCGCGGGAGAAGTTCATCGAGGCGAACCGAGCTTGGCGACACGGAGACACGGAGTTAGCGGCGCAGCTGGCTCTCGAGGCACGTCTTCTCATCGCGCAGGCGCTCGTGCTCGTCTTCGGCGAGGACGCGTACAACGACCTTCTCATGCGCGTCGATAACATCATCGCCTGGCTGGAAGAGGAGGTCGATGGGCAAGCCTCGGAGCTACTGAGTCGTATCAGAGAGCTTCGCGATGAGGCAGTTGCGATTCGTGAGGAAGACCCGGATTCCGAGGACAACTTGATCCGAGCAACGGAGCGTCTGCTCCTGGCGTTGCAGATCGCGCACCGCGAGCGAGTGCAACATCGGCACCAGGAGATGGCGCAGCACGCCAGGCACTCAATCTTCATGGCGAGTGTGGCTATTGATCTGGCGCTCGATATCGTCGGCGACGATCCGAACGAGCGGCAGGGCTATGCTCTACGTCATGCGGCCTTCCTTAGGAACAATGCCGTGCAGAAGTTCGAGGCCGGGCGGTTCAGCCTCGCCTTTGCCCTGGCGCGGGAATCGGTGAACCTGTCGCTGGTTGCCGTGCTGCTCGAGCCGGGCAGTGATGTCGACAAGATCTCTTACATGGTCGGCGTGAGCGACGCCGCGATAGCTGCCGCACAGGAAGTGATCACGAGCTTCGATGCCGCAGGGTTCTTGCCGAGACTGCTGCAACATGCGCAAATGCTGCAGGACCATGCCCTCGAGATTGCGAACAGGGAGCCGCGCAAGGCGGTTCACCTGCTCTGGCATTCGTCGATAACGGCATGGGCTGTGGTGCTGATGGCGGAAGAGATGGGGCCGGGTGGTGGTCCGGGTCCAGGCGGCCAACAGCCGTAACGATAACGCGCGATCAGAATCGCAGAGAGCCGCTGCCCTACCGGGTAGCGGCTCTTCGCGTGTTACGGCAGCTGTCCCTCGGTCTCGAGACGCAACAACCGGATCTTCTCCGGCGTTCCGTTCGGCCCGGCGTAGCCACCGGGCGTGCCGTCCGACCGGATGATGCGATGGCACGGAATGAAGAGGGGCAGGGGGTTGGCGCGAAGCGCGTTGCCGACCGCCCTGGCGGCGCCGGGTCGACCGATGCGGCGCGCCAGTTCCGCGTATGTGATCGTGTCTCCGTAAGGGATGGCACGCGCTTCTTCGAGCACCAAACGCTCGAAGGCGCTCGCGCTCGACAGATCGACTGGCGCATCCATCTTTGCGCGCTCTCCGTCCAGGTAGATCCGGAGTTGGCTTTCGATAACTGTCTGGCTCCCGTTGTCCCTCACGATCTCGTCGCCAGCCCGTTGATGGGCAAGATCGCGCTCGAACTCACGGTCACCGCTGACCAGCCAGGTCAACTTGCAGAGGCCGCGCTCGCTGGATGCTGCGTAGACCACGCCCAGCCGAGTTGCGAAGCTGTCCCATCGAATCGTCTTGGTCACAGATCAATCTTTGTTTCGCCGCCGAGCCCTGACTTCCTGAAGGTAGTTATCGAGGGTCAGGAACTTCTCGTACACGCTCACGCCCTTACCCAAGCGGCCGATCTCGGCGAGCAGGTCCTTCAAGCGCCCGCGGCGGATCACGTAGAACCGGAAGGTCTCCGCGAAGTCCTCCTGTGGATGCTTGGACGCGTAAGCCGTGACGTGGTTGACGGGCGTCGTCGATAGGTTCCGTTTGCGAAACGAGACCCAACTCTCGTCTACCCCACGGTATGCTTTGTCCACGTCACCAAACGCATCGTGGAAGCGCTGCGAACGAGCGAACCGCCAGTGGTGGTAGAGGAAGCTGTGACCGAGTTCGTGCGTGATCAGACCGACCATCGCGGGCCAGGACACCTGATCTCTGGGCTGAACCAGACGCCGCTCGATCTCGACGATCTTTGGGTACTTGGGGTCAACACCAGAGATCCCCGGCCTCAACAGTATACGGAAGCCCCAGTCGGGAACGCGCGTCTTGCGCAGCAGCTGGCGAACCCGTCTGATCGCCGGTGCCAGCAGGTTTTGTCCGGTGGCGTCCTTCCCGCACCACGGGCAGTAGTCCATCTGGTCGTCGACGCCGCCATCGCAGTGCGGACAGACACCCTGGAATTCGCCCGAGTAAGACCAGTAGTTCACACGGCCGCACCACGGGCAGTGGTGCATGGGGTACTGCATGCCGCCCTGACAACTCTTGAATGAGCAGCGCGCATGGAACTGAAAACCGCGCGGCCGCTTGAGCGGGACGTCGCTGGATGCTTCGTCGACGATACGTTTGCCGCACCAGGGGCAGTACGAGAAGCTGTCGGAGACAATCCAGCCGCAGTAATAGCACTCGCAGCCGGTGACCTGGTCGTCATCGCCCCACGTCTGATGCTTGCCGCAATCGGGGCAGAAATACCAGTAGCGGCGGAGCTCACGACTGCACCGAGTGCAATAACTGGCGGCCCAGCTCTCGAACTTAGGTAGCTTCATACCGGGCGAGTGCCTCCTTGACGATGCGTTCGATGAACGCGTAGTAGTCGAGCCCCAGGCGCTCGGCGGCATTGGCCATGTCTTCGCCGAATGCGATGTATGGGTTCGGGTTTACTTCCAGCACGTAAATCTCCTGATCGCTCGTGAGGCGCAGATCGATCCGGGCATAGTCGCAGAGCCCGTGTGCCTCGAATGCAATACGGCATGCCCGCTCTATTTCCCTCATCGCCGCGTCGCCGATCCGGCGCGCGAACACGTTCTTAATTCCCCAGCGCTCGCGGTACTTGAGATCCCACTTGGCGCTGTAGGTGGCGATGCGCGTGCTTCGATCGTCTATCTTGTCGAACGTCATCTCGACTACTGGAAGAATCTGAGGCTTCCTGTTTCCGATCATGCCGACATAGAGTTCGCGGCCCTCGATCAACTGCTCGGCTATGGCAGGCTGTTGAAGCTTCCGGTGGATGAACTGAACGCGCTCCGTCAAGCTGTCGGCGTCGGTCACTACCGAAGACTGGGAGATCCCGACAGACGCGTCCTCGTGCATCGGCTTTACGATCAGCGGGAAGGGAATGTCCGCCGGCGGCGTGATTTCGCCGTTCGCCGCGTAGACCTCGAAGCGAGGGACCTGAACGGAATGATACTCCAGAACCTTTTTGCTGGTCGCTTTGTCCCGGGCCAGCAGCAGCGCCTCGGGGGGGGAACCGGTGTATTTGTACCCCTTCATCTCGAGAAGCGCCGTCACGCCGTAGTCGTAGCGCGCCTTCCCCATATAGGATTCGGTGCAATTGAATACGAGCTCCGGCTCGAACTCCTCGAGTCGATCCAGCAGGCGGCGCAGGTTGGCGTGGAACCCGATCAGATAGACGTCGTGGCCGTTTTCCATGAGTGCCTCGGCGACCTCATATTCGGCTTCCGGAACCTCGGCCTCGACCTCTTGCTTGAAGTCCTCGTCCTCCAACCCCGCAGCCGGCGTGTCGAATACGACCGCGATCTTCATCGATCCCTCCCTCAGAGGACATGCTAGTATAGGATGTTAGGCAACGCGGTGAGATGGCAACAGTGGGAGTTTGTGAGGAACGCTGGGCGCGACTGAGGGGAAAAGCAAAGCGCCGTCGCAAATGGGTTGGTCAACCCGCGGGTATTGCGACAGCGCCTTTAGTGTCTCGTATCATCAGTCCCAGATCAACATGGTTTAGCTCTCTTCTCGTGTTACGCCACGGGATCCCACCGATAGCGCCGGCCCGATTCCCGGCCGAGGGTGTCCATTCTCTTTCGCCCTGGATTCGTACCAGGCGAACGGGAGTTCGCAAGCTGGGCACACGACCCAGTCACCATAAAAGTCGCTGCGGACGTGGTCTCTTATCCGGTTGCAGTGTGGGCATCTGAGCAGCATTTGAGAGTTTCTCCTTTACCAGACGGGGGCGCCGCTGCCGTGTGATAAGGCAGAGCCCGTGCCAGCGAAGGGCGTGCGGATCCCGACCTTATAACTCGTTGTTATGTAAGATGATATGTCGCTGACCGCTCGACGCTCCCGACGGTTACCCTGGGGTTCGATGTTACCAAACAGTAACAGCTGACGTAACCGTGGGTGAAATCAGGGTGGCTGCAGCCGGGTCAGGAGAGGCCGTACTTCTTCCGCTTTTCCCAGAGGTTCTTGCGGGAGATCCCGAGACTCTCCGCGGCGCGTTGAACGCTGCCGCCACAAGCCTCCAGGGTCAGCCGAATGTACTCCTTTTCGGCGTCCGCCAGGGTCAGCCCTTTGCCGACGCCGAAAGCGTCTGCCGCGGCGGCCGGTTGCTGGTCGGCAATCTCGATCACGCCGAGATCCGGCAGGTCTTCGGGCCGCAGGTCGGGCCCTTCAGCGAAGATCATCGCTCGCTCGATGACGTTCCTCAGCTCGCGAACGTTGCCGGGCCAGTCCCAATCTTCGAGCTCCTTAAGAGCCTCCGGGCTGATCTTCTCGACCTGCTTTCTGAACTCCAGGTTGAACACCTCCCGGAAGTGCTCGGCGAGGATGTGCAGGTCGCCCTTCATCTCGCGCAGCGGTGTCAGCTCGTGGGTGGCGACGCTAATGCGATAGTACAGGTCCTTACGGAATTCGCCCTGGCGAACGGCTTGCTCGAGGTCACGATTGGTGGCGGTGATGACTCGCTGGCTCACTTCGATCTCCTCGGTGCCGCCCAAGCGTCGGAAGCGTCGTGACTCGAGGAAGTTCAGCAGTTTGGCCTGAAGTTCTTGGGACAGATCTCCGATCTCATCGAGGAAGAGGGTGCCCGCGTCCGCCACCTCGATGAGGCCGCGCTTCGATTCTCGAGCATCGGTGAAAGCGCCTTTTTGGTAACCGAAAAGTTCGGCCTCCAGGAGGTTAGAAGGCAGAGCGGAGCAGTTGATCTCGACGAACCGTCCCTCGGAGTGCGGGCTCGAGTAGTGGATGGTCCGGGCGACAAGGTTCTTTCCGGTGCCGCTTTCGCCGAGCAGCAGGACCGTGGGGCGAGGGATGTCGGCGACACGCTGAACGAACTCACGGGTTTCCTCGAGCTTCGGGTCCTGGCCCAAGATGGCGCGGAGCGAGAATTCTTCCTGTCGTACCTGCTGAAGCGACGCGGCTTCCTCGCGCAAGGGCCGCACCTCGAGTTCCCGAGTGAGGAGCGTCATCAGTTCGTCCATGTTGACGGGCTTCGTCAGGTACTCGCTGGCGCCTGCCTTCAACGCTTCGATGGCCGTTTCCAGGTCGGCGTGGGCGGTGAGGACGAAGATTGGCAGGTGGGGATCGGACTGGCGGAGCCGGCGGGTCACCTCGATACCGCTCAGTCCCGGCATCACAAGATCGGTGATCACCGCATCGGGAGGTTCCTCGGTGCGGCGGTCGAACAGCTTCTGATGGTCGTCGAAGACTTCGCTTCGGACCTTGCCAGCTTTGCCGAGGTTGGCGGCAAGCAGCTTGGCGTAGGTGATGTCGTCGTCGAGGATGTAGACTTTCGGTATCATCGCTGCAATATTTGTCGACAATCGCCGAAGTAACAAGCCCGGCCCCCCAAGAGCACTCCCGCCCCGGGAAGCCAGATCCGAATGGAAAACGCATACCGAGTCGTCCTTATCGACGACGACCCCGACCTCAGAAAACTGGTCAAGCTAACTCTAGAATTCACCGCCCAGTGGCAGGTATCGACAGCTGCCGACGGCGCGGAGGGCATCGATGCCGTCCGGAACGTAAGGCCTGACGTGGCCGTAGTCGATATCATGATGCCTGACATGGATGGCTACGAGGTATGCCGTCGTCTCAAGGCAGATCCGGAGACGGCCGATATCCCCGTGGTCTTTCTCACGGCGCGAAAGGAGCTGGATGAGGCCAAAGTCAAGGCCTGTGGGGCGCGTGGGGTAGTGGTGAAGCCGTTCGAGCCGGACCGTCTGGCCGAAGAGCTCACGAGACTGTGTGGAGAGGAGCCGGAATCGTGACCGCATCGACGCCCGAAGAGGAGTTGCTGGAGCAGGTCTACAGGGAGTTTCGTGAGGGGCTGTCACAACGTCTCGACACGATGCGAGTAGCGTTGGAAGGACTGGCAGAGGCGTACTCCGAGGAGTCTGCGGAACTCTTCTATCGTACCGCTCATTCGCTCAAGGGCACGGCCGCGTCCTTCGAGGCGACCGAGCTGGTTCAGCCCGCAACCACGTTGGCCGGGATCGGTCTCCCCTGGTACGACGGGGAAGTGCCGCAAGCCGAAGAGATCGAGGCTGCCCTCGAGAGTCTGGAGCAGCTCGGCGAGGCGGTACAGCGGTACACGGCTCGCATAGAGGGCGAAGGGTAGAGATGGATTCCGGATCCGGACCGCACGGCCTACATGCCGCACGGCTCGAGGTGGTTGGCGAGCTGGCGTCGCTGATCAACAGCACGTACGATCTCGACGAGATCTTCCACACTGCCATTCTCAAGCTCAAACGTGTGCTCCCATTCCGGCGGGCCAGCGTGGTTCTGACTTCGGACGACCGTTCGAGCTATTACCTGCACACGCTGTATGACGAGGAGCGGGGCGGCTTCGTTCAGGTCGAGGGTGGCTTCCCGATTGAAAGAGGTATGACGGGGCAGGCGATCGAGACGGGTAAAGCGATCAGGGTCGATTCGTTCGGTGGCACGGACGGGATTCGCACGAGCAAAGAAAGCAGTGTGTCGGCGCTCATCGTTCCGATCGAGGTCGACGAAGAGGTGATTGGGACTCTGAACTTCGGCGTCCGGAAACCGGAGAAGTATGAGCAGCGGGACCTCGAGCTGGCGGTGCTGCTCGCTCGTCAGATCGCCACGTCCCTTCATTACTCCAAGTTGCTCGCAACAATCCGTGAACAGCAGGAAGCGCTGGCGGTGGAACACTCGCACGTCGAGTCAGAGCGTACGCGGCTGGAAGCGCTCATCGACGCCAGTGATGCGGCGGTGATGATGGTTGCCGATGACCGAGTTGCCCACGCCAACAACGGGATGGCAGAGCTTCTGGGCTTGCCGCGCGAGGTTGTGCTTGGCATGTCGCTAACCGAGGTGAACCGAGTGCTTGCTCGCTCGCTTGCCGATGCGTCGGCGCTCGATGCGCAGACGGCATCGTTGCAGGGCGGTGCTCCGCTTAACGACCGCGTCGAGTTTCACTTCCCACGACGATCCGTCTGCCAGAGGACGGTCGCGACCGTGACCGACGACGGGGGAGCGGCTATCGGCCACCTGGTGCTTTACAGAGACGTGACGAAGGAGGCCGAGGCCGAAGCTGCCAAGAGCGAGTTCGTTTCGCTGGTCAGCCATGAGCTCCGCACACCGCTCACCTCGGTGAAGACGTCTCTTGGATTGCTGGCGCGCGGAGCCGCCGGGGATGTGAGTGACGAGGTCCGCGACCTGCTGGAAATAGCACTCCGCAACCTGGACCGGCTGATTCGTCTGGTGGATGATCTTCTCGATCTCTCGAGGATCGAGAGTGGTCGCATGGTGGCGAAGCTCACCGCGATCCCGCTTGACGAAGCGATGGACCGCAGTGTTGATGCGGTAGCGGGTTTCGCGAGCGAGCGAAATGTAACCATCGAGAGAGCTGATTCGGACGAGGGGCTCTCTGTTTTGGCCGATGCCGATCGCCTGCAACAGGTCATCGTCAACCTGCTATCCAACGCCATCAAGTTCTCGTCGGAGAGAAGTCGAGTAGCGATTCGCTGGTGGAAACAGGGCGAGCAGGCGGTGATGGAAGTCTCTGACCAGGGCCCGGGGATACCCGAAGAACTTATCGAGGAGATCTTTGACAAGTTCCGCCAGTTGGAGCGAACGGCCACGCGAAAGTACGGAGGAGCCGGGCTGGGACTGGCGATTAGCCGCACGATCGTCGAACAGTTCGGGGGCGATCTGTGGGCCGAAAGCGAGGAGGGAAAAGGCGCGCGCTTCTTCATTCGGCTGCGACTGGCGTACGTCGAGCCGGAAGAACCATCCGTAGTGGTGGAGGAGCCTGCTCACCGAAGCGCTCTGCTGGTCCTCAACGATCCCGATCTGCAGCGACTGGTGGGCGCACAGTTCGAGAGCGAAGGCTGGGAGACGCATGTAACTGGGACGGGCTCATCAGCACTGAGCTGGGCGCGGGGCGGAACAACGAGCGCGATTGTGATTGGTGTTGAGCTCGAGGACATGCACGGACACGAGTTCTTGCAGCGGCTGCGAAGCTCAGCGGTCAGCGTAGACACGCCAGCCCTTCTGTTCGGCCCCGGAAGTGAGTCGGCTCAAGCCGTAGCATTTGGCGCCGATGGCTGGGTGGAAAGCGACACCGACCGACTGCTCAGTGAAGCGACGCGATTGGCCTTCTCACCAAAGCGTCGTGTGGTGCTTCTCATCGAGGACGACCCTGCGATTCGCGTTGGGCTGGCGCGCGGACTTCGTCGAGCCGGCTACGCGTGCCTCGAAGCGGCCAGCGGCGAGGTCGGGCTGGAGCTGGCGCGCGATCGAAGCCCCGATCTATTGGTCACCGATATTCAGGTGCCGGGCAAGGATGGTCTTACGGTATTGCGGGATTTCCGCGCCGATCCCAAGCTGGCAGACGTTCCGGCGATCGTCATCACGGGTCACGCCAATCCGGATCAGGTCGACTCGATCGCATCGCTTCAGGCGCAGTTGATCTCCAAGCCGTTCGGCACCGCGATGGTGCTCAAGGAAATAGAGCGACAGCTTGGCGCCTGAGAGGCAATCCACAACTAACGCCGCGTACGACAGGAAAGAGGAATGGACAAGATTGTAGAATGCGTACCTAACTTCTCAGAAGGTCGCAGCGACTCCGTCATAAAGGAGATCACCGACGTAATAGAAGCCGTCGCTGGAGTCCGTTTGCTTGACGTGGATCCCGGTCGCGACACGAATAGGACGGTCGTGACCTTCGTCGGCGAGCCCGAGACTGTGGAGGAAGCGGCATTCCGAGCGGTGGAGCGTGCGTCTCAGGTGATAGACATGCGTCAGCATCAGGGGGCGCATCCGAGGTTCGGCGCCACCGATGTATGTCCTTTTGTTCCGGTATCCGGCGTCACGATGGACGATTGCGCGGAAATGGCGAGGCGCGTCGGAAAGCGAATCGGAGATGAGTTGGGGATTCCCGTGTATCTGTACGAGCACGCGGCGAGCCGGCCCGAGCGCCAGAACCTGGCTAAGGTTCGGGCTGGAGAATATGAAGGGCTGCCTGAGAAGCTCAAAGATCCCAAGTGGGCGCCAGATTTCGGGCCGGCCGAGTTCAATCCGACGGCAGGTGTTACGGCAGTCGGCGCGCGTGAATTTCTCATTGCCTACAACATCAATCTCAACACCACCGACCGGCGTTATGCCAACGAGATCGCTTACGTGATCCGTGAGCGTGGCCGGTGGAAAAGGGTGGGGAATACGGAGCCGTTCTACTATAAGGGCGATGTGGTTCGCTTTCCGGAGGATGGAACTTACCCCTGCGGCCCGTGCGGCTTCGTAGCGAGTTCTTTCGCCGAACTCGAAAAGCACTATCGAGACGAACATGGAGGCGATCTTCGTCAGCGCTACGAAGATCTGGCTATCGGTGTCGAGAACCCGAGCGGTCCGGTCTTCAACGACGGGAAGTTCACTAAGCGCGGGATCGTGATCACCGGCTCGGAGGTCGTCGGGGTGGTGCCTTACGAGGCGATGCGCGAGGCCGCCGTCTTCTATCTTAAGCGCATGCAGAAGTCGACGGGATTGCCGGTGCCGGATTTGATGGAGACGGCCATCCAGTCGATGGGGCTTCGCGATGTGGCGGCGTTCGACGCAGAAGAAAAAATCCTCGGTGTGCCACGTATGGATGGGCCGTTGGTCAATCGCTCGACCTATGACTTCGTCGATGAGGTGTCGCGCGACACGCCGGCGCCAGGCGGTGGATCGGTGGCGGCGCTCGCTGGAGCGTTGGGAGGTGCGTTGGCCGGGATGGTCGCGAACCTGTCGGTCGGCAAGGGAGAATTCGACCCGCACTATGAGAAGCTGTGCTCGATCGCTGAACGTGCTCAGCAGGTGAAGGACGCTCTCGTGCGTGGCGTCGATGACGATACGAGCGCTTTCGATCTCGTGATTGAAGCGATGCGGATGCCGAAGGATACCGAGGAAGAAAGGGCTGTCCGTCAGGAAGCGATGCAGGTGGGGTATAAGGCGGCCACCCGGGTGCCGCTGAAGACGGTGGAGGACTGTCGACAGGCGCTCGACCTGTGTGTGGAGATGGCCGCGATCGCCGATCCGGAAATGGTCAGCGACGTCGGTACCGGCGCCCACATGGCCGGTGCCGGCGCTCATGCTGCTGCTTACAACGTGCGCATCAACCTGCGTCATATCTCCGATGATTCTTTCGTTGGTGAAATGCGATCAGCGGTCGAGCGACTGATTGGGGAGTGCGATGCTTTGAAGGCCGAGGCCGTGGCCAAGGTCGAGGAGGTGCTCGGCGGGTGACTCCTGGGGAAGCGGCCGACGAGTTGCGCGAGGAGATCGAGGCCGCGCTCGTCGGCATCGGAAGAGCTTCTGCGGTGCGAGTCCAGTCTGTTGAGCCGCCGGAAGACCTCGGCGCCGATACTTGCTTCCAGGTCACCATCGTTAGCGAACGAGGCTCCGGAGCCTTTGATCTGCCCACAGGTCTCGCCATGGCTTATCTAGCGGATGAGGAGGCTGCTGTAGATGAGTTCAAGCTCTGGTTGCAGTCACTCCTGGTCGGAAGAGACGACGTGGACTGAGGCCGTCGGTGGTTCTTCTCTCGCAACCACGGTGGCGCAACTGAAGGTTTGTGAGTAGCTTACGAGGTCAGCCGAAGGCTGCACACCCGCCGTCCCGATGCCGAATGCTCAACCGAAGACCAAACCAAGACAGATGACTACCGGGCGGAGGCTAGGATGCGTCGCACAACGCTTGAGGTAATCCTCCTCATCGCTTTCATCGTCGCAGAAGGCGCGGTTCTCTACTATCTGGAAGATCCCGCGGCCCGACTCAGCATCGGCGTCCTTCTTCTCGCGCCTCTTGTGTGGCTTTCCTCTCGTCTGGGCCTGGCCGACCTGGCAAGCCAATCGCCGGCGGCGCGAATTCACAAGCGTCGGTTCACGCGACTCCGCGGGCAGGTGCAACAGTTACTCGATGAAATCAGACGCCTCAACTGGATGGCGGTAGATGCCGAGCGCGGTTTCCGAAACCAGGACACGGCGCTGCGCGAGATGGACCTGATAGAAGATCGCCTGAAGGAGTTGATTCAGGAAATCAGAATCACCGCCGGTCAGATGGCGGCTGAGGCCGAGAGCAAGGTAGGTGTGGAAGATGCGGGGGAAGGGGCTCCGGCTACCTGATCCACACGAAAGAGGCAGTGTCGCAACTCCCCCGCGCCTGAAAACGAGGCTGAACGCCCAGCACTCCAGTCGCAGGCATTCATGAGTCCCAACATACTCGAGATATTCGCTTCCGATTCGCGCAAGTATCTGGATCGCCTACAGGACGCGTTGAACGCAGAAGGCGGGGCAGACATTGACGGTCTGCGTCGCGCCTCGCGGCGGCTGCACCATGCGGCGGTTCTGGCCAATCACGCGCCTGTCATCGACGCGGCCCAGGCCGTGCAGAAGGCGACGGTCCAAGTGATCGCGGGAAAGCGCGACCTGACCGATGACCTTCTCATCTCCTTGCAGTTAACCGTCGACGCCATGGATGCGGTAGTAAAATCTCTACCTGACGGTGATGGTCAGGCTGAGGATAGCCTGAGACAGGCGGCCGGTACGCTGATGAGTGGCCCGGCGGACGTGGCGATGGCGCCGGAGGTCGAAGTAGAGACGGGAGGGGATTCGGCGTCGGACACACTGGAGCTCGATGAAGCCGGCGCCGTGTTGGGCGCTTTGATCGACGACCTGGGTGACGCCATCGAGCGACTGGGTAACGATCCGCGAGACCGTGAACCGCTCAAGGTCATGCTGCGCAAGATCCGCCGGCTGCGCGACCTGGGCCGAATCGAAGTTCTGTCAGCAGAGGACAAGGCGTTGAGCGCGGTTGAGGAGTTGATCCTGCAGATCGCAGATCTCAACGCGACCGTCGGTCCTGGCTACCTCACGGTATTCAGACACGCCAAGGAAGTACTTGAAGGGATGCAGGCGGACGATTCAGGGGCGCCGTCCGTCGATCAGGTCAGTGGGCGTGCGGTCGAAGTCGATCGTCTCAAAGAGAGCGTGATGGAAAAGGCGCGCCGGGCGCGCCTTGTCGTATGGGTGAGCGATCTGTTCTTCCCGGAAGGGCCACACATAGTGGAATGCCCTACTGCAATAGACCAGGCTGGATCCGCGGAGAACTACTTCATGAAGGAGGCTTCGCAGCGCCTGGAGCGGTGCGAAAGCCTGCAAGAGAAGATGCTCGAGTCGAACCCCGAGCAGATGAGGTTGGCCGGGGAATCGCTGGCCCACACGCTCCGGCATCTGCGCGAACGTGCTGCGGCGTTCAACCATATGACGATGGGGCGCGTGACTCGACGCGCCGCCGCGGCCTTGCGCGCTCAACTCGTTAAACCGCCGTCCCAGGTTCGCGGCATCGCGGCCGGCCTCGGCGATGTGCTGGCCTCACTGAGGGTCTACCTTGAGAACGACGACGAGGCCGTGCGTGCGCAAGCCGTAAGAGATGCTGAAGCGGCTTTGAGCGTAGCGATTCTGGGGGGCGAGCCGCAGAGTGAACCGGAAGAACCAGAATTCGATCCGGACGCGGCACTACAGCAGGCGCTCGCACTCCGGACTCGGGTTGATGGAAGGCTCAAGCGGTTGAGCGGACCGGACGCCGAAGGTTTACGAAGCGATCTCGAAGAGCTCTTCGACCTGATCGCGCTCTATGTGGCGGCGTCGGCCGAACACCACTGAGCAATCGTCAATTGCCAGGTGGTAGATCCGCAGACAAAATCACTCAGGGGAGCCGGAACTCACGTTCTAGGCTCCCCCGAGTGTCTATCTGCATCCGTCCGCGCTGCCGATTAGGGTCCTGACGGATCTCAGTCTTCCTGCTTGCGCTTGTCAGATTCGTCTCGCTTCGCTATCGCCTGAGCCTCCAGGGCGTCAAGCATCCGGTCGGTGTCATCGGCTGGCGTCGGTGTGTCACCGTGTGCTTTGGGCATCACGACCTGTTGGCTGCTGACCGAAGGTGCTGCTTTCTCGGGAGGGGTCGGCACGCCGGCCGACTTGCGGATCTCGTCCGTCATTTCCCGCAATGTTGCTGCCATCCGGTCCAGTTCGGCATGAGCGTGGCGCGGAGCGATCTTACCCTCTCGCCCCTCCACGGCGACGCGGTTCATGTCTCGTACCTGGTCGAGCATGCGATCGGTGGTGGAGCGCAGACGGCCGTACTTTCGCCTGTCCAATCCGCCGCTCTTCTCCTGGATCTTGTCGAGCAGTGGATTCTCGACCTCAGGCTCTTCCCGGGCCTGCGATAGGTAGATAACGAACACGTAGATAATCAGGACAGCCAGAACGCGCAGGAAGGGGTCCGGAAGGACGATGATTGCCAGGGCGAGGAGGATGCCACCGAACATGACAACCGCCCAGTTGATCACTCCGGTCTCGGCTGGCTTTCGCTCGGCCATCGGTAAGGGCCTCCAGCTGGTCAAGGACTGTGGTCAGGCTCCGAGGGAGCGGCGGCAGGCTATAATACAATGCAACGGTACGGCCGGCAGCGCCAGTGTGGCGTGCGATTGCGCGAAAGGGGCTGGTTGTCCGATCTTCCTTTGTGTCTAGGCCGTGAGCGGCTCGACCATAACCTTGGAGCAGGCATGGGCAAGGCACTACCCGCTGATGATCAAGTGATTCGCGTGGCGCTCTGCCAGCACAACATGATCGTCGGCGACATCGACGGAAACGTTGGCAGGATCAGGCGTGCCCTGGCCGATGTCCGCGAAGTGGGTGCGGATCTGGTGCTCTTCCCGGAGCTCACAGTCACAGGCTACCCGCCCGAGGACCTGCTGCTCAAGCCGCATTTCGCGGAAGAAGCTGAGGCGGCGCTGGCCGATCTGGCGGCTGATGTGCAGGATGTCGTCGCGATCATTGGCTTTCCGGAGCTGCACGATGACTTGTTCAACACGGCGGCCGTGGTCACTGGCGGCGAGGTCGCGGCGACCTACCGGAAGCGATACCTGCCCAACTACGGGCCGTTCGATGAGCAGCGGTACTTCGCGCGGGGGGAAGAAGCTCTGGTGCTGGATATGGACGGCGTGAAGGTCGGTGTCACCATCTGTGAAGATCTCTGGTACCCCGGTGGTCCGGCGCAGTGGTCGGTGATCGACGGAAAAGCGGATGTGATCGTTAACATGTCAGCATCGCCGTACAGCCGGGGCAAGGGCATCTCCCGCGAGCAGATGCTCGCGACGCGATGTGAGGACTACCGCTGCTACCTGGCGTTCTGCAACACGGTGGGCGGCCAGGACGAGCTGGTGTTCGATGGACACAGCGTGGTGATCGATCCGCGCGGCGAAGTGCTCGGGCGCTGCCGGCAGTTCGAGGACGACACCTTGGTGATCGATCTCGACTTGCGCGGCGTATCGCGTCGTAGGCTGCACGATCCACGCTGGCGGCAGCGGCCGGCCGTTGCTGCCGAGCGAGTTCGAGTGGTGCCGGTTCGCCGGTCGCGGCGACAGAAGCCGGAGCTCGAGGAACGTGTTTGGGTCGAGCCATTGGGGCCCGAGGCCGAAGTGTACGAAGCGCTCAAGTTCGGCACCAGAGAGTACTACAGAAAGAACGATTTCCAGCATGTCGTGCTTGGTCTGTCGGGTGGGATCGATTCTGCGTTGACATTGGCCGTCGCCGTCGATGCGCTGGGTGCGGACGCAGTAACCGCCGTGTCCATGCCGTCGCGTCACACGGCTGACCATAACCGTGAAGACGCGGTAGAGTGTGCACGTCGCGCTGGCGTCGAATTCCTCGAGATCCCTATCGATGGGGTCTTCAATTGCTATCTGGATGCGCTGCAGGGTCCATTCGAGGGGACCCAATCAAACGTTGCCGAGGAGAACATACAGGCTCGCATTCGTGGTAACCTGCTGATGGCGCTGTCCAACAAGTTCGGGTGGTTGGTGTTGGCGACGGGTAATAAGAGCGAGTACAGCGTTGGTTACGCCACCCTCTACGGTGATATGGCAGGGGGCTTCGCCGTCCTAAAAGACGTGCCAAAGACTTGGGTCTATCGGCTAGCTCGCTGGCGGAATGCAGAGAGACAGATCATGCCGGAAAGCGTGATCGAAAAGGCACCGACAGCCGAGTTAAGGGAAGAGCAGCTGGATACAGACAACTTGCCGCCGTACGAGATTCTAGATCCGATTTTGGAGGCGTACGTGGAAGAAGATCGTGCGCCGGAGGAAATCGAGAAGCTCGGGTTCGATCGGAAGTTGGTCAATTCAGTAATCGAGATGATCGATAGGGCGGAGTATAAGCGCAGGCAAGCACCGCCCGGCATTCGTATCTCGGCGCGATCGTTTGGAAAGGACCGGCGCTTGCCGATCACCAACCGATATCGGCCGGCGAACGGTCCAGATTAGCGCCCTGCTTCCCGAACATTCACTCTTCCAACTCGCTGGCCACAGCGCGAACATCTAAGTCGCCGCCCTCCTTGGCCACCGAAAGTACGATCGACGTGTTCGTGCCTTCGATCTCCGGATGCGATAGCACACGCTTGATCTCCTTATTCATGCTCTCTTCATCCGGATACTTGCCGATCACCAGCACGTCGTAGTCGCCAGTAATCTCGTAGACGTCGACGAGTGTCTCCTCCTTGATCAGCTCGTCGACTATCCGCGCGATCTCCGCACCGCGCGCCTTGATCTTGGTGATGGCTGTAAGCCGGTAGCCGAGCTTCCCGTAATCAAGGACCGGCTTGTAACCCTTGATCACACCGTTCGCCTCCATTCCCTTCACACGCTGGCTTACGGTAGATGTAGAGACGTTCAACCGCTCGGCGATGGCGCGAAGTGAGGCGCGGCCGTCGCGGCGCAGCTCTTCCAGGATGTCGAGGTCCAATCCTATGTGGGTCATGGTTCGTTAGACGGTAGACGGTAGACGGTTGACGGTAGACGGACTGGCTGACAGCGGCGCCGACCCCGATTGTCCTATGATTGTACGCTGACAGGAGGCTACACTGCAAGATCGTCCGGTCATTGGGTCTGTTTTTGGACGAACATCTGATCCTGTGGAGTGGTGGACCCGGTACGCCACGGCCTCTATCGAAGACACCGTCTACCGTCTACTGTCTACTGATCTACCGTCTACGGTCCACTGAAGCGGAGAAGAGAATGGCCGAGCTCGACGGGTATTGGAAGCGACTATACGAGCTGCCGGGTATCGTGAAGCGGCCTGAGCTGGCGAAGATCGATGCGCTCAAGGAGACCGGTTCGCGCGTATTGGTCGAGGAACAGACGGACTTCCAGCGGCTCTTGTTGATCGAGACGCCGAAGAAGGAACTGGTCCTGCTGCTGGATGGCGAGATACAGTTCTATGGCGGTGATGAGCACAGATTCCACGAGTCACTGGCCCTCGTTCCGTTCCTCTACCGACGTTCGTCGATCAAGCGCGTGGGCGTGATGGGCGGGGGAGACGGCCTCATCGCCCGGGAACTGTTGGGACGGTTTGGCGACGAGATCGAGCAGATCACGATCGTCGACATCGATCCGGCCGTAACGGAGATCGGAAAGACTGTTCCGCAACTCCTCGAGCTGAATAACGGGAGTCTGCTGGATGAACGTGTGGAAGTGAGGAACGCGGACGCGCTGAGCTTCGAGACGGAAGAGCCGTTCGATCTGATCCTTTGCGACCTACCAGACCCGACCAGTTCGGTTCTGGGCTGCCTCTACAACCGCGAATTCTACCAGCACCTGCAATCTCAGCTGAACGATAGGGGGCTGATGAACGTCCAGATCATCTATGTGCCCCCGCTCTTCGATGGCGTGCTCAGTACGTTGAGAAGCGTCTTCCCGGCGGTGGAACCGTACGCGGTCTGGATGTACAGCTTCGTCCGCGCGGGCTTCGCTCTTTGTGGGTTGGAGTCGTTGGAGCGGCAGCGTGACCTGCCGAAGGGGACCCGGCATCTAACGCCCGAAGCACTCGACCAGATGTTCTACTTTGCGCCCGACGAACCGCGGGCAGCTGTATCCGAGGTGAGTACGAATGACAACATGCTGGTCATGGAGTGGTATGAGACGTACTTGAGAGAATACTTCGAGGAGCGAATACTCTACTACTGAGTGTCATTGATGTTCGTGAATGCGAAACCCGTCCCGGAGGCCTAGCCCGAGGGACGGGTTCTTTGTCATCCGGGACCTGGAGTCAGGCTTCGTCGCCGTTAAGGAAGCCGCGGAAAATAAGCTCGTTCTCAGTTCGCTCTGCACCCAGCCGCTCGACAATATGGTCGCGCGCCCGCTCGGCCCGTTCTGCCATGGCGCAGCTGACGATATCCACGGAAGCGTATCCGTGTTCCGGGTAGGTGTGGATTGCGAAATGGGATTCCCGGATGGGCAAAAAAACGGTCAGGCCCTGACCCGGGTAATGGTACGAAGCCGGCTCTGCCAGGGGGTGCATCGAGGCTGCGGCTGCAGCGCCCGTCAAAACACTCCCGATGCGCTCGGGGTCGTTCAATAACTCGGAATTTACGCCGTACAACTCCAGCATCACGTGGGTCAGCACGGCGCGCTCCGTCGCCACTTCTGGTGGAGCCACCTTGTGCATTTTCACCCCCCCCAAGTCTGAAAGTCCAATGGTCAACTTCCGAGTGCCAGTAAGGATAGAAAGCCGGCGTCGTGACGCAATAGCTTCACAGATAGCCCGTAAGTGCCCGTATCCGTCGTCAGTCTAGGGTGTCTGCCGACCGCCCAGGCAGACGATTAGAACTGGGTCGTGTGGGTAAGCTCCGGAGGTGCTCGGGTGTGGTAGAGTTGGTGGATCGGCTAGATTGCTGCTCATGATAGCCGCCAGAATAGCCCCCTCTGTGGTCGTAGCCCCCACGGCCTTCAAAGGGACGATTGGACCGTCCGAGGTGGCCCGCGCGATTGCCGCGGGTGTCCAGGATGTCTGGCCGGGCGCTGACGTCGTCTTGCGCCCGCTGTCCGATGGCGGAAACGGGTTGCTCGAGGCCTGCTTGGCAGTCGGTGGCGGTGATATCGAAGAGCATCATGTGACCGGGCCGCTGGGAGAGCGTGTCCGCGCCCGCATCCTGCGACTGGGCTCGGAGGCCGTGATCGAATCGGCTGAGGCTTGTGGGCTCCATCTGGTACCACCTAATCAACGTGACCCGTTGCGTGCCACCACGCACGGTGTGGGTGAGTTGCTTTCGCGAGCTGTGACGGGTGGCGCCGATCGGGTTGTGCTTGGACTCGGGGGCAGCGGTACGGTGGATGGCGGGACCGGCATGGCTGAAGCGATTGGCTGGCGCTTCTTCGCCGAGTCGGGCGAAGAGCTTCCGGCGGGAGGCGGCTCGCTTGTGGGGCTCGCGAGACTCGAGCCGCCGGACCAGCCGCTCACGGCGCGAGTCGTGGCGCTCTGCGATGTGAGAAATCCGCTTGTCGGGGAGTTGGGGGCGGCTCGGGTATACGGTCCACAGAAAGGCGCCGGGCCAGATGATATAATCAGGCTGGATCGGGGTCTTTCGCTATTGGCGGACGTAATCCAGAGCCAGTTGAATATGGCGGTGGCCGAGCTTCCTGGCGCGGGTGCGGCGGGCGGTCTTGGTGCCGGTGCGCACGCATTTTTGGGCGCGGACCTCGTGTCGGGAGCGGACTGGATGCTGGAGCGTGCTGGCGTGGGTCAACTACTGGCCAGCGCCGACCTCGTCATCACGGCCGAAGGGCGCTACGATGCGCAGAGCGGAATGGGAAAACTGACAGGCAAGGTACTGGAAAAGGCGGGTCAGGTTGGAGTTCAGGCGCTTCTGGTCAGCGGCCGCGTTGACGGGCCCTTACCACACGGTGTCGAATCGGTTGATGGTACGGGCCGGCAGTTAGCGGCCGAAGAGATCACCGAACTCACCGCGGTGGGTTGCCGGGCCCTCGCTGGTCGAGGTAGACTAGCAGATTCGGGGACATGACAATCTGGCTAAACGCGAACGGAATTGGATAGATGGCAACTACTGACGTGATGGAGAAGATCGTCTCGCTGTGCAAGCGACGCGGCTTCGTGTTTCAGTCTTCTGAAGTCTACGGCGGACTCGGCTCCGTGTGGGATTACGGCCCTTTGGGCGTCGAGCTGAAGCGTAACGTGAAGGATCGCTGGTGGCGCGACATGGTGACGGCGCGCGCGGATATCGAGGGTCTCGACGCGGGGATCCTCATGCATCCGGACGTCTGGGTGGCCAGCGGGCACGTGGAGGGATTCACTGACCCGCTCATCGAGTGCAAGAACTGCCATCGCCGGTTCCGAGAGGACTTTGTGGAGGGGGACCAGTGTCCGGTATGCGGCACCAAGGGTGAATTCACAGCGCCCCGCATGTTCAACCTGATGTTCAAGACGTTCATGGGCCCGGTTGAAGATGAGGCGGCGCAGATCTACTTGCGTCCTGAAACCGCGCAAGGGATCTATGTGAACTTCCTGAACGTGCAGAACTCGGCCCGTCAGAAGGTTCCGTTCGGTATCGCGCAGATCGGTAAGGCTTTCCGCAATGAGATAACGCCGGGAAACTTCATCTTTCGGACGCGTGAATTCGAACAGATGGAGATGCAGTTCTTCGTGAAACCGGGCACCGATACCGAGTGGTTCGACTACTGGCGGAATGAACGACTCGAATGGGTGAAGTCGTTGGGGATCACGCCCGAAAAGCTGCGCATGGAACAGCACACCCGTGAAGAACTCGCGCATTACGCGTACGATGCTTACGACATTCAATACGAGTTTGCTTTCGGCTGGCAGGAATTCGAAGGGATCCATAACCGAACAGATTTCGACCTTAGCGCGCACCAGAACCGCTCGGGCAAGAAACTCGAGTACTTCGATCAGGCGGCCAACGAGCGCTACGTGCCCTACATCATCGAAACGTCCGGTGGCGTGGATCGACTGATGCTCGTGCTGCTGGCCGACGCCTATCGCGAGGAGGAAGTGGAAGGCGAAACACGCGTGCTGCTCAGCCTGCAGCCGAAGCTCGCTCCGATTAAGGCCGCCATCTTTCCGCTGGTCAAGAAGGATGGGATGCCCGAAGTGGGCCGCAAGATCTTCGATAACCTGCGTGGACGGTTTCCGACGTTTTATGACGAAACCGGGTCGATCGGTCGCCGGTATCGACGCCAGGACGAGGCGGGCACGCCGTACTGCATAACGATCGACGGACAGACGCTCGAGGATGATACGGTGACCGTGCGCGATCGTGATACGCTCGCCCAGGAGCGCGTGGCGACTGGAAAGCTCTCGGAGTACCTGACGTCGAAGTTGAGCGAGTGATCCCCTGGTGCTAGGCCGCTTGATCGCACTCGGGGCTGGCGCCCTCGCCGGCGCTTACCTGGTGAACCGCCACCAGAGGAACCTCGCCACCGAGCCTCGCTCGCTGCGAGACGAGTCCGGACGCTCCCTCGAACCGTCGCTTGTCGAATTGGAAGGCGGCGAGTGTGTACCGGTCATCGATGTTGGGGAGGGACCGGCGGTCGTTTTGATCCCGGGACTGAACGGCGACAGCCAGGTCTTTCGTCATCAGATCCCCGTCTTCGCCCGGACTCACAGGGTCATCGCGCCGAATCTGAGGGTGGACTTCGACGGCGTGGCGCGGGACTTCGATCAGTTTGCGACTGATGTGGCTACGGTTCTGGATGCGCTGGGGGTACGGTCGGCGACACTGCTCGGTCTTTCCTTCGGTGGGCCGATCTGCATGCGTTGCGCGACGCTATACCCTGATCGCGTTGACGCATTGGTGCTCACCAACACGTTGGCCAAGCTGGACCTGTCTCACGTCGGCCTCAATCGCACGCTGCTCATTCCAGTAGCGCGTTGGACCTCTCGCTACCTACCGGTACCGGTGATGCGGAGGATGTCAGAGATCTGGGGTAAGTGGGGGGTCTGGGTATACGACCCTTCACCCGGGAACGATCGCATCATCGACTACGAACTGGAAGTGCCCGTCCGCGTTCCGATGTCGGAGGGCGGTGTTCGACTGGATACGTTCAAAGACCGTGACCTTCGTCCGGACCTCCCCGGCGTCGATCAGCCGGCGCTCATCATCGCCGGCGCTTCCGACACCTACACTCCAAATGCGTGGCAGCGTGAGATCGCCGATCTGATACCGAACGCGACCTATCACGAGATCCCGTACGGTGGCCATCTATCGCTTATCTCTCATGCCGAAGAGTTCAATGAGGTCGTGCTGGACTGGTTGGCGACCGCAGTAGGGGGTCGTGCCCAGGGGCAGCGCACCGAAACTGCTTGAGGACCTGAGATTGGCTTCACGTTCCGAAGTCTTCACGAGCCGTTGGGGAATGATGTTAGCCATGCTCGGCATGGCGGTGGGGACCGGCAATATCTGGCGTTTCCCACGGATCGTTGCTTCCAATGGAGGCGGCAGCTTCCTCGTCGCTTGGGTGGTGTTCCTGCTCTTGTGGTCCATTCCGCTGATCATCGTCGAGTTCGCCATCGGAAAAGCGACTCGTTCGGGTACCGTAGGCGCGTTCGGCAAGCTGATTGGAAAGAAGTTCGCCTGGATGGGTACCTGGGTCGGCTGGTGTGCGACGGCGATCATGTTCTACTACAGCGTCGTCATGGGGTGGTGTATTCGACACTTTGCTGCCGCGATTACGGGCGAGATCCCCGGCGCAACGCCGGAGGCGTTCTGGAACGGCTTCAATAGCTCGGCTGGTGCTTTGCTGACCCACGCCATCGCGATGGGCCTGGGTCTCATCGTCGTCGCGCGCGGCGTTAGGGGGATCGAGAAGGTAGCCAGAATACTCATCCCCAGCCTCGTCGTGCTCGTCGTTGTGCTCGCAGTGCGTGCGATAACGCTGCCGGGTGCGGCGGCCGGCCTGAACTTCCTCTTCACACCTAATTGGGCTCAGCTGGCGGACTACAGGGTGTGGCTGGAGGCGCTGACCCAGAATGCTTGGGACACCGGCGCCGGATGGGGCCTTATACTGACCTACGCCATCTACATGCGTCGGAATGAGGACACGACGCTGAACGCCTTCGCCCTCGGCTTTGGCAACAACTCGATGTCGCTGCTGGCAGGTATCATGGTGTTGTGCACGGCCTTCGCTCTGCAGCCGGACATCGCCACGCATATCATGGGACAGGGGAACGAGGGGCTGACCTTCATCTGGATGCCACAGCTGTTCGCGCAGATGCCGGCGGGTCGCTTCTTCATGGCTTTCTTCTTCCTCGCGCTGGTGTTTGCCGCGTGGACGAGCCTCATATCGATGATCGAACTGGCGACCCGTGTGCTGGTCGATGCCGGTATCCAGCGGAGCCGAGCTATCTGGTGGGTCGGAGGCGTGGGTTTCCTCGCCGGTGCACCCGCCGCGCTCTCCATCGGCTTCTTCCATAACCAGGACTTCGTGTGGAGTGTCGGGCTGATGCTCTCCGGCTTCTTCTTCGCTTTCGCGGTCCTGAAGTTTGGTGTTCGCAAGTTCCGCATGCAGTTCGTTAACCAGGCGGGCTCGGACATCAAGGTGGGCCGCTGGTGGGAGTGGGCGATCGTTCTCGTTCTCATCGAGTCAGTAGCGCTGATGGTCTGGTGGTTCTATCAGGCGGGGGCCGATGGCTGGAGGAAGGCGCTGGATCCTGTAAGCGACTTCAGCATCGGCACGGTGCTGCTCCAATTTGGAATAGTACTGATCGCGTTCTTGTTGCTGAATCCGTGGCTGGCCAAACGCTCCGGCGTGACCGAACAGCCGGCGCTGGAGGAAGAGGCCTAGCGACCGCGAGGTAGCTGCGACGGCAATCACCTCTGCCGATGACACGAGACGCGAGCACAGGGCGGTCGACGCCCTACGAGATGGTTTTTGCCGGTGGCCTGGCCGATCAACACTTCGCCTCGATCTCGGAAGAGACGGTGGGTGGCGCGAAGCAGCGCGATGTGTTCGCACGGCTTGAGAGCGTTGCGGCGCTGGTTCAACAGTTGGTGCCGGATGATGCTGACGCCGCAGCGTTTGACCGCTCACTCGACCTGATCTTCCATTGCTACCATTTCTGGAAAGCTGGCTGCCCCCTGTATGCCCTCGAGGACGGTGCAGTTCGTGATCTGATCGATAACCCGCCGGAGCTGTCGGCCTGGACGCCGACACCGCCTCACGCGAGTCTGTACCTGGAGCTTCCCCAGAATCTGTTGTGGGCGGCCGTGACAGAGGGGGATATTCCGGAGCCGGTTGAGGGGCTGTTCCTGAGGATCGAGGAGGGCCAGGCCGTCTCCATCCTGCTTGTCTTGGGGATGCGCCTGGATCGGCCGGGCTTCAGCGTGTCCGGGATCGAAGCGCAGGTGAGCGATGCCACTGACACGGACGAGCCGGGGGCCTTCCGCTCTGACATCCCGGGCGCCGATCTGGCCGGGCTATATTCTCTGCAGCGTCCCCTGGAAGCTCTGTTGCTAGCGCTGCGTGTTCTATGGTACGTCGAAAGTTATCCCGAGGCCGCGGAGTCGGTCCGCGTCGATATTGAGGCGACGTCAGAGAGCAACGGTGGATTGACGAACCTGGATCATCACATCGTGCGTCTCGTCGAACGGAGTCGCGAATGAACGGAATCCGAATCTGCTCCTTCTTCGGTTTCGAAGTCCGCCTCGATCTATCCTGGTTTGTCGTCTTCTTTCTAATCCTCTGGACGTTTGCCAAGTCAGAGTTTCCCCGAATCATGCCAGGCTTGTCGGCTCTGGAATACGTCATCATGGCGTGGTCTGGAGCGGTGCTCTTCTTTGGGTCCGTGCTTCTTCACGAGCTGGCTCACTCTGCGGTCGCTCGGGCGCGACGCATTCCTGTAGAGGGCATCACGCTATTCGTCTTCGGCGGCATGCAACGGATTCGCTCGGACGCTGGAAGCCCCAGAGACGAGTTCATGATCACCGCCGTCGGGCCGCTGACCAGCGGCGCGCTTGCGGCGGCCTTCTATGGAGTTGCCAGGGTTGGCCAAGCGCTTGGAGCCTCGGTGGCGGTTACCGGGGTCGCGGACTACCTGGCGTTCGTCAATCTGATTCTCGCCGTTCTTAACCTAATCCCGGGGTTTCCCCTCGATGGGGGACGACTGTTTCGGTCCATCGTCTGGCATGTATCGAAAGACCTAAGAAGAGCGACGCGTTGGGCCGCCTACAGCGGAAGGGCGTTTGGGCTGCTGATGATCGGCTTCGGTGCCTTGAACATGTTCCGCGGCTTCATCCTCGCCGGCATGTGGTTGGTGTTTATCGGTTTGTTCCTGACGCAGGCGGCGGAGGCGGGGTACCGGCAGCTGTTGATGCGACGGATTCTGGAAGGCGTACAGGTTAGCGAGGCGATGAGTCGTAGCCCGGAGACAGTGGCCCCTGACCTCACACTGAGGGATCTGGTTGACAACTACTTTCTGAAGCGGCGATACAACGCGTTCCCGGTTGAAGGTGAAGATGGCATGACGCTTGGAATAATCACACTGGCCCAGGTGAAAGACATCGAGCGAGATCTGTGGCCAACGACAGAGGTCACAGAGGTGATGATGCCGGTGTGTGACGCCGTCAGGGTGCGTCCCGGCGATTCGTTGGCCGAAGTGTTGACCAAGCTCGAGCGTGAAGGAGTGGGGCGCGCACTGGTGATCGATCGAGGACACCTCGAGGGAGTCATAACCCGGGCGGACGTGGCGCAGTGGCTCGATCGCTATCAGCAACTTCACTAGTCGCTGTCAAAGCCATCGCATTCAGGGAGAGATTTAGAGACCTTGACCGCCGGTAAGAAACGGAAAAAGGGTACACCGGGGAAGCGAAGAGAATCGGAGTCGGCGAAACGCGATCGTGCCCTGCGTATCGTCGGGCGACTCTCTGAAGCCTACCCGGCGCGCATCGAGCTCGATTTCGAGACGCCGCTTGAGCTGGCCGTGGCCACGATTCTCAGCGCCCAGTGCACCGACGCGCGAGTCAACGAGGTGACCGCCACGCTTTTCAAGAAGTACCGTACCGCAGAAGACTACGCGAACGCCGATCCCGAGGTCCTCCAGGAAGAGATCCGATCAACCGGCTTCTTTCGGAATAAGACGAAGTCGATCATCTCTCTTGCTCAAGCACTGGTCGATGTGCATGACGGCGTCGTACCTGATACTATGGACGCGCTCGTGAAGCTTGCGGGAATTGGGCGCAAAACGGCCAACGTCATCCTGGGATCCGGGTTCGGGATCAACGAAGGCGTCGTCGTCGATACGCACGTCAAGCGCCTGTCGAATCGGCTGGATCTGACCGGGCAGGACGATCCAGTGAAGATCGAGCGCGATCTCATGGAGCTGGTTCCCCAAGAGGAGTGGAATCGTTTTGGCCTCCGCATGGTCCTGCATGGTCGCTATACGTGTCTGGCGCGGAAGCCGAAATGCGACGAGTGCCCGGTGGAAGATCTCTGCCCGAGCGCCGGCCAATTCTGAGAACTAAATGTGAATAAGCGGAAGTCTCGACGTGTAACGATATGTACAGGAGTGACGAGATGGAGCTGAAACGCGACGAAGCCCTCGCGCTGATGCACGAATACACCCAGAATGAGAACCTGCGGCGCCACATGTACGCCGTCGAGGCGGCGATGCGCGCTTACGCCAGCAAGTTCGGCGAGGACGAAGAGCTGTGGGGCATCACGGGCCTGCTGCACGATTTCGACTACGAGCGCTGGCCGAATGACGACCGCAAGCCGGACGACGAGCACCCCAGCAACGGCGTCCGGATCATGAGGGAAGCCGGCTATCCCGAGGTCATGCTGGAGGCTATTCTCGGGCATTGCGATTACACCGGCGTAGCCCGCGAGACCCTCATGGCGAAGACGTTGTTCGCTGTCGACGAGCTCACGGGGTTTCTCACCGCCTGCGCATTGGTTCGCCCCACCGGACTTGCCGGTCTCAAGGTGAAGTCCGTGAAGAAGAAGCTGAAGGATCCGAGCTTTGCGCGCGGTGTGGACCGTGAGGACTTGCAGAAGGGCGCAGAGGGCTTGGGAGTCGATTTTTCCGAGCACGTGCAGCTGGTGATCGATGCGATGGGCGAAATCCAGGGCGAACTAGGCCTCGCCGGCGACGAAAACGGTTAGAAGAAGGCCGTGTGAAAGATGAGTATCAGGACGATCATTGAACCCTTCAGGATCAAAGCGGTCGAGCCGATCCGAATGACGACCCGCGAGGAGCGCGAGGCGAAGATTCGTGCTGCGCACTACAACGTGTTTCTCCTGAGGGCAGAAGACGTTCTTATCGACCTGTTGACCGACAGCGGCACCGGGGCGATGAGTTCCAGCCAGTGGGCTGCGGTGATGCGTGGCGACGAGTCCTATGCGGGCAGTCCGTCGTACTACCGTTTCGAAGAAGCGGTTCGTCGCTGCTTTCCATTCGAGCACATCATACCGACGCATCAAGGGCGAGCCGCGGAACGCATCCTCTTCAACGTGACATGTGGGCCCGGGCAGATCGTCCCTAACAACACGCATTTTGATACGACGCGTGCCAACGTCGAGTATAGGGGTGCGGTCGCGTTGGACCTCCCGTGCGTCGAATCGCGTGAAGTGGCGGAAGCGCATCCGTTCAAGGGTAACATGGATGTGGACGCCCTAAAGGACCTGCTCGAGAAAGAAGGTCCCGCGAAGATCCCACTTGTCATGCTGACCATCACGAACAATTCGGGCGGCGGCCAGCCGGTATCTATGGCGAACGTGAAAGCCGTGTCCGAAGTCTGCCGCTCTTTCGGGATACCGCTTTATATCGACGCTTGCCGCTTCGCCGAGAACGCCTACTTCATTAAACTCCGTGAAGACGGTTATGCCGATCGATCGGTCGCCGAGATCGCCCACGAACTGATGTCACAGGCGGATGGCTGCACGATGTCGGCGAAAAAGGATGGTCTGGCCAATATCGGTGGATTCCTGGCGACCAACGACGCGGAATTGGCGAGACAAGAGAAGGATTTGCTCATTCTTACGGAAGGGTACCCGACGTACGGGGGGCTGGCCGGCCGGGACCTGGACGCAATTGCCGTTGGGCTCGACGAGGTGGTGCACGAAGATTACCTGCAGTACAGGATCGCGTCGACGGATTATCTTGGCAGGCATATCTCGGCGGAAGGTGTGCCAATCGTACAACCTCCCGGCGGACACGCGATCTATGTCGATGCTGCTGCCTTCTTGCCCAATATCAAACCTCTCGAGTATCCGGGAATCGCACTGGCCGTGGAATTCTATGTCGAGGCGGGAATCCGCGGGGTGGAGATCGGTAGTCTGATGTTTGGGCACAAAGACCCGGAGACAGGTGCCAGCTTACCGGCGGACAAGGAGCTGCTGCGGTTGGCGATCCCGCGCCGCGTGTACACGCAGAGTCATGTCGATTATGCCGTGGAAGCGATTCTTGAGGTCTGGAAGCGGCGCGAAGAGATCAGCGGGTACAGGACGACCTACGAGGCGCCGTTCCTCAGACACTTCACGGCGCGGTTCGAGCCTCTAAACAAGTAGCGGACGCTCTTCGCTAGAGAGGATATTCTGTGAACACATCAGCGATCGTAGCCATGACGCTCACGTGCGGTTTCGTATGGGGCGGATTCCTGGTGCTCCTCGGCTATGCGATTCATCGCGAGAAAGAGAAGAGAGCGAACGATCTGAAAACCACCAGCAACTAGAGAGGTGATATCATGGCCGACCCGATTATCCCGCGCGAGTTTCGAAACATGCAACGTCCGACGCTAGGCAAAGCGCTGATGCTGGTTCCGGCAGCGGCCGTCATGTTGGTTGCCGTTACGTTGCCATTCTCGTGCACCACCGTTACCGACTACGAAGTCGCGGTTCTCAAGAACCCCATCACCGGCAACGTTGCGGATCAGTCGAACGGGCAGGGCTTGTACTTCGCGGCGCCGGCCTTCTTCTGGAAGCAGTACTCGAAGTACGACACGCGCGAGATTCAGTGGCCGAGTGGTTCTCAGAGCGAGAAAGCGGAGGCGCTGACCGCTGACCAGCTGACGATCAGCATCGATGCTTCCTATCGCTACCGCGTTTTGCCCGATAAGGTCGTCGATCTCTTCCTGGTGGTAGGCGATATGCGGGCCGTGAACAATTACGTCTACACCTCTTACCGCACCGCGCTGCGTGACGCCATCGCCGAGCTAACCGGCACACAGATCCTGTCGACCGAGCGTCTTGGGATTGCGGCGCGGGTGGAGGAGCTGATGGACGAGGAGCTCGGTCCTAAGGGAATCCAGGTTGTGCGGTTCTTCGTGCGCGAGATCCAACCGCCGGCGACCGTCCGGCAAGCGATCGAGCTCAAGCTGCAGCGCGAGCAAGAGGTACAGTCGCAGAAGTTCCAGACTGAGATCGTGATGGAGCAGGCCGAACAGAAGCGGCAGGAAGCCTTGGGCATCCGCGACGCGCAGCAAATCATCGGCGCAAGCCTGACTTCGGAGTACCTGTCGTACTACTACATGCAAACGCTCCAGATAGTGGGCCAGGACGAAGGTACCGTCATCATTGCACCGACGGAGGGCGGCAATCTTCTGTTCGACGTACCGACATCACGGCGGAATCAGTAGCTGATCAGATGCTTGCGTTCCGGGCGCCCCGGCGTGAAGATGTACTGGGGCGCCCGAACGGATTTCAGGAGGTTCTGGCATGATTACGCGGCTCACACCAAACCGGTTTGTGGTGGCGACCGCGGCGGTCGTAACGCTCTTGTCCTGCAGGCCCGTGCAGGAAGAGCCCGCCTACGATATTGCTCCAGTACTGATCAATCGCGATGAGATTACGCGCGCCATGCGATCGGTGGGCGCCGGCGTCGAAGCTCAGGTGATCCTGCTGGTTCGGGTGGACGAGCTGGGCTACGTGCAGGACGTCCGCGTTTCTCAGGGCTCGGGGAGTATCGATCTGGACAATGCGGCGGTGTGGATCGGCGAGCAGATGCGCTTCGAGCCGGCCCGTTACAACGGCGAGCCTGTGCCAGCGTTGGTGAGCGTGCCCGTGACGTTCGACCTGGTTGAACGAGTCAGCTATCCGCCGCGGCTGCGCAACGCGGATGTAGTAGCAAGAATGATCGTCAACGAGTACGGTGACGTACGCGGTCGTTGCAGTCTCCGTGTTCATGTCGGCCCAGAAGGGTGGATCAGGCAGACTCGCGCTCCAGCGGCGACGAACGACGAGGCGCGGTCCGCAGCACAGAGACTGATCGATGAAGTAACGTTTTGGCCCGGTTACCGAGGCGATTCGCCGATCGCGGGTTGGGTAACGGTGGTCTTCGAGTTTGCGGGCCCCAACTCCCGCATCTTCATCGAGTCTTCCGGTTAGATCACTCCGACACGGTATCGGGTGCAGCGGTCGGCTTGCTCAGCGGCGGCCTGATCGTTGGCGCGTACCCGGCCAGGAAATCCATCGCGCGCTCCTCAGCCCAGTACGACGGTCGCCAGGGTAGCGGGCCGGCCACGAACCCCGCGTGGCCACCACGGGGCGTGAATTCCGCGTGAAGCCATTCCGACCTATCCACTATCTTCCGCGGCAGACTCGATTCAGGGATGAAGGGATCATCGACGGCGCTGATCAGCAGCGTTGGTCGACGTATCTGATCCAGATAATGTTGGGAACTGGATTTCTGCCAGTAGTCCACCGCGTCCTCGAACCCATGGAGGGGCGCCGTCGCGACATCGTCGTACTGGCGCCAGGTTCGAGCTCGTTCAATAGCCTCAGCGTCTAGCGTTCCGGGAAACTGCTCCGCTTTTGCCAGAACCTTCGGCTTCAGTGTCTTGAGGAAGAATCGGGTATAGAGACGACCAAGGCCGCGTGACATCTTCTGAGCTGACGCCTCCAGATCGTAGGGGACGGATATCGCGACGGCGGCCCGTAGCTCATCCACCGCGCGCGTTCCCTCTTCTCCGAGCCATTTGAGGAGAACGTTCCCGCCTAGCGAGACACCGACCGGGAGTATGGGCGCGCCCGGGTCACGTTTGGCCAGTTCGCTGATGACCCAGCCGAGGTCGCTCGTCTCGCCTGAATGGTACAGCCGTTGCGCCCGGTTGAGCTGGCCGCTACAGCCTCGGAAATTCATGGCGACGCCACGCCACCCCAGCTCCAATGCCCGCGCTAGCAGCCCGCGCACGTATCTTCGCTCGGAGGAGCCCTCGAGGCCGTGAATGACGAGGAGCTGTGGCGATGCGACCGGGCCGTCCGCGAAATCGAGGTCCAGGAAGTCCCCGTCTGGGGTGGTCCAACGGGCCCGCGTCGTCGGCACCTCGATCTGGGGCCGCAGCAATCGGTTCCAGATTGTCTGCAGATGAGCCCCTCTGATCCACCAGCCCGGCTGGAAGGGGTGCAAATCCCGGCGCCGGGCTTCGTCTGTCGCCTGTTCGCTCAGCTCTGTAGGGCCGTCACGAGTATCCAAATCGGCATCCGGTGCGGGCCGCCGGTTATGCGGCACGGTGACGATGATGTTCGGTATGGAAACCCAGGCTCGGCGGCAGGGGAGGCTCCAAGCGGGTCTCCGGGCCCGCGGCGGTAAGGGGCCGCTGGCCCGGGAGTTGCGGCAATTCTCGTGTTTTCTGGAAGTTGCCGCGAACCTGAATATATTGTGGCCGGCTATCGGGTCGCGCCAGATCGGTGCGGCGAGCTCATTGACCGAACAGAACTCGGGACTGATCACAAGGTCAGCCCAGCGGATAGAGCGTAACGGTGATGAAGACGAAGGTGAGAGTCGAATCTGAATCGCCTCCGATTGGGGCGATCGTCGACGCCATTCAAGCGAGCGCTGATCTCGGCCAGGGACCGGCGCTCAAGTCGTATGCAGAAGAGCTGCTCAGTCGAGCGGTCCCCGACTTCTTCGCCGATCGGCGCGAAGGCGAGGTCGAGGAGATCGTCACGTCGATGTTCGACATGCTCCAGCGCACGCCACCCGATGAACTGGGCGTGCGGGTATATCAGCGCCCGGACTACGGTCACTGGGGCAGCGTCGAAATGGTTGTAAGAGACCGGCCGTTCATCGTCGATACAGTGCGCCAGCTCCTGACCTCGAAGGGGTTCGAGATTCGCCACCAGTTGCACCCGGTCGTGGTCGTTGAGCGCGATAAAAGCGACGCGATCACCGATGTGCATGAGTGGAGGAGCGAAGGCGAGCGGACGTCGACGATGTACTGTGAGTTCGAAGGGCATCTGGATAAGGCGATAGTCGAGGCGCTGGAAGCGGAGATCCGGGCCTCCATGGAGGAGCTGCGGCTCGCCACCAGCGATTTCGAGGCGATGCTGGAGAAGACGGAAGTTGTCATAGCAGCTCTCCACAGCGAAGCCGAGATCAATCCAAGTAGAGCTGCCGAGTTCGAGGAAGCTGTCGCGTTTCTCGAGTGGCTGAAGAACAACAACTTCGTTTATCTGGGCTACCGGGAGTACGATTTCACCCAGCAGGAGGATGGGCGTACCTCTGTAACAGTTAGCCGTGGATCGGGGCTCGGGATTCTTCGACGGGAATCGGATTCAGGGGTTTGGGAGCCGAGGCCCGTAGAGGATCTGCCGGCCGACCTCCGCGCTCGCGTGTTGCATGGTCCGTTGCTCGTCGTATCCAAGACGAACTCGGAGTCTCGCGTTCATCGTCGCGCCAGGATGGACTACGTGGGCCTGAAGAAGCACAACGAGCAGGGTGAGGTCGTCGGTGAGCGTCGCTTCCTTGGTCTGTTCACATGGCAGGCCTATTCGGAGCCTAAGGGCAGCATCCCGATCCTGAGGGAGAAGCTCCGCGATGTACTGGCTATGGCCAACGTGCCGGAGGGCGCTCACGACTACAAAATGATCCTCGCGCTGTTCAACGAGATGCCGCTCGAGGAACTCTTTCTGCTCAGTGCGGAGGACCTGAGTCGACAGATATCCGCGGCGATGGCCACGGAGGGAACCGGTGACGTGCGTGTCGTCCTTACGCCGGAAGCGTTGGGCAGGGGCGTGAACGTGATGGTGATTCTCCCGAAGCGAAACTACACCGACGAAGTAAGGGGCCGTCTTCGCACGGAGTTGTCGCGGGCCATGGGCGGAACCATTCTCGATGACCATCTGGCGATCGGCGCCAGCGACGCGGCGCGACTCCATTTCTACATTTCGGCGCCGCCGGAGCGTGTCGATTCCGCCGACGTCGATTCGCTGCGAGCGTTGGCCGGCTCCATCGTTCGAACCTGGAAGCAGCGCCTCGCCGACGCACTAGATGAGCGATATGAGGCTGAAGCCGCTCACCGACTGCAGCGAGCCTACTTCGACTCCTTCTCACCCGCGTATGTCGCCACAGTGGATGTCCAGACTGCGGTCGAGGACATCGCCCGGCTCGACGCGCTGCAGCAAAGCGGAGTGATGCAGGTTGCACTCGAGGACCACCAGAATGGCGGCCTGGAGGCCACCTCGCTGCGACTGTTCGTCAAACGTGGCTCGATGATCCTGGCCGACGCCATGCCGGTGCTAGAAAACCTGGGGTTAAGAGTTATCGAGGCCGACGCCATGGATGTCGGGTCCGAAGAAAGTGCGGCCACCATTCACAAGTTCGTGGTTCAGGGGCCGGACTCCAGGCGTCTCGATCGCGCAGCGATCGGTGAACGTATGACCGCTACCCTGTGCGCGATCGCCACGATGCGGACCGACAACGACCAATTCAACGAACTGGTCATAACGGGAGGTCTGTCCTGGCAAGAGGTCTCGGTACTGCGTGCGTACTCGGCTTACGCGTTTCAGGTGGGTGCGGTGACCAGTCGTCGTGCGGCCCCTGACGCGCTCGCAAACCACCCGGAGTGTGCTCGGCAGCTGATCGACGTATTCCGCACCAAGTTTGACCCGGGCCTGGAAGGCGATCGCGCTGTTGAGCTCGAATCGTGTGTTGGTCGGTTTCGTGAATGCTTGCAGGCTGTCGACTCGATACTCGACGACCTGACGCTGCAGCGCCTGCAAAACCTGATCGACGCTACGGTCAGAACGAGTTACTTCCGCAACATCGGGCGTGACCTCAAGTGGCCACGGACCACCTTCAAGTTCGACTGTGCGGCTATTCAGCAAATGCCAGATCCACGCCCGGCTCGTGAGATGTTCGTTCACGGCCCACGTACGTCGGGCCTGCATCTCCGTTTCGGTCCTGTGGCGCGCGGTGGTCTGCGATGGAGCGAGCGGCCGGACGATTTCCGCACCGAGGTCCTCGGTCTGGTGAAGACGCAGCAGGTAAAGAACACGGTGATCGTGCCGAGTGGAGCGAAGGGCGCCTTCTACGTGCGAAAGCCACCGGCGGATCGGTCGCAGATGGAAAGGGCGGTGCGCCAGTCGTACGAAGGGTTCATCGGCGGCCTGCTCGACGTTACGGACAACGTGGTGAAGGGCAAAGTCGTACATCCACCCGACACCGTCATCTATGATGATGAGGACCCGTACCTCGTCGTGGCAGCCGACAAGGGGACGGCCCGTTACTCGGACGTCGCCAATGGCATCGCCGGCGACAACGAGTTCTGGCTGGGCGATGCGTTCGCTTCGGGCGGTTCCCAGGGCTACGACCACAAGAAGGAGAAGATCACCGCGCGGGGGGCGTGGGAGTGCGTCCGTCACCACTTCCGCGAAATGGGTATTGATCCCAACGTCGATACTGTAACCGTCGTCGGTATAGGTGATATGAGCGGCGACGTGTTCGGGAACGGGATGCTGCTCAGCCGGACGATCAAACTGCTCGCCGCCTTCGACCACCGGCACATCTTCATCGACCCCGACCCCGATGTCGAGAAATCGTATGCGGAAAGGGAGCGGCTCTTTCAGCTGCCCAGCTCCAGTTGGGAAGACTACGATCGCTCCCTCCTCAGTCCGGGCGGTGGCATCTTCTCGCGCGGTGCGAAGGAGATACGCCTGTCGGACGAGGCGCGCCAGCTATTCGACATAGACGAACCTGTGGTGAACGGTCAGACGCTCATCAAAGCAATTCTCCGAGCACCGGCCGACCTGCTATGGAATGGAGGGATCGGCACCTATGTCAAAGCTCCCGACGAGAGGGATGCTGACGTGGGTGACTCGGGCAACGACGCCGTCCGTATCGACTCCAGCGAACTCCGAGTCAAGGTGGTCGGGGAGGGCGGGAACCTGGGTCTGACCCAGCCCGCGCGGATCGAGTACGGATTGGATGGTGGTCACGTCAACACCGACGCCATCGACAATTCGGGTGGTGTTGATATGTCGGACCGCGAAGTCAATCTGAAGATCCTTTTGCAGCGACTGATGACGCGCAACCAGCTGACCGAAGATCAACGAAACGACCTGTTGGTCGAAGTGAAGGGCGATGTTGCCGAGAGGGTTCTGGCCAACAACAGATCGCAGGCGCGCGCACTCAGCCTGGAGCAGCTACGGGCACGCGAGCGCTTAGCAGATTTTAGAGATGCGTCGTATTTCTTGGAGGAGAACGCAGGTCTACGCCGTGCCCTCGAGTACATCCCAGGTTGGGGCCGCTTGCAGACGCGTAAAGAGGCGGGCAAGTCACTCACACGTCCGGAGCTCGCGGTCCTGCTCGCCTATAGCAAGATGAACCTGAAGCGGGAGGTCATCGCGTCGAGCTTGCCCGATGACCCGGCACTGCTGCGTTGTCTGCATCGCTACTTCCCGGCCGAGATCGCCGGGCGCGTGACAGAAGATGACCTGAAGACGCATCGGCTGGCTCGAGAGATCATCGCGACCGTGCTGACGAACAGGTTCATCGACCTGATGGGCAGCACGTTCATTCCGCGCGTCTCCCGTGACACCGGGGCGTCGCCGGCTGCCGTGGCGCGTGGCTGGTACGTCGCCGCGGAGATCATGGGCGCGACTGAACTTCTCGAGCGTATCGAGCAGGCCAGAGATCGGTTGCCGGCTGAGCAGGAATACCGCTGGTTGCTGGCGCTGGATGGTGTACTCGATCGAACGGTCCGCTGGGCAGTTGAGAACCTACCCGAGGACGTGGAAGTCGGTGGGGTCATCGAGAAGTTCCAGCGGCCAGTCGCCGAGCTGTGCGACATTCTGCCGTCGATCGTTCAGGGCTCCCAGCAGGCGGCGTTCGAGGAGACGCTGGCGGAGCTAAAGAGCGGAGGCGTCTCGGAGGAGGTCGCGATCCGGGTGGCGGCGCTCCAGTTCCTTGAGGATCTCATGGAAGTGGTTCGAATCTCCACGGATGTGAAGCGTTCCGTCGCCGATGTCGGCCGCGTCTACTTCGCGCTCGCCGATGAGATCGATTTCGCGCTGTTGCTCGAACTACTGAAGATGACACCTGGCGAAGACGAATGGGAACAAAGAGCGGCTCAGGGACTGATTCAGGATCTCGGTCAGGCGCGGCGCAACCTGACGCTAGCGGTGATAAGAAAGAGCCGCAAAGGCGCCACTGTAGACGAGCAAGTCAATGAGCTTCGAACCGCGCATGGCCCGCGTTTGGCAGTGATGCGCGAGTCGCTGGAGGAGCTTCTGACATCTGAGAATATCAACCTGGCTGCGTTGACAGTGGCCACGAGGGAAACGGTTCGCCAGTCGCTGCTGATACTGGAGGGTCGCGGTAAGCTGACGACCAGCAACGGGAGATGAGGATATGGCCAAGGGCAAGTCGGAGACTGATTGGGGAATCGCGACTCGTGTAATCCACGCGGCAACCGGTGGCGGCATGGCGGTCGGTCCCGGTGGCGGAGCATCCGTAGCCGCCCCCATATGGCAAACGTCCACCTTCGAATTCGGCAAGCCTGAGGAGGTAGCGGGCGCAGCAACGGCTACCCAGCCGGAGACGTTCTATACCCGTTATGGGAATCCCAACTTCAGCGCTGTCCAGGAAGCGATAGCTGTCCTCGAGGGTGGAGATGCGGCTCTGGTGACTGCGTCCGGTATGGCCGCGATCATGTTGGTTTATCTCGGGCTTTTGAAGAACGGGGACCACCTGGTTGCTCAGACATGCCACTACGTGGGGACGATGAAGGCGTTGGAGGTCTGGTTGCCTCGCTACGGGATCGAAGTCACCATGGTGGACCAGACGGATCTGAACGCTTTCGCCGACGCGATCCGTCCGAACACGCGCCTCATCTATTTGGAGACGCCGACCAACCCAACGCTTACCGTTACCGACATTGCAGGCGTCGCCGGGATCGCCCGGGAGCGTGGCATCCTGACGTGCCTGGACAACACTTTCGCCACGCCGATCAACCAGCGGCCTCTCGAACACGGGATCGACTTGGTCGTCCACAGTGCAACCAAGTACCTGGGCGGTCACAGCGACATCACGGCGGGTTTCGTTGTGGGAAGCAACGAGCTAATCGAGCAGCTCTGGTTCGGGCATATCATTCATGGCGGCATCTCGCATCCGTTCGAGTCCTGGCTTCTGGGTCGCGGACTTCAGACGCTCCCGTTCCGAGTTGCTCGCCACAACGCGAATGCTGTGGCGATGGCCGAGTTCCTCGAGGGCCATGCCGCGGTCGAGCGCGTGTACTACCCGGGCCTCGCATCACACCCGCAGCACGAGCAAGCCAAGAAGCAGATGGATGGCTTCGGCGGAATGGTGGTGTTCGAGCTGGCGGGCGGATTCGATGCGGCCCGTGATTTTGCCGCTCGTATGGAGCTGGCGCGTCGGGCGGTCAGTCTCGGTGGAACGGAGACGCTGGCCGTACATGCTGCTTCGATGATCCATGCACGGCTCACACCTGAGCAGCGCGCCGCGGCGGGCATCTCTGAGAACCTGATTCGGGTGTCGATCGGGCTCGAGGATCCTGAAGATATCATCGCTGATTTCGATCGGGCGCTGACCGGTTAACTCAATACTCAACACCTAACACCTAACGCTCAATGTCCAAGTGATGATTGAGCGTTAGTTGTTAGGTGTTGAGCATTATATTTCGCCGTTGACACCGGTCGGGCTACCGCCGTACAGTCACTCGCTGCCAATCATCATCCAGGAACTCACCAAATGATGGATGAACCGACCATGCGCATACGACCCATATTTGTGATTGCACTGCTCGCGTTTGCCTCATCTTCGGCGACGGCCCAGGAAGAGCGCCCCTTTGCCCGTTTTCCGTCCGTAAGCCCCGATGGAAGAATCGTGGCATTCTCCTACCAGGGCGACATCTGGACGGTGCCGGTGGATGGCGGTCGGGCGACCCGGCTGACGATCCACGAGGCCTATGAGAGCTATCCGCGTTGGAGCCCCGACGGCGGACGAATCGCTTTCGTCAGCGATCGCTACGGCTCGGACGACATATTCGTTATGGATGCGACGGGCAGCGGGGTGACGCGCCTCACGTTCCATTCGGCGGCTGACGTACTTGGCGGCTGGACGCCGGACGATCGCCTGTTGTTTCAAACGCGGCGAACGTACGCGCAGGTTGAACGCGAGCCCGAGATCTACGAGGTATCAGTTGCCGGCGGCACGCCGAACCGCTTGCTGAATGGGCTGGGTTTCACGCCACGCATGTCGCCGGACGGTCGCTTCATCGCGTTCGTATTTCGGACGAATGGAGAGTTCCGAAAAGGATACGTCGGTCCTGCGAACAAGGACATCTGGGTCTACGACACACAGGCCAACCGTTACACGCGATTCACGAACTACGACGGAAATGACTTTCGGCCGGAGTGGGTGGGCTCGCGGACGCTTTTGTTCGTCAGCGAGCGAGACGGAACCTACAACGTGTATCGCCGAGGCATAGACGACAATGGGGACGCTTCGGGAAGTGCCGAGCAGGTTACGAGCTTCACTGGGGACGGTGTGCGTACGTTCGGAGTCAGCGCCGACGGCGCGACGCTCGTTCTCGAGAGACAAACCGATCTGTACGTAATGCGTGGTGGCGGTGCTCCCGCGCTTCTAGGGATCGACGTCCCCGCCGACGATCGTTTCGACCCGGTGGAGCGCCGCACTTTCACGAATCAGGCGAGCAGCTTTGATATATCGCCGGATGGGAAGCTGATTGCGTTTGTCGTGCGTGGTGAATTGTTCGTGACGGAGAACGACAGCGAGAAGAACCGCACCGTGAGGCTCACCAGCCACCCGTATCGCGACCTGGATGCGATGTGGACCAGCGATTCGACGCTCATATTCGCGTCGGATCGAGAGGGGCAGTTCGATCTCTACATGCTGGAATCGGCCGACCCGGATGAGTCGAATCTGTTTCGGAGCTTGAAACACCGCGCCGTCCGGCTCACTGACTCCGAGGAGGATGAGCGGCTCTACTCGCTGTCTCCGGACTATTCGAAGCTCGCCTTCGGCCGCGGACGTGGAGAGCTGGTGGTCGCTGAGATAGAGGGCGGGCGCCTGGGCGGCGAACGCGTTTTGCTTGATGGTTGGGATACCCCGGGCGGCGTGTCGTGGAGCCCAGACGGCCGCTGGTTGGCCTACTCGCTGGACGACCTGGATTTCAATACCGAGATCTACATACACGCTGCGGATGACTCCGGCGAGCCGGTGAATTTCACCAAGCATCCAAAGGGTGATTACTCTCCGGTCTGGAGCAAGGACGGCAGCAAGCTCGGCTTCATCTCGGCACGCAACAACGGCGACGCCGATATTTGGTTCGTCTGGCTCCGCCACGAGGATTGGCAGAAGACGCAACAGGATTGGGAGGAACAAGACGGAGAAGAAGAGGACGGCGAGGACGACGGCGATAGTGACGAGCCCGAGCCGATCGAGATCGACTTCGAACGTATCCACGAACGGCTCGTTCAGGTTACCTCGTTGCCGGGCAACGAGTCGGACCTCGCAGTATCGGAGGACGGCGAGACCTTCTTTTTCGTCAACAATCGCTCGGGTCGAGCGTTCTTCGAGGCCGATCAGGACCTCTATAAGGTGAAATGGGACGGCACTGATATGGAGGCGCTCACGACCGGAGGCCAATCGCCCTTCGGAGTATGGCTCGGGCCGGATGGTAAATACCTCTACATGGGGCGTTCCGGTGGCCGGCTTGCTCGGGTGAAGACCGACGGTGGAAGGGTCGAGGGGTTGCCCTTCTCGGCACGTGTAGAGATTGACTACCCGGAAGAACGACGGCAGGTGTTCGGTGAGGCGTGGCGCGTGTTGAGGGACGGTTTTTACGACCCGAACTTCCACGGTCTCGATTGGGAAACCGCTGGAGAGAAGTATGGCGCCTGGGCGGACTTGGCCTCGACCAACCGTGATTTTCGGGACGTATTCAACATGCTGCTCGGCGAACTGAATGCCAGCCACTTGGGCCTGTACGGACCGGACCGCGCCGAGACCCAAACCGAACGCACCGGATTGCTGGGTGTCGAGGTCGACCCCGTTGCTGATGGCGTCCTGGTCGAACGCGTGATCCCGGACTCGCCGGCGGATCGTGAGGCCAGTCGGCTGTTCGAGGGCGACGTCATTACTGCGGTCGAAGGAGTTCCCGTCGCCGGCTCGAACTTCTACGCTCTGCTGGTCGACCGCGTCAGTCAGAAGACCGTGCTCACGGTTCGCGGAAGCGGCGGAGCCGGGCGCGATGTCGTGATCCGGCCGACCGGTAGCCTGCGTGGAAACCTGTATGAGGAGTGGGTGCGAGATCGTAGGGAGCTCACCGAGAGCTACTCGAATGGCCGGTTGGGCTATATCCACGTCCAGGGTATGAATTGGCCGAGCTTCGAGAGGTTCGAGCGCGAGCTGGTCGCCAGCGGCGAAGGCAAGGATGGCATAGTGGTCGACGTCCGCTACAACGGCGGTGGCTGGACTACGGACTACTTGATGGCCGTGCTGACGGTTCAGCAGCACGCGTATACTGTTCCCCGAGGTGCGGCGAATAATCTACAGCAGCAGCACACGGAATTTCGCGCGCACTATCCGTACGGCGAGCGGCTTCCGCTGGCCGCGTGGACGAAGCCGGCAGTCGCTCTGTGCAACGCGAGCTCGTTCTCAAACGCCGAAATCTTCTCCCATGCTTTCAAGACACTCGGCAGGGGTACCCTGGTTGGTGAGCCAACCTTCGGCGCCGTGATCTCTACCGGCGGCGCCGGCCTGATCGACGGCTCTTTCGTGCGTCTGCCGTTCCGCGGCTGGTACGTGAAGGCGACTGACGAGAACATGGAGAACGGTCCGGCGGTGCCCGATATCGTCATCGAGACGCGGCCGGATTCTCGCGCCGAGGGTGAGGACGCGCAGCTCCGCGCGGCGGTGCGTGAATTGCTGCGGCAGATTGACGGCGAGGGTTGAATAGGGCCGTATCGTATGGGCTATCGCGTCCGGAGCAGGGCAGGCGCCGGGCAGTTGCTGCTTACAGTAGCGTTTGCTGCCTGCGGGAGCCACACCGTAGACTCTGACTCGCCGTCTGCTGTCGAGGACTGTTGCAGCGAATTCGACTACGTGCTCGAGGTCACGATCTTCCAGATCGACGTGGTGCATCTGTATCTGCGTGTCGATCCTGAGACAGGTCTGGCCGTCTCGAGCTTGGTGTCGCGCGGCAGTCGCTCACGAGCGTTGGAAGATTCAGTCGTCGAAGCACTGCTTAGGACTCCGAGCGCCTACGCGCGTATGACTTTTCTGATGGAAATGTCGGCCGAGCGGTTTCTGGACAACACTATAGAGACCCTCGAGGGGATGGGTGAAGAGGGTTTGCTGACCGCTGCCGAGGTCGATAACCTCGTCCGATCGGCTCGGCGGCGGTTTGCGTTTCTCAATGAATCCGGCATCACGGCAGGCGACTATCTCGAACAATTGCTCCACGGCGACTCGCTCAAAACGCGATTCTTCAGGGAAGACGGCGAACGTAGCATGGAGGATGTGCAGATTGGACGCGCGCACAGGATCGCGCTGCTGGGGTCTTATTTCTCGGAAGCGTCAGACTTCCGAGACGGTCTGCTCGATCAGGTGTTCGGGTCCAGATGAAGAGCAAGGACCGCGAACTCGAACGTCCTCCTGGAGGCCTGTTCGTTCGCCGAGTTGGCCGGCTCGCTCCCTTCCGCGTCATGACCGCATCACATAGCGGACCTCGATGAGTGTCACGGCGGCCCCCTCGTCGGCAGATGTATTGATCGTCGAATCGGCGACGCGGCGGTGGGGTGAACGCGTCGCGCTCGACAGCGTCACGTTCAGCGTGCGTGCTGGAGAGCTCTTCGCGCTAATCGGCCCAAACGGTGCCGGGAAGACCACTCTCATCCGCGCCGTCACCGGGCGGGCGCCGCTCGATGACGGCCGAATCGAGATTCGTGGGCCGGAAGCGTCTGGCTCGAGCAAAGGAGCGTCGTTGGGGCTCGTGCCACAGTCTCTTGCTATCTACACGCATCTCACGCCGCGTGAAAACCTCTCCGTCTTCGCACGACTGGCCGCAATGCCGCCTGGTGTTATCGAGGATGCCGTTCAGGCTGCGCTCGAACGCGTGGGTCTGGAATCGAGGGCGGGTGACCGCACATCTAGCTTGTCAGGCGGTATGCAACGCCGCCTGAATATCGCGGCGGGAATCCTTCACAACCCTCCATTGCTACTGCTGGACGAACCCACGGTTGGTGTGGACGTGGTCGCACGTGAAACCATCCACGACGTGCTGCGCAAGCTGCGACGCCTGGGTATGGCGATACTCCTTACGACGCACGATCTGGATCAAGCGGGTGAGCTGGCCGATCGTGTGGGCGTGCTATCGCATGGACGGCTGCTTGCGACTGATACCCCCACCCGTCTCATCGCCGAGACCTTCGGGTCGAAGCGAGAACTCTTAGTGACACTGCACGACGCCCCGAGTCCCTCCGCACAGAGGGCCCTCGAAGGCTACGGGCTGCGCAGCGCGAACGGTGGTACTGTCTGGGGCGGGCAGCTTATGGGCGGACTGGATCAGGTTTCGATACTGGAGGACACGCTCGCCGAAGCCGGCGCGAACGTAGACGAAGTGCGGATCCGCGAACCGTCTCTCCGCAGCGTGTTCTTCAACCTCACCGGCGAGGACGTGGCCCCATGAGCTGGGCGGTGTTTCGAGTGATGCTTTTGGGCTTGATTCGGGATCGTGGTGCCCTCGCCATGACGTTCTTGGTTCCGTCCGTCTTCTTCCTCGTCTTCGCATCGATCTTCGCCGCCTCGAGTGGAGGCAATTTCCGCCCCCGAGTCGCCGTCGGGTACGATTCCGGCTCCCCCTGGACGGGTGAGTTCGTGACGGAATTGCGTTCTGAAGATGCTCTGGATATCACCAGGGTTTACGAGGACGATGCGGATAGCGTGCGCGATCTGGTCCGCCATGGTCGTGTCGACGTTGGTCTCTTGATAGAGAGTGACCCTGACAATCCCGACCGACCAGGCTTCGTGATCGTCCATGATCCCGCTCGAAATGTGGCGTCACAGATCCTCACTGCCAGTATTCAGCGGGCCTATGCGGTCACGTTCGTGATTCCGAAGCCGGCAGCGGGACAGCTTCCATCGTTCGCTCCGACGATCGACATTCAGGCCGCGACCGGAGGTGCGGCGGGCTCGAATGAGGTCGCCTACTCAGCGGGCGCGGTCGCTTTGCTGTTCTTGCTGCTGTCAGCAGTGCACGGTGCCGTTTCATTGTTCGAAGAACGCGACAGTGGGATCATTGAGCGTTTGGTCGCTGGGCCGGCGGGAACGCGGCCCCTGGTGGACGGGAAGTTTCTCTACCTCACGGTCCTTGGGATCGTCCAGATCTTTGTTATCTTCGCGTTGGCTTGGCTCGTGTACGGCGTAAATGTGCCGTCGCGCTGGCTGCCATGGCTTGTTATCAGCGTGGCGGCGGCGGCGTCTGCTGCGGGACTGGCTCTGGCGTTGACCACTTTGTTTCCCACGCGGCACCAGGCGCTGACGTTTGCCAACGTGACCGTGCTCATCATGTGCGCCCTCGGTGGAAGCATGATCCCGCGATTTCTGATGCCGCCGTTGTTGCGGCAGGCGGGTTGGGTCACGCCGAACGCTTGGGCCCTGGAAGCCTACACGTCCATCTTCTGGCGCGGGGATCCATTGACAGCGCTCGGGTTACCGTTGTCTCTTCTTGCGGTCGCTGCGCTAGTTGGTCTCATGCTGGCGCGCCGAAACGCTCGGCGCCTGGAAGCGCTTTAAGCGGCCGGCAGCGGTTGATATACTGAGCCAGGAGAAACGGATGTCAGTACTGCTTAACAGTCTTCTGTTCCTAGGCGCTTTCGCCGGTATGGAACTCGTCGCGTACGTGACGCACAAGTACGTGATGCACGGCTTCCTTTGGAACCTGCATGAGTCCCACCACGTCTATCACGATGGTTGGTTCGAAAAGAACGACCTCTTCGGAGTTCTCTTTGCGATCCCATCGATTGTGCTCATCTACTTCGGTGTGAATCACTATTCGCCGTTGCTGTGGGTCGGCTTCGGGATGACCGCTTACGGCGCTGCGTACTTCGCTTTCCACGACATCATCGTCCACCGGCGAGTCAAGATACCCTACAAGGCGAAGAACGCTTACATGCGGCGGATCGTACAGGCGCATCGTATGCACCATGCGACGGTCGAACGCGCTGGGGCCGTGTCGTTTGGGTTTCTTTATGCGCCGGGGCTCGAGCGTCTGAAAGCGCAGCGCGAACGGATCGCCGCCGAGGGATCCGAATAGCTCACGCGTCTTCCTGCGGGATGGGCCACAATCCAGCACGCTCCTCAGCCATACGGTTCCCGACGACCTGACGGCCGGTCGTATGGGCGACGGCGATCACCACCCATCTTAGCTTCCCCGCGAGCGAGATGGACACTCGTTCATCCCACGCGTTTTGCCCGAGCCTTCGAACAACGTGACCGATGTCTCGGTAGATGAGTCGCGCGGCTGCTATAGACCAGGCGGAACGGAAGGGCAACTGCGCGATACCCACCAGGGCAGAGGTGTAATATCGCTCGGCCTCATCGAGCAACTTCCCGATGGCCACCGCGAGTGGCGCACGGTACTCCGAGTGTGTAATGCGGTCGGGATCGATTCCGCTTTCGCGAATCCACTGTCGAGGGACGTACACGCGACCCGCGTCAGCGTCGCCGATGACATCGCGCGCGATGTTCGTCAGTTGGAACGCAATACCTAGATCGGCCGCCCGGTCCAGAGCGTCGCGGTCTCGCACGCCCATGATGCGGGCCATCATCACGCCGACGACCCCGGCAACGTGATAGCAGTAGCGGATCGTATCATCCAGGGTGTCGAAGTCGTCGCCACGCACGTCCATGGCGAAGCCGTCCAGGTGGGCGAACGGGTAGATCTCCGGCATGTCGTACTCCGCGACGACGCGGCTCAGCGCTCGGAACGGCACCTCCTCGACCGGCTCGCCCGCCAGGGCCAGACGCGTCTGCTCGGTCAGGTACTCGAGGACGTCGGCGGGCGGTCTTTCATGCGATTCATCCGCGAATCCCAGTTTCTGTCCGTCCACGCAGTCGTCACAGTAGCGGCACCACGTATAGAGCAAATGGGCGCTGTTGCGAATCGGTGCGGGAAGAAGTAAAGACGCGGTGAAGAAGCTCTTCGAGCCTTTTGCGATGGTCTTACGACTCTCCCGGAGCACTGCGTCGGTGGTCATCTCTCCCTTTGTTAGCTTTTCCCGAGGTCTTCGAGGATCAGTTTTGCCGTCGCCTTCGCAGAGCTCACCACGCCGGGCACACCGGCCCCGGGATGCGTCCCGGCTCCGACGAAGTACAGACCCCTGAAGCGGTCGTCTCGATTGTGCACGCGGAAGTAAGCACTCTGCGTCAGCACGGGCTCGAGAGAGAACGCCGATCCTTGGTACGAGTTGAGCTCGGTGACGAAGTCGCTGGGTGTGAATATACGACTCGTGACCAGATCGTCACGCAGGCCAGGAATGCACTGTGCTTCCAGGTATTCCAGGATGTGATCGCGATAACGCGGGCCTTCCACCGACCAGTCGATATCGGCTTTTCCGAGATGTGGAACCGGCGCCAGGACGTAGAACGCCTCGCAGCCATCGGGCGCTAGAGAGGGATCGGTGACGGTCGGCACATGCAGGTAGAGTGAGGGGTCATCGGCGAGGATCCCTCGCTCGAAGATATCATCGAGTAGTTCACGATATCGGGGTCCAAACAGCACCATGTGGTGCGCTAGCTGTGGATGCTTGGTGCGCGTTCCAAAGTAGATGAGAAAGAGCGACATGGAAAAACGACGTCTTCGCAGACGTCTGGCCTGGCGGCGCCCCCAGCTTTCGTGACCGAGAAGACGTCCGTACGTGTGAACGACATCGGCGTTGCTCGCGACGACGTCCGCCTGAAGTTCACTGCCGTCAACGAGCTTCACCCCGCGAATCTGCTTTCCCTCGGTCAGAATCTGCTCGACGGCGGTGTCAAGCAGGACCGTCCCGCCGATCGACGTGAATAAATCAGCTAGCGCACGTACAAGTGCGCCTGTGCCTCCGCGGGGGAAGAAGACGCCCCACTTGCGCTCCAGCATATGAATGAGCGTGTAGATCGCCGACGTACGAAACGGGTTTCCTCCCACCAACAGTGCATGGAAACTGTATACCTGCCGCAGGTGTGGGTCGCGAATGAATCGCGAGACGATTCCGTAGACGCTGCGATACGCCGCCAGCCGGATCAGCTGTGGCGCTACTCGAACCATGCTACCCCAGTCCAGGAAGGGTACGTCCGCCAGTTTCACGTACCCCTGCTCGAATACCTCAGCGGCATACGCGAGGAATCGGGCATACCCATCCACATCGGGCGGGTTCTTATCGTGGATCTGCCGGTTGGTAAGCTCGAGGTCGTTGGTGTAGTCGAATCGGTAGCCGTCTTCCCATTGCAGTCGATAGAAAGGCCACACCGGCATCAGCTCCACCCAGTCATCTATCTTCTGGCCGGCGATTGTGAAGAGCTCTGTTAGCAAGTCGGGCGCGGTGATCACCGTTGGGCCCGCGTCGAAGGTGAACCCGTCCTGCTGATACACGTAGGCGCGCCCGCCGGGCCGATCACGGCGCTCAACGAGCGTCGTCGATACGCCAGCCGCCTGCAGTCGAATGGCCAGTGCTAGCCCACCAAAGCCGCTCCCGATTACAACAGCCAACCGTTGGGATCTCGGGTTCTCAGTCATGTCGATCTTCCGGCGTTTGTCTCCATCAATGCTTTGATTGCGGCTCCGATCGGTACCGGAGGCACACCAGCGAGAATCCGGAAACCGTCGAGCGCAGTTAGGCGCGCCGCGTAGAAGCGTGCGATTAGGCGTTCCGGCAACGTATAGAACCGCTCCAACACGCGATAGCGCCGATGGGGCTCGGCGGCGAGGTAGAGCATTCGGTTAAGGCCACGGAAGAGACGCCCAGATCTCCACGAACTCTCGGACAGTCCACGAAGCAGCCGATACGCATCGTTCGGCGTGGTCTTGGCAAGCAGGTCGGCCGAGCGTACCGCGCTGGGAAGCGAATAGCCTGTAGTCGGATGTACGAGCGCCGCCCGCAGCCCGATCCGCGCCAGGCGATCGGTGTCGCTCCAGAATTCGTCGATGTCGCCAGACAACAGGACGGGCAATACGCCCGATTCTTCGCGCTGGACTCCGGATACCGACCAGCCCGAACGCTCGGCGTAGAGAAGGATCTCGTTCCTGATCGCCTGCGCATCGATCTCTGGAGAGTCGCTGTAGTAAGTGTCTTCGATGAGCGCCGTTCGGGATGTGAATGGCAGGACATAGACGAAACGAAATCCGTCCATCTGGTCGACCGTGGCGTCCATCAGGATGGGATGGTTCAGTTCGATCGGTCGTTCGAAATCGACAACTTGCCCGAGAAACTTCTGGTAACCTAGACCCAGGGCAGCGCTCGACATAAACCCGCGACCGTCGACGACCGTGGCAGCGCTGTAAACCTCGCCGCTGGCCAGCGTCACCGCCTGCTCGGTCATTTCGGAGACCTCGACTCCGAACTGCACCTCCTCGCCGAGGCTCGCTGCGATGCGCTCGTGGAAGTCAGCCGACTCGATGGACTGATAGCCCTGGGCGATCACTCTGCGATATCTTGGAAAGCGTACCTCGTGCTGCGGCCAGCGGTGACTGACCAACGGTTCCATCCAGGCCTGTTCTTCAGGCGTCAGGTCCCCGTCGTGAAACGACCAGGTGTGGTTCCCGCCCAGCGTGGGCCCGCGTTCCAAGACTCTGAATTTGAGATCGGGGCGTCGCTCTATGATGCGGTATGCGGCCAGGCCGTTGGCCAAACCGCCCCCTACGAAGAGATAGTCGAAGTCCATGCGACCCGAGTCAGTGTGTGTCTTGGGCACAGTCCGTAGCTCTCGGGGAAGATGATACCCCGGCTGTTGCTAGGAAACCCGCGTGCGCCTCACAATGCAGATGGCCGGCGGTCTCCCAGAGGAGGCCGCCGGCCACTATTAAATCGCGGTCGGTAGCGTGCCTTCGCTAGCCTACCGTCGGGCCGCGTCTGCCGCCTCCTCGGTCTCGACCATCTGGCCTGTCGTCAACTCCAGCACGATGCGGTCTGCATCGTAGATGTCATCCAACGCTTCGAGGATACCGCGGACGTCAACGGCGACCGAGCGATTGACGCTAGTGTCATAGATATAGTCGCCGGGCAGGCTCTCAATGTTGCCATCGAAGATCAGGCCTACGACCTCGAGGTCCTTGTTGATCACCGGCGAACCGGAGTTGCCGCCGATCACGTCGGAGGTCATGACGAAGTTGAGCGGCGTCGCCAGGTCGAATTCGGCGGGCGGCGACAGCCAGCGTGCCGGCAGGTCCCACGGCGTGCCGGGACCGCCGTGCGAGTAATATCGATCGTACAGACCGTAGAAGGTCGTATAGATGGGCGCCAACGTTCCGTTATACTTGTAGCCCGTCACCACACCATCGGCTATCCGAAGCGAGAACGTGGCGTCCGGCGGAATCGTGGTTCCGTACACGTCGAACCGGGCCCGCCCCAGCTTGGCGGAGATCGCCTCTTCCTGAGTGTTCAGCTGGCTCATCGCAGTCTGCATCTGGACCACGGGCTGGATGATCGCAGCGATCACCTGTACCGCGGGATCCTCCATCGTCAGCACACCCGATTCGATGGCGTCGGCGGCCCGCGCCGAATCGGCCAGCACGGAGTGGGCTAGTAGATCCTCGGCCGCAGCCTCGGGAGTCCGTCCCTGCAGGATCTGCGACACGACCGCATCATCGGCGCCGAGGTAATCTTCAAGGTCCCTGAGCCGCGCTTCTAGTAGCCCCTTCTCCAGCGTCGGGTTCTTGTTCCCGATCGCCAGAAGTTGATCCCTGGCTGCTTGAGCTCCCTGGCCGAGATACTGATACGCGGCGAGAGCGCGTAGCATGGTGGCCGAGGTCCAGTTGGGACTGCCGATGGCGAAATAGGCGCCGAACTCCGGACCCAGCGCCGTCATCTGCTCTTGCGTCTCCGTCATCTGATCGAACAGGTCGCCGTATTCTGCACTGAGCGCCGGGTCCGCGTTTACGGCTTCACGGAATTGGCGTTCCGAGTCGGCGCGCCTGGCCATGTACTCCGAGTTGTACAGACCCTCCACCATCCCGCGGTAGGCCTTCTGGGAGTTCTCGAGGCTGAAGATCAAGTTGCGCGTGTCAGCCTCCTCCGCGCCTTCCGGATCGGCGTCGTAGTAAGCGCGCAGGGCCTCGAGGCGCGTATCGATGAACCCGAGAATCGTCTTGTCGCCGACGACGCGACGGTAGTCGAGCTGTGATACGGTCTGCAGACGGCTGCTACCGCCCGGGTTCCCAATGACGAAGACGGCGTCACCCTCTTCGACCCCCTCTTCGCTCCACGTGAAATACACGTCGCTCTGAAGCGGTGCGCCGTTCTCGTCGTAGATCCGATAGAACGACATGTCGAGGTTATAGCGTGGATAGGTGAAGTTGTCGGGGTCGCCACCGAAGAAACCGATCTGCAATTCGGGCGCGAGCACCAAACGCACGTCGGTGTAACGGCGAAACACGTAGGCCGAGTACTTCGCCCCGTTCCACAGCGCGATCACCTGCACCAGATAGCCGGCCTCTTCACCGCCGCGCTCCACGGAGATGTTCTCGGCGATCGAATCCTGCGAGGCCTCGATGGCCTGCGTCAGCGCCGCGTCGGTCGTGGCGCTGGCCGTGGCGGTCATCACCCGGTCGGTCACGTCGATGATCTCGATCAGCTGGTCGGCGGTCTGGCTCGATGTCCGCTCACTGTCGAGGCGCGTCGCGTAGAAGCCGTTGTCCAGCAGGTTCTCGCCCTCTCCGCTCACCTCGGTGACACTGCCGCGAGCGCAGTGATGGTTGGTCATCACCAGGCCGTTGGGCGACACGAACGACGCCGAACAACCTTGAATTCGTAAGGCGCCGAGCCGCGCTTTCTCGAACCACTCTTCATCCGGATTGAAGCCGTATTCCTGGCTGAAATACTCGAGCGGCGCGTACTCGAATGTCCACATCCTGCCGTTATCGAACTTCCCAGCCTTCACATCTTCGGCTACGGTCGGGCTGGACGCTGGTGGTAGTGTCGCCTCGGGGGCTGCCGGCATCACTTGCGCCGCCGGCTCCGGGCTCGGGGCCGGCTCCGTGTCGCCACCGGACGTGGAGCTACAGCCGGTGGCCAACAGGAAGGCTGCGGCGGGCAGCAAGCGGCCCCAAAGGAACGGATGATTCGGGTTCTTCATGATTCTCGACTCGCGTTTCAGGTGTGCGATTCTGGATACCCTTATTTGGACGCGGAATGTGGTCAACCTGTTCCACCGGGGCAACATGCGTGCCGTGGACAGGAATGAAAGGGTGGTGGCCGCAAGCCGAAGCAGTGCCCCTTCGGGCGTCTCACGGCTAGCCTGAACTGGCGGAATGGCTCCTCCTCAGGTACAATTCGTCGGTTTCAGCGCAATCCCAAGAGGAGAAACTTGCCGAAGCGGGAAGACATAAAAAGCGTCCTGCTGCTGGGCAGCGGGCCGATCGTGATCGGACAGGCCTGCGAGTTCGACTATTCGGGCACGCAGGCCGTTCGCGCACTGAGGGAAGAGGGCTACCGGGTCATCCTGGTGAACTCGAACCCAGCCACGATCATGACGGATCCGGACCTGGCCGACGCCACCTATATCGAGCCGCTCACCCCGGAGTGGGTCGAACGGGTGATCGAGAAAGAGCGGCCTGACGCACTATTGCCCACCATGGGCGGCCAGGTGGGGCTCAATGTGTCCCTCGAGCTCTTCGATTCCGGCGTGCTCGAGAAGTACGGCGTCGAGCTGATCGGGGCGGATGCAAGAGCGATCCGACTGGCCGAGAACCGGGAAGAATTCGCGGGGGCGATGAGGCGGATCGGGCTCGACGTCCCTCACGGCGGGTTCGCTCATTCGTTGCAGGAGGCGCAGGCGGTAGCGGAGAAGACGGGCTTTCCCGCCATCGTACGTCCCTCGTTTACGCTGGGCGGCACGGGCGGTGGCATCGCTTACAATCGCGAGGAATTCGAGCAGGTCGCACGCACCGGGCTGGACGCTTCGCCGGTCGGCGAAATCCTCATCGACAAGAGCGTCATCGGCTGGAAAGAGTTCGAGCTCGAGGTGATGCGCGATCACGCCGACAACGTGGTCATCGTTTGCTCGATTGAGAACTTCGACGCGATGGGCGTGCATACCGGCGACTCGATCACCGTCGCCCCGGCTATGACGCTCTCCGACGCCGAGTACCAGGTGCTCCGCGACGGCGCGATCGCCTGCATCCGAGAGATCGGGGTCGATGCAGGTGGCTGCAACATCCAGTTCGCCGTGAATCCCGAGAACGGTGAAGTGATCGTGATCGAGATGAACCCGCGGGTCTCACGCTCATCAGCTCTGGCGTCCAAGGCCACGGGGTTCCCGATCGCCCGAATCGGTACGAAGCTGGCCGTCGGTTACCGCCTCGACGAGCTTCCCAACGCGATCACGCTGAAAACGCCTGCTTCTTTCGAGCCGGTGCTCGACTACGTCGTCGTCAAGATTCCTCGCTTCGCTTTCGAGAAGTTCCCCAAGGCGGATCCGACCCTGGGCGTTCAGATGAAAGCGGTGGGCGAGGTGATGGCGATTGGCCGGACGTTCAAAGAAGCCTGGATGAAAGGATTCCGCTCGCTCGAGAACGGCCGCGCCGGCTGGACGATCGGCGAAACACCGGCCGACGATGGATTGCCGGACGAGGATCTCGAGTCGCTCATCTCGGCGTTGCGGCGGCCAACGGCCGATCGCGCGTTCCAGGTCAAGCGAGCCTTGCACGCGGGCTTCACGACGGAAGAGATCTTCGAAGCTAGTCATATCGATCCGTGGTTCATCGAGCAGCTGCGAGAGTTGGTCGACGCGGAGACATGGTACGCGTCGCTCGACGAACCGACGCGCGAAGCGACCTGGGAGCTGAAGCGGCTCGGATTCGGCGATCGCCACCTGGGTGAGGTACGCGACGAGAAGGAAGACGCGGTTCGCGAACGCCGCTGGGATTGGGACATTCACCCGTCGTATAAGATGGTAGATACATGCGCCGGGGAGTTTCCCGCCGCGACACCGTATCTGTACAGCACGTACGAGGAGGAGAACGAGTCCGTCGAGAGCAGTCGCCGCACGGTCGTCGTCCTGGGGAGCGGCCCCAATCGCATTGGGCAGGGCGTCGAGTTCGACTACTGCTGCGTCTCGGCCGCCTTCGCCCTGGCCGAGGAGGGGTTCGAGACGATCATGGTGAACTCGAACCCGGAGACAGTATCCACCGACTTCGACGTCAGCGACAAACTCTACTTCGAGCCGCTCACCCTAGAGGATGTGCTCGAGATCGTTCATCTTGAGAAGCCTGAAGGCGTCGTCGTGCAGAGCGATCATGGCGTGCCGATCCTGGGCACACCGGTCGACGCGATCGACCGGGCTGAGGACCGCGAGCGATTTGAGGCGCTCGCTCGTGAGCTGAGCATAGATCAGCCGCCGAACGGTCTGGCGATGAGCGAGGAAGAGGCGCTCGAAGTCGCGGGAAGAATCGGCTATCCGGTGCTTGTGCGACCCAGCTACGTGCTGGGCGGACGGGCGATGGAGATCGTTTACGACGAGGAATCGCTCCGCAGCTACTTCGAGCGCGCGATTCGGGCTTCGCCTGAGCATCCCGTGCTCATCGACAGCTTTCTCGAAGACGCGTTCGAGGCCGACGTCGATGCGGTGTCGGACGGCGAGAGTGTGCTGATCGGTGGCGTAATGCAGCACATCGAAGATGCGGGCATCCACTCGGGCGACTCCGCCTGTGTCGTTCCGCCCTATCTGCTGCGTGATGAGCACGTCGATCAGATGAAGCAGCACGCGCGCGCTCTGGCGCAGGCGCTCGGCGTTGTCGGCCTGATCAACGTGCAGTTCGCCGTGAAAGACGGGACCGTCTATGTCCTGGAGGTCAATCCGCGGGCCAGCCGCACGATTCCGTTCCTCAGCAAGGCCACGGGGGTGCAGCTGGCACGGCTGGCCGCGCGCTTCATGATCGGCCGCAAGCTAGCCGAGTTTGACTTGTCGACCAACGGCGACTTGCAGGGCGTCGCCGTGAAAGAGTCGGTCTTCCCGTTCGAGAAGCTCCCCGGAGTCGATGCATTGCTCGGGCCCGAGATGCGTTCGACGGGTGAGGTTATGGGGATAGCCGATTCTTTCGGGATGGCGATCGCCAAGGCGCAGGTCGCGGGCGGCAACCCACTGCCGCTTTCCGGACGCATCGTGGTTACGGTGCATGAGGAAGACAAGCCGAATGTGACGCCGATCGTCCGACGATTCCACGAGCTGGGATTCGAGATTTGGGCGACGGGCGGAACCGCACGCTACCTTCGCGGGCGCGGGATACCGGCGCAGCCGGTCCTCAAAGTCCACGAGGGGCGCCCACACATCGTCGATCACTTAATATCTGGCGAGATCGCTCTGTTGATCAACACTCCGCTCGGCAAGCACGCCCAGTTCGATGATTACGCAATCCGGCGGGCGGCTATCCAGCACCGCGTCCCGTATACCACGACGCTCTCGGGTGCGTCGGCCCTCTGTGATGCGGTGATCGCACTGCGGCACCGGAAGCTTCAGGTGATGAGTCTGCAGGATCGGGCTCAACGGGCGACGCCAGGGGTATAGAAGCGCACAGAGACAAGGCAGTGTTTGGAAGTCGCGTTATTGCGGAGGACTTTGACCGGCATGACACAGCTGATCGGGCGAGTCGTCGGTACCGAGCGAAAGCCCAACACCACACATGAGTTCCACTTCTGGACCAATCTGGAAGCTCAGATTGGCATCGGCTCGATCGTCAAGGTCGTGGCGAATACGCAGACGGTATACGGCGTGGTGGTCGAGGGGTTCAGCTATTCCGATCTGATGTCACCGCTCCATGACTACATCGGCGCCGACGCCGACCCGGAAGCCGAATCGCGTTCCGCGTCCCAGCGACCCGAGATCCGCCTCTACTCTGCCGCTGTGCTACGCCGCGAGCCTGAAGAACCGGTCCAACCCGTCCCAATGGGCGCCGTCTTCCTGGCGGACGACCACGACGTCGTCGTCGGGTTGCGGATGGACACCTACGTCGGGGTCGAAGAGGAGACGGGTATCCCCCTCGGCCTCTACACGAGCGGCGGTCTGGAGGCGAAGGTCTATCTCGACGCCGATTTCTTGCTAGGCCCGGAAGCCGCTCACATGAACATCACGGGCGTGAGCGGTCTAGCCACAAAGACCAGCCTGGTCGAGTTCCTGCTGGCTTCGATCTTCGAGTACATGCCACCGGCCAAGGGATCGGTCGCTGCCGTCGCCTTCAACGTAAAAGGCCCCGATCTATTGTTCCTCGACCAGGCCGGCGAGCTGGACGAGAACGACCTTCGCATGTACGGACAGCTCGGCGTGCCAGCGCGACCATTCGAGGTGGTACGGTACTACGCGCCGTACAAGGCAGACGGTTGGAACCTGAACACTCTTCGTACGCACCCGGACCTGGTCGACAACGTCGAGTCGCTGCGCTGGGGATTGAAAGAAGTGATGCAGTTTTCCGAGGTACTGCTCACTCGAGATGATCTGGATGCCAAGGCGGACGCGCTGGTCGATTTCATACGCGATCGCGTTCTCGATCAACAGTTCGGACCCAGCCTCGGGCACCTTGTCGCGCGCGAGCATACGGTGCGCACGTTCCGTGACCTCGAGGACTGGTTCGACGATGTATTGGCCTTCTGCGAGATGAACGGGACCGACCGCTGGATGACGCATCATACGGCGACGATCCGCAAGGTGCGAAATCGTCTGAACGGTATCGTCAGTCGTGCGCACGGTCTCGTCGTAAACGATGATGCGGTCAACGATCTTCCGTGGGGTGAGTTCGAAGACCGATCTGTCTATGTCGTTGATGTGGCGAATGTCGAGCCGGAGGCCCAGGACCTGGTCTTCGCCAGGGTAGTCTCGAAGCTGCGCGAGGGGCTGGAGTCCGGGACGTTGGGCGTCAAGCACGTAGTCGTGCTTGCCGATGAGCTGAACAAGTATGCGCCGTCGGATGGGCCCGACACCTATGTGCGAAAGATGCTCCTCGACATCAGCGAGCGCGGTCGATATCTGGGGCTGGTGCTGTTGGGCGCACAGCAGTTTCGCTCACAGGTGCATCGACGCGTCGTGGGCAATAGCGGTTCGTCTGTCTACGGGCGCATGGATATGGACGAACTGGCGACACCCGGTTACGCGGTGCTATCCCCGGCCACGAAGACCAAGCTGGCCAGTCTTCCCAAAGGCGACCTCATGGTTCGGCACCCCCACTTCACACAGCCGGTCTTTGTGCGCTTTCCAAGGCCGACCGTGATGCGCGGCCGAGATGGAATCGAGCGATTTCCGCCGCGCCAGGAGGTTCCGTTCGAGGATGCGATCGCGCTTGGCTTGAAGCGTCTCGACGGGAAGGTCAAGGCGAACGAGGTGAAAGATGCTATCGCGGGCCGCGATCGGGACGAGGTCTTACGGGCCTATCACCACACGGAGCGTGCGCGGCCAGACAATGCTATGCGCTTCTTCACGTCGCGCCTAAAGAGGAAGATGGTATCCGAGGTCGTTGATTCGACCCCACGGCCGGTACCGGTTCCCGACGATCCTTACGGAGGTGATCGGTAGCATGAATCGCAGACGACTGTTCTCAGCCAGTCTCTGCCTGGTCATCGCCGGCTACGCACCGCCGGCTTATGCTCAGGAACCTGGCGGAGAAGCAACAGGACGTCGTGTATTTCTCCGGTTGGCCGCGGACTCGGGCGCTGTGGGGCACTTCAGGTTCACCGGCCAGGGACAGAGCCAGCTGGTGTTTGACATACCTCCCGATGACCCCAGGAACGAACTGCTTGCTTCCATCACGCAGCCGAAGACGATCACCCGGGATATCGCGGGGACGATCGTATCCACGCCTGCTGAAGGTGACGACGAGCGTCGCTACCTGATCTACTGGCTCGGCTACCGGTTGGCAGGGATAGAGGAGGATCGCAGCCTCACGCCAATACAGTGGGACAGCATTTTCCAGGCGGCCGGTCGCCGTGCTGAACTTCGGTTCACCGCTCGGGGACAACCCCGTGGCGTTCAGGTATCATCGGAAGCTGTGCGCCCCGTGGCGCAGTCGCTGGCGGACGTGTTGGCGGGGCTTGCGTTGGCGCTTCCAGCCGACTCGGTTGGACCGACCGATAGGTGGAGAGACGAGTTGGCCGTCCCCGTCGAAGGGCTGGACGGGTCGAAGAAGCTCGTCGTCGTGGAGGTGTCTTACCGACTAACTGAGTTGCAGGTGGAGCCCGGTGGAGTTAAGGCACATATCGAATTTGATGGCGCGCCAGTGCGCATCGGCGACGACTCTGGAGAGGTGACGGGAAAGTACTTTGGAGAGAGCGTCTTTTCGGTTGATGGTGGCAGATACGAGCAAGTGATGGCCATCGCCAACCTGGAGATAAAGTGGAAGGACAGCAGTGGGCTGCCACCCAGCCGAACCATTCTCGAATGGCGGGGGCAGCTGGTTCGCAGGTAGAGCACTTGTCGTTTTGGGCGCCGAAGTCGGGCTGGTCAGCTGTGTTCGCTCCTAACATGATTCGTTCTCTTCTTGTTGCGTTGCCGCAGCTCGCTTTCCTAGCGACCGCGTTGGCCACGGGTCAGGAACCGGCCTATCGTCTCCATCTCACGGAAGAAGTTGGGCAGATCAGTAGTTATCGTCTGGTGTTCGATCTGGAGATGCGGGCCGAGTATACCGGGGGCGGCGAACTGAGTAGCGCTACTCGACAGTTCATGGCAGCGCTTTCGGAAGGGATGAGAGTGCGGACGGCCGTTGAGTATGATGAACGTCTGGTGGCGGTGGAGGAAGATGGGGTGCGAACGTTCGATGTCCGTTGGCACGACTACAAATTCCAGGGCCTCATCGGTGGAGAAGAGATACCAGAACCTCCAGGTCGCGCGGAAGCGACACGTGATCTGCTTGCGGCCAGCGCGGCGCGCGTGAAGACAACGCCTTCCGGCCGCACGATCGAAGTCGAGTACTCGAACCCACAGGTGGAGACGTTTGTTCGGCAATTCGAACAGGCAGGCATGCCAACCTACCTGCCGGAGACCGCCGTTGCCGTCGGCGACAGCTGGACTAGCCGCGCAAGTTTTCCGTTGGGGGCGGGCGCCGGGGCAGGGACGATGGAGCTCGATCTCGTCCACACGTTCACAGAACTACGCCAGGGCCCGGATGGCCCGATCGTAGTAATCGAAATCGCCGGGTCGTACTCACAGCTTCAGGGTTTGGAGGATGTGGGGATAGGGGCGCCCCTACATATGGACGCGCGCTTGACGGGCGTGTCTCTGTTTGACATTACCTGGGGGCGCTTCGTGGGTGGAGACTTCCAGCTAGATATGTTCGCCCTCAGCGCTTCAGAAGAAGTGGAGATTCAACTGACGGGACACGCCAACGGGAAACTCGAGCTCTTGAGCGGATCATGAAGCTCGTTCACGCCGCCGACCTACACCTCGGCTATCGCGCCTACCACCGGACGGATTCCCGGGGGATCAACATCCGGGAGGCGGATGTGGCGAGGGCGTTCCGCGAGCTGCTGGAACGCACAACCAGCATCGCGCCTGACCTGTTCATCGTGGCGGGTGATGTCTTTCACACGGTGCGCCCCTCGAACACCGCGATCGCCGACGCGTTTCGGCAACTCTCGCGGTTTTGCGCCGAGTCGGGTGGTACTCGGGTCATCATCATCGCGGGCAACCACGATTCTCCCAAAGCCGTCGAGACCGGCAGTATCCTCCGACTGTTCGACGAGATCGATGGCGTCAACGTCGTCCACCAGGATGGTCGCCGGCTGGTCTTCTCGGATCTGGATGCGTCCGTCTTGTGCCTTCCGCATAGCGAACTGGCCGGGGCCGGTGATCTGGCTATCGAACCAGGCGACCAAACTTCGAAGAACATTCTGGCTGCGCACGCCGAGATTGATGACGAGCGACTGAAGCTACTGACCGACTTTGGAGCAGCCAAGCTGGCACGCAACGCCATCGATCCGAAACAGTGGGGGTACGTTGGCCTCGGGCACTACCATGTGCGTACACAGTTGGCACCCAACATGTTTTACGCTGGGGCGATCGAAAGAACGAGCCTCGACATATGGGCGGAGGCCGATAACGCGAGAGTCGCAAAGCAAGACACCTGGAATAAGGCGGCATGGGGGAAGGGGTTCATCGAGTTTGACCTCGAATCCGGCAAGGCGGAGTTCCACAAGCTCGACTGCCCCAGGCCCGTCCTCGACCTGGAGCCCGTCCTCTACCTGGATCAGTCGCCAGCCGAGCTCGATAGCGCGATCGAATCGGCACTCGCGACGGTGCACGCTGGGATCGCCGGGAAGATTATCAGGCTGCGTGTATTCAATGTGCCTCGCGAGCTCTACCGCGAGCTCGACCACAAACGGATACGTGAGTACAGAACCGAAGCGCTCCATTTCCACCTCGATGCTCGGCCGCCGCAAGTCGAACGTCGCGCCGGGTCCGGGGCGCCGGGACGCCGCATGACACTAAAAGAGGAACTCGAGTCGTTTCTGAAGGACCGCTTCAATCTGGAGTCGGGTGGCGTCGACAGAGAGGCGCTGATCGACCTGGGTCTTCGTTATCTGCACGAGGCCGAGGAGAGGGAGTCCCTGGAGGGAAGGGAGTGACATGAAGCTGCTTCGCCTCGGTTTGAAGCGCTTCCGGCAGCACGCCGACACTCAACTCGAGTTCCGGCCAGGGCTCACCGGCATCATAGGGCCAAACGGGGCCGGCAAGACAACGATCCTGGAGGCGATCGCCTGGGCGATCTACGGCGCGCCGGCGATCCGCGGCACAAAGGATACCCTCCGTTTCAATCGCGCTCCCGGTCGATCAACGGTGCGCGCCGAACTGGAGTTCGAACTGCGCGGCGAACGGTTCCGCGTGAGCCGAACGCCCCGCACCGCCGAGCTCTTCAAAGCGGAAACGGAAGACCCGATCGCCGCCGGAGTAATGGAGGTGACCCGGCAGCTGACCCGCCGTCTCGGTATGACGCGCCGCGAGTTCTATAACACCTACTTCACGGGCCAGAAGCAATTGCAGTTCCTCGCGGCGATGAAGCCCGCGGAACGCGCTCGCTTCTTGTCACAGGTATTGGGTTACGAACGGTTGCGCATAGCACAGGATCTGGTCGGCGAACAGCGCAGAGTGCTGCGTGGCCAGGTCGAGGAACTGACACGCACGCTGGGCGATCCGGAGAAGATCAAAGCGGAGTTAGAATCGACGGAGGAACGTCTCAAGGAGGCGAACGCGACGCTCGCCGGAGCAGAGAAGCAGCAAACCGAGGCCGCCACACGCTTCGCTGAGCTCGAGCCAGTGTGGACGGACTTGCAGGCCAAGCGCGAACGGTACACGGAACTGCAGCAGCAGATCCTCGTGGCGGATACAAAACTGGGACGTGTCGCGGAAGAGCAAAAGAAGGCGGAGGTCGAGCTTGCTACGCTCTCCGAGGCAGCTAGTGAACTGGACAAGTTGAGATCCGATGTAGCGCCACTCAGCGGCTTAAGGGAAGAAGAGGAGCAACTCCGCGTGCTGGCCGATACTGATTCGCGTCGCCGTGCTCTGGCTGGCCAGCTAGAGGAGCAGCGCAACCGCGTCGAAGCTATAGCCAAGAAGATCGGCGAGCAGGAGGAGAAGGGCCGCGGCCGAGACGAGCTAAAGGAGAAGCTCGCTCAACAGGAAGAAGAGTGTGAGCGGCTCGAAAAGAAGCGAGAGGAGGTGGCGTCGCACTGGCAGGGTGACAGACAGGAAGTGGCTGCCCAGCTTCGCATTCTGCTAGACCAGGCCAAGGAGCTTGAAGACAAGGTAGCGCAACTCGAGAAGGAGGGTCCTGACGGCGTTTGCCCGACGTGTCAGCGACCTCTGGGTGCGGAATACGAGAGCGTGCTCGGTCTGGTACGCGATGACTACGAGAACATCGTTCAGGATGGGAAGTGGTTCCGCAAACGGGAAAAACAACTCGAAGCCGAGCCGCAAGAGGTCATTGAGTCTCGCGAGATACTCGGCGTGGCGCGTGAGGAACAGGAACGGTTGATGGCCCAGCTCGCGGAGGCGGAATCGGCATCGTCGCAGGCAGCAAGCCTGAGATCGGAGCTGGAAGCCGAGGAGGTGCGGGCCCGGAAGCTGGCGGGTGAGATCGCTGTACTGGCGGAAGGCTACGACCCAGTCCGGCACAAGGACGTTCGTGAGTCCCTCGAACGGTTGAACGATCTGGAAAAACAGATAACACAGCTGGAAACGCGCCTTGAACGCGAGCTAGCGCTGAAGGCTGATCTGGCGGAAGCCCAGGAGGAGGAGCGGCAGATAAGAAGCCAGATTGCTGAGCTGGAGAAGTTCCTCGCCGACCTCGGCTTCTCGGAGGACGAGTACGCAGCCGCCGGTCTCAGATTCGAAGAGGCTCGCGTTGCGCTGGAGGCGACCCGGTTGAAAGTGGCGGAGGCCAAAACGGAACTCGAGGGCGCACGCGCCGCTGCGGAGTCAGCGCGTCAGACGGAGAAAGAATACAAACAGTTGAAGAGCACGATCGGCGAGCGCGAACGCGAGCTACGTTTGCACAACGGTCTCACGCGGGCGCTTGGCGAGCTCCGGCACGAGTTGAACGATCGTGTTCGTCCTGAGCTCTCGGAAGTCGCCAGCGTATTCCTGACAGAGCTGACCGACGGCCGCTACAACCGACTCGATATCTCGAAAGACTACGATGTGGTAGTGCTCGATGACGGTGAGGAGAAGCCGGTGATATCGGGCGGCGAAGAGGACCTGGCTAACCTGGTCCTACGACTAGCGATCAGCCAGATGATCGCCGATCGGGCGGGGCAGACCCTGTCATTGCTCATCTTCGATGAAGTCTTCGGCGGGCTCGACGACCAACGCCGTGACAGCGTCGTGCGTCTGTTGCAGCGACTTCAAGATCGATTCGAACAGGTTGTGCTGATCACACACATCGAATCGATACGGGACGGAATGGATCAGGTTGTCCGCGTGATGTACGATGACTCTTCTGGCGCCAGCCTGATTCAGGACGAGAGTCCCGGTGCATCGTCCGAGGAGCCCCGACTCGAAGATCTGGTTCTGACGACCTGAAGCCCTGCCCTAGTTCCCCCCTCCACCTTCGACGTTCGTGTCCGACGGCAGCTCTATGGGCTGCGTCTCCATGTCCGTCATCGGTATGGGCGGTACGGTGGTCTCCGCTCTTTCCGGTCGCATGTCCTCCGGCAGCGGACCGATCGCCACCTCCAAAAAATCGATGGCCCGGTTCACGGCCGAGTCGGATGCGGTCTGGTTTCCGACCACCAGATGGGCGTTCGCCAGCGCCATGTACGCCTGATAGTACTGCAGCGGGATACCGCTGGTCGTTGGGTCGGGCCAGTGCGACCAATCGGTGATGTCACGATAGATGTAGTGATCCTCCAACAACGTTCGCGTTCGTTCGACGTCGATCCAGAACGGCACGACGCGGCCGCCCTGCACACGCGCTTGAATCGGCACGGGGACGACCGTCGAAGTCGGTTGGAAGTCGCCGCTCGACTCTAGCCTGTAAGCGACACCCTGGCGAATCATCCAGGGCTGCAGGTTGAAGCGCTCGAAGGTTCCCGTGGTGCCGGCAAAGTACACGGGGCGATCGCCGGCTGCGGTTTGCAGGATCTGCAACAGCATGATGTCATTGCGCAGGAGGCGCGAGCCTCTGGGCAGGGTCCCGACGATGCCGCCAATAGGAACGGCCTGCGTATCGGGGAATACGGCGCAACGCCCTCCTTGGGTCGGGAAGCATTCCGGCACCGCGGCAATCTGCGCGTCCGTTGCCTCGAGAATCGGTCGCGTTGGCGGCGTCCACGCTGAGTCAGCGTATAGCGGTAGAGCCTTGTCGGGCTCGAACGGACGCTGGCAGATGATCCGCGACGCGTCACTGTTCGGGTCCTCGTCGCCGCAGGGTCGCGTCAGATCACGGAGCTGTGTCGAGTACCACGGCGTTGCCAAATACGAATAGACGATCACCGTAACATCGCGGCGCAACCCCTCCACCTCTTGAAGATACCAGAGGGGGAATGTGTCGTTGTCGCCGTTGGTAAACACGATTGAATACGGGTCCACCGACATCAGGAGATTGTACGCCCAGTCGCGGGACGCGTAGTCTCCGGCGCGGCTGGCATAGCTCCAGTTCAACAACAGTGGTAGCAGAGCTACCAGCATTACCGGACTTGCCCGCTTTAGTTGGGCTGTGGTGATCCGTGCTTGCGCCTTGCCGAGGTACTCGGCGAGTTCGCGCCAGAGCGCTGCGAGTCCCACGCCGGCCCAAACGCCCCAGAACGAGAACGAGACTATGTAGAAGTAGTCGCGTTCACGTACCTCGCGCCAATCCCGCGGCACGGGAACCATCGAACCGTCCGGGCCGACGGTAGTCGCCGGGACCGAATAGCCGTACCTGAAGTTCAGGTAGATGACGAGACCGAACGAGACAGTGGCGAAGAGCGTCGCGAAGTAGATCCACGACAGGCGGTCTGCATAGTAGTGCCTCCAGGCACCAAACAGTCCGAGCAGCAAGAAGATTAGCGTGATCGGTGCACGCATCTTTGACAGGAACGTATTGCCACCGTCGAGGCTTCGCGCCCATTGCCAGTCGAAGTACTGGGCGAAGTTGGCAACCTGCCATTTCACCAGTTCCAGGTCTCGTAGCGGGTTGCGGTCTGCGCCGGGTAGATACGTGACCGGATTCAGATTGATCGGTGGCTTCCGATACTGCTCGCGGCGTAGAGATGAGGCTAGCGCCGCGCAGCGGTCGTCTTCCTTCTTCGGCTTCAACAGCGACACGGGCGGATGCAACCGTACGATGTCGATCGTCGCATCGACCAGGGACTCGCAAGCCGGCGCCGCTTCGTTGATAACCGGCTGCTGGTTCGCGCGAATCGGCAAGAAGAGCTGCGCCGACAGCCCCAAGAACCACGCCATGGCGGCGAACGCGTAGAGTCGCCAGCGCGTCAGCACGCGGGGGTGCACCCAGAGAATGAACAGGAGCATCGCCGGCGCCACCAGAAACGCCATCATGTGGTTGCCCAGCGACAATGCCAGCAGGAAGACGATCAAAATCAGTATGTTGTCGTCCTTGCCTTTTCCCAGATTGTCCCGCCACCTGAAGATGAGCCAGGTCAGCAACGCGATCGTCATCATGCTGACCGTGTAGACCTTCTCGTTCACCACCGACTGGTTCCACACGGTGAACGCGGTGGCGGACAGCAGAGCCGCGGCTGCCGCGCCAAGCAGGCGGTACATCTCGTCGGCGGAGAAGAAGGCCAGCACGCGATGAACGACCAGGAACCAGAACGCGGCCGCCGTGGCGCTCATCGCTGCGGAGAACAGGTTGATCTTTACGGCGATCGGCAACGGAACCGGAGCCATCAACAGCTCCCACGCCCGCGCCAGGATGATGAATACCGGGTTACCCGGGGGATGCGGGATGCCCATGATATGGGCGGTGGCAATGTACTCGCTGGTGTCCCAGAATGCAGTGCTGGGTGCCAGCGTGATGACGTAGAGGGCAAAGACCGCCAACCCTACGATGCCAGCCCACCTGTAGGGAGGCTGGAAGTCCGGGGCGCCAACTTCGGGCGCATCTATGCGTTCGGCTTTTTCCTGTGCCATTTCTCGATGATTGCTGGGTTTTCTCTCAAAGTATGGCCGCTGTGGCGGACTATATATATGTCAGGTGCTTGCTACGCTCAATGCCTGTCGCTACGCCGGCTCCAGCAGCAGGTCCCCGGTCTTCGCTGCCTGTAGGCTCCAACCGACGGGGAGCCACGTGGTGCTGCTGTATTCGGCGATGATCGCCGGGCCCGCTATGCGGTGGTCCGCACCCAGCGCCTCTCGTAGGTACATCGGGACCTCGTTCCAGCTTCCATTGAAGTAGACGCGGGTCGAACCTGCAGGGTTCGCCGGCGCTGCGCCGGGAGTCAGGCTTGGCGGTTCCACGCGGGATACTTTCGCTCGCGCAACGACTCTCACGGTTACGGCTTCCACTGGGGCGGCATCGCGGCGGAACCCGAAACGCTGGTCGTGCGCCGTGTGAAACGCCTCCAGCCACTCCTCCGAGGCGGGGACGGTGAGCTCGTAGCTCTGTCCGCGGTAGCGAGCGTCGATGGCGCGCTCGATGGCGACCGCATCTTCTGGAACGCCCTCGCTCTCCAGCTCGGTGCGCGCCGATGCCTCCAGGTCCCCGAACACCGGCTGCAGTGCGGCAAGCTCTGCTTCCGCCCCGCTGCGCAGTACGCTTCTTGATGCATCCTTCCGAACGTCGGCGACGAGTATGCCGCGCGCCGACAGAGTGCCGGGGTCCGGCGGCACCAACACGCGCGGTACGCCCAGTCTCGCCGCTAACTCGACAGCATGAAGCGGTGCCGCGCCGCCGAAGGCCACGAGCACCAGGTCAGCCGGGTCGTAGCCCCGCTCCACCGAGATGAGCCGCAACGCACCCTCCATCCGTGTGTTCGCGACTTCCAGCACACCCTCTGCCGCAGCCTCCGTCGTCTGACCGAGTTCCTCGGCAAGTTTCTCTAGAGGGCCTGCGACGGAATCACGATCCAACTGCTGGCGACCGCCCAGGAACAGGTCGGGCGGTATGCGACCGAGCCAGACATGCGCGTCGGTCACGGCGACATCCGTACCGCCGCGGCCATAGCAGATCGGTCCGGGAACCGCGCCGGCGCTCTCGGGCCCGACCTTGAGCGCGCCCCCGGGGTCGCGCCGCGCCAGCGAGCCGCCGCCCGCGCCTACCGTATGAATGTCCAGCACCGGGATCGCCACGGCGCAGCCGGATATCTCGTACTCCCTGGTGGCCAGCGGTCGGCCCGGGCACAGCGAAACGTCGGTCGATGTACCACCCATGTCGAACGATAGAACCCGGTCGTAGCCGGCCCGCTTCGCTGCCTCGAGAGCCGCTACCACGCCGCCCGCCGGTCCGGACAAGATGGTATGCACCGGCTCCCGCACAGCGCGTTCGACGGAAAACGCGCCACCACCTGAGGCCATGATTCGCACGCGTTCAGCGCCGCTCTCCGCACCCAGCGTTCCCAGGTAACGCGTGACCAGCGGAGCCACATAGGCATTAGTCAGCGCCGTCGAAAAGCGTTCGTATTCACGATACTCCGGTAGCAGACGCGCCGAGCAGGTGATGGGGACACCAAGCGCTTCGAGGATCTTGGCCGCCGCTTCCTCGTGCGCCGGGTTCGCGTAGCTGTGCAAAAAGCCGATGGCTACCGAGTCGAACGCGCTCAGCCGTTCCAGCAGCGCAACGACTTCCCCGGTGTCCAGGCCGCTTTCCTCGCTTGCGTCCTTCAACATGCGCCCGGCGACGCCGAAGCGATTCTTGGTGTCGACAAGAGGAGGCGGCCGCTCTGCTACCAGCGAGTAGAGCTGCGAAGCCGGGCGAGCCTGGCGGCCGATTTCAATGACATCCTCGAATCCAGCGTTGGTGATCCAGGCCGTCAACGCCCCACGACGTTCCAGCAGCGCGTTCGTCGCCACCGTCGATCCGTGGGCCAACACAAACGGCTCGCCCGGATCGAGAACCTCGCGCAGCCCAGCCAGCACCGCCTCCGCCGGATTGTCGGGTGTCGATGCACGCTTGTGGACACGGGTCGAGCCGTCGCGCACCACGACGAAGTCGGTGAATGTGCCGCCGGTGTCTACAGCGACCGTAGTAGGTATCGTTTCCATCGGCGGGATAAGCTACCCGGGTGCGGCAACGCGCGAAACCCGGAGCCAGTCGGTTGGCATCCGGCGCTTGGGTTATCCGGCCTAGCCTGTTAGCTTGCAACTTCGACCACCACAGAACCCAGCGGCCAAGCGCGCATAGCCCGCGCGCCCGGCCTTGTCCATTCAGAATTGCCCATCGGAGTTAGCGATCATGAAGGCCGAGAGAGCGCAGTGGCTCACGCAGGGACTCGTTGCCGGTCTGGTAAGTTATGCGGCCGTGGCGGTGTTCTTTCTGATCGTCAATTTGATTGGCGGGCGCTCTCCATTTCACACCGCCGCCGTGCTTGGCTCCAGTTTCTTCTATGGACTCGAGGATCCGGCAAACCTTGTTATCGCACCGGGGCCGGTGCTCGCCTACAATGGCGTTCACCTGATACTGTCGATCATTGCGGGAACCGTGGCGTCGTGGTTGTTGTTCGAAACCGAGCGTCACCACTTCTTGTGGTATTTCGTGTTCTTCATCTTCCTGGCCGGTTTTATGTATAGCTCGGTATTGATCGGAGTCGTGGGCGCCGAGATTTCACACATCGTTCCGTGGTGGTCTGTCATTACGGCAAACGTCATTTGGTTGGCGGCGCTCGTCTCCTACTTGTGGTTCCATCACCGAAGTCTGATTAGCGCGCTGAGTCAGGAGCAGGAATCAGCGACCTAGTTCACGAGAAGGAGGCTTGATGGCACCCAAGCGAACCGTTCTCAAGGGTCTTGTCGCTGGCGTAGTCGGCGCGACGATTCTCGCCTTGTGGTTTCTCATCATCGACGCCGCTCAAGGCCAGCCGTTTCACACCCCGGCCTTCCTAGCGCGGGTGCTCCTGAACATGGACGGGGCAGGTGTGTCCCCAATTGTACTGTACACGCTGGTTCATTTCGCAGCATTCGCCGGCGTCGGGATCGCTATGGCGTGGCTGGCAGGGCGGCTCGAGTCTTGTCCACCGATCGTGCTAGGATTGATACTCGGTTTCGTGCTGTTCGACATCGTTTTCTACCTCGGGGTTTTGCTAACTGGGGCGGATGTCGTCCAGGAGCTGGGTTGGCCTCAAGTTCTATCGGGCAACTTGATTGCTGGTGTTGGCCTCATGGTTTATCTGAGCCGGAGTTTGAAGCTGTCGTCGCCGGACTGGCTTTGGGCGCTGGCTCAGCAGCGGGTAGTACGAGAGGGTTTCAAGATCGGATTGATCGGCGTACTGACCGTGATGCTCTGGTTCACGTTCGTCGATATAGTCGACAGAGGCTTTTTGTTCACGCCGGGCGCCTTGGGTTCCGCTCTCTTCCTGGGCGCGACGAGCGTAGAAGACGTGCAGATCAGCTTGTTGACGGTTGGCGGATACACGATCGTCCATATGGCAACGTTTTTCATCGTCGGACTGGTGGCCGCTACGATAGCTATCAGCGCCGAAAGGTTGCCGCCGCTATTACTCGCGGGTCTGCTTATCTTCGCGGCTTTCGAGGCGTTCTTTCTCGGTATGCTAGGTGTGGTGGCCGAGTGGCTTGTCGACGTGCTGGACTGGGTGACGATTGGCATAGGCAACTTGCTTGGGACCCTGGCGATAGCCTACGTGCTTTGGCAGGAGCATCCCAAGTTGCGCGGGGCCCTCAGCATGTCGACGCTCCTGGGCGATGAAGACCTGGCCGCGAAAGAACAAGACAACTGAGAGCTAGTTAGGGCGCGAGAGACCGGGACTCCCCGAGCCTCGCGCGATTCTGATCTTTCGACATGCAGTGGTGGTGTTCAGCTCAGACGGCAGCTTGGGCCTGGAGCTGGCAGGCCTATCCCGGTGTCTGGATCTTCGTTCTGGCGCTGGGGAGCCTGTATTGGATTGCCCGTCGCAGGTGGGAGACGGAGACACATTCAAAGCGGGATAGCCGGCTCAGGCTGGCGAGCTTCTGTTCCGCGCTTCTCTGTTTGTGGGCCGCCCTCGATTGGCCGATTGGTGCGCTGGGTGCGGGCTATCTGGCCAGCGCCCACATGGTTCAATTCCTCCTCATCGCACTGATATCACCACCGTTGCTCCTTTCCGCGCTGCCGCCAAACGCGTATGAAGCACTGGCGGCCAGACCAGCTGTTCTCAGGTTGTTGAACGTTCTGACCAGCCCTTTGATCGCCCTCGCCGTGTTCAATGTCGTGCTGGTGGCGACCCACTGGCCTTCGGTCGTCGACAGCATGATGTCGACACAGTGGGGCTCGTTCACGCTCGACATGGCGTGGTGGACAGGCGGGTTGTTACTCTGGTGGCCCATCGTTGCTCCCGTCCCTGAGCGCCCGCGCTTCACCTACATGTATAAGATCGGCTACCTCATTCTGGCCACGATCCTCAACACGCCGGCGTTCGCGCTGCTGACCTTTTCCGATCTACCGCTCTACGCGACGTTCGAGCTCGCGCCTCCCGTCTCGGGCTTGACGACGCGAGTCGATCAGAGAATTGCGGGCTTGCTAATGAAGATAGGTGGCGGATTGATCTTCTGGACCGCGATTACAATCCTGTTCGCCCGTTGGTACATGAGCGAACAGGCCAGCGAGGATGTTTCAGGTTAGCCTACATTCCGTCGAGAGTGCCCATCCCGCGCGGGAAGACGTGGAACAGGACGATCAGTGCCACGATAACAAAGACGGCCAGTATCAATGGCGCGACGAAGACGCCGCTGAAGATGGGACTATCGAAGCGAAGGTGCATGTAGAACATCACCACCAGAGCGAACTTCCCAGTCGACAACACCAGCAGTAGGGGCACCAGGACACCTCCGAGCGCCGGGATATAGAACACCGCGACCTCGGCTGCGGTGATCACGGTCAGGATTACCCCGACCATGACGTAGAATCGCCACGTCGGATGCGCGTGAGATCCAGCTTCAGCGGTGTCGTGGGCCTCTGCTTGAGTTGGGGACGAAGTCATCTTTAGCTCCGTTACGGGATCAGATATACGAGAGTGAAGATCACAATCCAGACGACGTCTACGAAGTGCCAGTAAAGCCCCGCGATCTCCACCTTCAACGTGTCCTCTTTCCCTATCTTCCCTCGTAGCGTTTGGATCCACAGAGTGAGCAGCCACAGCACGCCGACCGAGACGTGCGCGCCGTGGAAGCCAGTGAGAACGAAGAACGAAGAGCCGAACACGTTCGTCTTAATCGTTAATCCCTCGTGAACGAAGTGCGTGAACTCGTACGCCTGAAATCCGAGGAATCCCAGTCCGAGAATCACCACCGCCATGAGCCATACCAAAGCGCCCGAACGGCTGCCGGCTTGCACCGCGTTCAGAGCCAGAACCATCGCCAGCGAGCTCATTAACAGCACAAAGGTGCTTACGCTGGTGAGCGGTATGTTCAGAACATCGTGCGGGTACGGTCCGGCGACGGACGCGCCCTTGTACACCATATAGGTGGAGATCAAGCTGCCGAAGAACAACGTTTCAGAGCCAATGAACGTCCAGAAGCCCAGCTTGACGTTATCGAGGCCCGTTGCGGTCGGTGGATGATGAGCGATCGCCATGTCTATTCCTCAGCTAGTCTAATCTCGAAAGGCCGGTTGAAACGCCCAGCTGTAAATAAAGACCGCCGTCAGCGCCAAGCCGATCAGGGGTACCCACCAGATCCGTGTCATCACGAGGATCCAGGTCAGGTTGATGCCCAGGGCAGTCAGAATCGGCCAGATCGACGGGGACGGCATCACGGGCTCTTCAGCCGGCGCGTGACTGTCCATCAGCGCGCCAGCCGCCCACATCGGTTCGCGGCTGCTCACCAGCGGAATCTCGGCGAAGTTATAGTGCGGCGGCGGCGAGCTGGTCGACCACTCGAGGGAGGGTGCACCCCAGGGGTTGGCGCCAGCGGCGACCCCCTTATAGCAACTGCGAACCAGGTTGATGATGAACAGCAAGCTGCTGAGCCCGAAGATGAACGCACCGATCGTAGACGCCATGTTGTAGCCGCTCACACCGAGCTCGGCCGGATAGGTGAAGACGCGCCGCGGCATACCGAACAAGCCGGCGAAATGCATCGGGAAGAACGTGAGGTTGAAGCCTATGATGAAGGTCCAGAAGTGCCACTTCCCGAGCGTCTCGCTCATCAGGCGCCCGGTAACCTTGGGGTACCAGTAATAGAAGCCGGCAAACAGGCCGACCATGGCGCCGCCCACGATCGTGTAGTGGAAATGCGCAACGACGAAGTAGGAATCGTGCTGCTGAAGATCGACGGGCGCCGACGCGTGCATGATCCCCGAAAGGCCGCCGACCGTGAATATCGCGACGAGGCCGACGGCGAACAGCATGGCTGTAGTGAAACGAAGCGATCCGCCCCACATCGTTCCGATCCAATTGAAGATCTTCACGCCTGTTGGAATGGCGATGATCATCGTGCTCGCCACGAAGAAGGAATCGGCGATCGGTCCCAGCCCCGAAGTGAACATGTGGTGGCTCCAGACGCCCCAACCAATGAACCCGATCAGGATCCCCGCATACACAACGACCGGATAGCCGAACAGTGGCTTGCGTGAGAACGTCGGGATGACGTCGGAGATGATGCCAAACGATGGGAGAATCAGAATGTAGACCTCGGGGTGCCCGAAGATCCAAAACAGGTGCTGCCAGAGGATCGGGTCTCCACCGGCGATCGGCACGAAGAAGTTCGTCCCAAAGAACCTATCCGCGGCAAGGAATATGAGCGCCACCGCGATCACCGGGATCGCCGTCGCCAGAATCCAACTCGTGACGAACGTCATCCAGGTGAACAGCGGCAGGCGCATAAGCGTCAGGCCGGGAGCGCGCAGGTTGATGATCGTCGTGATGAAGTTGATCGCACCGATCAGCGAGCTGACACCCACGATCGACAGTCCGATCACCCAGAAGTCTACGTTGGGACCGGGCGAAAACTGCGTAGACGTCAGGTTGGCATAGGCGACCCAGCTGGCGTTCGGCGCCGCTCCGAATAGGAAACTAGAGTTGAGATAGAGGCCGCCGAAGAGGAAGATCCAAAAAGAGAGCGCGTTAAGGCGCGGAAACGCCACGTCCCGCGCGCCGATCTGCAAAGGAACGATGTAGTTGAAGAACGCGACCGCCATCGGCATGGCCACCAGGAAGATCATCGTGGTGCCATGCATGGTGAACAGCTGATTGAACGTCTCGGCGCCGACGAAGTCGTTCTCCGGGACGGCGAGCTGTATGCGCATCAATAACGCTTCGATGCCGCCAATCAACAGGAAGAACAAAGCGGCGGTGCCGTACATAATACCGATCCGCTTGTGATCAACCGTCGTTATCCAGCTCCAAATCGTCGCGCCCAAACCTCGCGGATCGGTGTAGAGCGCGGCGGCGCCGTGCCCCTCGAGATCCCCGTTCGCGCTTGTGCCCGCGCTAGCAATGTTGTCGGCCATTCAACCGTTCCATCAATTACGTTGCTGTTCGGCTCGCTATTCGAGGCCGGAAAGGTAGGCTGCCACCGCCTCGACCTGCTCGTCAGTCAGTCCGGTTGCTGGAAATCCTCCACCTTCCTGCGCGACACCCGGCATCTTGACCCCGGGTTTGAACTGAGCGGGATTCCGTATCCACGCCATCAGGTTGTCCGACGTCTTCTCGAGCAAGCCCGCGCCCAGCGTTGTACGGTTTCCGAACCGAGTCAGGCTGGGCCCCAACGCTCCACGCGCGTTCGTTCCCTCGATCGCGTGACAAGCGATACAGGTGCTCCGCATGAATACGTCGCGTCCTTGGGCAGCAAGGCTGCCGGAGTCGGGCTCGGTGCTCGCGCTCATACCCTGGACCCAGGCCTCGAACTCCGCGTCGCTCTCCGCGACCACACGGAGACCCATGAGACCATGGGCAGAACCGCAGAACTCAGCACATTGCCCCATGTAGATCCCGGGCTCAGACACGGTGAACGTCAACCGGTTGATGGCGGGTGAGCCATCAGGATCTCTGACTAGAGGGTTGAGGTCGCGTTTCCCGCCCAGGCGCGGAACCCAGAATGAGTGAATCACGTCCGCCGACCACATGCGCAGATCGACCTGCTGGCCGACCGGCAGATGCAGCTCGTTGGCTGTTACCACACCCTGCTCTGGATACCGGAACTCCCACCACCACTGATGACCGATCACCTCGACGACGAGCGCGTCGGCGCTGGCCGCCGCCTGCGTACGGAAAACGGTTCGGATGGTTGGGATTGTGATGAGCACGACGACGATCGCTGCGCCGGCCGTCCAGCCGATCTCGAGGCCAAGGTGGCCACGCGTCTGCTTCGGCTCCGGCCCGCCGGGTCGCGCGCGGAAACGCAGCAAGACATAGGCGAGCACGGTCCATACGATGGCCAGGATCAGCATCGTCCACCAGAACACCGTGATGTACAGGTCCTGGATGGCCGGCCCGAAGTCGCTGCTCGCCGGGTCAATCGTGCTCTGAGGGTATTCCTGTCCGCACCCGGCCAAGGCTAGGGCGAGGGGCAGGGCCAGAATGCTAATCAGGTTAAGAAAGCGCTGGCCGTGCCGGCTCAAACTTCCACCGCCATCGATCACGTAATCCTCGTCTGGTATTGGGCTCCCGTCTGGCTGGTGCAAACGATATGAATTCTGCCCGGGCGGTCAACCACCGGCCCGGGAGCCCGGAATCGGCCGCAAGCAGCGTCGTATACGGGCTTATCGGCGGATACCGCCCCGGGATTGAGTGGCTCTGTCCGGGATTGGCCGGCTGCCGCGACGGTCTGACACTTGAAGTTCGAAAGACTTCGACTGATAATAATGACCGCTTCGTCCCTAACTCTCGACATGTTGTCACTGGTGGTACCGTGGATCATGCGCAGTAAGACTGTGGTCGCTGACCTTTGGGCTTTGACGAAGCCCGGAATAACGCGGCTGGTGCTCGTCACCACCGCGGTGGGCGTGTATCTAGCATCGAGAGGTTCCATCGACTGGATATTGATGGCGCACGCCCTAATCGGCACGGGTCTGCTGGCTGCCGGCACTAACGCGCTCAACATGTACGCCGAGCGACGGGTCGACGCGGAGATGAAGCGGACCAAAGAGCGACCACTTCCCGCCGGCCGACTCAATCCGACGACGGCACTGCTGTTCTCCTCAGGCATCTCGGTGTTGGGTACACTGTACCTCACGCTCCTGGTCAACCCGTTGACCGCTGCGATCGGCGCCGCGGCGCTTCTCATCTACATCTTTGCCTACACCCCTCTAAAGCGGCGAAGCTGGCTATGCACCGTGGTGGGTGCGGTGCCAGGAGCGCTGCCGCCCATGATGGGTTGGACCGCCGTAACCGGTCGACTGGATCCACTAGCCTGGGTTCTGTTCGGCATCGTCTTCCTGTGGCAGATGCCGCACTTCTACGCCATCGGTTGGTTGTACAAGAACGATTACGCGCAGGCGGGCTTCCCGATGCTACCCGTCGTTGATGATGAGGGAGAGCGAACGGCACGCCAGATCATTCTCTACACGGTGGCGTTGGTCGTCGTCAGTCTGCTCACGACGTTCATGGGACTTACCGGTGCAGTCTACCTGGTCGGTGCGACGACCTTGGGTCTTGGATTCCTAGTTCTCGGACTCGCGCTGGCTCGAACGCGGACGGGCCTGAGTGCTCGCCGTCTGTTTCTGGGGTCGGTCATCTATCTGCCGATCCTGCTTCTGCTCATGGTGGCGGACAAACAGCTCTGATCTACGCCTTACATCACTCCGAAAAGAGACCGCCAACCCGGTAGCGGGGACGCGCTTTCACTGAGCTGAACTGAGGGTTAGCTTGGCGGGGCCATGGTCTCCGTGAGCGATCTACCAGCCGTCAACGCGACACTGAATGGCATTAGTGCGATCCTTGTGATCGCGGGCTTCGTCGCGATCAAGAACGGTCGGCGCGACCTTCACCGGCGGCTCATGCTGTCCGCGATTGGCGTCGGTGTTCTCTTCCTGGCCTCGTATCTGTACTACCATTCCCACGCGGGTACGACGCGCTTCATGGGGCAAGGTTGGATTAGGCCAGTCTATTTCTCGATCTTGCTGTCTCACACCGTGCTGGCGGCGGTCATCGTGCCGCTGATCATAGCGACGGTCATCATCGCTCTCCGCGGCAAGTTCACCGGCCATAAGCGAATCGCCCGAGTCACGCTTCCGCTCTGGCTGTACGTTTCCGTCACCGGGATACTCGTCTACCTGATCCTCTACCAGCTGTACCCGGCAGTCTAAGTCGCGCGAGGCGGGAGGCGCCGAGCCAGGCTGGCCCACACCACCAACGCGGCCCAGACCGCGACTCCGACCGCCAGATGCAGTCCGCGGAGTACCGGCGTGAGACTGTCCGTTACCATCACCGCCGCCACAACGATCTGACCGATCAGCAGGCCGAGCCCGACCCCGGCCGCTCGCGTGACCGCGGTCGGCGCTTGTTCACGTACGGCCACCACCACGGCAACCAGCGTGACGGGCAACATCAGATAGGCGAGGATGCGATGGGTCCAGTGAAGGTGGACCAGGCCTCCACCCTGTGGGATCCACTGGCCGTTGCATAGTGGAAAGCCCTGACAGAGCGGTCCGGCTCCCGTATTGGCGACCAGCGCACCGAATACGAGCAGCACAAGGCAAAGTCCAGCCGCGATATGGGCCCAGCGGCGGTAGCCGAGCTTCGTATCGCCGGCCGGCGCCTCAGCGTCGAGCAGGGCGCGCAGCCCTGCGATGATCAGCGCGGCAAGAAGCAGCGACGCGAGCACCAGGTGCAAGACGACGGTACCAGTGGGCAGCTCGAGCCACACGGTGATCGCGCCGACCATGACCTGTACGATCAGCATCACGGCTGCGGCGAGCGAGTAGGGGTACAGTCGGCGAGCGCTGAACGCTGTTTCGCCACGGTTACGGAACGCGTAGACGAGGATCACGAGGATCAGTGCACTGACGAACAACGCTGCTAACCGATGGCCGTACTCAATCGCCGTCATGAAATCCATCGGCGGAATCAGGCGACCGTTGCACAACGGCCAATCATCTCCGCACCCCATCCCGGATCCTGTGATACGCACGACACCACCGAACACGATCAAGCAGTAAGTGAAGAACGCCGTGATGAAGGTCAGCCAGGCGAAGCGCTTCAAACTCGTCTGCGGCTCGGACATGATCACTCCCGTTTTCTGTTCTAGCTGGAGGCACCGGAATATGGGATGACGGGATCAACTAAACTAGAGGTCGTTCACTCGTGCTTGTGCTTTTGCTCCTGCTCGTAATCGTAATCGCTATCGCAAGTACGACGTCGAGCACGAGC
>JBDHJS010000106.1:0-2986 GCA_039586795.1 Gemmatimonadota bacterium
CTTGCCTTTGGCCTGCGGCAGCCAGGCGACAAAGGATGCCGAGTCCGCTACATCCGGCATGATCGCCACGCCCGCCTTCTTCTTCTTCGTTCCGGGACTCCAGGCGAGCATCGTGCCCTCGAGGGTGCGAACGCGGGGCTCGACGAGGTCGATGTGCGTGACTCCGCGCTCCCAACCGAGCCAAGTACCGTACTCTTCGTTGCGCGCCTCGATCCCCCAACTCTCGTACTGATCCACGACCCAGTCCTGCGCCGCCTTCGATTGCGGCGTGCCCGTCAGGCGTGGCCCGTACACATCCGACAACACCTGCGACAACTCCATCGCCCGGGACTGTTCCATACCCACTTCCCACATCTTCATGAGTACGGGATCGTCCACGGTGAACGTCTGCGCCGACGCGGATGACGTGAGCGCGATCAACGCCGTCACCAGCATGTAGACAGTAGGCGGTCACTTTCTCCCGTTCCCTTTCCGTCGCGCTCTCCACTCGCGTACATCGCCGACGAACTCTTTCCTCGACACGCCCTCCCCGCAGTGGCGGAGGCGTGTGCGGAAGGCATCGAAATGGGGCAGATCGTTCCGCAAGTCCATGTAATACGGTTTCCAGCCGCGGGCTTCGCCCCACGCGACCAGCTCGTCCACCGACTTATCGCTATATACATGACACAGCCGATCGCCACGGTAGATGCCGAGGCGCGGCACGTCCTTCGGGGCTTTGTGGTAGTGAAACTTGATCGCCAAGGCTAGAACAGGCCCCGTACCATGTTGATGACGTTCCGACCGCGATCCCAAATCACGATCGCCAGAATGATCGGTGCCACAACACGTACCAGCCAGAACCAACCGTTGACCAGACCAGGCTTGTTGAAGCCCTCCAGCACTTCCGCCCGCGGATCGGACATTCGGTACCCGACAAAGATCGCCAGGAAGAATGCGCCGATACCCAGGAACAGCTCGCCGGCGACGGCGTCGAACAGACCCAGGATATCTTGGTTGTACGCCGACGGGATGCCGAAGATCATGATGATCGACCCGGCCCCCAGCGCGGCCGTTGTCCGATGGATCTTCCACGTGTCGATCAAGCTGGAGGTGACGACCTCGAGCAAGGAGATTCCTGATGTCAGAGCGCCGACGAACAGCGCCGAGAAGAACAGCAGCCCGATGAATCGGCCGCCGCCACCCATCTCCACGAACGCCCGGGGCAGGCTGATGAACAGCGCGCCGATCGAGCTCGCCCCCACCTGGTCCTGAAGGCCGAACGCGAAGATCACCGGAAAGACGACCATCCCGGCAAAGAACGCCACGCCGAAGTCGGAGACCGAGATCGTCACCGCTGAGCCCGGCAGATTATCCTTTCTCTTCAAGTAGCTGGCGTACGTCAGCATCGCGCCCATCCCCAAGCTCAGACTGAAGAACGCCTGGGAAGCCGCAGCGGCCAGGGTCGAAGCCGAGAGCAGCTCTCCGATATTGGGGCGCAGATAGAACCCGTAGCCTGCGCTCGCTCCGGTGAGCGTCGCCGCATACAACGCCAGCGCCACGATCAGCACGAACAGCAGCGGCATCAAGACAAGCGACACGCGCTCGATGCCTCGCTTGATACCACCGATCACGATGGAGATCACCAGGGCCATGAAGACAACGTGGTAAAGCACCGCACCGATGCCCGTCGTCGACGTCTCGAAGTAGGCGCCCGGTTCGGCTGAGAAGCCGCTGAGCAACGCTTCGAGCGTGTAGCGCATCGTCCAACCGGCGATCACGGAGTAGTAGGCGAGGATCAGGCAGCCTGTTAGGACATAGAGGTATCCCAGTAGTGCCCAGCGCCGGCCGCCCGTCTGGTACAATGCGCTGATCGGGCTGAGGCGCGCTCGACGACCGACCGCAAACTCCGACAACATGATCGGCACGCCGATCAGGAACACCATGGCGATGTAGAGGATGACGAACGCCGCGCCGCCTCTATCCGCAGCGGCATACGGGAAACGCCACATATTCCCGAGTCCTACGGCGGACCCGACAGCCGCCAAAATAAAGCCGGTTCTCGTACCCCAACCTTCGCGGCCTGGCGCCTCCATTCCTACCTCCATCCGTTGCTTGTTGAGCAAGCCGATCGCGACACGACGCTATTGTGAGCGCACCGCCCAGTCAAGCCGTAGGTGAGATCGCATTGTTGTGGAAGAAGGGACTGGCAGGTAGAGCAGCGACCCTGGCGCCGCCGGAACGGCGAGCCTGCCGGTACCGATGAGGAAGAGCGTTAACAGCGGACAGGTAGTACCACTGAGACCGGACAGTACTGCTGCCCGCCGCCCGTACGGCACCAGGGTCCTGCTACATCTATATAGGAAGCCGCATACTCCCGGCTGTTGAAGCTATACGGCGAAGGCCCAATCGCCTTCCGGCAACGAGCCTTTCGGCCCGACCATCAGCGCCCAGGGCCTCGGTTTCTTCTCGTCGTCGCTCGGCACGGTCGAATGATCGATCCGCTCCCGCGTCCAGAGGTAAGCCCCCAGCAGCGGGCTCGGCACCGGCGGTGGCCTGTCCAGCACCAGGATACCAGCTGGCCGACCGTCACGACTCTTCTCCACGCTCCCCCGCTTCACCTGTGGGTCGTCCATTCCGAGCCCCTTCCATCTATACGTAAACCGAGCGAACCTCGGGCGGCTATAAAGCACGGCCCGTGCCGGTCGGACTTCCCGGAAAAATGGCCCAGATGCTGAGCTTTCCAGGTGGCCTCACCCTTCGGAACCACCTGACAGCGTGTGCCTGGCACCCGCTACGTGTCTCAGTGACACGAGGTCTGAGATGGTCCCGTGCTGTCTTTAGACGACCAGGTGAGGTGACTTGCTAAGGAAGATTCGGAGTCAGGGCCGGATCGATCGCTTGAGATCGCCGGCGCGGCGATCGGCGCGACGCGTGGTCTCTGGAAAGCGATAGCGGCCGCCCGGCGTCAGTCGCAGGATCAGGTCGCGGGCGGTTGGCAGGTCGATGA
>JBDHJS010000107.1:0-2751 GCA_039586795.1 Gemmatimonadota bacterium
TTCTTCCAGCGCTGGCAGGCCCGTGGGGAAATCCGCACCTGCTATGAAGCCAGCGGCGCTGGCTACGTGCTTCACCGAGAACTCACAGACTGGGGTCTTCACTGCGACGTGGTGGCCCCTTCACTGACGCCGGTTCGCCCGGGAGAACAACGCAAGCACGATCGGCGCGATGCCATCCAGTTGGGCCGTCTGTACCGAGCCGGAGAGCTGGTGACCATCCGCATCCCGACGCCAGCCGAAGAACGGGTTCGCGACCTGGTGCGCTGCCGACAGTGCTTTCAGCGCGAGGTGCTCCGCTCGCGCCACTACATCCTGAAGTTCCTCCGACGACGAGGCTTCATCTTCCGAGAGGGGACGCCATGGCGTCGCAAGCATCGTCGGTGGCTCGAGAGCTTGCTTCATGGGCAGAAACTGCCAGCGGAGGATCGAGCCGTCTTCGGCGAGTATCTGGCTTTACTGGACTACAAGATCAGCCGTCGGGATGACCTGGATGACCAGATCGCCCGCATCGCGTTCTCGGCTCCCTACCGACTCCTGGTCGAACGGCTGTGCTCTTTCCGAGGCATCAGCACGCTAGCTGCCATGACCCTGGCCACTGAGATCGGCGACTGGCGACGCTTCGAACGTCCCGGCCAACTCATGGCCTACCTGGGGCTGGTTCCCAAGGAGCACTCCTCGGGAGACCGAAACCGGAAGGGTCCCATCACCAAGGCCGGTAACAGCCGCTGCCGACACGTGCTCGTCCAGGCCGCCTGGAGGTACCGACTCCGTCCAACCGTGGGTGTGGACCTCAAGAAACGTCAGAAGGGTCAGCCCCCAATGGTCATCGCTCACGCCTGGAAGGCCCAGCACCGCCTCTACAAACTCTACCACCGCATTGCGAATCGAAAAACAAATCAGATCGCTGTCGTGGCAGTGGCCCGGGAACTGGTCGGCTTTCTCTGGGCGGTAATGAAGGATCTTGAAGAGCAGAAGGCGGCGGCCTGAAGGCAATCGCCTTAAACTAGCTGAGGACCCGAAGCACGATAGGAGAGACGCTCGCCAGAAGTATTCGGTACGGTTTAGCTATGCCCAACCCGACTTCGTAGAAAGAGCCAGCTCCAGACGAATCTGACTTAGTGCCGCTCTGAACCCTGTTCAACCGGCGAATATCAGTAGGATCATCGTCGAAGCTGCCTCGGGTCCTCTTCAGCTTGACGTGAGCCCTTTCATATCACTTCTCCAGCAGCGCCTGGAACCGCGGGTTGTCGCGAATGGGGTCCCACGTTGGGTCGATGCGCAGCTCAGGAACAGAGAGGTCTATACCGTGAAGCGGTGCGTACGCCCCGGACGGAATAGAGAGCAAGTAGTCAATCTGGTCGATTGCCGCGTCGTACTCACCCACCATGGTATAGATCTGTGCGAGAGCGATCTGGTGACTCGATCCCCAATGCCATGCGTCCTTCGACAGGGGAAGTAGTTCCACGGCCGTCCTACCCTCTCGGAGGGCCGCCTCCTTGAGGCCCAAGCCGGCATACGCTAGTCCCAGCGCTCGATGTCGTGCACCGTTCTGCCGCTCTGCCACCGCCGCCTCCAGCATGATTCGCGCCGACTCGAACTCTGCTTGCGCCAGTCGCACCTCCCCTGCAGCGAGGTGGATGAGTCCCGCGTAAAGTGACTTGGGATAGTATGCGGACTGGAACGAAAGGATCTCGTCTGCCACTCCCGAGAGCGCCGCAAGAGCGGCGGGGTAGTCGCGGTGCAGTAGTTCCACTCGCATGAGATCAAGAGCCTGCTCTGGATGGCGGGAAACAAGCGTCCGCCATGCCGCGAGGTTTCCATCGCGCTGCAGGCGCACTTGAGCCTTGAGGCTCGCTGCAAACCAAGATTCCGGCTCGACGGCAAGCGCCAGGTCTGCGTAGCGCTCAGCCTCGTCGTATCGCCGCAAGAACCGATAGAGTTGGCCGATTTCAGCAAGTAAGTCCGGGCTTCTCGGGTCGAACTCGGCGGCCTGTTTGAAGGCCTCCAAAGCTTCTTCCCACCTCCCCTGCCGTCGATAGATTCCGCCCCTCAAAAAGATCACGTCAGCACCACCCGGTCGGAGTTGCTCCGCCCGGGAAAGCGCCTCCAGCGCCTTGTCGTATTCTCGATATCCAAAGTAGTGGTATGTTGCAAGCGCCAAATGCGCTTCCGGCAGCTCCCGGTCAAGTTCGAGCGCTCGATTCACTGATGAGCGCATCTTGTGCAATCGATCGTCCGTCTCGTCGTACCGAAACCAGTAGATCCTAGAGTGGGCTTGGGACAACCACGCGTGTGCAAGGGCGAAGCTCGAGTCAAGTTCGACAGCCTGCTCAAACATCCGCTGTGCGCCGCGATAGTTCCTATACCGAAAGTCCGGGTTCCGTACGTATTCTCGCCCCCGAAGATAGAAGTCGTAAGCCTCCAGATTGTCCGTCGGCGCTCTGTCGATTTGCTCGCGCTCCTGCACGGTAATCGTCGCTTTCAAGGCATCTGCGATGCGTAAGGCAACCTCACGCTGCACGGCCAACAGGTTCTCAGCCGACAGTTCCCGGTCGTAGGAGTCGGCAAAGATACTTTCGTCGGACCCGGAATCGACAAGCCGGACGTTGATCCCGACAGTCCCACCTGCCCGCTGCACGCCTCCTTCAAGGAGATAGCGGGCGTTTAGCTCCTCGCCGATCTGACGCAGATTCTTCGGACTGCTACGGTACTGCATTACCGAAGTACGCCCCCTCACACTCAACCCGCTGA
>JBDHJS010000033.1:0-41906 GCA_039586795.1 Gemmatimonadota bacterium
GCGCGCGCGGTGACGATGAGCACGAACCGTAGCCGGGCTCACGCCGAGCATCTCCGCCACCTCGTTGCCGTCGAAGCCTTCGATGTCGCAGAGCCGAAGACAAGCGCGTTGCATTGGCGGAAGGATGTCGAGGCCGCGCTGAATCTCCTCACGCAGCTCTGCACGTTCCGCCAGATCCTCCGGATCGACGGTATCGGCTGGCAGCTCGTCCGGTACCGGGATCGCCGACCACCGGGCATTACGCTCCGCGGCGTTCCGACCCACGTTCCGCAGGATCGTGAAGAACCAGGGTCGAAACGGCCGGCTCTCGTCGAACGATGGGAGCGCGCGTAGGGCGCGGTGAAAGGCATCCTGCACGAGGTCCTCCGCATCATCCCGGGTCGGTGCGAACTCCCAGGCGACAGCCAGCGACTGCCGGAGGTAACGGCGCACCAGGGCGCCGAAGGCTTCGCGGTTTCCCCGTCGCGCCCGAATGACCAGCTGGGTGTCCGAGACATGATCTGTTTCGCTCATCGCCGTCAGAGTTAGCGTCTTTGCGGCTTCTTGAACAGTACAGCTGAAGGGGGCACAGCGTTTACACGGGTTCCCGAGTCACCTGACTTGACCTGACCGGAGCCGTCCGTCTATCTTCGCGCGTTCTTCCTCTGGACCTCCAGAAGGGCCTGGTATCCGGTGCTCCCAATCCGGGAGGGATGATGCTCCGTCAAGTTTCCGCCAGCTTATTGATACTCCTCGCAGCGCTGGGCAGCGCGCCGGCGGCGGCCCAACAGGATTCGGCGCCGAGCGTCTTGCTCGTTGTCGCACATCCGGATGACGAGGCGATGTTCGCGGCCAGCGTATACAAGATCACCCACACGTTAGGTGGCACAGTCGACCTTGCGACGATCACCGACGGCAGCGGTGGCTTCCGCTACTCGCAGCTCGCCGAACCGATCTACGGCCTGAAACTCACGGATGAAGCGGTGGCCCGGGAACACCTACCAGCGATTCGCAAGAAGGAGCTGGAAGCCGGCGGCGCGATCATCGGCATCCGTAGCCATTTCTACCTGGACCAGTTCGATAACGCGTACACGGAGAACGTCGATACGATTCTCTCACACGTTTGGGACGCCGACCAAGTTCGCGAACAGCTGCGTGAGATCATGACGCGCAACGACTACGACTTCGTCTTCGTTCACCTGCCCATCCCCAGATTCCACGCCCACCACGTGTCGTCGGCGATTCTGGCGCTGGAAGCGGCACGTGAGGTTCCTGACTCGCGGAAGCCTGTCGTTTTGGGCTGCTTTGTCGGTAATCGTGACGGAAGCCAGGATCTCGTACCCGGAGACTACACAGGGCTTGAGGGCTATCCCATCACCGAGGTTCGGACTGACATACCGCTCTTAATCTTCGACCGCACCGAGACCCTCGACCCGAGCGGTCGGCTCAACTACCAGATCGTGGTCAACTGGCTCATCGCCGAGCACCGCACCCAGGGCACGATGCAGTTGCTCATGAACATGGGCGACATCGAGCGGTTCTGGTTTTTCGAAGCGAATGATCCAGCGCAGCTAGAGCGGACCGAGGAGTTTTTCAACAGACTGGCGGTGCCGGTTTTCAAGCAGTAGGCGGTAATGAGTGAGCCGCAATCAGTGATCAGAGGTCAGTAGCTGCTGACCCTGTAGATGGCGGCGTCGCGATATCCGGTGACAATGCGGTAGTAACCGCATAGGTGGGCGTCGGTTTCGGCGTCGCCGGTGTCCACGAGAAGGGGTTTTCCACGCAGGGTGGTTAGCTTCTCGGGTGTAGCGGCTATGATGATGTTCTGTTTTCCAACCCTCCGTATCACCTCCGGCGAGATTTGCTGATTGCCTCGGCCGAGCACGAAGCCCTGGCCGCCCACCGGCGTGAGGATTAGGGCGCACGGGATGTCGGTGGTTTTCTCGAGAATCTCGCGCTCGCTGGCGTCTCTGGCGATCAGTTCTCCCGCACGCACGACGTCGACGCCGAGCAGGCTGTTGTCGAGGCCGAGTAGCTCCATGAGCGGTTGAAGCGTGGTCCCGGGACCCACGATGTAACAGCGGTCATCGGTCATGCACTCGCCGATGCCTGCGGCGATGGCCGCCTGGACGGCTCGATCGTGAAGCGCGCTGCCGGCCTTGGGACCTTGCAGCAGGCGTCGGGCATCGGGGATCTGCAGGTACCCGAACAAGCGCGCCGAAAGGACTTGGCGTCGATAGTCCTCTTCGTCAATGTCCATCACCTCCGCATCCTTCACGCGGGCGATAGCGCCTGACAGGAATGAAGCTGCCACCTGGCCGGCGGCTGACGGGCTGGACGCAAAGACGGCCGAGTGGATCTTAACACCCGCCGGAATCCCCAACGCGGTTGTCGACGTACCGATGGCCCCGCAAATGTCTCGGGCCGTGCCGTCACCGCCCGCGAACAGTAACAGATCGACGCCCCGCTCCGCCATTCGGCGTGCAGCTTCGACGGTGTCTTCGGGTGTAGTGCGAGGAGCGCCGCCAGAACCGATCACCTGCGGTTGTCGCCTGCAAGCGATCGCCGACGACTCGCCCATATCTCCGCCGTACGTGAGGAGCTCGACGTTGTCGTGACTTGCGAGAAGTGCCGTCACCGCTTGTTGGGCCCGGGCTTTGGCTTTGGGCGTTGCACCGAGTTGTTCAGCCCGCTCGAGTATCTCCACGCCGTCCGTGCCCTTAAGGCCGACGGCGCCGCCCATACCGGCGATCGGATTGACGATAAGGCCCACAGTCTTCATACCGCTGGCCCTCTAGCCCCTTATCTTCGCCGCGGCTTCCCCACGCTTCTTAATGAAAGCCCGCCAAGTAATCGCCCACTTCTCGGGATCATCCAGCGGGCTGTCATCTATCTTGTGCACGACGCTGTTGTGTGGCGCGCGCTTTACGGTTTCGGGCTCCGTGCGCGCTTCCTGCACCACGTGTCGCAGCCCGTCCAGGTACTCGTCCAGCTCTTCCTTTGAATACGACTCGGTGGGCTCGATAGTGAACGGTTGCGGTACGACAAACGGATGGTGGCTTTGCCACAAGTGGAAGCCGAAATCGGCGAGCCGAAGCGTCACGTCGTGGGTGTCGACGCCGGTTTCTTCGTAGAGCTTCTGCCAGGAGTAGCGCACCTGCTCGATGCGATGCTTGCCGCCCGTATACGGTGAAGTCGCACCGTCGATCTCGGTGATCTTCTTGAGCAGGTAGTTGTTGTTGAGCACAGCGATGCGCGCCGCCTCCTTGAGGCCTTCAGCGCCCATGCTGAGAATCCACGACCACGACTTCAGGATCACAGGGAACGGTCCCCAGAAGCTGCGCACTTTGCCGATGGTGTGAGGCACGTCGAAGTCGAGGAAGTAGCGATCGCCGTCTCTTCCAACCAAGGGTACGGGGAGGAAGTCCGCCATCTCCTTCGTCGCGCCCAGCGCGCCGCCGCCCGGGCCGCCGCAACCATGAGGCGCGGCGAAGGTCTTGTGCAGGTTGAAGAAGCAGAGGTCAAAGTCGGCCTCCCGCGCCCGGGTGATGCCCATGATGCCGTTTGCGTTGGCCTGGTCGTACCCGCAGATGCCGCCGGCCTCGTGAACGATGCGCGTGAACTCGGCGATCTTCGGGTTGAAGATCCCGATGTCCTCCGGATTGGTAATGAAGAGGCCCGCCGTACGCTCCGAAAGGGCGGCCTTCAGCGCCTCCAAATCGGGAAATCCCTGTTCGTCAGGATAGATCGTGATGATCTTGTACCCCTTCACCGCCGCCGCCGCGGCGTCGGAGGGATGAGAGAACATGGTCGTGATCAACTCGTCTCGCGTATGCGCTTGGCCCCGCGATTCGTGATACTTGTGCATGATGGCGGCCATGGTGAGGATCGCGTGGGAGCCCGAGCTGGGTTGAAGCGAGAAACGATCCATCCCCGAGATCTCGCGCAGGAACAGCTCCAGCTCGTGCATGACGCGAAGCGCGCCCTGTACGGTGCTGACGTCCTGGTGCGGATGGATGGCCCGCGCCTTCGGCGACCCGGCGATCTTCTCGTTGATCTTTGGGTTGTACTTGATGGTGCAGGTACCCTGGCCGATGTCGATGTTCAGGTCGGCGCCCAGGTTCTGCTGGGAGAGGCGCAGGAAGTGCTTCAGCACTCGCATCTGACCCACTTCCGGCAGACCCAGCGATGTCTCGCGACGCATCGCCGCCGGAATCTTCGACAGACCATCGCCCACAGAGTCGAAGATCTCCCTTTCGACTTCCGGCATGTGGATGCCCCGTTCGCCGGGAGTGCTGAGCTCGAAGATCACTTCCTCGTCCCACTTGGCCTGGTGGAAATTCCGCAGCCGACTTCCCTTCTGTATCTTCATCTATGTGATCTCCTAGCTCAGAAGCGTTCCCAGTACATCCACCAGTCGATCGATGTCTTGTCGACTCGTCATCTCGGTCACCGAGTAGAGGGCGCATCCCTTCAAGTCCTCGAAGTCGTCTCCAAGATCTTTCCCTCCGTAGATCCCTTCCTGCAGCAACGCGCCGTTAATCTCCCCGACGCTGCGACCCGTCTTCGAGATGTCGACGACGAACTCCTTGAAATGGAACGCGTCGAATCTGACCGCTATACCCTCGAACCCGGAGAGACGCTTGATCGCGTACTGCGACTTCTGGATGATGTTCTGATTCAACTCGCGCATCCCCTCGGGCCCGAGCAGCGACAGGTAGACGGCCGCCGAGATCCCGTACAGTGCCGCGGCGGTGCCGACGAACTCCTTACCCTGCTCCCTCACCGCGAACGACGTGCGCTCATACGCCACATCGCCGAACCCCCACTCCCCTTCCCGCTCCGTCTTCGTGATGCCGAACAGCCGCGACGGGTATTCCATCACGTATTTCTCTTCGTCCCGCGTTGCGATGAAGCCGCCCAACGCGCCACCGAAATACATGTGGTTGCCCAGATTCTGGATGTCGCCGCACGAGATGTCGGCGCCGTACTGACTGGGGGGCTTGAGCACGCCGAGCGAGATCGGATCGACGCCAACGATGAAGATGCTCCCGTTGTTTTGCAGCGCGTCGGCGATTGCTTGACCCCGTTCTTCCACCGTTCCGAAATACGACGGATTTTCCAGGTAGAGCCCGGCCACCGAATCGTTCAGCTGCGTCTGAAGATCGTTTAGGTCGAGCGCCGCGGTTCCGCTCACGTGCTTCACCAAGACGATCTCCATCACCGGCTCGCAGTATGTTCGGATCACTCTCAGCCGGTCGCGTGAGATCGTATCGGCGACGAGAATGACGTTTCGCCCCGTGATGCGACCGGCCATACGGATCGACGTGCTGGCCGCCTGACCCCAATCGTAGGTCGGCACGTTCACCACATCGGTCTCCAGCAGTTCGCCCATCAGGCTCTGATACTCGAACAGCGCCTGGAAGCGGCCGTGATCTTCATACGGCTCGCCGGCGTAGGCGGTGAGAAACTCGGCGCGTCCGATTATCTCCTCGCAGATGGCCGGGACATAGTGTCGATAGCAGCCGCTGCCCAAGAAGCTGATCCGCTCACCGCAGGTCTGATTCGCGGACAACACGTCCTCCACGTGACGAATCAGTTCCATCTCAGAAGTGATGCCCTCGGGGATGTTCAGTTTTCCCTTGAAGCGAAGTTCTTCCGGGATGTCGTCGTAGAGCTCATCGACGTCGGCGACGCCGATCTCCGCCAACATCCGGGCCTTCACTTCGGGGACAGAGTTTGGGATATAGGGATGGATCCTATCGCGTCCCGGCATCTTCGACACCTCCGTCGAGTCGAACACGTATGTGTGAGAGAGCCTATCGCCCGGCCAATATGCCGAGGATGCTCGCACCGATCAACGCGGACACGGACAACGCCCGCCAGGTATCTGGGATAGCAATATGAGAACGCCACGCCCCGCATATGCCCTGACCGTTGCCTGCCTTCTCGTTTCGTCGGCCTTCATCTGCAACGATTCAACGTCCCCGGCGCAGCGGGGCGCCGTGGACGGCCCACCCGTGACGAGAAGTGAGGCCATAACGACGGCCCAGCGGTACGCGACGGTTACCTGGACGATGAGTGCACAGAACCGCACCGGCATCACGTGCGGGGGGACGTTCACCAGCAACTATCAAGTCGGCCCCAGAACGGGAGTGGGTTACAAGTGGGGTGGGTGGACCGACGTCGATGAGTTCGTCGAGAAGATCTCCGTGGGCTACGCGACGGGAACGGGAGGCGGTCTGTCGTACCGGACCATCCCGTTCGATTGCATGGTTGGCGTCTCGTGCACCGGCCTCGTCTCGCGGGCCTGGCACCTGGATCACAAGTACACGCTGAACTACGCCGACCCTGACATCCCCAGGAAGTTCCAGGAGATCACCCACGTCATCGAGGGAGTGGACATCGGCGCCGGCCGGGTCTCGGAGATCAAGAAGGGCGACGCCCTCATCAACGACTATCACATCATGCTGTTCGTCTACGAGACATCGGGCGGGACGCCGTGGATCATAGACTCGACGGCGGAAGGCGTCAGGTTCCGCCCGGTCTCGTGGAGCGCTCTGGCCGCAGACGGATACACAGCGATCCGATACAACAACATCGTTGAAGACGACGGTTCTACCAGCCCCTGATCACAAGTTCTCGCAGCAACCTCGATAATCTCCAGCCCCACTCCGTCAGCGTCAGGCAACGGCCATGCTTGCCTGCCCCCGCATCATGCCGCACCTTTTCCGTCCTCACCAAACGAGCCGAATTGCCTGAGCCAAGGAGGACACCATGGGCGGGATCAACGTCACGCGCTGGCTGATGGGAGGTATCGCTGCGGGTATCCTGATATGGGCCATGGAAGGGGCAGGCGCCATGTTCTACATGGGCGACATGGAAGCCGCCCTCGCCGCCCACAACATGTCCATGGAGATGTCGGCAGGTGTCTGGGTCCTGACCGTCGTGGTCAGCCTGATCGTCGGCCTGACATTGATGTTCTTCTACGCTGCCGTAAGGCCCCGTTTCGGGCCCGGCCCCAAGACGGCCATACTGGTGGCGCTCGTCATCTGGGTCAGCAGTTACCTGCTTTCTTTGATTGGCTATAACATGATCGGCCTGTATCCAACGACAATGTTGGCGCTGTGGGGACTGATCGGTCTCATCGAGCTGATTGTTGCTGCACTCGTTGGTGGCTGGATCTATCGCGAGGGTGAGTCGGCGGCGGCGTGAGCTACCTTCAGCATCAAGTGCCGGGTAGCTGCATTGGCGGCTACCCGGCACTGAGTTCCTAAGTTGGGCTGCTACCTCCGCAGTTTGAAGTCCGTGCCGTACGCAGCGTTGATGCGATCGTAGATCCGTTGGTCCACCTCGAAGGCCTCCACCAGCTTGCGCGAGGCGATCTCTTCGGACACGAAGACCATCTGCGACTGATCGATGTCAGGGCTGGGGTACGCCTTGGGCGGCGGCCAGACATCCGGGTTGAAGTGAACTTCCCGTACCCGAATTTCGTCCTTCGTGACATTCCACACCATGTAGTCGTTCGCCATGGTCAGCGGACCATTATAGGTGCTGCGGATGCCCAGCCCGATACGCTCCCGCGTGTCGAAGTCGTTGAAGAAGTGATAAGCGACGGCCATGCGCGGCTCGACCAGGCTCATGACTTTTCCGAAAGCTTCGGGCGACGTGTGAATCCCCACGCCGATCTCCAGCGCCAGGCCCGGCGGGAATTTGAACTTCGCGATGTAGTCCTCCACCGCCATCATCGCTTCATGGACGACGAGGTCCGCGTTCTTCGAGTACTCCACGAACCACTGGTTGGGATACGTGTCGCCACCGAAGACGAAGCTCAGCCCGTTCCAGTCGAGACGGTAGCTGACCGAGCCGTCGATTCCGTGGATTGCCGGGTAAGACCTGATCGTCACTCCGTTCTCCTGATAGACGACCTGGTACTCACCCTTGTAGTCGAACTCGGTGATCTGCAGCTCGCCGCCGGTGGCCGGCAGCCGTCCAGCGCGGTTCGTGATGTCCCAGTTGAGCGCCTTCTGCCAGTGCTCCAGAGCGTACTTGGTACCCAGCTCGGGTGTGTCCCCGCTGGGGCCCCAAACTCGCAACGGCCGCGACCGTCCCGCGACCCAGCCGCCGATGTAGTAGGCCGCGAAATCGCCGAAGTGGTCGGTGTGCAGGTGGCTGATGAAGATCTTGTCGAGAAAGTCGTACGGGATCTCGAGACTCCCGATGCGCACGTGGGAGCCCGTACCCGAGTCGAAGATGAACTTGTCGCCATTGCCCAGCTCGACCAGGAAGCAGGCGGCGGCCTGTGACTCCCGCGCCGTCGGCATGCCGGTCCCACAGGCGATGACGCGCATCTCGTCCGGCGCCAGCTCCTCGCTGTTGGGGAAGTAAGCGTCACGCTCGCGTGCGTCGGTGGGGCTCACCAGCTGCTGATCCTGCTGCGCCAGAGCCACGGACGCGAGTGCGATGTCTTTTCCCCTGGCATGATCTGTGTAGCCCTGCAAGTAGGCGAATCCTGCTACCACAGCGACGATCGCCATGCCGGCCAGGACCTTCATCGTCCGTTTCACCATACGAGTCTCCTCTTCTGTAGAACGGCCTTCTCTTTCGCAATCGTAGGTTATTCGTGTCCGCGGATAAGTTAAGTCAGGGCACCCCCAACCTGAAGGTGCCCTGACTTCGGAAGAGTTGTTACCGTCTGTTGCGAACCCGCCGCCTTCACCCGCGGCTCGACGTTGGTGCCGTAGCGCGCATTGATGCGGTCGTAGACCGATTGGTTCGCTTCGAGCACCCCGTCCCAGGCCCGGCCTGAACCACGTCCGAGAGTTCTTCATGATGCTCAGGAGATCACTGATCACTTCATGATAGAGGCCGGGCTCGGCATCGAGTTTGTTCTAGACGAAACAGTCCCGCTGGCAGGCGCTCGAGTCATCTACTCGTTTTGACGGCCGCGGCTTCCCGTCACAGGTCGCGGCCGGGCCTCTTGTGAAAGCCGAAATTGTAGTTCACGGCGAAGATGAACAGGTGCTGGTTGGGAACCAGATTGTTGTTCGCGCCCTCGTAGAATCCGCCGTCGGGACCCGTTGAACGGTCGAATCGGTATTCCGCGCGCACCGACAGCTCATTCAGCCTGACTGTTGTCAGCCGGTATTGAAGCGTCGCGGTGATCGCGCCGATCGACTGGCGCGCACCGGTCTGTAGCCCGTCCTCATCGCGAAAGAACTCCGGGCGTACACCAGCGGCCCACGGTTGCGCATCGGGCTGCCAGTACAGCCATAGCGCGCCCCATGCCCAATCATGGCGAGGGTTCCCCGTCAACGCCGCCTGCTTCTCGGTGCCGTACCCCAGATTGCCGACCAGGTGGAAATCGCCGATGCGCCACTGGCCGATGGCTTCGGCGGCGAAGCGCCAGAACTCGAGCGCGGTTTCCTCCTGTTCGGGTCCGTAGTAGAAGTTACCACGCAGCCAGGCCGCTTCATCCACGTCCCACTCGAGCTGCGCGCCATAGCTCGGCACGTTGTTGGGCGACTCCAGGTAGTTCCACCCGTTGACCACCAACAGCTTGCTTCTAAACGAGCCGTCGTAGGGGTACACAGCGCCCACACCCCACTCGAAGTACGGAACGTAATCGACCCCGTAGACGCGGGTGTACGTTGGATTCTCCATCGCCTGGAAGCTCTCGAAGCCGATGTGGCCCGGAATCAATCCTCCCGCTAGCAACAGTTCGTGGCTCCCCACAGAGGCGAGGTAGCTTAGATAGGTGTAGGACAGATGCTTGAGAACATCGGCAGCGTCTCCGGCGCTGGCCGATGCCTGGTTGTCAATATCCTCGCCCGCCTGAAAACCGAGACGAAATCCCCAGCGCGATTCCGTCGTTGGACGCTTCTCGCCCCACAGTGTCGCGTTGTTGAGTTCTATGCGATCGACGATCGGCGTCGTCCCCTTGCTGCGCCACAAGTGGTTGGCCGGTCGATTGTCGCTAAGCAGATAAGCGACATCGAGGTAGACGCCGCCGGCAAGCGTGGCCGAGTCAGGTTCCTGAGCTTCGCCAACCGCGGGCCACGCCGCACCCACCAAGGCCACCATCAGGCCCTGCAACAACCGGCTATGGAATACGGAGAGACTGAGCATCCGGGTTCCTCTGGACGGCTTTTGCTGTCATCGCGTTATTCCAAAACGAGGACGGGCTAAGGATACGGGACGTACTGTAGTCCGCGCCAGACGGTCGCCAATCGACTGAAACTTCAACAGGTCTGCGCCGTAGGTTAAGCAGGCGAGTGCCGACCTCGTGCGATGGCAGGCAAAGGAAGGTTAGGCGCCAAGGATGAGAAACAAGCGCTGGCTCTGGACCGTCACGTTATCGATCGCCCTGTATTCTTACCTCACCGGCTGTTCACCGAAAGAAGCACCGCAAGAACTGGATTTCGCAAGAAGCAACCAGGCATTCCCAGCAGCCGCCACGAATCAGATAGCCTTGGCTGACCTTGATAGTGATGGCGACCTGGACGCGGTCTTCTCTATCATGCAGCTCGATCACTCCACTGTCTGGATGAATGATGGGGACGGCCGATTCGTCGACTCAGGTCAACGGCTCACCCAGCAAGGGCATGGCGTCGGGATCGGTGACCTTGATGGGGACGGCGATCAGGACCTGTTCATGACCTGTGCCGGCTGGGGAGAAGGCGGCACCGAGTACTCCAAACCCTCGAAGATCTACTTCAACGACGGAACGGGTGGGTTCGAAGATTCCGGTCAGCATCTGAGAGATACCGAACCCAGTGGCAATTCTGTTGACCTGTTGGACTATGATTCCGACGGCGATCTGGATGCGTATGTCACATACTACCAGCTTCCCGACAAGATCTACCTGAACGACGGGAGAGGGCGCTTCACGAACAGCGGTATCAGCGTTCCCGAGAAGGTGAGTTGGGCCGATTTGGACTCCGATGGCGATGTGGACATGTTCGTTAGAACTACCGGCGTGGGCTTCAGCACCGCGATCAACGACGGCAGCGGTTCATTCGAGGAGCGCTGGTCGTTCCCCGATACGACAATCGCCTACGCGCTGGCCCACTTTGGAGATTTGGACGACGATGGCGATATGGATGTGGTCACCACACATGGGTTACTCAGTGGCAGCCATCCGACGCGGATCTTCATGAATGACGGCACGGGCCGATTCTCTCTGTCGGCCGCAGCACTACCACCTGTGGTGGCCGGACGCGCCGCTTTTGCAGACATGGATGGTGACGGGAACGTGGATATCCTGCTTACGAGCCTGGGGGAGCCGCACAGAATCTGGCTTGGTGATGGAGAGGGCGGTCTTGTCGACAGTGGTATCCGGCTGGAGAACTCGGGTGGTGTCCACAGCCCGCTAGTGAAGGATCTGAACGGCGATGGCCGGCCCGATATTTTCGTAGCCCACTATGCTCGCGAAAAAGGTCCGAATGAAATCTGGTTCAATCAAGCGCGGTGAACCGCTGTTGCGAAACGTTCACATCCCACTCGAGCTGTCCGCCATAGCTTGGCAGGTTGTTGGGCGATGCAAGATAGTCCCAACCATTGACCACGAGCAGCTTGCCCCGGACCGTGCCGTCGTAAGGATACTCGGCGCTCACGCCCCGGGATGAGACCACCCGTCAGGAGCGTCGCGTTGTTCAGCTCGAGTCGATCGACGATCGGCGTCGTCTCCTTGGTGCGCCACAGGTGATTGGCGGGGCGGTTGTCCGATAGAAGGTAGGCGACCGTGATGCCTCTCACTCTTCACTCCCCCGCAGGTACGTCTCGAAAAACCCCGGACCGCGCTCCGCAATCCGCCGTCCGCCGATCACGCCACCAATCGCCAACACGCCCTGCATCTGAGCGAAGTACACATCAGCGTCGCCGCCGAGCGTCAGTCGCGAGAGCGCGACCTTCTCGAGTTCGATCTCGACCGTCACGCTATCGCCCGATCCCACCGCCGTCCAACTCAGCCGCTCCGGCACCGATACCGGCTCTCCCCGGTACAAAACGATCTGCTCGCCGGAATAGCGCAGCTCCTCCGGCTCGAGCACCGCCGCCACGCCCAGCGAGTCGACGATGTAGCCGAGGAAGCGAACGCCGGCGCGGCGTGCCTCGTCGGCGAACTCGCCCTGCACGCCGCCGTACAACACATCGAGGTCGCCGGCGTGGGCCACGCCCCAATCCCAGACGACGCCGCCCCAGGTCCCCCAGTTGTGGTCGTGGTAGGCGATGGTCTCATCCACCGGTAGACAACGCTCGCCCCAGCAGACGGAGCCGCCCGCCGCGGCGCGCAACGCCGGCACCACGTAGCCGCTCAAAAACGAGTCGGCGGCCGCCAGCTCGGCGGGCGGGAAGAAGCGGTGCGGCCCGGGCTGCAGCTCGATGTCTATGTCCAGCGGCGGTCCGCCCGCCACGGCCGGCAGTCGCGCCTGAACGCGGTAGCGAAGCGGATCGCCCAGCAGCTGCACCGAGTGCGCGCCGAAGGTGAGGTCGGCGCCGGAAGTGGAGAACTCAATGCGCTCCGACGGGATCGTGTCGGCGAACGTGTGGTGCCGGCCGTCCGGCGTGCGGTAGCTGGCTAGCACGATACCGCCCCAGCGCTCGCCCAGGATGTCGCCGCCCTGGATGTACGAGAGGTAAAGCCAGCGATCGGTGTCCGGCCACAGCAGGTTGAAGTAGTGCCACTCGGCCCAGGTCGTGTCGCCGCTCACACGCGCCGGCGGCTGGTGGAAGCGGTCGATCTCCGAGTACAGTTCGACCGGCGTCGGCGACAGCCAGCGCCGATCGCTCTCGCTGTCTTCCCAGGACCCGCTGACGAGCTCGGACGGCGCGCCCAGCGCCTCCGCGGCCGACGGGATAACACCGCTGCTTCGCACGGCGACCGGTGTCTGGGACGAGCGCCTTCGCAGGTAGACGGCACGGTCTTCGATCCACGGAGCCAGCGCTTCGATCTCTCCGGCCAGCCGCGGCCCGCCGAGGATCTCTCGGGCGATGAAGCGCGCCTGCTCGATCCCGAAGAACACCGCGCCGCCGGTGCGCAGCGTCTCCAGGTCGACGCCCACCGGTAGCACCGTGACGTCCCCGCCGCCCACCCACTGCTCGTCGCGCGACTGCTCGACCATCACCTCGCCGATGGAGAGGAGCGCGAGCATCACCGACACGCCTGCCGCGTAGGCGCCCACGAACACGAGGGAGCGAATCGGATGCAGCGCCAGGTGGCGGAGTACGAGGCGAAGAATCATCAGTCGACCGCCGGCTTCAGCGTACCGTCGCGCATGCGGCGCACTACCGATGCCGCTTCGGCGAGCGCCGGGTCGTGGGTGACCACGACGAGCGTCGTGCCGTCGGCGTTCAGCCGCCGGAACAGCTCGGCGATCTCGCCGCCCGTGTCCTGATCCAGCTCGCCGGTGGGCTCGTCCGCCAGGATGATCTGCGGCCGATTAGCCAGCGACCGGGCGATGCCGACGCGCTGCATCTCGCCGCCGGAAAGCTGGCCCGGGCGGTGATCGATACGATGACCCAATCCCACGTAGTCGAGCAGCTCTGCAGCGCGCTCGCGGCGTTCGCCCCGCGGTGTTCCCGCTTCGGCCATCGGTAGCTCCACGTTCTCCATCGCCGTCAGCGCAGGCAGCAGATGAAAGCGCTGGAACACGAAGCCGACCTTCTCCAGGCGCAGACGCGTGAGTCGGCGATCGCTTAGGGCGCGCGTGTCGTGACCCAGCAGGCTGACGTTTCCCGAACTGGGAAGATCGATGCCGCCCAGCAGATTGAGCAGCGTCGACTTGCCCGATCCACTGGGCCCCACCACCGCGACGTAATCGGCCTCGTGGATCTTCAGGTCAACCGCGCGCACCGCACGCACCTCCGTGCTGCCGCGCATATACGTGCGAGTCAGGTCTCGCGCCTCGGCGACGAGTTCCATCATTCGATTTCCTCTCTGAGCACCATCGATATGTTGACGCTGGCAGCGCGCCACGCCGGATAGAGTCCGGCCAGCAGGCCCGTGCCGACGAGCAGCGACACGACCGTGGCCAGGTCGCCGCCCTGTAGCACGAAGAACGAGACGTCGGCCGGCAAGCCGGGGAAGTCGGTGAGGATGCGGTCCAGATAGCGGGCGACGACCAGGCCGACGCACAGTCCGACCAGCGTACCGGCAACGCTGATCAGCAAACCTTGCCAGGCAACTTGCGTCAGCATCCGCCCGCGCGTCACGCCCAACGCCCGCAGCGCCGCGATCTCGCCCCACCGCTCGTTGACCGAGAGCGTGAGCAGCGTGGTGACGAGCAAGAACGCCACACCCAGGCTCACCGTGCCCAGCACCAGCGAGAGCTGCTGGAAGTAGGACAGGCGATCACCCGCCGCCTCGATGATCTCCGGGATGGCGTAGACATCGACGTTGTCGAAGCGCCCACGAAACTCGCGGGCCACGTCGTAAGCATCGGCTTCGCGATGCACGCGTACCAGCAGCAACGCCGCGGGCTCCGATTCGCTGCCGGCCATCGCCCACATGTCATCGATGACAAGACCGACGTTGTACGTGCCCTCGGCGCTGAACGTAAAGTTGGCCACGCCTGACACGCGTGCGATCCGCCGGCGCCGCAAAGCGCCCACCGCCGGGTCCGGATCCACGCCGACGAGCACCGAGTCGCCCACCGCGAGGCCGAGCCGCTCCGCCAGGTTGTCATCGACGATTATTTCGCCGGACGACTCCACCGTACGGCCATCGTCGATGCGCAATGCAGGCGCCGCGCCGGCCGGCGCGCCATAACCGAACGCTGCGATCGGGCGGTCGGACCGCTCGGGCCTCGAGACGTATACGGTCTGGCCCCAGAACGGTATCGACTCCGCCACGCGGTCGTCCGCCGCGAAGGCGTCGGCGAGCGCCCGCGAGTCCCGGAGTGCGGCGCCGCTCTCGAACGGCAGCAATCCCTTCGGAACGACGCGCACCTGGTAGCCCGTCGCCTCCAGCAAATCGGACAGGCTGCGCTGCAGGCCGGCGGCCAGCATCACCATGTCGAGGAGAACGGCGGCGGCGACGGTGACGCCGGCGACGAACAGAACAAGTCGGCGGGGTCGGCGCACCAGCGTGCGCCACGCGAGGGAGAGGGCGTTGCTCACGGCTGTCGGAGCCGCGTGGAGCGTGTCCGCACCATCTGCAGACCCGCGATGATACCGACGACGGTGCCCGTGGCCAATCCAATGATCGCCGCCAGAACGGCGAGGTCGGGCGTGACCTTGGCGAACGCCATCGTCGTGTCGTAGACGCCGCGGAAGTAGAGGTTGACCAGGCCGGAGCCCGCCCAGCCGACGCCCAAGCCGACGCCGGTTCCCACTGCCGCCATGGCCAGCGTCTCGCTGAACGTCCAGAGGAACAGGGTACGGCGCGAGATCCCGACATCGCGCATCGCGGCGCCCTCCAGCCGGCGCTCCTCGATCTTCAGCACGACGAGGCAAAGCAGGAAGACGGCGCTGCCGGTGATCGTGATCCCCGCCAGCGCGCGATGGAACCGCGAGACGACCCGGAACGTCTCCGACGTGGCGCTCGCCACGGTCTCTGAGGGAAACGCATCCGCACCGAAGGCGAGGCGGTCGATCTCGGCGATCACGGCTTCAGGCGACGCGCCGGGCCGCAGTCGTACGCTGAACCGGTCGACCCGGTCACCGACGCCCAGCAACTCTTGCAGGTCGGGCAGGTGGAGGATGGCGCGGTAGTCGCGCAACGTGACGGTGGATGGATCGGCAGGCCGCCGGTAGGTGCCGGCCACTACGAAGGGACGCTCGTCGGAGTCGAGCCCGGAGATCCACACCGTGTCACCAGGTGTGACGCTCAGTACGCGGGCCGTCCGCTGCTCGAGCAGCAGTTCGGGCAGCGGCTCGTCGGTCTGGCTCGCGGCTCTGCCGGCTGCCGCGAGCAGGAGAAGGAATGGGATGGCGTAGAGCACGCCCTAGGCTATGTGCGGCGTCATAGCGTGTAAAGCCCCGCAGAACCGATGGACTGCGGGGCTTTCACTTCCCGCTGCTTTCTTGCAGTCTGACGCTCCGAATCCTATCGTCTTCTTTCGTGGCAGCCGCTAGCCTTGATTGGCTGGCCTCTCGACAACGCATCAAGAGATCATCCAATACGCGCGTACTATACCATGCTCGTACTTCCCCTGTTCTTAGCCCTCTGGTCCATGACTGCGTCTCAGCAACCGGATTCCCTGGTGCTCATCGACTTTGCCAGCCCCAAGGCTGGCGACTGGTTTGTAGTCAACGACGGCGTCATGGGCGGCTTGTCCTCCAGTACTATGGAACTCTCCGCCGAAGGTACCGGCGTCTTCGCCGGTCGTTTGTCCCTCGAGAACAACGGTGGATTCGCTTCCGTCCGCACCGTCATCGCGTCCGGCGATCTCTCAGCCTACGTCGGGTTGGCACTTCGCGTACGGGGGGATGGCCGTCGCTACCAACTGCGCCTTCGGACGGATAGCGGCTTTGACGGGCTGGCCTATCGTGCGGAATTCGACACCCAGGCGGGAAGTTGGATCACGGTGGTCCTGCCGTTCGACAGCTTTACGCCGACCTTTCGCGGGTACGTTCCGCGGAATGCACCGCCACTCGACCCGGATGCAATTCGTCAACTGGGTCTTCTAATTGGAGACAAACGAGAGGGTGCATTTCGACTGGAAGTACAGCGTATCGTCGCGCTGCATGAACTACCGCAGGATCCGTAGAACCGTGTCCGTAGTCCTGACCGACGAGAGGAAGAAGGCGGTGAACGGCGAGCGGTCGGCGTTGCGCATTCGCGGCTGACGGCTATATGAGAAAAGCCACGAGTGCCCTAAGTTCAACCGTGGCGCTACTGCTCGTCCACTCCCCGCTCTTGGGCCAGAACCAGGTGCTGGCCGAATTTCCGATAGCGCCAAGGTCGACCTGTCTCACTTCGAGCAACTTTCGCCCGTCCTCGTTCCCGGCGCGGGATCGGGGGCCGCATCGCAAGCCTTGAGCGATTCGGCGGCAAGTTTCCGTGCCGGCACTCTGGATTTTGAAGAGCAGCGAGTCATCATTCTCACCGGAGACCGCTTCGGCGGCTTTCCGACGGATGGCGTGATCGGCTACTCGATACTTGGTCACTACGCCGTCGAGATAGACTACGACACCAAGCGGATGACACTCTACGAAGCCGACGCGTTCTCACCGGGAGAAGGCTGGCAGTCCTTCGACATCTACTTCAAGGCCAACGAGATACCGTGGATTGAGATCTCGATGACGACCGCGGGCGAAGAACCGATCCAGCTTTCTGCCTATATCGATTTCGCGTCGGGAGAAGCCCTCGAGCTATTGGAGAGGCAGAGCAACTCGTTCACGCTGCCTGACGAGCTGAAGGATGGGTATATAGGTCGAGGGCTGAGCGGAGACATCCACGGAAAGGAAGGACGTGTATCCAGAGTTATTCTGGGCCCATTCGATCTCAGAGATGTCGTCGTAACGATCGTTCCAGCGAAGGTACGCTCACAGCAAGACGGTGCGGACGCCATCATCGGTAATGATCTGCTCCGCCGCTTCAACATCATCTTCGACTACACACACCACAAGGTCCACCTCAAGACCAACAGCTCTCTCGCGGAACCCTTCGAGTAACGCGCTACGTCATCCTCCTCCAGTAAGCACCTCGATCGCCGACGTAGCGGCACGCCGGACGACGTCGCGTGGCGATGCCATCTCCGAGGCCTGTCGCAGGAACTCGAGCTGGCTCTGGTCACCGCTGCGTCCGATAGCTCTCAACGTCTCGGCCTGTACCTGATAGGAGTCGTCCGCTTCGAAGCGGGCGCGGAAGAACGGTACCATTTCCGGGTCGCTCATCCCGCCCAGGAGACGAACTGCCGTGCTTCGTACTCTGGAGTTGGCGTCGTCAGCCGCGGTCTTGTACAACTCGATCGCCCCCGTCCCACCAGAAGCGGCCAGCGTCTCGAGAGCGGCGACGCGGACCGCCCAGAACGCATCTTCCCGGGCGATCGCCATGAGCTCCTCGGCGAGCTGCGGATTGTTCGTTGGGCCCTTCAGCTGCCGCACCGCCCACTCCCTGCCGATCACGTCGTCATAGCGCGCCTGGTAGAGCAGTTCCTCAGCGCTCTTATCATACGTCCATTCCTTGAGCAGCCAGTTGCCCTCGTCGAAGCGCACGAGGAGAGGCGCTTCCCTGCTCTCGAAGACGAACACGTCAAACTCGTTCTCCAGCCACACCGTCTCAACGGTCTTGCCTGACGGGGTGACGATCCCGATCTGCACCGGCGTCCGGTAGATGGGGACGCCGTGATCGCGGTCCTGGACCTGCGCGACCTGCAGTCGGATCTGGCCAGCGCTCGCCTCCCAGCTCGAACTGACCTCGAAGACCGGATGCCCGGCGCTGAAGAAGTACTGCTCGAAGAACCAGTCCATGTTCTGGCCGGTCACGTCTTTCACGGTCCTCATGAAGTCGTAGGTGTCTACCGGCTGGAAGGCATGCTCGTGAAGAAAGGCGCTGAGAACCCGGAAGAAAGCCTCGTCACCGAGTAGGAAACGAAGCTGGTGAATGATGCAGGCGCCCTTCGGGTAGGTGTGGGAGTCGAAGTTGTCGTGGGGCCTATCGTAGCGGTTGAACACGATGGGCCGCACATAGCGGTTGTGAGCTTCGCGCAGGTAGGCGTTCTTCTTGCCCAGCAGCGCCCAGGCGCCTTCGTCCTCACCGAACTCATGCCGGGTCCACAAGTAGTCGGAGTAGGTGCCGAAGCTCTCGTTGAGCCACGTGTGCGACCACTCGCGTAGCGTGATCAGGTCGCCCCACCACTGGTGCGCGACCTCGTGGGCGATCACCCGCTCCCACGAAAAATCTTGTTCGGCGCGTCGATCGTGGATGACGCCCTGTCCGAGGATCGTGGCCGATGTGGCCTCGGCACCGCCCCCAACGTGCGGCGTCGTAACCTGGTCGTACTTGGCCCAGGGGTAGGGGTAGTCGAACAGGTCGGCGTAGTACTCGATCATGCGCGGCGTCTTGGCGAAGATCCAGCGCGCGTTCTCCTCCGCCCACGGGTAGACCCAGTAGTTCACCGGCAGGTCGCCGAGGGAATCCTCGATGACAGTGTACGGCCCGATCGCCAGCATGAAGAGATACGTGGAGTGAGGCTGTTCTTGCGACCAATGCCATTTCGTGGTTCCTGTTCGCTCGTCTTCCGTGACGCTGACTAATCGTCCGTTCGACAGCACTTTGTTTCCCTCGGGCACAGTAACGATGAGCTCGTGGGTGACCTTGTCGTTGGGGTAGTCGTATAGCGGGATCCAGTGGTGCGCTTCGTCAGGCCAGGAATCGGTAGAAACCATCTGCGGGTGATCATCGCTCGCGTCATCAAAGAAGAACCCTTCCTGCGGGTTCATGCCGCGATACATTACGGTGAGAGTGGCGGTATCGCCATACGAAAGTTCTTGCGGCAACGCGATCACGACACTGGTGTCGGCCTGAATGTGCGACAGCGGCACCCCTGCTTCGTCAAAGACGGTCATCACTACGATCTCTTCCGCATCCAACTCCAGCCAATCGACTCCATCGATGAGTGGTGTGAGGGTGATTCGGTTCTCACCCACGAACATCTTCGCATCGAGATCGAAGGTCAGGCTGACACGGTAGTGAATGAAGTCGAAACTGCGGCTTCGTTCCGCCTGGATCGGTCGACTCCAGATGTCTGCCTGCTGGGCCGAGAGGGGAGAAAGCACCGATGTGAAAAGGCCAGCCGTGAGCCAAGCCATGCGTCGGCAAAGCGGAGCAACCATTGCTCACCGTCCTATTCTTTGCAGCAGGCCGGGCTCACGCATCAGCGCTTCGATCTCCTCCACCGTTCGTGGAAGCCCGGTCGAGAGGTTCTCGTATCCGTCCTCGGTGATCACCACAGTATCTTCTATGCGGATTCCCAGTGTCTCGGTCTGCGGCATGTTGATGTCACAAGCGAAGACGAAGCCTGGCTCGAGAGGCTCCTCCGGCCCGGTCATCGACGCCATCACATCGTGCGTCGCCAGCCCGATGGGGTGGTTGTAGCAACCCCAACGGATCAGCCCACGGAAGCGTCGTTCGGTGGCGTCATAACCGTTGGCGACCAGCCACTCCCGCACCTTCTCCCCCACCGCGGCGAAAGTGGTCCCGGCGCGGTAGTTGTCGAGGCAAACCTGGCGGATGCCCATGCCCAACTCGTACAGCTCGCGCTGCTCTGGCGTGAACGTGCCGTTGGCCGGGAAGCTGGTGGAGATGTCTGTATTGTAGTACGCGTAATCGGGGCCGGCATCGAGGATGATGAAGTCGCCATCCTCGAGGGTGCGATCGTGCCGATGATAGTGCCCCCAGGGATGGTGGTCCCCTGCCATGATGATGGTCTCGTACGCTAGCTCCTGTGCGCCCTCTCGCTTGCTGACGAACTCGAACAGCGCGGCCAAGGCTCGTTCCGGCATCCCGACTTCGGTGGACCGCATGAACTCGAGATGGGCTTCAACGCCGATCCGCGCGGCCTCCCGGATGAGCGCTACTTCTGCCGGCGACTTCACCTTGCGCAGCACCTGGATCGTGCGGAAGCAGTCTCGCACCTCGACGCCGGGGTAAAGCTCCTGTAGACGCTCGACCAGCTGTAGCTCCCGGGTAAGCCGACCGTCCAGCGGATTCTCCATCACCGTCCGTCGAAACGCACCGAAGACTTCGTTTGTGTTCATGCGATGCAGTTCTTCGGGGCGCTGGGAGAGATAGAACACGCCCACCCGGCGAGCGAGGTCGGCGAGGAAAGCATCCATCTCCTCGACCGGCAGAGCCTGTTCGATTCCCGTGAAGTCGGCGGGTTCCCTGGCGAGCTCCGTCGGTATACCCTCGCCTTTTGCGTCGTGCTCATCGAGAGTGATGAAGAGCGTACTCACCCGATTGACGCCATCGACGACCAGCCAGGCATTCGGCGCCTCGACCCCGGTGAAATACAGGAAGTCGTTGCTCTGGAAGAACTGGTAGTCGGCGAGCCGCGAGGTTGCCCCCGGTATGATGGCGACGCCATCAGGAATCTCGTCCATCAACCGGGCCCTACGCGTTGCATACTCGATGTTGTCGATCAGGCTCCCGGGGAGAACGAACGGGATTTCCTGGTCGGGCGTCGCGCTGCGAGAACAACCCGCCACCAGAGGAAGCATGACGGACAACAAGAGACTTCGTGTTCGGTGGGGATTCATGCCTCACCTCTCTCTCAGGCTCGTTATCCCAGCATCAGGAACAGTACGTGGCCGAAAACGCCGGCGCAGACACTGCCGGCGAAGTGGGTGGAGATGGCCATATTAGTCAGGCCGCGCTCCTTGATACCGTCCATCATTCCCACGTGAGTGCTCAGAAAGCCAGCAGTGCAGATGCCGATGGCGGTGAAGACGCAGATGTCTTTGGCGCCGACGATTCCGTTTTCCAGAAACGCAGGAACGATGGCGAGAGCGGCGCCGACCGATCCCAATGACGTAGCGGGGAACGCGATGGCCTCAGGGCTCGAGAAGCCAAATAGCGGCTCGATGATGAACGACAACTTCGTTCCAAGCCAGGGGAAGAAACCGATTCCCTCGTAGGCGGCCCCGGTGTACGCACCATCGGTGGGTCCAAAAGCGAGCATCATGACGATCGTGCAGATGATGATGATCCCCGGCATGATATCCAGGCCCGTCTTTACGCCGTGCACGCCGCCGTCGAGCAGCGCCTCGAGAGCCCGCTGGGCGACGTTGCCTTTTCGCACCTCCCGGTAACGCAATAGATCGTAGCCTTCCTGCTCCTCCGTGATCACGTCTGCGTCCTTGCCATATCGCCTTCTGCCGAAGTACCCCATCAGCCTCACGCTGACGATGCCACCGAGAACGGCGCCGATGTTTCCCAGCAATACGGCCCTGCCCAGGCTACTGGCCTCGGACGACTGTGCCAGCATGAACGTCGTCACGATAAGGCCCATTCCGAAGACGGTCCCCAGGTTCACCAAAGTCGTCACCTGCCATCTCTTGAAGTACTTCAAGAACCCCTTATCTACGGCCAGCGGCATGATGGCGGGATTGTCGGATAGATACGTGGTGACGGCCCCTACGGACGACGCGCCCGGCAGCCCGAAGAGCGGCCTCATCAGGGGAGAAACCGCACGGTTGGCGATGCTCACGATGCCGAACTCTGAGATGAGGGAGGTAAACGCGCCGGCGACGATGATGACCCCCATCAAGAAGAAGACGGTGTTCAGTATGAGGTCATGAGCCGTTGCCATCATCGTTGCGAACATGTTCGCGAGGCCCATCCGCACTGCGAAGACCGCGAATATGGCAGAGACAACCGCAAGCGCGACGATGGTCTCTGTGGTGATGGCCTTGACGATCTTCTTCTCCCCGGTCACCTCGTCGACCGCCTCGGCTCTTCTAACTCCAAACGCCATGATTCCTCGATCTTCTACGGCTGGATTACGCTTCTCCCGAAGCGTGACAGTAAGCAATGGGCCTTTGCCGGCGCTAGATGCAGGAAGGGCGGATCGCACGGACCCGCCCATTGGCCATTTCGGCCCACCCGCTGCCGCTATCCGAGACGACTACAGCGGATCGTTACTCTGGGGTAAGCGCGGATACCGGATCCGCCCGGGTGACGCGGAGCGCCGGGACAAGAATCGCAGCGAGCGAAGTCAAGGCCAGCACTGCGCCGACCGACCCAAAGACCGCAAGATCTCTCCCCTGCACCTCGTACAGAACGATCTCGAGTGGCCCGGCGGCGAATAGCGCCAGCGTGAGTCCGATGCCCAGGCCAATAACCATCTGGACAACGCCCTTTTTCATCACGAGCCCCAGCAGCTCCCAGCTCTGCGCGCCCAACGCCATACGTACACCGACTTCTTTGGTGCGCTGCATGACCGCGAACGACATCACGCCGTAGAGCCCGATCGCGCCCAAGAATAGCGCCGTGAAGCCGAAGACCATGAACAGCCGGCTGAACACGGGATAGAACCAGGTCATGCGAAGCATCACGCCGGTCATCGGCATCACGCGGAACGCCGGCAGGTTCGGATCGATGGACGAGATCGAGCTTATCACGTCCCGGGCAAGCGTCATGGGCGGACGTTCCGTGCGGATCGCCATGGTCAGGTAGCTGCCCAACCCGCTTTGCGCCATCGGGATGTAGAATCCGGCTTCACTCCCGGCTGTACCGAACATCTGCATCGACAGGTCGGGGACCACGCCGACCACGGTCAGCCACTGCGCACCATCATGCAGCATGCGAAGGCGTTTTCCGATAGCATCGCCGTCCAGCTGAAGTCGAGCGAACGATTCGTTCACAATCGCTACCGGGAGCGTCTCGCGCCCGTCGGACGCGGTGAAGTCTCTTCCTTCGAGGACGCGCGACTCGAAGACATCGAAATATCCCGGTGTGACGACTCCTATGTGGACGCGCGGCACATCGCCATTGCCCTCATATGTTTGGCCTTCGATCATCACATCTGTCGAGCCATAGCCTGGCCCAGGGAGGCCGTTGGAGAGCGTCGCCACTGACGCGCCGGGCAACGCACCTAGCTTGCCGTAGAGTTCCTGTTGGAAAGCAAGCCGGCTGTCCAAGCTCGGATACCTCTCCGGTGGAAGGTCGACGCGCGCTGTGAACACGTTCTCGGTGGCGAACGCTAGATCTACGTCGCTTAGCTGTCGGACGCTTTTGATCATCAATCCGGCAAGGATTAACAGAACGCAGGACATCGCCAGCTCCGTGATGACCATGCCTCCGGTGAACCTCCGCGCCTTGAGGCTCGCCGATCCGCGGCCGCCGCCCTTCATCGCTTCCGCCAAGTTAGCCGTCGATCCCTGGAACGCCGGGACAACGCCCGCGATCGTGCTGGAGAGAACCGTGGCGCCGACAACGAAGAGGAGCATGCGGTAGTCCTGCTCGAAACGGATCCAGAACGGGAGATCCTCGCCGTCTCCCGCGGTGGTCAGAACATAGGTCATCTTGGCGACGAACCATTCGAGTCCGAGGTAGCCCAGCGCCAAGCCGATGGCACCACCGATGCACGCGAGGACCAGCACCTCGGTCAGCAGCTGCATCACCAAGCGACCTCGCGTCGCGCCTAGCGCGCTCCTCACTGCCGTCTCTCGAGCGCGCACCGACGCTTGAGCGAGCAGCAGGTTGGCCACATTGGCGCACCCGATCAGCAACACGCCGAGGGTAGCACCGAGCATCGTGTAGAACAGCGCATAGTGCGCCGGCGGAATGAGCTTCGCCCGCAAGGTCCTTACGGATACGCCCTTACCCTCGTTGCTGGCCGGGAAATCCCTGGCGGTCCGGGCGGCGATCGTCGCCATCTGCGCCTGCGCCTGCTCGGCCGACACGCCCTCTTTAAGCCTGCCCAGTACTGAATAGCGCGGACCTTCGCCTCGCTCGAATGCCCCAGGCTCGATAACCGTCGGCAACCAGTACTGCTGGGCAAAGGGGAACTTAAAGCCCTCTGGCATCACGCCGATGACGGTTCTCGGAACCGCATCCACCAACACTGTGCGATCCAACACGTCGGCCGAACCCTCGAACCGCCTCAGCCAAAGGTCATAGCTGAGGACGATGACCCGTTCGGCGCCCGGTTTCTCATCCGCTTCGCTGATCGTTCGGCCGAGGATCGGCTGCACCCTCAGCGTCTCGAACACACCGGACGAGAAATAGCCGCCCAAGAGCCGTTCCGGCGCACCCCTCTCAATGGAGAAGTTGCTCATCCTCGTCCAGTACGCCGCTAACTGTTCGAACGCCGTTTGCTGCGCACGCCACTCGGTGAAGTCGTGGATGGGAACGGTGATATCCCCATACTGGAAGGTTCGCTCCGGGTCGGTCTGATCCAAAGCCAGAATGCGGTGGGATTGTTCAAACGGGAGCTCTTTGTGGACGAACCCGTTCGTGATGTTGAATACTGTCGAAGTGTACCCGATGCCGAGGCCGAACGTTAAAATCACGATGAGTGACAGGCCCGGATGCTTTCGCAGCATCCGAAATCCGAACCGCAGATCCTGCAGAGCAAACTCGACTCGCGCGCCTCGCTTCCGGGGAGGACCTCCGCCTGGACCGGCAAACCCGAGACTCGCTGACCGGGCTGAGCGCCATTTCAGCATCGATCGCGCTGCGCGCTTCAGGCTGTCAAACCACACACCCAACCCGTTGATTGCCAGATCGAGCATCGTACGGGTCCAGTTCAATAAAGATCTCCGCTCGTAGACGGCGGTGGACTCTGCCACATACTCCAGCAGGTCGCGTCCGTAGCGCTCGCGGAATTCGCGTGGATAGAGCCTCAGCAGCAGCCGGTAGCTGCGCGGGAACGTGGGATGCCCCCACCCGGGATATGACCTCATGTTGCCTCCGCCAGGCTGCCGGTACGCCTGCTCAGCACCTCCGCCGCCATCTTCTTCAGGAATTCAGCTTCGGAAACGAGGACCGATCGACCCAACTCGGTGATCCGGTAGCAGGTTCGGCGTTCTTCCTGGCAGGCCGCTTCTCCATCGTCAGGCTCCAGCAGGCCCTTTCTGTCCATTCTGTACAGAACGCGATAGAGGTCCCCTGGCCGCGGCGAAATCCGACCGTCCGTCCGGGCCGCCATCTCGTGGACAATCCCGTAGCCGTGGAGCGGCCTATCATCCAGAACCGCCAACACCAGGAACTCGACTGGCTTGAGGGGATTCGACCTGTCGTCTCGCTTGGCCATTTGCTCGTTCCTCGCTCGATTGCCTACTCGCCATATACGCAATTTGCGTATAACAGGTTTCACCCAACGCAGACCCAGAGAGAGACCGGACTTCTCTGAAAATCCGGCCTCGGTATCAGAGGTCCGTGGCAGCCTCGAGGGGCAGCTGCCGCACGAAGAACTAGCGGGTATTCTGAAGGAGATACATCGCGCCGGATTGAAGCCACCGCCGGGCGGGCGCAGCCGACACCTGCATCAGGCGCGCCCGCCCCGAGTCTCACTCAGGGCCAATACTTGGGCCAGATGGGGAAGGGTGCATACCCGTTGGGGAGAGGGTTGCCGCCGAGATCAATATCGATGCCCACCTGCCAGCACATCACGATCGTGTGGTCGGGTACCTGATCGGCTGGTATACCTCGACCCTCCACAATGTACACGTAGTCGTACGAGGTGAGATCGGAGCGGCCGGCACCGTGAAGTCATTCGCCTCCAGCAGCACCGATATCGCCTCCACATAATCGACATCATCATCAACGATCAACATCGTTCTTTCAGTTGACATCATTGGGCACCGCCTGACGATCCTTCACCCGGCGTTCGTAATCGCTATGCGTCCAGAATCTCGTCGATCAGCGGACTGTCCACATCCATGACGTAGGGCAGACCCGTTACGTCGGCGGCGTTGCGAGTCAACGCGGCCAGATCATCGCGCGACAGGTATTCCGGCGCGAACTTCCGACTGCCTGCCATCAGCTGCCGCAGGCCCTGCCCCAACCGCTCGTAGTACGTGTACAACCCGAGCGCGCCAGCCGGCAGCCTCTCGTACTCCTCGCTCCCAAGTTCTTCACGCAACGAGTGTGCGGTGACGAAGATTTCGTCCCGCGTGCTGCCAAACCTCTCGACGTAAACAGGGATCTGTCCGGCATCGATGGCGCGCCCAATCGTCTTGCCGACCATAGCGGCCGCCAGCGGGCTCCTCGCCATGCCAATCAGCTTGACGAACGGCGCTCCCAGTGCCAGGCCCTTGAATATCTGGTCCTCGAACGTGAAGCCGCCTGCCAGTGCCAGCGCGGGTACATGCTTACCTTTGGCCGCCAAACGTTCGGCATACCGGTAGAGCAACGAGTGCAACTCCACAACCGGAACGCCCCACTCGTTCATCATCCGCCACGGGCTCATGCCCGTGCCGCCGCCGGCCCCGTCAACGGTCAACAGGTCCAGCTCATACCTCGATGCATAGGCCAGCGCCTGAGCCAGTGCAGCCGGTCGGTAGGCGCCCGTCTTGAGGAAGATGTACTTGGCACCCATGCTCCGCAGGTACTCGACACGCCTGGCAAAGTCCTCCTCCGTGACCATGCCAACACGCGAGTGTCGCTCGAACTCCTTGAAAGCTCCTGCCTTGAAGGCCTCGATCACAGTGGGCTTCGTCGGATCGGGCAGCACAACGTAGCCCCGCTCGTAGAGCATCTGGGCCTTCTTCAGATCCTTGATCTTGACCTCTCCACCGATGTTCTTCGCACCCTGGCCCCACTTTATCTCGACACACTCCACGCCCAGCGCGTTGATCGCATACTCGTGCTCGCCCAGCCGCGTGCCCTCGACGTTCGTCTGCACGACGATGGCTCCGTAACCATCCCGCTTGTTCTCCTGGAAGAGCTGCACCCGGCGCTTGAGATCGACCGTGTCAACCACCCGCCCATCCTTTATCACCGACTCGGGGTCCATCCCGGCAACGTTCTCACCGATGGTCAGCCCTGTACCGGCCAGAGCGGATCCGATCGCCAATCCCTCCCAGTTGTTCCTTGCAACGTCGGTGGACCCGATACCCGGAATGATCCACGGGTAGCGAAACTTCAGTCCGCCGTCGTGTCCGAAGCGAACCTCGAGATTCACCGCCGGGAATACCGCTTTGTCGCTATCGGCCTCTACACCCTGGGCCCCCACCACGCCGCCCATGATGTTGATGTGTGAGTAGTCGACGGGATAGTCTTTCTCTGCTGCCGTTGTGATCACACCAAACGGTTGCGGATAGATCACCTCGTGACCACGGTACGCCGACTTGCCAATCTCGCACATACCTAGACAACCGTCGACGCAGGTAACGCACATACCCGAGATCGGCGTGACCGACCCTTCAGTTCGATTCTTGGTGAGTGTTGCGGCTGACGTGTTTACTCTGGACAGCGTCATCACTTCTCTCCTTGAGGTAGACGCACCTTAGCGCTTCACTATTTCACATGCGGCACAGGGATTCATGTAGCACATCATGTCGTCGAATCCGTCGACGTCCACACATGGCGGGCTCACGTTGGCACAGCCTCCACAGACCGCCTTCTCGGGCTCCGTGTAGCTGCACCTGAGCTCACAGACTGGACATACGTACATACAGGCGCCGCAGAGCCGGCAGACGTCCGACTGGACGTCGAACGGCGTACCGATGCTCCGGCTCTCGCCGCGTCCGCGGAATCCGATGGCCTTGGCCATCATCTGCTCTTCGCACACACGCACGCAACGGCCGCAGAGAATGCAGTCCTCGTACTCCTGACGGAACCGCTGCTGCCGCACGTCGTATGCCGCGGCCAAGTCCTGAATGGTCTTCGACTGTGGACAGGACCCCAGCAACAACTCGAGTACCATCTTCCGCGTCCTGATCACTCGCGATGACGCCGTCCGGACCCGGATCCCTTCCTCCACCCGGTAGGTACACGAACTGACCAACCGCGACCTGGCCCCCTCACCGATCTCAACAAGGCAGAGCCGGCACGCACCGGAGGGGGACAGCCCCTCCATGTGGCATAGAGTTGGGATCGGTATGCCAAAGAACTGCGCGGCTTCGAGCAGCGTAGAGCCCTTTTCGACCTGTACGTCTACGCCGTTAAGGGTGAACGTGATCATTTGCTACCTCTACTGGCTTCCTGGGGGGCGCTCTCGTCCTCCGGACGACGGGTGAACTCCAGGTCGCATCTCAGGCACCGCCGAGCCTCTCTGACCGCATCCTGATCGGTCAGTGAGGCCTCCACCTCGGCGAAGCTGTCTACGCGCTCCAGTGCAGGCAGCGCCGTCGCCCTAGCTCTGTGCGCCGGGGCCTGCCCGCCTTCCTCGTTCCCAACCGGTTCCACGTAGGCGCTCGGCATACGAACCTTTTCGGCCTGGCACAGTTCTCGTCTCCCCAGGTACCGATCGATGACCTCGGCTGCACGCCTTCCAGCAGCGATAGCATCGATGACGGTGTTGGGTCCCGTGGCCAGGTCCCCGCCGGCAAAGACTCCAGGCCGCCTGGTCGTTAGCGTCTGTTTGTCGACCACCACCGTCCCACCTTTCATCTCGACTCCCGCCTCCTCCATGGAAGCGACGTCGATCGCTGTTTCGCCGATGGCGACGATCAGCGTATCGAGCGGTACGTGGTGTTCGGAACCGGACATGGCGACGGGCCTGCGCCGGCCGCTGGCATCTACCTCGCCCAGCTCGTTCTTAATGAACTCGACCTTGGCTAGCCGGCCACTCTTTCCCCTCAACATCACGGGAGACACCAGGAGCTCCAGCTTCACTCCTTCCTCGAGGCCACCATCGATCTCTTCCTCGTACGCAGGCATCTCCTGGCGAGTGCGACGATAGAAGACCGTGACCTCGGTCACCCCCGCCTGTCGTACCGCCACACGAGCCGCATCGAGGGCGGAGTTACCGCCGCCGATGATCCCGACCTTGCCTTTGGCCAGCGATTCGCCACGCAGGTTCCAGGCCTTGAGGAACTCTATGGAGGGGTAGACACCGTCCAGTTCCTCACCGTCGACACCCATGCGCCGGCTACTGTGCGCCCCCATAGCCAGGAAGACCGCGTCGTAGCCATCCGCGAAGAGGCTGTCGAGCGTGAAATCACAGCCCAGTGCGGCTCCGCAACGCAGCGTGACGTTCTCATCGATCAGCGCGTCTATTTCTCTCTGCAGCACGTCGCGTGGCAGGCGATAGGCCGGAATGCCCGATATGAGCATCCCACCAGGACGGTCCTCAGCCTCGAAGATGGTCGTCCGGTATCCCTTTAGGGACAGGTTGTGGGCGGCCGTGAGGCCCGCCGGACCGGCCCCAATCACCGCCACCCGCTTCTCCGCTGCGGCGGAGTCGATATTCCGTTCCGGCCTGTAAACGCTCGGATCGATCTGGTCGGTGATGAATCGTTTCAGCGCCCGCAGTGCGACCGGGTCTTGCCCCGTGGCACCCAAGAGACACCGTTGCTCGCACTTGTGGTCGCATACACGCGCGCAGACCGAAGGGAAGGGATTCGACTCGCGGATCACGCGATATGCTTCTTCGTATTCGCCTCCGGCGATGAGAGCCACGTAGCGCCACGCCTCGGTTCCCACTGGGCAGGCTGCCTGGCACGCAGCGCCTGTTAGGCCCTTGCAGACGAACGCGTCGCACCGCTTGTCGATGATGTGCCGCTCGTACTCATCGCGGAAATAGCGCAGCGTGCTGTGCACAGGATTGGCCGCCGAGTGCCCCAGACCGCACATGCTCGATTCGGCCACCGTCCGTCCCAGCTCCTCGAGAAGATCCAGGTGCCCCAGGGTGCCCTTGCCCTCCGTGATGTCGTCGAGGATCTCCCACATTCGCTGTGTGCCCTTTCGGCACGTGAAGCATTTGCCGCACGACTCGTCCTTGAGGAAGCGCATGAAGTACTTGGCGACATCTACCATGCACGTATCGTCGTCCATGACGATCAGGCCGCCCGAGCCCATTATCGCTCCGGCTTCCGTCAGGCTGTCGTAGCTGATGGGGAGATCGAACCTTCGATGCGGTATACATCCGCCGGAGGGCCCTCCGATCTGCACCGCCTTGATACTGGCTCCGTCCAGCGGGCCGCCCCCGATATCGTAAACAACCTCCTTGATTGTCGTGCCCATCGGTACCTCTACCAGGCCCGTGTTCACTATCTTCCCGACCAGCGAGAAGACCTTCGTGCCGGTGCTGGTAGGCGTTCCGATACGAGCGAATGATTCTGCCCCTATCTCGATGACAACGGGGACGTTTGCCCAGGTCTCGACATTGTTGATGCACGTAGGCCTGCCGCCAATGCCCTTTTCCGTCGGGAAGGGCGGTCTCTGCCTCGGCTCGCCCACACTGCCTTCTATGCTTCGAATCAAAGCCGTCTCTTCGCCGCATACGAATGCTCCGGCGCCCTTCACGATGCTGAGGTCGAAGTCGGCTACGGTCCCCATCATGTTCTTACCGAGAATGCCGTATTCGCGTGCCGTCCTCAGAGCGATCAGCAAGTGCTTGATCGCAAGGGGATACTCTTGCCGCACGAAGACGAATCCCTCGGTCGCGCCGATGGCCAATCCACCGATGGCCATCCCCTCGATCACGCTGTGTGGATTGCCCTCCAGAATGCTGCGATCCATATACGCGCCGGGGTCGCCCTCGTCTGCATTGCAGACGACATATTTCTGAGCAGCGTCCTGGCGCCGCGCCGCCTCCCATTTCTCGGCAGTCGGGAAGCCCGCGCCGCCGCGTCCCCTCAAGCCCGACTTGCGTATCTCGTCGATGATCTTCTCGGGCGTGTACTCGGTCAGCACCTTGCTGAGCGCACCGTAGCCTCCCTCGGCGATGTAGTCGAAGAGTCGAATGGGATCGACGTGCTGATTTCTTCCCAGCAGTGTGCGCTCTTGCTTGGCGAAGAAAGGGATGTCGTCAAGACGATGGCAGTATTCGCCCGTGCTTGGGTCCCGGTAGAGCAAGTGATCGACGTACTCGTCAGAGATCACGCTGTCGATGATCTTCGGGATATCCTCGTTGTCGATTTTCGGGTAAAATGCTGTCTGCGGATCCGCGACAACGAAAGGGCCCATCTCGCAGAAACCCTGGCAGCCCGTAATGCGCAGGCCAACCTGGTCGACGAGCTCGCGATCCATGAGGTGTCGCTTGATGGCGCGCTGCACGTCGTTGGCGCCGCAAGCCTGGCACGCCGTGCCGGCGCATACCGTGAGGCGCATTTTCCGCCGACCTTGCCGGTCACGTATCCGTTGTCGCAGTTCCCCTAGCTCGCTAGTCGTTCGGAGTAGTGGCATCGGCGTGTTTGTCTCTTTCCTTGTTGTCTCTTCCTGGCGGGGCTCGAGCCAGTTGACGCCCCTCGATCTGTCCTCACCTGCCTAGATCGAGCATGTGCTCCTTGCAGCCGCGGCGCGAACAGAACTGCACGGTTCCGCCGCCCCTGACGAACAGGATGATCATGGGGGCATCACAATTCGGGCAGAGTCTCGTGGACCTGAGTTCCGCGTGGCAGCCCGGACAGAAGAAATGGACTACGGTACCGTCAGGTATTTCATACTCGGATTGAATCCGGTAGTCACCGTAGAGGCTGCTCAACCTCACCCAGCCGTGCTTCCTGTGGAACGAGGCCGTCACGCGCACCATGGGATATCCGTCCAGCAGGTGATCATGGGTCATCAGGCTGCAGTTGCAGTTCGGACAGGATACTCGCACTGCAAACGCCTGTTCGTCAGCGGTCATCTTGAGGATGTTCTCATCCCGGCAGGCGTGTTCGAGAATCGTCCGGATATCACCTTCCTTGACATTGCGGTAGTACTCGCCGTCGATGACCGCGACCGGACCCAATGCGCAGGCGCCGAGACAGTTCACCGTCGAGAGCGAGAACTCCCGATCCCCGGTGGTCCCGCCCACCTTCACGCCCAGACGTTGCTCGAAGCTTCTGAGAACTGCGGGCGACCTCCGCACGTGGCATGCAGTACCCATGCAGACGGATACCAGGTGTCGGCCCCGCGGCTCGAGGCTGAAGCCCTTGTAGAACGTCGCCAGGCTGTAGATATCGACGAGCGAGCGCCCGGTTCTGCTCGCGACTATCTTCAGGGCCTCCTTGGGTAGGAAGTTGTACTCGGCCTGGATGTCCTCGAGCATGGAGATTATGGAGCCGTATCTTCCGTTGTACTTGTCGACCACCCTGAAGACGTCCTCAGGGTTCATGCGCGTTATCATTCTCCGACGGCCTCTCTCTTGACGAATCGAGTCCCGGTAGAGCTACTGGTATTCCTCGCAGTGCCAGACGCCGCCCTCGGCGCGCGAGAATTCGCATGTCTCCCAGCCATCGCAAGTACGGCACAGTCCCAGCAGCGCGGCCTGTTTCGCCGAAACGGGCGCCGGGCGCTCCGCGGCAGGAACCGCCGGCCTGGCTTCCTGACCGCCGCCGTTCACCGGTGGGTAGCGGCGGTATTCATCGCACTGAAACACCGAGCGAGGCTGGGACTCCAGGTAGGTGCAACTGGAAGCGTTCACACACGTTGCACAGAGGCCTTTCAGCAGCTTCGTCGATTTCACGGTTTCCTCCTTTTTCGACAGCAATGTCGCCTCTTCCGTCTCCCCCTAAGGCAAACGGCATGCTAGGTGCGCTGGACCGCCCGATGGGCGGACACGACACGCTGTCTGGGCTGGAAAACCCTTATCCTAAGCGGGTTGGCTGGTGGAGAGGGGGTATGCCGGCTCGTCCCGGCCGCTCGGAACAGCCTCCTTGGAATCGGCCCATTCCGAACCGCTGGGGAGTTTTACCCCGGTCCGGCGAGGCTCAGTCCTGGGCCCCATCAGGGTGTGGACTGCGCTTCAGCTTCTTCCGCAACGTCTTGCGGTCGATTCCCAGGATCTCGGCTGCTTTCGTCTTGTTGCCACCTACGCTCGCCAGGACACTTCGCACATGCTCGGCCTCGACTTCCGCTAGCGAGCGGTGCCGGCCGCTGCCGCGTGGGACGGAGAAGCGCATAACGGATGGCAGGTCAGGAACGTCAACGGTCTGGCCGTCGCTCATCACGACGAGCCGGTGGATCACGTTCTCCAGCTCCCGCACGTTCCCCGGCCAGTGATAGCGGCGAAGAACCTCCAGGACTCCGCTGGAGAAAGGAGGCGACTCTATCCCCAGCTCTTCGGAGCACTTGTCGACGAAGTGCTTGGCCAGGAGGAGAATGTCGTCGTCTCTCTCTCGTAGAGGTGGTACGTCAACGGTCAACACGTTGATGCGGAAGTACAGGTCCTCACGAAATATTCCCCTGCGAACCAGGTCGATCAGGTCCCTGTTGGTGGCCGCGATGATCCGCACATCGACGTTCAGTTGCTGCGTGCCACCGACCATACGGATCTCACCGTCCTGAAGCACTCGCAGCAGCTTCACCTGCATCGCCAAGCTGGTTTCGCTTATCTCGTCTAGGAAGACGCTGCCGCCGTCGCCGATCTGGAAGAAGCCGGCCCGGGACTCGGTGGCCCCGGTGAACGCTCCTTTGACGTGGCCAAACAGCTCACTTTCCAACAGGCTTTCCGGGATCCCACCACAGTTGATCGGTACGAACTGCGCTCGAGCCCTGGGCCCCGCGTAGTGGATCCCCCGGGCTACGAGCTCCTTACCGGTGCCGCTCTCCCCCGTAATGAGCACCGTCGTAGGCACCGGGGCCGCCTTGGCCATGCCTCGATAGACCCTGCGCATGGCTTCCGACTCGCCGACTAACCCAAACGAGTCGAGCGACTCCGTCGACTCGCGGGCCAGCGCCGCGCGCTGAAAGCGGACTTTTTGAAGCGCATCGTTCACCGCCGAGAGAAGCTCGGCATCCGTGAACGGCTTCGGCAGGTAATTCTCGGCCCCCTCTTTTACGGCTGCAACCGCGGTCTCGATCGAAGCGTAGCCGGTGATCATGATGATGCCGATTTCTCGGAACTGTGCCCGCACGTGCCTGACCAGGTCGAGGCCACCAATCTTGGGCATCTTGAGATCGGTGATCACCAGGTCTATGGGTATGGACTCGAGGATCCCGACTGCCTCCGCCACGCCGGGGGCGGTGACCACGTCATAGCCTTCCATGGTCAGGTTGCGCCGCAACACGTCTCGCGCATCGGGCGAATCGTCGACGACTAGAATGCGTTCCTCAACGTTACTCATGGACCCGTTCCTGATCGACTTCAGCCCAGAGGTCGGCCTGGAATGGTAGTCGGACGGTAAGCTTGGAACCTTTCCCCACCTCACTCTCAACGTCGGTCGTACCCCCGTGTGCAGTAACGATCCCATGCACCACACAGAGGCCCAGACCCGTTCCCTCCCCCACGTCCTTGGTTGTGAAGAACGGGTTGAAGATCTGCTCCATGACCTCTTCGGTCATTCCCATCCCGGTATCCCGGACTTCGATGACTACCGAGCTCTCATCGCAGCTCGCCACGACCGTCAACGTGCCGCCGTTAGGCATCGCCTGTATGCCGTTCACGATCAGGTTGACCATAATCTGTTTGAGTTGGACCGGGTCCGCCGGGACGTCGGGCAAGTCCGATTCAACACGTTTTACGATCTCTATCCCCTCGTTGGCACACCGAGTCTCAACCAGGGTCAAGGCATAGTCCACGACTGGGGCAACGGACACCCAGGACACCTCGATGGGCGCTTGCCGGGCGAAGAGTTTGAGTTTGGTCACGATCTCTCGCGCCTGCAGGCTGGCCGCAACGATCTTCTTCAAGTCGTTCGCGGTGTCTTCTGCCAAGTCACAGCCCTTTCCCGCAAGCTGCGCATACCCCAGTATGCTGCCAAGCGGCTCATTGATCTCATGAGCCACGCCCGCTGCAAGCTGACCGATCGTGGCCAACCGGTCGGCGTGCCGCAGTTGCGCCTCGAGCTTCACCCGTTCCGCCGCAGCTTGACGCCTTTCGAGGAACGCTCCGATCTTCCTCGCAACACCGCGGATCAACTGCTCTTCTTCCTCGAGAAATGGTCCGTTGACAACGTGCTGTACGTCTTCGACATACCCCACTTCGACCTCGCCACGAGATCTTCCGTTCACGACGATCTTCGCGACCTGCCGTGAGCGCGCCGCCTCGAAGTCACCTGGCGAATACGCGTGCCCGTCAAGAGTGATTCGCGCCACGGCGACTTCCGGGAACTGCCAGGCCGGCGGAAGAATCCGCACGATTTGTTCAAGAGCTTCCTCCACGTCACCCGTGCTGTCCTCGACCACGCGGGCGATGCTGTAAAGGCAGGCCAGCTCCTTGACACGTTCCCGGAGTGCGGCCTGCGCCCGCCGTTGAGCGATGGCCAGTCCGAGTGTTTCCATCACCGCCTCGTATAACTCGATCATTTCGAGCGTAAACTCGTCTCGCAACGCATTCTCTAGACGCAGTATACCAAAGTTGTCGACGTCTATCGCGAAAGGAATAAGCGCCATCGAGGTGGTATCGGCATACACGCCCAATCGATCATCGTTCTGAGTTGAATGCCGAGTCACTGTGTCCACAACGTCCCCTGTCCAGAAACTTCCATGCGGGGTGAAGCACGGCGCTGCGTGGTCCACCTTTCCTTCCAGCTCATCGTGGACGATTCGCCCGAGACTCAACGATCCCCTCTCGTCGGATGAAGTCGGGCCGCTCTCCGGTTCGTCAACGCCCAGCGCTTCGTACACGAACGACTGCTCCGGTCGGCAGACCGCTCGCCATCGATACTCATGCTTCCCGCGGATCCGGAGCTCGAGCGCGTCACAACCAGAGAACCGCAGCAGCAACTTCGACAGCTCCTGCAAGAACTCGACGCGCGGAATCCCCTGGTTCGCAAGGTTCATGATCTGCCGCGAAAGCGTTATAAAGCCCCGGGGCAACTTGCCTGTCGATTGCGGCTGATCCTCTGCTTCCATTTCGATCGCTCGGCTGCGGCCGTTTGTACCACTGCTTCACCAGGTAGAAACCTAACCGACCCGCTCGAGCGTAGGAAGCGGCTTCCCATGCTCCAACTCCCACGTTGTCTTTCAGCTCGTCCTGGAGCCAAAATCCCTCGCGTGCCGAGCGGAAGCGGGCTACGAAATCAGACTGGCTCGCCGTTGCACCCCAGCAACTCGAAGCCGGTAGCTTCTCCGGCGTGCGAATAGATGGCTTGGCCCGCCAGCTGGGGATTGCCAAGGCCGGGTTCTACTGGCACGATTTGAACCCGCGACCTCTGCGACCCGAACGCAGCGGCTACGAGCCGCGGAGCAACTGAGTCGACGGCGGCTTGGGTTCTCTGGTTCGGGTAAGACAAATGCTCGCCGCGCATCGGAGAGCCCCCGTCATCAGGACCGCTTGTCAACAGCCGACCTCCCACGGTAGTCTGCAGTTGTACACGCATGGGCGGGCTTCTTCCTATTTGACTGAAAGGTGGCGTGATGAGAGAACTGCTGACCCTCCGCCGTCTGACGCTGCTGACTCTCCTCCTAGGGTTGTTGGCCGCATGTACGTCCGGCACCGAGGGTGAGGGTCCCCTACAGGTCCGCGATGTCGAAATCGGAGAACCGGCGCTCGGCGATTCCAACATCTTCCGAGCCAGGGTCACCAACCGCGCCGACACGGCGCTACTGGTGGTCCTCGATCTGCGGGCCACGCCGGGGATGTGGTTCAGGCCGAACTGGCAGAGACAGTACGGGTTCGAGCTCGCCGGGCTAGAAAGCCGGTCGATCGAAGCGCCGTACAGCTTTGGGCGGATGAGCCCGGAGGCACAGCTGCGAGTTCGGCTGGGTCCGGGTCGGACCACGGCCGAGGGCTTCAGCATCGATACGATCACCTACGAGCGACGATTCAGCGTTGCCGAGGGCAATCCAGCGGCGATCGATGTCGAGGGCTCCTTTGACCTCGTGGTTGAGGGGCCGTTGGAGATCTACGCGTGGAAGGGTTCACTGGCGGCGCGGCGTGCCGAAGATATTGCGGCCCAGAGAGTCGGTGCAATCGAGGAGATCGCCGCGCTGCTGGATGTCGCGCCGCCCGAAAGGATTCACCTGGTCCTCTATCCGGACTCGGCGACGAAGACGGGACAGACGGGCCACATAGGAGCGGGCTGGGCCTCGGGCACGACGATCGTCGAGATCTACAACGAAGAGCTTCAGCTCGACCCGTTCCACGAGCTGAGCCACGTGCTGACCTACGAGCTGGGCGATCCACCGGCTGTTCTGGACGAGGGATTCGCCACTTACGTATCGGAGCGGCTGGGTGCGGACGCCCTCGCGTACATGGGCTCGTCGGGGCTGACGGTAAACGAGGCGGCCTGCCGGGCGCTCGAGGCGGGGAAGGCGCACTCCGTCGAGCGACTCGTCGCGCTGGAGGAGATCGGATCGGTCGAATCGCGCGCCGAGGTCGCCTATCCGCAGGCGGCCTCACTGGTGAAGTTTCTGCTAGAGCGATACGGGGTGGAATCGTTCCGGCAGGTGTTTCGTCTGGCGGCCGAGGCGGAAGGGACCGCCGGCGACCGTACGCGGGGGGCGCTGGAGCAGGTGCTGGGCGTGGGTCTGGGCGAGCTGGAAACGGAGTGGAAGGCCGAGATCGCGCCGGCCTGCGCGGATTAAAGCTGGCGCTAGCTGCCGCGCTCACTGTTCGCGCTACGGCGAAGTCCTCCCAAGCAGCGTCATTAGTTCAGAGGCGACGTTTCACACTCCGCTCAAGTACCGGTGCACGTCGAGCACCGCCATCGAGCCTTCGCCCACTGCCGAGGCGACGCGCTTGACCGACCCGTGGCGTACGTCACCCGCGACGAAGACGCCCGGCACGCTGGTCTCGAGCAGGAACGGGGTCCGGTTCAGCGGTCCGAACCGTCCCGTACTACCGGTATCGACCACATCGCTCCCCGAGAGGATGAAGCCGTGCTCGTCACGGGCGACAATGTCGCCGAGCCAATTCGTGTGCGGGAGCGCGCCGATGAAGATGAAGAGCGCGCTGGCCGGAACGGTCTCCCGGGTCCCGCCGTCAACACAAGAGATGATGAGTCTCTCGAGGTGTGTCTCACCCTGGACCTCGAGCAGTTCGTTCCCTGTACGCACTCGAATCTTGTCGTTTGCCTGAATCTGGTCGATCAGATACTGGGACATGCTGCTGGAAAGCGAATCACCGCGCACGAGCATCGTCACCGTGCGGGCGAATCCGGAGAAGTACATGGCGGCCTGCCCCGCCGAGTTCGCGCCGCCGACGACGTAGACATCCTGGTCTCGCACCGATTCGCCTTCGCTCATCGCCGCGCCGTAGTAGACCCCGGCCCCGTTGAGGCGCTCGACACCCTCAGCCGTTAGCTGCCGATACGAGACACCGGTCGCGATGAGCAGGGCGTGGCACTTCAGCTCGCTGCCATCTCCGAGTTTCACCGTCCTCGACGGCCCGTCGGCGGACAGCGCGACGGCCTCCTGCGCCGCCAGGATCTCGACTCCGAACCGCCGCGCCTGGGTCACGGCACGTCGTGCCAGCTCACCCCCGGACACGCCACTGGGGAAGCCGAGGTAGTTCTCGATCCGCGAGCTCGTCCCCGCCTGGCCGCCGGGCGCCTGCCTCTCGACCACCACCGTGCGCAGCCCCTCGGATGCCCCGTACACCGCGGCGGCCAGACCGGCCGGACCGGCGCCCACGATCACGAGATCATAGAACGGCATATCGGCGGTGGTCTTCAGGCCGCAGCATTCAGCGATCTCACGGTTTTCGGGCTTCTCGAGAATCGAGCCGTCCTGTAGAAAGAGGCACGGCAGTTCCAACTTCTCTTTCGCCGAGGCATCGATGAGGCTTCGTGCCTCCGCGCTCACCTCGGGGTCCATCCACAGGTATGGGATGCTGTTGCGCGCGAGGAACTCCTTGACCCGATGGGAGGCGGGATCCCACCGGTTGCCGACGACGCGAATACCCGCGAACGGGCGCCGGTAAGTCGATTGCCAGTCGTCGAGCAGGTCGGAGAGCACCGGGTAGAGCTTCTCTTCCGGTGGATCCCACGGTTTGAGAAGGTAGTGGTCGAGATGCACTTCATTGATCGCCCTGATCGCCGCGTCAGTGTCCGCGTAGGCCGTGAGGAGCACGCGCTTCGCCTCGGGATAGATCTCGACCGCTCTCTGCAGGAACTCCACGCCGCTCATGGCCGGCATTCGCTGATCCACAAGCATGAGCGCCGACGTCTCACCGCGACGCTTGAGCTCCCAGAGGAGCTCCAAAGCGTCCGCGCCCGAATCGGCGCGGATGACCCGATACTCGGATCCGTATTCGCGTCTCAGGTCGCGCTCGACGGCCCGCAGGACATCCACATCGTCATCCACTGTCAGGATAGCAGGTCTTGTCATAGGGCTCGACGGCTTCAAGGGAATTCTAGGAGATGCGCCCAACCGACTGGTCGCCGGTGGGCGCAGCTTTGTCTACCAGAAGGCTGACGAGGAACTCCGTATGGCCTGGGCGCGATTCGACGGCAATGTCACCGTGATACCGGCGTACGAGCCGACGTGTCATATCGAGCCCGAGGCCCGTACCCTCTCCGGGCGGCTTGGTCGTGAAGAACGGGTCGAAGATCCGCTCCAGCATGTCTGCGGGAATACCCGGTCCATTGTCGACCACGCGGACCATCACCCGGTCCAGTTCTCTGCGCGCAACGATATCGATACGCCCGGCCTCGGGAATCGCGTATACCGCGTTATCGATGAGGTTCATCCAGACCTGGTTGAGTTCACCGCCGATCGCGCGCACGCGGGGTAGGTCCGACTCGACGTCGAGCGCGATGTGGGCGCTCTTCGACTTCACCTTCGCATCCAACACCCTCAGGGTGTCCCGGATCCCGGCCTCCACGTCCACCGACTCGGGTCCCGCCAGGTTGTCCATGTACGTGAATCTCTTGACGGCGGCCACCAGCTCGTAGATGCGGGTCGCCGCGTGCTCGACGTCAGCGGCGAGGGCGTGCGTCGCGCTACGGGCAGCGAGCCAGCGAAGGGCCGCGTCGAGCGTCTCGCCCGAAGCTGAGTTCGCCAGGCTATCGAGCGCCTCGATAGTGACGGCCGTGTCGGCGAGCGGCACCGCATGGTCGGGATCGGCTTGGTGGCGCGCGAGCCAATCGGCGATCTCGTCTTCACGATCCGCTTGATCGAGCGCGGATCGCGTACCACCGTCGGGCCTTGTCTGGCTGAGCGGGCGGACCTGCTCGATCGCGTCGACCAGTTCCTGTGTCAATTCGCCGGCGCTGAGCGCCCGCAGCGCCGCATCCAGCTGCGCGAACTCTTGCAGCAGCAGATTGGCCCCGCGTTTCGTCGCGGAGGCCGGGTTGTTGAGTTCGTGCGCGAGCCCCGCCGCCAGTTTCCCGAGTGATACCATCTTCTCATCCTGCAAGGCGCTGGTGTTGAAGTTGCGCGCGCGGTCCAGCATGGTGTGGACCGTGTAGGCCGTGAACGCCGGGCAGCAGTGAACCAACTCGGGGAAGTATTCCTCTTCAACAGCGAGGAGCTCGGTATCTTCGGCACAATAGTTGTCACCCGGCGGCCCCTTCATCCGGGAATACGGCAGCATCCCCGTGACTTCGCCAGCGTGCCACTCTGTAACCAGCCTGGGTCCAGCCCCGCGGTCCACTCGAATCGCGACGTGCCCTGAGATGACCACCCACATCTTCTCGATGCGCTTTTCCTTCGGGCCGATCACGTGGCCTGCCTCGTGGGCCTCGAACGTGCCGTGCTCCACGAGCCACTCCAATTCTTCGGGCGGGATCCCTGCCAAGCGTGGCAGGGCAGCCAGGCGGTCTACCAGATCGGTAACGGACATGATTCGTGAAGATAGCAGCGTCGGCCCGCAACTCTCAACAAGCTCGGCGTGCTTGGGTTACAGCCCGCCAGCGCCCCCCGCGTATCCTCTTGACTTATCGTGCCTTGCTTACCAGATGTCGGTGGAACTGGCGTCCGACGAAGCGACCCAAGATTGAAGGGTCGACCTCCGGCCTTGATCGACCGCGAGGCGTCCCGGGAGAAGAGATATGTGGCAGCAAGCCCGTCGTGTGAGTCGAGTGGTGGGTCTGATGACGATAGGCCTGTCGTACGGGTCAGTGGCCCAGGCGCAATGGCCGTTGCAGCTCGCCGAGGATCCGGCTGAAGCACCGTTCGTGACCGAGGACCTCCACAACTTCGTCCGCGCCGCTGAGCGGCTCGCCTCCGAGGCCGACACCCTCGCCGTTCTCCAAGAGGAGTACCTCGACAAGGGCACGGCCGGGCTTCGCGCCTTCGCCGCGCGATACGATATCTCGGCGGAGCGCCTGCGAGCGGCCCTCCGTCAAGAGCCGGAGGCCTACAACGCTCTCGCCCGCAAGGTCCAGGTGCTGGAGGGACAATTGCCGACCTACCGGCAAGCGTACGCAGATCTCAAGCGCCACATTCCCGGGGCGGCCTTTCCGCCGACGTACCTCCTGGTGGGGACCTACCGCGGCATCGGTTCCGGGTCCGAAGTGGGGACGCTCGTGACGATCGAGAGGCGAAGCGAGGCTTCGCT
>JBDHJS010000007.1:0-104902 GCA_039586795.1 Gemmatimonadota bacterium
AACTAGTTCTGTAGAATCCCCCGTGGCTGGGTGAGCGGGGCGGCGCCTTTACGGTGCAGCTTGCCCAGCCACTTTCCTTCCCGAAGCTCGTTCAGACTTCCCAACAGATTCCAGAAGTGAACTCCCGGCAGGGGCTTCCCAGATCTTCCGGACCCTTGCCTATGACACGGCAAAACGGCTAGCTTGAATTGTTAACATAAGGGCAGAGGGTTGTAGAGGCGGGACTTCCTTGCACCGGGAAAGCCAAGGATTGGCCCCAACCGCTCTACACAGACCGGTACCCGCTCCCACTCGCGGTTATCCTTGTGCCGCCGGGCTCCCTCTTTTTGCGTCCAAATCCCACACATTTACAGGTCCAGGCTGATATGACTGAGCCCAGCGTTCAGCCCCGGGAACATCTCGACCTGCTCTTCCAAGCCAGCCAGGAGTTCAATGCGACGCTGGACTTCGAGGAGCTGCTCCCCCGGGTATTCGACCGCTCATTGGACATCCTGAATGCCGAGGCCGGTTCGATCTGGCTGCGGGAAGGCGATGCGGTGGTCTGCCAGATCGCCCGCGGGCCGGTGGGCGAGCAGATCGAGGGTCTCGAGCTGCCGTTGGGCGCCGGGATCGTCGGGAGCGTGGCGCTGACCGGCGAGTCGGAGCTGGTGGCGGACGCGCGGAACGACGAGCGCTTCGTGCACCAGGTCGACGAGGCCACCGGGTTCGCGACGCGATCGATGATCGCCGCGTGCCTCAAGGCCGGCGACACCGTGCTGGGCGTGATCCAGATCCTGAACAAACAGTCGGGCACGGGACTCTTCGACGAGAGCGACCTTCTCCTGGTCAACGGGCTCGCCTCGACCGCCGGGCTGGCTTTACGGAACGCCCAGCTCCACGACGCGGAGCGTCGCGCCCGTGACCTGAAGACGCTGCTGGGGATCAGTCGCGAGATCGCTTCGACGCTCGACGAAAACCGCATGGCGATGACGGTGGTCAACCTGGCGAGCCAGGCGCTGTCGTACGACCGGGCGGCGATCTCTCTCGAAGAGGGCGGTCGCCACATATTGACGGCGATATCGGGCGAAGAGCGCATCGACCGTTCCGACGAGAACAAGGAGCTGGAGCGCCTGATCGCCTGGCTGGCGGAGCGCGATGAAACGACGTACGTGCCGGACTTCGCGGCTAACGGCGAGGTGGCCAGCTCGATCAGCAACGCGTTCCCCGGCTACCTGGAGCGAACCGGCGTTCGGTCGATGACGGTGATCCCGTTGAAGGATGAAGAGGGTCGGCTAGGCGCATTCTATATGGAGTCGAAGACGCCCGGCTTCCTGGGTGAGAACGGCCGCGAGGCCGCAGAGTTGCTCGCCAACCAGGTCTCGGTTTCGGCGCGTAACGCGGACCTCTACAGCCAGGTCCCGTTCATCGGTTTTCTGGAGCCGTTGGCCGATTGGCAGCGCCGCGTCTTCTCGATGAAGGCGCGGACGCTGCTCACCCGATTCGTGCTCCCCGTCGCCATCGTGGTGGCGATCGGACTCATCCCGTACGCCCAACGGATCTCCCCACGTGAGACGGCGATTCTCCCCGGCAGCCGCATGCCGGTCCGGGCCACGGTCGACGGGTTGCTCACGGACATCAGGGTGACGGAGGGTGATGTCGTGAACCGGGGCAGCGTGCTCGCCTTGCTGCGGGACGACGAGATCCGCATGGCGATCCAGGAGACGAGCGCCGAGCTGGCGGTCGCGGAACGCGAGGCGGCGGCGGCGCTGGCCGAGGGCGACGAGTCGACGGCGCGCATCGCCCAGATCGATGTCAACCAGCTGTCCGACCGGCTCGGCCTGCTCAACGATCAGCTGGCTCGCACCCGGCTGCGTGCCGAGGTGGCCGGCGTCGTGCTGACGCCGCGGCCAGACGAGCGGCTGGGTGAATGGCTGAGCGCGGGCGAGACGTTCGTGTTGCTGGGCGAGACGGAGCGCCTCGAGGTAGAGGCGCGGGTGTCACAGGCCCACATCGATCGCGTGGCGCTGGGCCAGCGCGTGCGACTCAAGGTCCCGGCGCGACCCAACTACACGTTCGTGGGCACGGTCACGGAGATCGCGCCCTACGCCGAGTTGAGCGATCGCGGCGAGCCGACGTTCGTGGTCCGGGCCGGACTGGACAACGAGCGCGGTCTGCTGCGTCCCGGGATGGAAGCGCGGTCGAAGATCGTCGGAGCCCGACGCCCCATCGGTTATCTGTTGGCCCGCCCATTCGTTCGTTGGATCCAAATGCGCTTTTGGCGGTGAGCTATGAAGACGAAATGCAGAACCCTGACAGGCAGCGCGCTAGCGATCATCACAGCGGTGGCCCTCAGCGGCTGCAGCGAAGAGATCGAGACCAATCCGGAGATGACGCTGGCCCGGGCTGACATCACGAGCCTCGCGACGGCGACGGCGACGGCGGAGTCGGACGAAGGCTTCACGACGCATCTCTACTCCGAGCTCGATGTCGACGTGTTCAGCCGGCTGGGCAGCGGCGACTTCTTCGAGCAGGGTGTGATCCTCGAGAATATCCACGTCGAGGTGGGCGACCGGGTGGAGTCTGGCCAGCTGCTGGCGACGCTGGAAGACGACATCGCGGCGCTCGAGCTGGAAGCGGCGAAGGCGAACGCCGACGAAGCGGCCGCCAACTACGACCGGGTCGAGGAACTGAGAGAGCGCGAGCTTATCTCACCGCAAGAGTACGACGCGGCGCTCTACGCCATGCGTTACGCCGAGGCGGAGCTGAAAAGCGCGAAGCTCAACCTGTCACGGACCCGGGTGCGGGCGCCGTTCGACGGCGTCGTTTCGCGTCGTTACGTCCGGGTCGGCGAGTTGATCGAAGGGAGCACGCCGCTGTTCCGCGTCACCGCGATGACACCCCTGCGCGCCCGGCTGTTGATTCCGGAAAGCCGGGCCAGCTCGTTCGTGGCCGGCGCGCCGGTGCAGATGACCGATGTGAACGGCGAGATGGCGACGGCGCGGGTGCTGGTCGTCGGGCCGACGGTGGACCCGGGGAGCGGCACGCGTGAGGTGATCATCGAGCTCGAAGAGCCGAACGGATTTCGACCGGGTGCCGCGGTGAGTATCGCGCCGCTAACGACCATGGAGGTCGAAAACCGGTGAGCACCGCCCTCGACGCTCGACCGAAACTGAAAGACGACGTGAAGATCGTCCGCCGCGAGCACCGCGGCCGGGTCCACTACATCGTCAAGGAGCCGGTAGACAAGAAGTACTATCAGTTCGGCGAGGTCGAGGTCGGCTTGATGAAGTTGATGGACGGGCGCCGCACGCCGGAGGACGTTTCCCAAGCGGCATTCAAAGAGCTCGGCATCACGCCACCCGCCGGCCAGGTCGCCGACTTTGCCGCCAAGCTCAAGCGGATGGGGATCGTCGAACGCACGCCCGCCGAGAAGCAGTTGATGCTGATGGAGCACGTGCGTTCGGACCGTAACGTTCGGGCGCGACGTCGCACGCAGGGCTCCATCCTCCGTCTGCGGTTTTCGATTGGCGATCCGGATCGTCTGTTCACCTGGATGGTCAGTCACATGCGCTGGGCCTGGACGCGCGCGTTCGTGTACGCGTCGATCACGCTGTTCATGGTCTACTTCGCGATTCTGATCGCCCGCTGGGATGCGTTCTGGGGCGGCACCGTAGGCATGTACACGCTGTCCGGGTTCGGACTGTGGGACTGGGTGCTGTTCTATTTCCTGTTCTTCGGCATCGGAGCCATACACGAACTCGGCCACGGGCTGACGACGAAGGCGTTCGGTGGAGACGTACGAGAGATCGGCGGCATGCTCCTCTACTTTTCGCCGGCCCTGTTCTGCAACACGAACGATGCCTGGACGTTCGAAAAGCGCGCGCACCGACTTTGGGTGACATTCGCCGGTCCCTGGGTCGAGATGATGATCGCCGGCATCGCTGCTATCGTCTGGGTGACGACGGAGCCCGCCACGTTCATCAACAAGCTTGCCTTTCTGACGGTTCTCTCCGCCGGCATCCTGGCCGTGCTAGCGAATCTGAACCCGATGCTGCCGCTGGACGGCTATTACGCGCTGTCCGACTACCTGGAGATCCCGAACCTGCGGCGCCGCTCGTTCGAGTACACCGGGTGGCTCGGCAAGCGGTTTCTGCTGGGTGTCAAAGCGGCGGAGCCGCCGGCCACGCCGCGGGAACGCCGCGTGTTCATCATCTACGGTATCTCGGCGCTCTTCTACAGCATCTTCATCGCCGTGGTGTCCGCCGTCTGGTTGGTGTTGGTTATCGGGCGGTTCATCGGGCCGTGGGTGTGGGCCATCCTGGCGCTTGTCCTGTTGCGTTTGGCCGCCGGGCTAGGTGGAAGAAGTCGGGCTTTGGCGCAAGCGGCAACGACGACCTGGCGCGCAGGGTTCGTCCGCAACCGTCGCACGCTGTGGGGGCTCGCGGTGCTGACCCTGCTGATCATCCTCCCGTTCTTCACCCCGTGGACACTTCGCGCCCGGGGCGACCTGCTGATCGAGTCGCAGCCGCGGGCTCAGGTCCGGGCTGAGGTTGCCGGCTTGATCGATCGCTGGCATGTCCGGGAAGGCGAGTCGGTGGCAGCAGGCGACGCCATCGCGAGCCTGTGGAACCCGGAGCTGGAAGCGGCGGTGCTGGAGGGTCGAGCGGCGGTGGAGCGGCTGAAGCTGGACCGGGCACAGTCCGAGTTGGCAGGAGACCGAGCATCGGCGGCCGCCGCGTCGTCACAGCTCAACGAAGCAGAACGGGACCTGGCGGTTCTGGAGTCGCGACGCCAACGGCTGGTCGTTCGCTCGCCCGTCGCTGGCATCGTGATGGGCTATCGACTTGAGGAGCGCATCGGCGAAGCGGCGGAGGAAGGCAGGCTGCTGGTGGAAATCGCCTCGCCTGAAGCGCGCACGGCGCGGATTCACGTGCACCCGAAGCATGCGGGCGAAGTGGCGCCGGGTCAGACGGTGCGGCTCAAGCTCTACGCACGACCCCATCTCAAGTTCGTTTCGACCATCGTGTCCGTGGCTCCGGCGGCCAGCGACGGCTGGCTGGAAGCCGAAGTCGCGTTCTTCAACGAGGACTGGCAGCCGGCGCCCGGGATGACGGGAGTCGCGAAGATAGAGACAGTGCGTATGACGGTGGCGCAAGCGATTCTGCGCGCCGTGCGCCAGACGATTCGAGTGGATTTATGGCTATGAATGACAAGGATCTGAATGCGGATCTCCAGACAGCTAAGGCGACTGTTCCGTTTCTGGAGAACGTCAGCGATGATGTGCTGCGGGAGCTCGGCGAAATCGCGCGGTGCCACGACTACCCGAAGAACAACATCCTACACTACCAGGGTGACCCGGCTGGCTCCGCCTACCTGGTGGTGGGTGGTCGCGTGAAGCTGTCGCTGATGAACGAGGAAGGTAAGGAAGTCGTCCTGGCGATCCTGCGCCCTGGAGGGATGTTCGGGCTGATTTCGGCTCTGGACGGAGGCCCGCAGCCTGCCAACGCGATCACGGTGGCGCCATCGCGCATCGCCACGTTCTCGGCCGACTCGTTTATATCGTGGCTCGAACGTCACAAGCTGGTCCGGGAGGCGCTGCTGAAGGAGCTCGGCCGGCGCGTTCGCGAATCTTACCAGAAGATCGGAGAGCATGCGCTGATGGGCGTGAAGGATCGCCTACTCTGCGCGCTGCTCGACATCGCCGACCGCGAGGGAAGACGCGAGCCCGACGGCGCGGCCGTCTTCACGCGACCCACGCATCAAGAGCTGGCCAACCGCATCGGCTCCAGCCGGGAGGTCGTCTCCCGCGTACTGAAGGAGCTACTGGAGAGTGAGCTTCTGCACGCCGACGGGCGGGTCATCCGCGTGCCCGAGTCGGCGCTCATACTCCGCGAAGACTAGCGCTTAGTGCCGCCGAGCGTGACCAATGTCACCCGCAACGGTGAGCAACCACCCCCATTTCTGCCGTTACGCCGGTCACGCGTCGGCAGATCGAAGTGTCACGATTCCTCGCTGGCTGAAGTTACGAACGGGAGGTGACCTGCGTCGTCGCAGCGAAAACCCAGACCGCCTATCTTGGGTTCGTCGCAGCAAGTTGTCCCTAATCGAGGAGAGGAATCATGGAGAAGAAACAGCCGGTCCGTATCGAGCTCACGGAAGAGCAGAAGAAGCAGATCCAGGCCGCCACGGGCAAGGATGCTTCGGCGATCGAGCTCACGGTCGAAGAGTTGGAGGAGCGGGTGTCCCCACGTCGGGCGGCGAAGTAAGGCCACGTTCCTCACAATTCCGCGCGGGGCGGCCGCTACAAGCGGGCGCCCCGCGCGTTTTTTTGCCTTCGCCCATAGGAGGTTGAGCCGTGGCCGCCAGTGATCCGATTCGCTTCTGCTCGGCCTGCGGCGTCGAGGCGCCACGCAGCGCTCACTACTGCCTGTCCTGCGGCGCACCGCTGGACACGCAAGTCGGAATCGCCTGTCCCGCCTGCCAGACCAACAACCCGGACCGGGCCCGCTTCTGCCTGGGCTGTGGAGCTTGCCTCGCCTCGGTGGCGGACGCGGACCGGCGTATCGTCACCGTGATCTTCGCCGACCTTTCCGGGTTCACCCAGCTGACGGAACAGTTGGATCCGGAAGAGGTGCGGGAGACGGTGGTCAGCTGCCTGAACCTGATGTCGGAGTGCATCATCCGCTGGGGCGGCTACGTCGACAAGTTCATCGGTGACTGCGTGATGGGCGTGTTCGGCGCGCCGGTGGCGTACGAGAACGAAGAGGAGAGGGCGGTGCGTGCCGCTCTGGACATGCAGTCCTCGCTGGCGGAGTGGCAGGTGGAGAGCGTGGTCAAATCGAGCGCGCTGGGCGATTACCGTCCGCAGGTCAGCATCGGGATCAACTCCGGCCCGGTGGTCGCCGGGCTGTTCGCCGCCGGCGGCGCTCGTGACTACACGGTTATCGGTGACACGGTGAACGTCGCTTCGCGATTGCAGGGCCTCTGCGAGCCCGGGCGCATTCTCGTCGGTCCGATGACGTCGGAGCAGACCCGACACCTGATCGAGTATGAGGAAGAGCAGGCGCTGGACATTCGCGGACGGCGGGAACCCGTGGTGGCGCGACATGTCATTGGGGCACGCGCCCAGCGTGGCAAGACGCGGGGCTTCGGCGAAGAGCAGCCCCCCATGGTCGGACGAACGGCCGAGCTCGCTCGGCTGACCGAACTGTGGAAGCACATGTCGTCTGGTTTGTTCCAAAGTTGCCTGATCGTCGGGCCGGCGGGGATTGGAAAGACGCGGCTGGTAGAGGAGCTGGTCACATCGCAACAGATCGATACGGAAGACCTTGCCGGTGGCCGCAGCTACCCCTACGCCAGCAGCGCTCCGTGGGAGCCCATCGCCGAGCTAGTGTGCGACCTCTATCACGTACCCACCGACCTCCATCCCAGCGAAGCCGCGACACGTATCGCCGCTACGTTCGGAGAGGTTTGGCCGCAAGAAGAGTTGGGCGCCCTCAAGGTTCTGTTGGGGAGTCCTATCTCGGATGTGCATGAGCTACAGCACCATGGCGTCGGAGAACGCCGGGACTGGATAGCCTCCGCGCTACGAAGGTGTCTGATCAGCGCCGCCGACCGACCGCGTCTGCTGGTGCTGGAGGATCTGCATTGGGCCGACAGTACTACGCTCGATTTCCTTTGCACGTTGCCCGAGCTCGAGTTAGACGCTCCGATCATGGCCGTCATGGTGACAAGACCGCCGCTCCCCGGGGAATCACTCGTCGGCAAGCTGATCGACGCGACGACTCAGCTCATCGTGCTTCAGCCGCTGGATGCGGAACAGGCGCGAGAGCTGGTCGACACCGTATTGGGCCCTCACGAACTGCCTCCTGATCTCGTGGAGCTGATTGTTGAGCGTGCGGAAGGAAATCCGCTGTTTATCGAAGAGACGCTGAAGTCGCTGGGTGAAAACGGTTCGATCGAACAAGTGGACGAGAAGTGGCGGGCGAAGGGCGACATCGCGGATATCCAATTGCCGGAGACGATCGAGAGCGTTCTGACGACGCGCATCGACGGGCTCGACAGCTCGACCCGCCAGGTTCTTCAGCTCGCCTCGATCGTAGGTCGCCGTTTCTGGTCCGGCGTGTTGGCCGATGCGCTGGCGCAGCGCTCCATCGACAGGGAGCTGGTTGACCTGCAGAAGAGCGCGTTCGTCCGCGCTCTCCCCTATTCCTCGGTTAGCGGCAACCGGGAGTTCATGTTCGAGCACCTGATGCTTCAGGAGGTGGCGTACGAGGGCATGCTTCGGGGCATGCGCACGGAGCTGCACGGCGCCGTGGCGCGCTGGTTCGAGGAGCAGCCGGCAAGTCAGCGCGGCGAGTACGACGAGCTGATCGCTTATCATCGCGAGCGGTCGGAGCAGCCGGCGTCCGCCGTACCGTTCCTTGAACGGGCGGCGCTGGCGGCGCGGGGTCGCGGCGCGTTGCTGGACGCCGCGTCACTGCTCGAACGGGCCATCAACCTCGCGACCGATCCAGCCATGCGCGCCGGGGTTCTTGTCGTCGTCGAGGAGGTCGCGGCTGAGGCCGGCGATTCGGAGCGACGAGCAAGCGCCATCGACGAGCTCGAGTCGATCGCCGGCGCGGACAGCGATGATCGGGTCGGCGCCGAGGCGGCCTATCGCCGTGCCCGGCTGCTTCGCGACGAGGGTGATCTGCAGGCCGCGCTGCCCAAGGCACAGCTCGCGCTCGAGTTGTACACGAAGCTCGACGACATCTCGTACCAGGGTGACGCTCTCAGGTTGTTGGGGCGCATCGCACATCTTTGGGGCGACTTCCCCGAAGCGCTTCGTTGTTACCGGTCCTCTCTGCCTCTCGAGCGTCAGGCCGGCGACCGGCAGGGTCAGGCCGAGATCTTCGATCTCCTCGGACTGGCCCAGGTCGACCTGGGTCATTACACCACCGGTCTCGACTATTTCGAAGCGGCGCTTGATCTGTTCTCCGAGCTCGGTAACCGAATCATGGAGGCGCGGGTCCAGGGTCACCGGGCGAACGCGCTGTGCTTGTTGGGTCGGTACGACGAAGCAGTGAAGTCTGCTCGCGCCGGTTTGGAGTTGGCCAGCCACAGCGGGTCGCGCCCGATCCGCGCAGGCACCCAGCTGGCGTTGGCGAACGCGCTATCCGCAAGAGGCGAGGCCGAGGAAGCGGCGGCCGTGGCTGCCGACGCCCGGGATCAGGCGACCGAAATCGGGCAGCCCAGGCTGGCGGCCCGAGCGATCTTGCTCATGGCTCTCAACAGCTACGGCGAGCTGTCGAAGCAGAACACGAGGGAAGCGCGCGCTCTCGCGAAAGAACACGCTCTCCCTCATGTGGAAGTCCTATCACTAGCCCACGAAGCGAATCTCGAACTGGTCGACGGCAATATCGAAGCGGCTGAGCGCGCGTCCGGCGAGGCCACAAAGATGCTCGACGAGCACGGCAGCATCGAAGGCCAAGAAGAGTTCGTCCTCTTCGTACGAGCCCGGGTGCTGCAGGCTTTGGAGCGCCATGACGAGTCGTCCGAGTTTCTAGGCCGAGCGCGCACGATCGTTTTGAACCGGGCGGGGCGAATCGACGACACCGAGATACAGCAAAGCTTCCTGGAGCATATCCCCCTCAATCGCCAGATCCTGAGCATGGAGGTGCCGCCATGAGGAGGACGGGATGACGACGCAAGCGGCATGGCTCCTCGCCGGCCTACTCCTGGCCCACTGTCTGGGCGACTACTCGCCGCTCGCTACAGGGCGCATGCAACTGGCCAAGGCGAACGGCGGGCCGATGTACCTGATCGCCGGCCACGCCGCGGTGCATACCATCCTAGTCACCCTCGCGGTCTTCCTGGTCGCCCGCCCGGGCTGGTCCCTGATCTTGATCGCCGCTGGCGTAGAGCTGATCACTCACTTCGCCCTCGACGCGGGGCGAGCGCACCTCGGTCGCCGATTCCCGGCCCTCAACGATCATCTGGACAACCGTTTCTGGTACGCTCTCGGGGTAGATCAGTTTGGGCATGGCCTTGTCCTGGTGTGGATCGCGGGATTCGTGCTGCGGTAGAGCCAGCGCGGCTATTCCTGTCATCTGGTGACTGATGTCACAGCCAGCCTTGAACCCCGGTCCCCCATAGACCGCCCGGTGGGTTACGAGTCGGCGGGCGAAGTAACTGCAGCTTCTTTCCGATTCAGCGCGGGGTAGCTTTCGAAGCTGCCCCGCGTTTCTTTTGTCACTCCTTCACAGCTAGCAGCGTCTGGGCCTGGGAATCATCGACATCGACATCGCATTCGGCGAGATCGATCTCCGGGCCGGTCATGTGGAGGCTCCACCACTCCACGGCACGCTCCGGCGTCCAACTGGCGTCGGGCATGCAGTCGGCGAGCAGTTGGTCGAGTTGCCCTGCGGTCTGCGGGCGATTGGCCGGATCCTTCTCCAAACACTGGAGGATCACACTTTCCAGAGCATCGGGGATCTTCACTTCCGTTCTTTCGGAAGGTGGGGCCGGCTGCTTCTGAACATGTGATACGACAACCGCCAGTGGGCTGTCGCCCTCGAAGACCTTCTGGCCGGTGAGCAACCAGTAGCCGACGCAGCCGAGGCCGTAGATATCGGCTCGACCGTCAATCTCGGCCTGACCCATCGCCATCTCCGGCGGCATGAAAGCGGGCGTTCCCGTTGCCACACCGTCGACGGTCAGCTCGGTACCGCCGCTTTCTTTGGTCCGCGCTGGCTTGACCAGACCGAAGTCGAGAACCTTGACGAAGTCGTACTCGGGGCCGAGACGGCAGGAGTAGATGTTCGCCGGTTTGATGTCGCGGTGCACGAGCCCGCACGCGTGCGCCTCGCCCAGCGAGTGGCAAACCTTTCTCATGAAGTAGACGGTCCGTTCCGGAGGAACCGGGCCAAAACGACGGACGAGCTCATCGAAGTTGAGTCCCCTTAACAGCTCCATCACGTAGTAGAACGAACCTTCTTGCGAGATGCCGAAGTCGTACAGCGTTATGGTGTGCACCGAATCGAGGGCCGCCGTGGCGCGGGCCTCGCGCTCGAAACGACGGAGCGCCGTTTTCCGGGAACTCGCGTCGCCACCCAAGACCTCCGGTCGAATGAGCTTCACTGCCGCCGGCCGCGCCAGCATGCGATGTTTGGCCAGCCAAACCTCGCCCATGCCACCCTCGCCCAAGGGCCTCAGTAACTGATAGCTGCCGACCTCGAGGGCCTTACCCATGCGAGTACCGAAGTCGTAGATGATTCTGGAGACCACGCTAGCTAGGAGGGCACAGACGTACGTCGAGAACGCGAAGTATCCGACGAAGATCCTAAACGGCATCTCGGGGTGGGTCAGTCCCGCCGCTCTGGAGAGCACGATCGTGAGCAAGCCGGTGGACGCCGCGGCGAACGCCGCGACCGTCGTCTTCCATGGGGTGTTGGGTGCGAGCAACGGGAATATGATGATCCAAATGCACTCCCACGGGATGCCGGCATACTCCTGCATGAAGACGCCATCCCATGTCTGGAATATCCCCCAGAACTGTGACATCGATATGCCGAACGCACCCACGACCTCGAACACGAGCCCGAAGTCGAGCAATCTCTGCGGATCGATGTGACCGAAGCGGGACAGGAAGAACACGGCGAGACCCATGGCGATCGACACGGACGCCACGACGGTCTGGACAAGGCGATCCCCTTCCCAGAGGCTATGCTCAGGGATCACAGTGCCGATATCGGCGCCAAAAGTGATATGAGCCCCGAAATAGGCGAGAAAGAACGTACCGGCGTAAACGAGCCCCGCCCAACCCAACCGCCGCGAGGCTTCGTGCAAAAGTTCGAGCGGTATCGCGCTACGCGACGTGGAGACCGACGTGGGTGTCGGCGTCTGGCTCGCCTTCTTTAGTCTCTGGCCCTTCATAGCTTCAAAGGCTTCCCGTGCTGATTGGACGCGCGGTCAGCGGCCTCCACCCGAGATCATGATGTGGGCCCACGGTTCGCCTGGCGCCATGAGCCAGGGCCCGCCGCCAGCTGGTCGCGTTGGGAGTCCCGTCGTCTCCGAGGTGGCGTAGGGGACGTAGACCACATAGAGACTACTGGCGCCGGTCACCGTTCCAGTCTGCGGGTCGAAGGCGGCCGCGGAGCCGGTGAGGGAGTAGAGCGCCGCCGGGGCCTCCGGCATCTTCAACTCCCCGGAGCTTATCGCCGCTTTTCGCATGCGGGCTACAGTCGCCCGGTCCGTCGTTCCCTGCGCTCTGATCTCCCTTCCTTTCGCCATGTAGGGATCCAGGGATTCGTGATAACAGGCAACGTGCCAGCGGTCATCCGAAGGATCGTCAGCAAGGCAGACCATCATGCCGCTGCCCTGGCGAAGAGTGACCAGTTCGCCGCCGCGATAGCCATAAACGGTGGCGCCGGCGCGCATCGCTTCGGGCAGCGGCGTCACTGCCTCGGCTATCTGTTGTTCCTGGCTCTTGTCCTGCGAAGTTGCCGTGCCGGCGCACGCTACGACGCCGGCCAGCGCAAGGATCGTTATTCTAGGCATGTCAGCTCCTGGTTGGGGACGCCGACAAGATAGGCCCGACGGTCAGTTTACTCCAAATCAATGCCCACCCTCTTCTTGACGCTCCGGGTAGCGGAACGATTTGTCGGGGAAGACCGGAACCGGTGGCACGGGCCGCGGATCGGATCGTATCAGCTCCTGCAGGTGTTCCACCGCGGCGCGTAGCTGAGCATCGTCGCCGTTGAAGGTGGCGTGCGGCAGGTTGTCGACCACGATGTCGGGATCGACGCCGTGCCCTTCGATCAGCCACTCGCCTTCCGGTCCGTAGACACCGAACTCGGCGGCGGTGGCGATTCCCCAGTCGACCAGCACGTTGCTGCTGGTCAGCCAGACTTCGCCGCCCCAGGTGCGGGTACCGATCAGCTGGCCCAGGTCCAGCCGCCGGAATCCCTCCGCCACCGCTTCACCGTCGGACGCGGTGCGCTCATCGATCAGCATCACCATGTGGCCGCGGAACGCGTACTGCATGTTCCAGGTGGGGTCACCCACCCTCGATTGCCAGTAGAACCACGCCGGTCGCATCAGCTTCTCGAGGATCCAGCTGTCGATGTTGCCGCCATTATTGTGGCGGACATCGATGATCAGGCCCTGGCGGTCGAACACGGGATAGAAGTGACGATAGAACTCGGCCATGTTGCCGCCGCCCATCGCGCGCAGATGCAGGTAGCCGATTTGACCATCGCTCATGCTATCCACGGCCAGGCGGCGCGTGTACTCCCACTCGTCGTACCGGAGGTCCCACTCGCGTCCCTGAGAGATCGGCTCGACGATCAAGTCGCGCTGAGCTCCGCCACTACGTACGCTGAGCCTGACTTGCTCGCCCGCTTGATTGCGCAGTAGAACGCCAATATCGGGAACGAACATTACCGACACGCCGTTGACGGCCGTGATGATGTCCCCGTCGTTCACGCCCACGCCGGGCCGCGCCAGCGGTGACAGCTCATCGGGATAGTCGGGGTCGTTGCGGTAGATATGGTCGATGCGGTAGCCACCCTCCGACTCGTCCCGCGTCAACACGGCGCCGAGCGAGGCAGGTTGTACCTGGTCCTTCCCCTCCCTGTGGTCGCCGCCGCGAACGAAGATGTGCAGCGCTGACAGCTCCGCCACCATCTGGGCCTGCAGGTCGCTGAGCTCGGAACGGTTGGTGACTCGATCGACCAGCGGCATGTACTTCTCCAGCATCGCCTCCCAGTCGACGCCATGCATGCCGGGATCGTAGAAGTAGTCGCGCTCGAGGCGCCACGACTCGACGAACATCTGGCGCCACTCCTCTCGCGGATCCAGTGAGAAATTCCAGTTGGAGAGATCGACTCGGGCGTCGGTCAGTCTTGCGTCTGCACCCGACGAGGCGTTGATGACATGGAACGCGTCACCTTTCCAGATCATCAACTTCTCCCCGTTTCCGCTCAAGCCATAGCCCCGAACGCCCTCAGCGATCTTTTTCGGTTCAGGATCCTCGTTGTCGATGTCCAAGGCCATCAGGTCCCAGCTGAACGAACCCGTCTCCCGCTCCCGCCAGAACAACCGCTTCCCGTTTGTCGTCAACCCCGTGTAATTCCCAGCCGGTACCGGCACTTCGTAAAGCCGTTCTTGGATTCCCCTTGGCTGGATATCAACGTCAGTCTCAGCTTCGTTTTCATTCTCATCATTCTCGTCACCACCTGCAGCCGCCGCCAACTCATCATCCGGCCTGAACGGGAACCGCAGATCATCCTGAAGGGCGACGGCGTAGATCTTCGTTTCCTTGTCAAAGAACGGCTCCGGTTGCCGCGCGCCCCATGGGCTCCCGACCAGCGACCGGAATTGTCGGTCCGATAGGAAGTACATCCATTTCCCATCAGCACTCCAGGCCGGTGAGTAGCTGTTGAAACGGTCGGTGGTGATGGCCGTCATGCTCTCATCTTCAACACTGTAGATATGGATCTGGTTGAAGGCGTTGGGCGCCGGCGTACGGAAGGCAAGCCAGCGGCTGTCAGGCGACCAGGCCAGGTGGTAGTTCTGGCGTTGCTGCGAAACGACGAGCCGCTTCGAGTCCCGGCTCTCTGTATTGAGTAGCCAGATCTCCTGGTCCTGATCGTAGTGGGCCAGCCACTTCCCATCGGGTGAGACCGCGCCGCCGAAGCGAAGCACCTTGCCGTCGGTCGTTAGCTGCTCTCTTTCTCCGATTCCGTTTGCCGGCAACCTCCACCATTCCACCTCGCCGCTCTCGTCCGAGAGGGCCAGCAGCGATTCTCCATCTGGTGCGAACAGCGCTTGCCGATAGCGAACGTCGGGCGCGCGGGTCACGTGTACAAAACGCCCTTGTTTGACCGGCGCTACAAAAACCTCACCGCGTGCCGTGAGGGCTAAACGGTCACCATCGTGCGAGATCTCAACGGTCGACAGGTAGTCCATCGGTTCGTCGACCCATTTCTCGCGCATCTGTTCGAAGTCAGATGTAATGGTGATCGGGATCTTGCCGGCGCGGTCGGCGGCTATGTCGTAGAGCCAGATGTCCGCGCCCACCTGGTAGACGATGCGCCCGTCGCCGAGCGATGCCGTCTTCGCATCCCAACCGCTATGATGAGTGTGTTGGCGAAGGTCCCCACCAGCGGGGTCCATCGACCAGATGTTCATCGTGCCGTCGCGATCGCTCTCGAAGTAGACCCGCCCGCTCCACCACATCGCCCGACGGCTTGTCCCCGGATAGTCCGGCGTCAGCGGGACTGCCTCGGAGGCGCCACTTTGGAACTTCCAGAGATTCTGAGCCGTGCCTCCCTTGTAGCGCTTGGTGCGGCTGCCCTGTTCGGCCAGGCGCGTGAAGAAGAGCGTGCCGCTGGCCGGGTCGTACGCGCCGTCCGCAGCCTGGGACAGCGGGAGTATCGAGCTTTCACGATTGGTAGGATCGACCTCTACCAATTGCCAGTTGGGGAGCGTCGAGAACTTGGAGGTCGTGTAGAGGACCTTCCCGTCGGGTGTCCAGCCCACCACCCTGCCAGTGGAGCCGTTGTAGGTGACGCGCGTGGGCAACCCGCCGTCGAGCGGCATCGTATAGACCTCGGTCGGCCCCTCGTACGAGGCCGAGAAGGCAAGCGTGGTACCGTCGGGCGAAATGGCCGGGTACCCTTCGCTCTCGGCGTGCGTGGTGAGCCGCTGAGCGACGCCGCCAGCGGTGCTCACCTTCCACAGGTCGCCTTCAGCCGAAAAGACGATGGTTTCGCCGTGAATTGCCGGATACCGGTAGTACCCTTCCACTCCTTGTGCGGAGAGGACCGAGGGCACGAAGAGAAGAATCGTCATCCAGGCTAGCCAGCGCATGATGAGCCCCTCTGTTCTGCGGTCGGGTTCGCAAGGCGAGATCGGTTCCGCCTACTATCGACTATCGCGTAGAGTTCGGACAGTATGCTGACAGTGGCGAAAGCGAGCAACCACCAGAACCAAGAAGGCCCCGCGGTTCTCCGCAGGGCCTTCTGATCAGCATCTGATCGTCGGTGATGGATCAGGGCGCTTCACCATTGGGATGGCAAGCCAGGCACAGGTTACTGTTGTAACCGTAGCCGTTGATCTCCTTGTGCTTGTCATCCATGTCCGACTGGTTGTGCTTGTGGCAATTGAAGCAAGTGAAGACGGAGAAATCGGTCGGCACCTCGTGACACGTGGCGCAACCACTCCATTCTCCTTGGTGCTTGCCCGTCGAGATCGGGAAGAAGCTTCCGTCGTGATTGAATGTCGAGCCAGTAAAGGCGTCGATCGTGTGACAGGTCAAACAGGTCGTTGGGTAGCCGTCGCTACCGTGTTGGTTGTCGTAGTCTGACTGATGGCACGCGATGCAGTCGTTCTCGTCCGCAGGATTGAACAGCACCGTCCAATCATTCGCGTCGTGACATGAGGTGCAGGCGATGGTCTGGTGGGCGCCAAGGAGCGAAAAACCACCACTACCGTGCCCGGACGAGGCGCCGGCCCACGAGTCGACGGAATGGCAACTTAGACAGGTCGTGGGCGTGGAAGTGCCGCCGTGCTGAGCGTCGTAATCGCCTTGATGACAGGTCACGCAGTCATCCCAGCCCGCGGGGCTGAACTTCGCATCTCCAGTGCCCAGGTCGTGGCATGCGCTGCAGGGCGCCAGATCGTGAGCGCCACGCCGATCGAAGCCACCCGAGGCGGATTCGTGACCATCGACGACGACACGATGTTCGGCGTCTCGCCATTCGAGATGCATGGAGTGGCATGCTGGACATGAGAGGGTCTGGAAGATCGAAGCGTGGCCGCGGGTATGACAAACATCACAGTGATTCTTCAAAACCATGTCGGGGTCCACCCACAGCTCCGCTGCGCCGGTTGCAGCGTTGAGTGACGCTTCGATCATACTGCTGCCCGCGCCGACCGTGGTCACCGCACCGTTTTGATCGACCGTGGCCACGTCCTCGTTCGAGGATGCCCAAGTATACTCGGCACCTACGATCTCGGTGCCCCTGGCATCGACAGCGCTGGCGATGAACTGAACATTCTCGTCCAAAGCAAAGACTGTTTGCGTGTCAGGAGACACGACGACGGCCACAGCGACCGGCGGGGTGTTATCGTCGTTCGCACCGGTCGATTCTCCGTTGCAGCCGAAAGCTGATATCGATGCGAGCGCGAGCGCTGTTAAGACAGTGAACCGCGTGTTCTTCTTGACCTTCGAACCCATGTTCCGCTCCAATTGAGGGTCAGTTATGGGCCAGTCGCTCGATTTCGTCCTGTACCGATTTCTCTCTGCCTACCGCTCCGAGCCGTCGATAGTTGGCGGCAGCGGCCTCCAGATCTGCTTTGGCGAGCGCCGTGCGATCTTCAGCCACATGGAGACGCGCCCGTTCCTCGAGGATCTCCGCTTCCAACAGCGGGTTCGCGTTGTCTCTCGTCAGCTTCAGGGCATCCTCGAAGTAACGCTCCGCGAGCTCGCGGTCCGGCTCCAACCCAACGATACTTCCCAGCAGCTTAAGGGCTTCAGCACGCCCCAGCTCGTCGCCAAGCTCCTCGAAAGCCTCCAGCGCGTGCCGCGCCTCCACGGCGGCATACACGCGATCACCTCTCAGATAGGCGATCTCCGCGCGGCCGGCGCGGGCCATCGCTGTCAACCGGCGGTCGCCGAGCTGGCGGGCCCGACGTTGGGCGTTGCGGTAGTGACGCTCCGCCTCGCGCCAATCGCCGAGGTCGCGATAGACGATGCCGAGGTTGTGATCGGTCTGCGCCAGCCCGGCGAGGAAGCCCACTTTCTGGTACACGGGAATCGACAGACGAAACAGGGAGAGCGCTTCCTCGTCTTTGCCGCGCAAGCTCGCGATGGCGCCCAGGTTGTTCGTGGCGCGGCCAATCATCTCATCGTTGTCGCTCTCCCGCGCAAGCTCGAGCAGATCGGAGAACCGCCGTTCCGCTCCGTTCAGGTCTCCCAGCTCGAATTCGACCGCGCCCGCCAGGTTGAGCGCCTGCAGCAGGTTCAATCGGTCGTGACGGCTGCGGAATTCGGCCTCAGCGACGAGCACGAGATTCAGGGCGCGCTCCATCTTGCCGCTGTAGAAGAGTGACTCCGCCACGTGATAGGCGACTTTCGGGTCCGCGGTCAGCTCTGAATCACTCAGATCCGCCGCACGATCCCGTATGTCGCCCCACCGCCGATCCTCCACCAGCTGCTCCAGCTCGGCTTTCAGTGCGACCGCGTCACGTGAGAGAGCGCCCATCTTACGACTTACCGTCCTACCGCTAACCCGTAACGGGTGAAGCTGAATATCACAACTTCAATCTCATCCAACTCCTCCAATTGCAGCGAGGCCTGGCGTTCCCAGTCGTCGCCCGGGTTCTCTTGCTTCCAAAAGTCGATCGCGGACTCTACGCTCAGGAATTCATCCTCCGCCTCGTCGTAGTCGAACTCTAGCTGAGCCGGTTCACTCGGGTTGAACTGCAGACCCGACGGCCCGAAGGTCACAACAAACAGCTCCGGATCGATGCTCACAGTGATCTCGATAGAGTCACCGTCGGCGAACAGCGTTCCGTCCGGGCGGCGAAGTAGCGTCTCCTCGTCGATTTCGAATTCCAGGAACTTTTTGCCAGTCCCTGTACCGCCCTGACCCTGGTAGCGAATCTCCAGCTCGCGGTACTGGCCCCTAACCGCCCAAAACGACGTGTCCATCGTCTCGACTGGCGGCGCGGTGACCTTGCGCGGCACGAAATCGAGCTGCGACTCGTCAACGATGTCCGGTGGATCGCTCTCGGTCGTGTTGTCGTCGCAGGCCACCGCCGAAAACACGATCAGCAGTCCCACAACCAGCCAACCCGCTCTTTTCATCCAAATCACTCCATGACTAAGCACGGTGCCTCCTTCACTCCGTCGATTTGTCATCCTCTATGCGGGCGGCCGTGGTGGGTCGCGCGCCACTAACTCGTTGTGCAAACGGCATTCCGTATGTAAGGCGTTATATGATAATCACTTAAGGTGAAGGCGACTGTGTCGATCGCCTTCAGTTGTATCGTATCGCTACACCCATCAGCTCGTTTCGGACTCGGCGTCGAGTTCGGCCAACCGCTTGATGGCCCGATGGAGGCGCGATCTCGAGATGCCAAGTCGCCGCGCCGCCGCGCTCTTGTTGCCGCCGGCGTGCTCCAGCATCGCTCTCACGGCCGCCAGCTCGATCGTCTCCATTGATGCGGGGAACGGCAGCGATTCGCCGCCGCTTTTTGCGACCGGCGCCGATTCGTGCTGGATGAACAGATCGTCGGCGCGGAGCTCTTTCCCCTCGCCCAGCAGCAAAGCGCGCTCGACGGCGTTCCTCATCTCCCGCACGTTTCCCGGCCAGGAGTGCGTCATGAGCAGATCTTTGAGTGGAGACGTGATCTCGGGGCGCGGCACCTCGTACTCGCGGCTCAAGGTGTCGAGGAAGTGCTCAGCGAGAAGGACGATATCGGCACCGCGATCACGCAGCGGCGGCAGTTCGAGCGGGATGACCGACAGGCGGTAGTAGAGGTCGTCGCGAAAGCGACCGGCCTTCGCCTCGACCGCCAGGTTGCGGTTGGTGGCCGCGATGATGCGGACGTCGACCTCCTGGGTACGGGTCCCACCCACCCGCCGCACCATCTTGTCCTCGATGACCTTGAGGAGCTTGCCCTGTAACTCGAAGGGCAGCTCGCCAACTTCATCGAGGAACAGGGAGCCGCCATCGGCGACCTCCAGCAGACCGGGCTTGGCCCGCTTGGCGTCAGTGAACGCCCCACGTTCGTAGCCGAACAGCTCCGACTCCAACAGATTCGCCGGGATGGCCGAGCAGTTGAGCTCGACGAACGGCCCCTCGGCCCTGGGACCGTTATAATGGATCGCCTGCGCCAGAAGCTCCTTGCCGGTTCCCGTCTCGCCGTTCAGCAATACGGTGGCCGTGCCCCGGGGGATGATTCGCGCCGCCAGAGCCAACGCCTCGCGAACGGCATTACTCTCTCCCACGATCTGGGAGAAGTCGAATTCCCGGCGCTCCGTCTCGGCGAGCTTGGCTCGAGCCTCCAGGCTTCTCTGAGCCTCCCCTTTGGCCTTCAGGTAGTCCCTCAGCCGCTCCGCCTCCTCGGGCAACACGAAATAGTCCTCGGCCCCGGCGCGGACGACTTCGACGGCCAGCCGGTGGTCGGACACCGAGCCGACCACGGCAGGCACCTCGGGGACCCCGGCCACGGCGTCCCGAACGCGGTCGCTGGCCCGCTCCTCCGCGCCGGGTATCGAGACGACGACAACAGCGGCCTGGGCGGCTCTACCCAGGTCCGAGCCGAATTCCAGAGCGAGGTCGGCCTCCCCGGCCGCTTCCTCGTAGAAGTCGCGGAAGGAATCCGATTCACTGTAGACGAATAGCTTGTTTTTCACTCAACCTCCCACCAAGTGACTCACAACGATACACAATCTCTACCGCCGATTCAACTGTCTCGTTTTGATACTTGCGAAGGCGTGAGCTGAAAGCCCTTTTGGTAGAAGGCTTTTCGACGGAGTGCCGAAGCGTTGGCGGGCCACTCGGTTGTAGCGAAGCGATACGGATTATTGCTGTTGTCTCGAATCGATACGGATGCCGGTGATTCGTTGTTCGGCCATCCGAGGCACGCATCGCCTTTCCCATCAATGCTTTACGCCTTTTGGCACCGTCCGGCACCGCCGTTGCTTTAGTGTTGGCCGGCAACGACAGAAGGATCCGCAACGCAAATGAACAAGGAGGAACAGATGAGCAGGAGAACTGGACTGACGGGCGCGCTGTTGGCCCTAACGCTGGTCACGGCGATGGTGGGCTGTGACAACGCGACGGGCCCCGGCCTGGACGGCTCGAAGGCAGTGACGCTGTCGATCGCGATGAGCGCCGGAACGGCGGCACCGTCCCTGTTCGCCGGTGAGCTGGAGTTGAATGACGGGACCCACACGCTGGTGATTCAGAGCGCCGAGCTGGTGATCCGGGAGATCGAGTTCGAGCGCATGAATCACGACGACTGCGAGGTAGCCGGCACGGATGACGATTGCGAAGAGTTCGAGACGGGACCCTACCTGGTGGCGCTGCCGCTGGATGGAACCGTGAGCCAGGAGCTCACAGCCGTGGTCGACACGGGAACGTATGACGAGATCGAATTCGACATCCACAAGCCGGAGGATAACGGCCTGACGGATGAGGACTTCCTCGTTGACAATCCGAACTTCGCCGATATCAGCATTCGCGTGACGGGCACATACGACGGTCAGGACTTCCTCTACACGACGGACCTGAACGAGGAGCAAGAGATCGAGCTGACCAGTCCGCTGGTGGTGACTCCGGAGTCCGGGCCTGTCGCCGTCACGTTGATCATCGATGCGTCCACGTGGTTTGAGACCTCAACAGGTTCGCTCATCGACCCACGCACGGCCAACGACGGTGAGCCGAACGAGGGGTTAGTGGAAGACAACATTCGTACGTCGATCGAGGGCTTCCGCGACGACGACCATGACGGCATTCCGCATGATGATGATGACGACGAGGATCACAGCGTAGACGACAACGGAGGGACGGGTAGCTGAGTCTACCCAACACAGATAACAAAAAGGGCGGCCAACGTGCCGCCCTTTCTCTTGTCTGGACATCGCCAGGCTATTCGATCACCCACTCATAGATGTTCTGATAAAGTCCGAACGTGTCGATCCTCGTGTTCTTCACCTGCTCGCTCACCGCCGCTGTGTCATCGAAATACCAAAGGAACGCGTACGGGCGATCGTCCGCGATGATCCGGGCAACTTCACGCCAGTACGGGGCGGCGGCTTCCGCTGTCGGCGCCGCCTGGGCCAGTGGTATCAGGCTGTCGACTGCAGCGTTGGCGAAGCCTGTGAAGTTCAACATGCCGTCCTGCGGCCAGAAGAACGCGGCCAAGTAGCTGGGCTCCAGGGCCACCTGCCAACCTGCGAGCACGGCCTCGAAATCACGCCCCTCGAACATGAGGCCGAGCATCGTATTGAATTCCATCGCCCGGACATTCATCTGGATGCCGATGTCCGCGAAGCGAGCCTGGATGATCTCGGCGGCGGAAGTCCGCCGATCATTCCCTGCCTGCGTCATCAGCGTGAAGCTGAAGGCGCGTCCGTTCTTGTCGATGACGCCATCACCGTCGCTGTCGCTCCAGCCCTTGGCCGTGAAGATCGCCGCAGCGCTGTCCGGCAAGTAGGGGTCCGGAGTCGAGGACGGATCGACCAGATCGGCGAAGATCGGCGCCAGCGGTCCCGCGGCAGGTTGAGTGAACAAGCTGATCCCAAGGCCATCGAGGATCATCTGGCGGTCGATGGCCAGAGAGAGGGCGTGGCGGATGTCGGGATCGCCGAATAGCTCCTCATCGCTGAGGTTCCAGGCCAGATAGTCATAGAACCGCTGTGTCATCGTCTCGATGCGAAAGCGCTCGTCCGCCTCGAGCCGCGCGGCGTCGCTCATCGGGATGGGCGCCGCGACATCGAGGCCGCCGGTCTCCAACTCGGCCAACATCGTCACAGCGTCCTGGATGACACGGAATATGATGGAGTCCGTCGCAGGCTCGGGGGCAAAGGAACTCGGATTTGTCTCCAACAGGAGTCTTTCACCGGGCCGCCACTCCGCCACGCGGTAGGGTCCGCTGACCACGAGACCTGCTGGGTCGGCGACCGCGGGGTGGGAGGTGAGCGTTTGCGCATCCGATGCCGCTTCCTCGAACACATGAGCCGGAATGATCCCGATCCCGGTGTCGAAGATCATCTGCGGGTAACGGCGCTTGAAGTAGAAGGTGACCCGGCTGTCGTCCACGGCTACCACAGAATCGAGTTGGGCCCAGACGCTGGCGTAGACCGACGAGATCTCCGGTTTGCGAACGAGCTCGAACGTAAAGACGACATCACCGGCATCAATGGGGTGGCCGTCCGACCACATGGCACCGCTACGGAGGTGGTACGTGAGGGTCATCGAGTCCGGCCCAAACTCCCAACGCTCGGCGAGGGAGTGATCGCCCAGGAAGTACTCTATGCCGCCGTCGCCCCAGCGCGCTGAGTTCAACGCCGCGTAAAGATGCGAGTTGATCTCGTTGTCGAACGCGCTCGTCTCGGATACGGGCAACAGCACGCCGACGTTGTTTGGCGTACCGATGACGATGATGTTCCGGGCCGGCTGCCTGTCGCAGGCGCCAAGCAGCGCTGCTGCGAAGAGTAAGCCGACGACTAGAAATCCGCGGTTCACAGTGCCTCCTGGGTTCGGTTCGGCCCGCCGGAATCGACACAATTGTAGGCAACACTCGAGCCGCGCGATAGCCGGGGGATTATCGACTTGCGAACGCGTGTGGATCTCGCAGTATCATGAAGCGTCGGGTTAGGGTAGGGGATCGGAGCAGTCATGAGCAATGGGGGGAACGCATGAAGCGACGAGCATTCCTGAGAAACGGGCTCGCTTTTGGGGCGGCCGGAATGGCTGGCGGCGTGTCTGTACTGCCGAGTCTGGCGTCGACGCTTGAGCCCCGCTCCGCAGGCACGCTGAGGCTCAACTCGAATGAGAACCCGCTCGGGCTGTCTCCAGCGGCGCGCAGCGCGATCATCGACGGGTTGGGCGAAGCGAACCGATACCCGAGAAGCAATCGGATCCGGATGATCGAGACGCTGGCAGACCTGCACGGCGTGGAAACGGCGAACATCGTTCTCGGTTGCGGCTCCACCGAGATACTACAGATGTCGGTGCAGGCGCTGTTCGAGCCGGGGGCGACGCTCGTGCTGGCCGACCCTACCTTCGAGGACGTACCCCTCTACGCCGAGCCGTTCACGTACGAGGTGGTCAAGGTCCCGCTGGACGCAAACTACGCTCACGATCTCGGCCGAATGCGCGATGTTGCGGAGTCGTCGGGCAGCAGGGCCCTTGTCTACGTCTGTAATCCCAACAACCCGACCGGCACCCTCACCTCGAGCGCCGAGGTCGATGCTTGGATCGAATCGGCCCCGGAGAACATCTACTTCCTGGTAGACGAGGCCTATTACGAGTATTGCGAGGACCCGGGCTACTGGTCCTGCACCAAATTCATCGACCGCCCGAACGTCATCGTCGCCCGGACCTTCTCGAAGATTTACGGAATGGCGGGTATCCGACTCGGCTACGCCGTGGCCAACAAGAAAGCGGCTGATCTGTTACGCCAGTTCATCGCGAAGACCAACGCCAACGAGTTGGTGCTGGTAGCGGCCTACGCCGCGTTGCAGGACGATGACCTGGTGCCTCGCAGTCGCAAAGCGAACGCTGATGCGATGGCCATCCTCCACGGTTGCCTGGAAGAGCTCGACCTCGAATACCTTCCGAGCCACACGAACTTCGTCATGCACCGTATCAACGGCGAGCTGGAGGGCTATCAGAAGCGGATGGCGGAGCAAGATGTAAGAGTGGGACGAGCGTTTCCGCCGATGTTGAATTACAATCGACTGTCGTTGGGGTTGCCGGAGGAAATGTCGCGCTTCGCAGATATCTTGCGGGGATTTCGCGAGCGGGGCTGGGTGTAGAATCAACGTTAGACTACTAACGCGTGACGCATAAGGTCTAATCACGCTCATCAACACTCAGCCCTCAACCCTCGATCATAAGCCGGTTTATGATTGAGAGCTGAGGGCTGAGTGTTGATGAGCGTGATTTAGCCTTGCCCGTTAAGAGTAGGTAGCTATTCAGCTAACAGACCATGCACAAGCGCCGCAATCCCATCCACATCCAAAAGCTCATCCAAAACAGCAACCGCCCCCGAAAAATCATGCCGCCCATTATACTCATGCCTCACCGCAATCGCCTTCACCCCCGCCGCATGCGCCGAAGTGATCCCCGACTCCGTATCCTCGATCACGACCGCTCGCTCCGGTGCAAGCGATAATTCAGCAAGCGCCTTGAGATATGGCTCCGGCGCCGGCTTCTCGCTCTCGACATCATCTCCGGAGATGCACGCGGCAAAAGCTTCGCCCAGCCCCGTCTGAGCCAGAACCTTGTCCATCATCCACCGCAGGCTCGAGCTGACGACAGCGAGTCGGTAACCGTGCTCGCGAAAAGCGGTGACGAGGTTCCCGGCACCCGGCATCAGCTCTACACCATCGTCCAGCTGCAGGCCGTACTCGTGCTTGAAAAGCTCGGCGTACCGCTCGTGATCGAACGAAACGCCGGCGGCTTCCGAAAACTCCTTTGCCGCCAGGTAATGCGACTTTCCCATCACCTGGGAGTAGTAAGCAGGGTCTAAACGGCCACCCAAGTGTTCTATCGTGTTCGCGTGTGCTCGCGCCTTGAGGGTCTCGGTTGCCACGAGCACGCCGTCGAGGTCAAAGAGCACGCCAGCGTTAGTCATGCCGCCGATACGTGAGTGTCGCCGCTACTGGAAAGTGGTCAGACGGGAACCGCCCGTCCCGTTCGGTGCGAACGATCTCGGCTGTTACGACGTTCCAATCGTTCGATACGAACACATAGTCGATCTTCTCGCCCGAAGTCGTGCCCTGGAAGCCGTTAAAGGTGCCTACCTCGGTCGAATCTTCATGGAGAATTCGGAAGCTGTCCTTCAGCCGCAGGTTTGACTCGTAGACCAGAAACGCGATGGCGAGGTTCGCCTCGCCGGCGTTGAAGTCGCCGGTGATGACGAACGGGTCCGGATGCTCGCGAGCCGCAATACGCTCGGCGAGCAGAGTCGTACTACGCTCGCGGGATTCCTGGGACTGGTGGTCGAGATGAACGTTAAAGACGTAGAAGGACCTTGCCGTCTCTCGATCGCGTAGGCGGGCCCAGGTGCAGATGCGAGGAATGTGGGCGCCCCAGCCGACGGCGCCAGGAAGTTCGGGCGTATCGGCGAACCAGAACGTGCCGTGGTCCAGGGCCTCGAACTTTTCCTCCCTGTAGAGTATCGCTGCATATTCGCCGGCCTCGACCCCATCGTCTCTCCCGACACCCAGCTCACTATATCCCGTCACCGCATCTGCGATCTCGTCCAACTGGAACCGCAGCGCTTCCTGAAGTCCGACGATATCGGCTTCTTGATCGCGAATCACATCGAAAACGAACTCGCGACGATGCTGCCAGCTATTCTCACCGTCGTCCGCCGTGCCGTAACGGATGTTGAAAGACAGTACGGAGAGATCGGGTGTGTCCGGTGTGGCGCCACACCCGAACAAACACGATAGCGCAACAGCAAGAACGGTCTTTCTCATGGCTCACAACTCACCGCGACCGTGGCGATCTGGTAGGGATGCACCGCGATAGAGATTCTGTTGTTGCTAAATGGTAGCGGTTCGCCCGGGTCCTCCAGGAGGTTCGAGCGGTGCGCAAAGCCGACCTGGCAGCCAACCTCGACTTCAGCCTCGGTTGCCACACCGTGCCACTCAACGAGGCGCAGGATCCATTCGTCGGTATCTTCCGCGCGTTTCAGCGACGTGATCTCAACGTTCTCCGGACTCGCGGACGCGAACGACACAGATCGGTCGAGTTCTCCGTCGTGCGCCGGCTCGAACGCAGCAAGGAGCGGCGTGTTGTATTCCGCCGCCCGTCGCACGGTACCCGCAGCGCGCCAATCTCCGTCATGCGGGTATAGGGCGAAGCGGAAGTTGTGACGACCACGGTCGGCCAGGGAGTCGGGCCAGATGGGCGCCTTCAGCAGGGTGAGGCGGAGCACATTGCCCTTGTAGTCCCATCCGTACTTGCTGTCGTTCAGGATGCTGACACCGTAATCGCCTCGCGAGACGTCGGCCCAACGCTGACCGGGCACTTCGAACTTGGCGCGCTCGGCCTTGGTCCGGGGTTGGCCGGTTCGGCCGATGGTCCCATAGGGTATCTCGTAAGTCGCCGAGTCGGCCCGAATGTTGAGTTCGAACGCGACCTTCAGCGCCTTGCGGCGCTCGCGCCAATCGAAGTCGTTCATCACCTCCAGGTGATCCGAGGCCCGTCCGAGCACCAGTGTCTGTCGAAACGTGGAGTTGCCCCAGCGCCGTTCAAGCTCGATGCGGGCTTCCCAATCGTCTACCTCGCTGCGCACGCTCCGCACATCATCCACCTCCCACATCTCTCCCCAGGTGACAATGTTCCAGGCGTCCCAAGCATTGGGTCGGTCATCAAATACCTGCAGCACGTTGCCGCGGCCGTCAGGAGATAGAGCCTCGTGCTCATTCACCCTATCGAATACGCGAAGCAGGTTGCCCGTGAGGGTATCGATCTCGACGCGCAAGAAATCGTTCTCGATCCAGTTCGGACCGGCAAGTGGTGCCGAGTGTCGCCGGATCTCTTTCGGGACCGGGTCATTCGATGGCCGAAACACCTTCGCACCGAAGGCGGGCACATCGTCTACGGGGATCCGCAGCATCCGTGCATCCGGCCCTGGAGCACGGACTTCCGCGATGCCATCTCGAGCCCAGCCGAGTGGGTTGAAGACAACGACCGCATCACCCCTGCCGCTGGTATTCATTCGACCTCGAAGCGCGGCGAAACTCTCCGTCGTCAGCGAATCGATGATCGCCCAGGCCCGGTCGTAGAAGTCGTCGGCATCTTCGTAGACTTCGCGGATCCCTGAGCCCGGCAGGATGTCATGGAACTGATTGAACAGAACCAGTCGCCAGGCCTCCTCGAGTCGGGCTCGCGGGTAGTCCGAGATGCCCGGCGTCAGCAGGGCTTCCACCGTCTGAAGCATCACCTCGCTGCGGCGGTTGCGGCGCTTGGACTCGGCCTGGGATGTGTAAGTACCGCGGTGATACTCCAGGTAGAGCTCGTCATCCCAGACGGGAAGATCTGCGCGTCCGGCGCCCCACCCTTCCAACTTGTGCAGCGCGGCGAGCGGTTCGTCGTATTGCATCACCGGGAAGGTCGGAACGCGGCGCAGGTTTTCGGCGCGCTCGAGCATCTCTATGGTCGGGCCGCCACCGTGGTCACCGACACCGTAGAGAACGATCTGGTGGTTGGAGCCCGTCCGCTCTCGGTCGTCGACGCGCTGACGAACAAGGGCGGTGGGCTCGAGGGCATGCGTATAGCCGTATGGGTTATAAGTAAGGACCCGAGATCCATCGAGACCCTCCCAATGAAACGCGTTGTAGGGCAATTCGGTGGAATCATTCCAGCGGATCTTCTGGGTCACGAAGTAGTCCAGTCCGGCGCCGCGTAGAATTTGCGGGATCGTCCATGGGTAGCCGAAACAGTCGGGCGTCCAGGCGACCTGCGAGCGGAAGCCAAAGCGGCGCTCGAAATAGCGCTGGCCATACAGGCCCTGCCGCACTAGCGACTCACCGGAGGGGACGTTCAGATCGGATTCGACCCACCATCCTCCAATGGGGATCCAGTAGCCCGCCTCGATCGCCGCAACCAGAGAATCGGCGAGCGCTGGTTCCAGCCTGTCCATGGCATCGTAATACGATGCGGCGCTGCCGGTGAAGATGTAGCCGGGGAATATCTCAGCGAGCTTGAGCGAAGTGCGCCACGTGTTGCGTATGACATCGATCGTCTCGCTCCACGGCCAAAGCCAGGCCGCATCGATGTGAGAATTGCCGATCAGGTGAAGCGTGTCACCCTTGATCTGGTCGGCGAGCGGTGCGTACGCTCTGGCGTATCGTTGCGACAAAGCGCGATAGGCATCCGGGTCACCAAGGGCCACTAGCCATTCATCGGCGTCCGGCCGCTCGATGGACGGAGCTCGACCGGCCAGCGCGATGGCGTAGTCGTATCCGTCGGCGTACTCCGGGTATCCGATCTCGCGAACGCGCACGACGGGCGTGAGCCAGAGTGGACGACCCGGCTCCGGTTCGATCTCTATCCGCAGGGCTTCGTCGATTCGACAGGGGGCGCACAGCTCGACCACACCATCGTGCCACGCCGCCGGTCGACCGTTGACCCGGTATATGGCGCCCGATCCCAAGCCGCGGGTCAGCAGGTCGACGCTCAGACCGTCAAACGCCGGGGGGACGACCAGACTTGCGGACAGTTGAAGCGCTTCGTCACCGGCAGAATCCACCTGGAGCGAGGCGATCTCGATGCGACCACCAACCAGGCGCAGCAGCAGCTCGGCGTCCACGGCGACGGGCCGCCGCAGCGAGCCGCCCCTCCACGAGGTCGTGGCGACGATGGGCGTTTCGCCCAGGCCGGCCCGGCGCAGCTCGCGAAACGGCAACTCGATCTCCACCTCCGCTGGCTCGCCAGGCGCCAACACCGTGAAGCTCGCACGCGGCCACCCACGGTCGCCCTGTTGCAACTGAACGTTGACTTGCCGAAGCGTATCGGGGCCCCAGGCGAAGAGAGGGGTCACGGCGACCGGAGTCAGCTCGCCGGCCTCCCAACGCAGGGAGCCGCTCCAGCGTACGGGGCCGACGGTGACGGCGGGCGCAGGATAAACGAATGCCGTCAGTCCCGGCGGCCGGACGATGCTGAGCTGAAGGTCATCAAGAGGCGGCGAGCCAGGTGCCGACGCCAGGCGGCCCAGCAGGCCGAACCCGCCGCCGCGGTTGAGCGGCTTCAGCATCAGGCTGTTCCAACCTTCGCCAAGCCTGACCATCACCGTGTCGCGCCCCCAACCCAAGCCGCGGGCCACGTCGTGGACCCAGACGCGCTGCCCGTTCACCCGAACGACAAGATCGTCGTCGCTGTCGGCGATCAGCAGAACTGTTCGATCCTCCGGCGCGAACACATAGGTGTGGGCGTACGCGGCGCTCCATTCCGTCGACTGATCGGCGAACGCGACGTTCAGGTCAACCCTGCCGACGGAATCGGCATCGACCTCGAGCCAGCCCGCTTCGCCGAGAGTCGGCATCACCGTGCTCTCACCTGAGAGATAATCGCGGATCACACGCTCGGGGTCGGCGGGCGCTGGCAATGGCTCGTGGATGAGCCATCGCCCGATGATGAGCTCCTGAGATAGACCCGGCGACGCCAGCGCCAGGGTCAAGAAGGCGACGGTCGCAAAGCAGCGCACGTTCTTCATCGTTGTCGGGGTATTCAGAAGCTGTAGGACACGGTCAAGCCGATTTCGCCGTTCTGAATCGGCCCAAGGCCAAGCTGCAACTGTGAAATCGCTATCGGCTCCCATTGTGGGCCAGCGATCCATCGTTCGGCGCGAACTCCTATCCAGTATCCGCCATAGGCACCGATCATGGCGCCGCCGACCACGGCGAGGCTTCTGACGAAGGTGCTGGCATTATCGGAAAGCTCGCTGGCAAGTGTGGCACCGCCCACAATACCGACCAGCACGCCGAAGATCGCCCCGATGCCACTCGTCGATTCGTCTAGCACCTCGAGTTTTTCCATATCGTCGTAGGCGATGGCTCTCCGACCCTCGGACTCTTTCCGGCCCTGAACGACCAGCGTATCGGCGCTGAGTCCAACGACCTGTCCCTCGATGAAATCGGGAGACAGTATCGGGGCTGTGATGCGCACGACGTCGCCAGGGAACAAGATCGGGCGCTCGCGGCGGAAATCATCGCGGAGCGGTGGTGCCTCCTGCGCAAGGCTGTCAACTTGCACGGAGAGTATCAGCATAGCGCCTAGTGCGAGTGCGTAAACTCGATGCATCTCAATATGCTTCACGCTGCGCCCCCGTTCGTCGGTCTGCGTAAGGTCCGTCTCGCTCATGCGAGCCACCTGACAGTATGTAACGGGTTTATCGGTTGCCTGTTTCCGTCTCCATGCTGGACAGGGACGGCCCGCCGCGCAACCCCGACGTGCCGCTTGAAGCCGGCGTTCGCCGACTCCATCATTGAGGAGCCAAATGACACCCGAGACCCAAGCCATCGACCGGATCTACTGTGAGCGAGCGGAGGAGTTCGCCGCCAGGGGCGAGGCCTGCGCCACCCGGTCCCGCATGCTCAGCCATCTCAGACTGGGGGCGTTCCTCGCCGGTGGCGCGGCAGTGCTGTGGATGCTCGAGCCGCGGTTCGCTCTATCGATTCACATGACGCTTGCCGTCGTTCTGGCACTGTGCTTTGTCGGCCTGATGCTCTACCAGAACAAGATCAACCACAGCTGCGACCGGTACGTGGAGTTGGCGAAGCTCAACGGAGAAGGACAGGCACGGCGGGCCCGCGACTGGCCGGCGCTGCCGCACGACGGCTCAATCAAAGGTGATGTCGATCGCTCCTTCGCTGACGATCTCGACCTCTTCGGCCAAGCATCCCTGTTCACGTTGCTCGGCACAGTCTCGACGCTTCCCGGGAGGCAGACCCTGCGCGGTTGGCTGCTCGACTCAGCGCCGCCACCGATCATCGCGGAACGGCAGTCCGCGGCTCGCGAACTGTCGCCGGCTATCGATCTCAGGCAAGAGGTTACGACGCGAGGCCGAACGGTCACCGGCGCCACGCCGGCAAGCGTAGAGCGTTTTCTCAGTTGGGCGGAGAGCGAACCCTGGCTGAGGAAGCGGCCCTGGGTGATTTGGAGCGCGCGTAGCCTGGTCGTCATCACGGGTGCACTGATCATTCTGAATGTTGTCGGAGAAGTCACCTACATGGCCTGGCTTGCCGCGTTGGCCGTCAACCTGGCATTTAGCTACACGGTGGGAAAACAGGTACACACGATCTTCGACCGGGCGTTCGAACGAGAGTCGGCGTTCCAGCGGTACGCGGCTATCCTCAGGCTCGCTTCCGAAACAAGCTTCAGCGCGGCGCCTCTTCAGAACCTCCAGCATGCATTGTCCGCCGGCGGCGTCCCGGCCTACCGTCAATTGGAGCGTCTCCACCGGCTGCTTTCCCTGGCCGAAGTCCGGTTCTCCATGCCGTACGTCGCGATCCAGGCTTTCACCTTGTGGGACTTCCATGTATTGGCCCGACTCGAGAAGTGGCAGATCACCGCTGGACGTCATGCTCGCAGCTGGCTAACGTCGCTCGGCGAGTTTGACGCGCTTTGCGCGCTCGCCGGACTGAGCTTCGACAATCCGAACTGGGCGTTTCCAGAAATGGGAGGCGACGAAACCCCAGTCGTCGAAGCCACCGGCCTGGGCCACCCTCTACTACCCGACAATTCACGCGTCGTAAACGACGTGACGGTCGGTCCGCCGGGCACATTTCTGCTTGTTACGGGCTCGAATATGTCGGGTAAGAGCACCTTGCTGAGAGCCATCGGAATCAACGTTGTCTTGGCGGGGGCGGGCGGCCCGGTATGCGCGTCCGCGATGAGGCTGCCGCGGGTGAGCCTGGAGACCAGCATGCGCATCCATGACTCGCTCCAGGCTGGATTGTCGCACTTCATGGCCGAGCTCGAACGTTTGAAGCAGGTCGTCACGGCAGCCCGTTCCGCGGATGGAACGATCCTGCTCTATCTCCTGGATGACATCTTCCAGGGGACGAACACCGTGGAACGTCAGATTGCGGCTCGGAAGGTGATCAACCACCTGGTGGGCACCGGCGCGATCGGCGCCGTAACATCACACGACCTTGCTCTGGCAGACACCGCTGAGCTTTCGGTGGCGCGGGATCCCGTTCACTTTACCGAGAGCATCAGCGAGACGCCGGACGGACCACGAATCGATTTTGACTACAAGCTGAAGCCGGGCATCGCGACCTCGAAGAACGCGCTCAAGTTGCTGGAGATCGTTGGCCTCGATCTCGGCCTAAGGAAGACAGAAGAATCCGAGCCCGGCGAGTCATCGTAGGGGAATTGTGGGCGAAGCATCCTGACACTAGAAGAGACTGGAAATATGGTTGACCCGATACTGATCCCGATCCTCGCCATCACCTTCACGCTTGGCGTTCCGGCCATCGCCCTGGCGACGCATTTCGTGTTGCGGCCGCTGGTGCGAGATATCGTGGGAGCAATAAAGACGGACAAGGAGAAGGAGCGGGCGCTTCCCGCCGACGTGGATGCACGGCTGGAACGGCTCGAGGAAGCCTACGGCCGTCTCGAGAGCAACCTGAATCATCTATTGGAAGTGGAGCGTTTCCACCGCGAGCTAGAGTCCGGAAACAAAGAAAGCGACTCGCGACAGTCTTAACGTTACGTGACGGCGGCACCGCTGGCCGCGGTGCCGCCCCTCGCCAGGCGATACCGCGGCCGAATCGTGCACACCAGTTAGTTGAGCCTGTAGCCTACGCTCAGGCTGAATACGAGGTTGATGAACTCGGTCAGATCGTCGTCGAGGGGAAGCCGGAGCTGGGCGCCCGGGTGCCAACGACCGAACTTGAGATTTGCAAACAGACCCAGCTGGTGTAGGGAACGCTCTCCCACGCTGCCATCTTCCGTCAGAATCGCGCGACCGCTGAATCCGCCACCGGCGCCGATGATATCAGATTCGTACCAAGCCGTCAGACTGTACAACGCGAACAACTCCGGATCCCCACCGTTCTCGGTCGGGATATCGAGAATGGGCGCCACGCGAACGCGCGTGCCAAAGCCCTTGCCGCTCCGGTATCGGTAGTTGAAGGCTGCGATGATCGAAAAAACATCGGGCGTGAAAGCCTCGAAACGATCCACCCAGTCGCTGAACAGGCCGATGAGCGTGCCGAAGTTATCCTCGGATGCCAGCGGAACGCGGACTCCGAATTCACCGAAGACCCCCGACTCCAGCCGCCCGTACTCCAAACCAGCGTACAAGTTACCAACCGTGAAGTCAGAATCGCCAAAGTTCTCGATCCCGCCGTTGGCGAACGGCAATTCACCGAACAGTGCCAGCTTTTCGTTGAATGCGTAGCGGCCCGACAAGAAGAACGTCGCACTTAAAAACGTCAGGTCTGTGTCGTCGAAGCTCGGCTTGAGGATCTCGAGATAGAGAGCGCGGTTGGGCTGCCGTTCCAACCACAGTGACTGCGCCTCCAACTCACCGGCAAGCGGCACCAGGGCGAGCCAGAGCGCTGCCAAGCTCAGCGAACCACGTAGATACGCCATGATGGCCTCCCAGCCATGCTCGCCGGCCGGGCGCTCGCCTGTGGCCACGTCACCGGCTAGCGGGCACGCCTTTAGGAAAGGGGCATCAGCGCGAGGACTCGCTGCTGACAAGAACTGTAAGATATTTTACTCGAATTGTCAAGCCGGTTAAGCATTCTATCCCAGCAGACGGCTTGCGGTCTCGCGCCCGTCTTTGACACAGTCGGGAAGCCCAATACCGCGGAAGCCACTGCCCGTGACGTGGAGACCGGTGTGGCCGGCAAGCGCTTCATCGATCTCCCGACTGCGCTGAGCGTGGCCCACATCGTACTGCGGATTTGACTGCTTCCAACGGTAGACACGCGCGAAGAGAGGCTCCGTCGTGATGCCGGCGATCTTACTCAGCTCCTCGCGGCACATCCGGATCACATCGTCGTCTTCCCTCTCCAACTGATCCGCGGTACGATCGCCACCCACAAAGCAGCGCACCAGGAAACCATCCTCCGGCGAACGATGTTCGAACTTGTTGGTTATCCAGGTGGCGCCGTTGATCCGGCGGCCTTCGCAGCTGGGGATGAGAAAACCGTATCCCTTGAGTCGATCGGCAACCTCGCTCCTTTTGTAGGCGAAGAAGACCGCGCCCGAACTCACGTAGCGGATCGAGCCCATCATCTCCTTTAGCTTCCGCAAATCGTCGCCCAGCATCCGTGCGGCGACCCAAGCGGGCACGGCTAGAATGACATCGGTATACCCGCCGAACGACCCGGTCTTCGTGTCCAGCGCGTAGCCATCGTCGGCTCTTCGTATTCGAGTGATGTCGGCACCCAAGTACACGCCAGCACCTCTGAGTCGATCTTCCAGGGCCGACACCAACTGGTCCAAGCCGCCGCGCAACGAGCAAAACGCAGGCAGGCTGCGGTTGCCTGCCCGACCGCCCTGCGGTGCCCTGAGCATGGTGAGCAACAGACTGCGGTTCTTCGCCACCATCTGCGGGAACCGGGGGAAAGTGCTGTAGATGCTCAGCTTGTGCGGGTCGCCCGAGTAGATTCCGGCGATCAGCGGATCGATGATTCGCTCGACGGCTTCCGCGCCCAAGCGTCGGCCGAAGAAGTCGGCCATGGACTCATCCTGTTTGGCCGGGCCGCGTGGCATTAGCAGGTCGCCGGCCATTCGCAGTTTCGAGCCCCAGGAAACGACGCCGCTGGAAGCGTAGGCGGCGATCTTCTTCGCCCAGCTGCTGCCGGTGCCGTACGGCAGCGACCGAAGCGCGCCACGCGAGTAGAGGGCAACGCCTCGGTGTTCGTCGCGGGTCGGAATGATCTCGTCTTCGAGGCCCAACTCCCGACATAGCTCGAGCGCCGCGGGCTTGAGCGTCAGCATCGCATCCGGTCCTGCGTCGAGGACGTAGCCATCCTCACGGTCGGTCAGGATCACGCCACCCAAACGGTCGCGGGCCTCGTAGATGTCGAGAGTAAGAGGTAGGTCTCGTTGGCTTGCCTGGAGGGTCAGCTCATACGCGGCCGCCAGGCCGGCTATTCCACCACCGACGACGGCGACCTTCCTTGCGCCCGCTTCAGGGCTCCGAGCCTGGTCGTCCACTCAGGAGTAAGTTGGATACGTGGGGGATTGGAGCGAGTCGTCCGGCAGCGTGACGGTCTCGGCGTGCTCCCCCGCTTCCGCTTTTCTTACGACGGCGGCCAGTGCCTCGATGTAGGTCGCACTCGTCCCCAAAGCTTCGGCTCGATAGAAGGCGATCCCACGATCCTCGGCATCCTGCCTGCCTTCGATGTCGAAGTCAAAGAGGGTCTCCAGGTGCTCGGAGACGAAGCCGACGGTACAGCACATCACCGCCTCATGACCCTCCGCCGACAATTCATCCAGCGTCTCCGCCAATGTCGGACCGAGCCACTTGTCCTGCGTCTCGCCCTGGCTTGTGAACGCGAATCGCCAGTTCATTCCTTCGACGCGGTCCGCCACAAGCTGTGATGTCTCCAACAGCTGCTCGCGATACGGGTCACCTTCCCTGAGAATCTTCTCAGGCAGACTGTGCGCCGTGAACACGACTGGCATATCAGCGCGCTGCGACTCGGGCACCCGGTCGATCGCCGCGCGCAGCTTCTCCTCGAGAGCATCGATGAACAACAGCTCGTCGTGGTAGGACTTGACGCACTGTATCTCGAGGGGTTGCTCGATGTCGTCCAATCCTTCCCGCACGTAGTTCAGATACTGTGCGATGCTCATCGTCGAGTAGTGGGGGGCCAGCGTGATAGCGACGACCCGTTCAATCCCATCGGCTGCCATCTGTCTGACCGCTTCGGGGATGTAGGGGTGCCAATGCTTCATCCCCAGGTAGCCGCGATAGCCGCCGCTCTCTTTGTTGAGCAGCTCTTCCAGCGCCCGCATCTGCTCGACCGTCGTCTGGTAGAGCGGCGACGGTCCACCGATCAGTCCGTATCTGTGCTTGAGATCCTCGACCGCTTCGTCGGACGGGGGATGGCCATGCCGTATGTGAGTAAGGTACGGCCGCACGTCGTCCATGCTCTCCGGCGTTCCGTACGCCATCACCAACAGTCCCGTGGTTTCACCCACTGCTGCAGCACCCTTTCCTTGCACGTTGTCTACGGCTTGCCGCCTATCGCAAATCCGTGCACGGTCTCGATCACGGCGTCGACGGACTCCATCGGTGTCGGCGGCAACACGCCGTGCCCGAGGTTGAAGATGTAGCCATTCCCAGGATCTGCCTGCTCGAGGATCGATTTCACTCTCTCGACCAGCTTTTTACGCGGAGCAAGCAGCATCACCGGATCGAGGTTCCCCTGCACGGCGAAGTCGGGGCCGATAATCTGGCGAGCTTCTCGCATGGGAAGTCGCCAATCGACGCCGATCACGTCGCTGTTTGCCTCTTTCATTGCTTCAAGCAGCGTGGCGGTGTTAGTGCCAAAGTGGATCCGTGGCACGTCGTATGACGACAGGTTCTCTAACACCCAGGCCGAGTGAGGGAGTACGTACTCGCGATAGTCTTCGGGAGAAAGGCAACCGACCCAACTGTCGAACATCTGAATTGCCTGCGCGCCAGCCTCGATCTGAGCAGCCAGATAATCGCGAGTCATCTCGCTGACGGTTCTCATCAACTTGTGCCACGCATCCGTGTGTCCGTACATGAACGACTTCATTTGGAGGTAGTTCCTCGACCCGCCGCCTTCGATCATGTAGCTGGCCAAAGTAAACGGCGCCGCTGCAAAGCCGATCAACGGCACGCGCCCATCCAGCTCGCCGCGCACGATCTTTATCGCCTCGAGCACGTAACCCAAACCCACCGCTGGATCGAACGGTGTGAGCGCGTTCACGTCCTCAGGCGATCGCACCGGCTTCTCGATCACCGGGCCTTCGCCCTCGCTGAAGTAGAAGCCGACACCGAGCGGTTCCAGCGGCAGCAGGATATCGGCGAAGATGATGGCCGCATCCAGGTCGAAGCGGTCGATCGGCTGCAGCGTGACCTCGGCCGCCAGCTCCGGCGTGCGACAAAGCTCCAGAATCGGGTGCTTCTCGCGAAGCGCCCGGTAGACAGGCATGTAGCGACCGGCCTGGCGCATCAGCCAGACGGGTACGCGGTCGACCGGCTGGCGCCGGCAGGCGTTGAGAAACGCATGATTCTGAGTCATAGTCCGCGGAAGTTATCCGAGGGGATAAGGGTCGGCTAGTCCTCGCGCAGCCCAATCCAGCCAGGCCTCGCCGGGTAGCATCCCGGGCTGTACCTTGTCCGCGTGTTCCAGGACCTTGGCAGGAGTGACCGTCTAGATAAGGAGGACTCATGAAGGGGATCAGTCGTTTGACCCTTGCGGCGCTGGCGCTGTGCATCGTGCTGCCGGCCGCGGCCCAGGCTCAGCGGCCAGCCAAACCCTGGCTGGTGGAGATATCGGGGGCGTACGTCATTCCGTCGGGAGATTTCGGCCGCCTGGTGAAGAACGGTTGGGGAACGGGCGCCTTCGTTGGCTACTCCGTCAACCCCCAGTTCGTGGTAGCCGGCAACTTCAACGTCGGTTGGCTGGAAGGCGATTGCGCACTCTGCGTTGACTTCACCAACTACGGCTACTTCGCGATGGTTGGCTACAACGGCGCGGCCGGCGTTTCCAAGGGCGATGCGTACGTCCTGATCGGTGCCGGAGGGGTGACTTTCAGCCCCAAGGAAGGCGAGAGCCAGACCAACTTCGCGATGAACGGCGGAGTACGGACCTATTTCAATCTCTCTCCGTCAGTAGCTCTGGCGATCGATCTGATGGCGGTGGTCGCGTTCACGCCGGCGGACACATTTACCGGCACCACATGGTTCTTCCCGTTGGGAGTCGGTCTTGCCTTCAGGTTCTAACGCGGAAGGTGTGACGGGCCGATCGGGCAAACCGGTCGGCCTGTTGTCTACTCTTCTCCCAAGATGACCCAACGCACTTCTTGCACGGCATAGTTAGGATAATGAAGCAGCTCATCATATGTATCGGCTTCCTCGCTTTGGCGAGCCCGCTCGCGGCTCAGGAGCCGCCGGTGGCCCAGGACATTCCGCTCATCCAGCGCGCCGACGCCGCGCGAGTGTTCGCCTCGGAATCGGCAACTCGCACGCTCGACGAGTTCATAGATTTCGCGTGCACCACTTGTCGCAGCTTCCAACAGATGCGTGCCGATTCGCTGAAAGCGTTCATCGCCGAACACGACTTGCACTTCACGTTCAGAGTATATCCGATCCCGCGACTGATGAGAGGGTTCCAAGCAGCGGAGGCCGCTTTCTGTGCCGCCGCGTTCACCGGCCAGGAAGGATTCGTAGGCATGGTGGATCAGCTCTTCAGATATCATGACGTGTGGCGACACGAGCTCGACCCAACGCCGATCTTCGAACGGTTCGCCAGTGCGGTTGGGGCCCCGCTGGCTTCGTTCCGGGCTTGCGTGGCGCGTGACGCCATGGCCCCGCTCATCATCAACGACATTCGCATCGCGAAGGAAGCGGAGATCACGGGCACGCCCTCCTTTGTGTTCAATGCAAAGGACGAGTTCAGCGGAGACGTGAAGTTCTACGGGAACCAACCGATGGAAGAGTTCCTCAGGGCGCTGAATCAGCTTACAGGGGGCGGGCCGAACTAGCCTAGGGTTGGCCGTCCTCGGGCTGCCGGCCCGTTCGTATTGCCTCCTCGGCGGGAACGCCACGCTCCAGGGCCTCATAGTCCAGTTCGCTCCCCTGGACGGAGTGCGGGATGACGTAGACTACGACGGTGGCAAGCGCAGCGACCAGTACGGCATACCTGGGCAGCCGAACATCCTCCCTAATCCTGTACCAGACGATCACGCCGGCGGCCACCCACAAGAGCCACATGATCAGGACCTTATTGTCTGTGAGGTCATAGCCGAACGGGAAGCCGGTCCAGAACGCGCCGAACGCGTACTTCTGGGCGATGGGGCCCAGGACCATTCCGCCGATCGTCATCCCGATCAGCGTGATCCAGGTCAGTGTTCGCATCGGGCGTGGGGCGAAGAGTGCCGCCAGACCGGCGCGCAATCCAATCAACATCGAAAAGAACATCATCAGAACGTGCGGCAGCAGGAAGTAAAGCGGCACATGATCCTTGAAGCGCATGACCACATTACCGCGAGCAGCGTCGGGGATCCTGGTGCCACCGTTCGGCAGCTGGAGAATGACGAAGTACTCTAGCTTTCCGGCCGGCGGCTGCGCCGGCAGCTCGGCGATCAAGCGTCCTTCGTCCGCGCGAAACGGCACCGACGCGAACTCGTCACTCTGGCGAAAGCGCTTGTAGTGCAGCACCGCCGTGACACCTTCAACCGGATCCGGGATCTCGACCTGCGCATCGTCGGTTGTGTACGCGCTGCGCACCAGTTCGTAATTGTACGTCTGTCCTGCCACCTCGAAGCTGCCATGCACGGGGTAAGTCGGGCCGGTGCGCCGCTGGTATCCAGCAGCTGCCAGCATAAGCACCACGGCCGCCACCCACAGTACGACCTCGATTGTTCTGCTGTTCATTGTTTTTCGTTGCCGATCTGTATCGGCGAAGCACTGGGATTCTTCATCACGTGAGGCGCTTGACGGGCCAATGGTACACACCATCTTCCCCTTCGGGAAGATCTAATGAACAGAAAGAGCCAGGTACGTCACGGATCACGGCACGGTGTAGCCACACGCGCCCGAGTACTCGCTTTCATCCTTGCGGTGATCGGCCTAGCTTGCGAGCGACGCCCCCCGGAGGAGCCCGTCGAATACCACGGGAACGTGATGTCACAACCCGTGGAAAAGGCGGATTTCACGCTCAACGACACCGACGGCCAGCCGTTTCATTTCGTCGAGCAGACCGAGGGTTACGTCGCCCTGGTGTTCTTCGGCTATACGTATTGCCCCGACGTGTGCCCCATCCACATGGCAAACATCGCCGCAGTGCTCCGGGATTTTCCCTACGATCTCCAGCAGCAGTTCAAGGTGATCTTCATCACGACCGATCCGGAGCGCGACACGCCGGATCGGATGCGGGAGTGGCTCGACGCGTTCGACAGCTCGTTCATCGGGCTCCGCGGCACGGTAGATGAGGTAAACGAGATCGCGGCCAGCATGTGGTTGCCGCCCGCCATCCGCGTGGATAACGAAAGCGGCGGTTACGAGGTCGGTCACTCGGCGAATGTTGTGGCGTTCACCAAAGACAACCGAGCGCACGTACGCTACCCGTTCGGAACACGACAATCGGACTGGGCTCACGATTTGCCGAAGCTGGCTGTAGAGACGTGGGGGACCGAATGAAGCGATACAATTCACGTTGGGGCCTGTTGGCCGGGCTGGCAGTAGTGGTCCCTTCATTCGGCTGCGCGGGCGAGTCGGCGGAAGTTTCGGGGATTGAAGTCTCGCGGGTCTACGTCGCCGAGCCGACCACCGGCGAGCGGACCGCCATGTACTTCACGGTCACCAACAGCGGTGAAGCCGAAGAAGAACTGCTCAGGGTAACGACGCCCGCTGCCGGCGTAGCCGAGATCCACAGAACGGTCGAAGACGGTGGTATGATGCGTATGGAGCCCGTCTCATCCGTGACGATACCGGCGGGCGCCAGCGTTCGCCTGGAACCCGGCGGCTATCATGTGATGCTGATGGAGTTGAAGGATCATCTATGGTCCGGCGACCACGTTGACGCGACTCTGCACTTCCGCCACATGGGCGAGGTGGCAGTAAGACCGAAAGTCGTCGCCTACTCCGAACTCGAGCGTTTGCTCGACGAGCCGGAAGGTTGACACGCACTTTCGTAACCCATAGAGTCAACTCGACAATCGAGAAGTATTAGGCGGGCGGAACAAATCGGAAGCCGGTGAGAATCCGGCACGGCCCCGCCACTGTGTGAGGCCCGGCGTCAGCCGGAAGTAGCCAGCTCACCATGCCACTGGGAGTGTTCCTGGGAAGGCGAGCTGACCTGCCTCGAGTCAGGAGACCTGTTCCGCCGCGCATGGCCCGAGCACTCTTCCAGGGCGAGACGTGCGGCCTTTATTATTGCCAGGACCGACTACTCACTCACGGCGCCGACCAAGCGTCGCCGGCGTCTCTGCCGTTTGTTCGCTTTTCCGCTCGAGAAGTCCGCTCACATTCTTTGCCTTTCTGCTACTCGCAACGACACAGCCGCTCATAGCCCAGTATCCCGGCGACCTGGCAGGACGCGTGACCGATGCGATCACCGGCGAACCGGTGGAGAACGCGTTCGTCGAGGTCGTCGGCGCGGGGCTCAGCGCCTATACCGATGGACGCGGCGAGTTCCGGATTCGCGGGTTGGAGTCCGGCGAACAGACCCTGCGCGTCAGCCGCATGGGGTACGCGCCATCGGAACGCCGGGTCGAAGTTCGCAACGGCGCTTCGACGTGGGTGAACGTGAGCCTCGGCGTGCAGCCTGTCGAAATCGATGAAATCGCAGTGGAGGCAACGGCCGCGATCGATGCGACCCGCGATGTGATCACCCGGGCCGAAATCGAAAGCAGCGGTGAGTTGACAGCCGCCGGCTTGATCGAGGGCCGCGCCGGCGTCGTCGTACAGCGACGTGGACCGGGCGCACCACAGACGGTGAGCATCCGCGGAAGCTCGGCAGACGAAGTGCTGGTGCTACTGGACGGCGCACCGCTCAACGACCCAATCACCGGCGCGGCCGACCTTTCGACGGTGCCCACATCGCAGATTGAGACGCTGACCGTCCTCCGCGGCAGCCAGTCCGCCATCTATGGCCCGGGCGCCGCCGGTGGCGTCGTGCTCATCGAGTCGCGTATGACTGCACCGCCGTTGGGCCTGAGCGCCGAGACCGGATCGCTGGGTTACTGGTCAGGTCGAGCCGAAACAAGCGGCCCATTGCTGGGACTCGCCTGGTCGGCCGGTGGCCAGGTCCGACGAGCGGAAGGCAGTTTCGAGTTCGAGCGACCCCGTGAGTTAGGTGGCGGTCGCGCAACTCGACAGAACGCGGACTACTACGAGGCGGATGGGTTCGCCTCCGCCGTCGGCGGCCTGGCGAGTGGCGACCTTCGACTGCGCGGCGGTTTCACTCAGTTGGAGCGCGGCGTTCCCGGCCCCAGCTTCTTGCCCACGCCGTCGGCGCGAGAGGAGCTTACTCGCTGGCGCGGTCAGGTGACATGGGATCGGGTTGCCGGTCGCTTTCGTCATGCCGCTCGGTTGTTCGGCGTGTACCAGGACGTCCGCTTCGTCGACCCCGCCCCGCCGCAGGGCCTTCCCTATGACAGTCGGACCGAGGCACTGGCGTTGGGTGGCCGGCTGTCGTCGGAGCTCGATCTGCAGAGCGCCATGCGCTCGCTTTGGAGCGGTGTCGAAGTCCGTGACCAGCGGTACGAGAGTACGGTTCTTGACGCCGCGGCGCCCGGTGGACGGTTCGACTTCGGTGCCTTTGTCGGCGGCGAGCTCTCTCCGGGTTCTTCGTCGTCAACGCGCTTGGTCGCTGCGTTACGTGTAGATCGTGACGACCTGGCCAAGAGTTGGTATCCGACCCACGAGCTGAGCCTGACCGCCGTTGCCGGCCCGGCAACGTTGCGCGCTCGTCACGCCAGCTCATTCAGTCCACCGACCTTTGGAGACCAATTCTTCAGGGAAGGCATCGCAGTGGAGCCGAATCCGAACCTGAAAGCCGAACGCATACCCAGTGACATCGGACTCGGCGTCTCCGTTGGTGGGAACTTGGGGACTACAACCGCCTCGCTCTCTATCGACGGCTACATCGCAGATGTGAAGGACATGATCATCTGGGCTCCCGATTTTCGTTTCGTTTGGAGTCCGCGGAATTTCGATGTGAAGCGGCGCGGAGTCGATGTCCAGGCGCAACTTGGCTTGCCGGCCAGGAATCTCGAGCTCCACGGCACCTACAGCCTGGCGCGAGTCACATACGACCGCCCCGGCGACGACGACGTTCAGGTCATCTATCGGCCACGCCACAGTGGCACGGTCGGATTATCGTGGCAGCCCGGTAGCTGGTTCTTCAGCGCCGACGCCCGCTTCGTTGGCACGCGCTACCCGGTGCCGGCGCCGCTCAACGCCCTCGAACCCTTCTGGACATGGGACCTACGACTGCGGCGCAGCTTCGCAGCTGCCGGCTGGCAGATAACGCCGATGCTCGCGGTCGATCGAGTCTTCGACAACAGGAATTCGCTGATCTTCGGCTACCCCGAGCCCGGCCGCGTCATTCGCTTCGAGGTCGCGGCAGGACCGCGGTGAAGCGCTATGAGAGAGAGGAGAACGCAGTGCACGTTCGGTTAACCCAAACACTGGCCTGGAGCGGGATTCTGCTATTGGCCATCGCGTGCGATAACACGCAGCCCCCAGGCCCCGACCCACTTCCTTTGAGGGAGACAGCGGTCATCCTGAATAGTACGGACCTGTCGATCACCGTCTTTCCCAGCGGATCGGCGTCCGACATCCGCACGATGGGCCTGGCGCCCGCGGGCTCCCCGGTTACCCTAGCGGCGCGACACAATCTCGTCGTTGTACCCATGGGCTTTCTTGCCACGGCGGTGGTCGTCGATCTTCTCGAAGACACGGCGTGGACCGTCCCACTGCCCGACAACTCCGGGGCCACCGGAGTCGGTTTTCGCAATGATTCGATCGTATACGTGGCCAATCCGAACCTGAACACGGTCAGCCGCATCAACGCGTTCGCCGGCGTGCACGAGAACGAAATCGACGTCGGCGTCTTTCCGCAGGCGGTAGCGGTGGAAGACAGCCTGATATTCGTCCTCAACGGCGAGCTCGAGAACTTCGTACCGGCGCGCCCGGGGTCGATCTCAGTCATCGATCCGGCGACCGATTCGGTGGTGGCCACCATCTCTCTCAGCGGGACGAATCCGTCCGCCGCCATGTTCTGGTTTGGCATGCTGTACGTGGTCAACTCGGGATCATTCGGTCAGGGCGATGGCAGCCTTTCCGTTGTCGACCCGGTCACGCTTCGGGAAGTGGAGCACTATCCAGGCTTCGGCGAATTCCCGGGCGACATAGCGATCAGCATCGGGGGCATCGCGTTTATCAGTTCTTTTGGATACGGCGTCGCCGCTTGGGACGTCGTGGGCGATACATTCATCAATCCGCCGTCCGATCCGCTGGTGATAGCAGGAGAGACCATCTCCAGCGGTGTCGGGATAGATGCAGCCGGACTGTTGTACACGTTGATTCCCGGCGACTGCATCGCGCCAAGCGTCCTGTATCGCGTAGGGGTCGACACGACTTCGGTGAGCACGGGTGCCTGCCCGATCGACATCGCTTTCACCCGGTTCGATGAAAGTGAATAGAATCTCGCGGTTGCCGCTCATTCTGGTGCTGACTCTCGCAGCCTGTTCGGGGGGCGGGGGAGACTCAGCTCCGGGTGATAGGAGCGCAGCCACGCCTCAGCGAATCGTCTCGCTCATCCCATCCGCAACCGAAACCATCGTCGCCCTGGGCGCTCTCGACCGGTTGGTGGCGCGCAGCGAGTTCGACGTCGACCCCGCGCTCGCCCATCTGCCGTCGGTGGGTGAAGGGCTGACGCCCAGTCTGGAACAGTTGACAGCTTTGCGACCCGACCTGGTGATCGCCTGGCCCGACAACCCATCGCGCTCGGTTATCGGCAGGCTGGAAGGACTTGGTGTCATCATCTACTCACCCGAAGTGCAAACGCTGGCGGACATTCGCCGGGCAACGACGGATCTCGGCCACATGCTGGGGTTGGAGCGAGCGGCCGACTCGCTGATCGCATCGATCGATGCGGGACTGGAGGAAGTCCGACGGGCCGTGGCCGGACTGGATCCACCCAGTGTCTTCTACGTTGTGTGGTACCAACCAGCGACGACGACGGGGTCAGGGACGTACATCGATGAGCTGATCCGGATCGCCGGTGGTCGTAATGTGTTTGCCGACGCGCCCGGCCTTTGGCCGCAGGTGAGCATGGAGGAAGTGGTTCGACGTCAGCCCGATATCGTCTTGTTGTCGCACACCGAGGATACGCCCACAGATGTCGATCGGCTGAGCGCGACGGTCGGCTGGCGCGAGCTTTCGGCTATACGCGAAGGCAATGTCTTCCAGGTGGACGCCAACCTCTACAACCGACCCGGCCCACGGGTGACGTTAGCGGCCCGCACGCTGGCCCGGCTTCTTCACCCCGAAGCGTTCGAAGGCGCGAGCGAGCGGTGAGAGCGCTTAACGTCGCTCGTCTGGTCGGCCTGAGCGCCGCCGTGGCCCTCACAGCGGTGATCAGCATCGCATTCGGCGCCGCCGATCTGCCCCTTCGCGACGTGGTGGCGGCGCTGGCCGGTGGGGGCGATGAGACAACGCGTACGATCGTGATTAACCTCCGATTGCCGCGTGCAGCGCTCGCCTTTCTGGTTGGCGGCGCCCTGGCGCTCGCCGGGGCGGTCTACCAGGCCCTGCTCCGGAACCCATTGGCAGAGCCTTTTCTGCTGGGCGTCTCCGGCGGCGCCGCGATCGGGGCGGTCACAGCAGTCATCCTCGGTTTGAACCTCATCGCCACGTGGTCGTTGCCGCTCGCGTCCTTTCTCGGCGCGCTGCTCGCGATCGCGCTGGTCCTCTACATCGCCAGCCGCACGGGTCAGGGTCTCGACACACGCGTCTTGTTGCTGACCGGCGTTGTCGTCGGAACGTTCTTCAACGCCGTGATCTTGCTGCTGCTCAGCTTCGCTCCGGCCGAGACGTTCCGCTCGGCCGTCTTCTGGATGATGGGAAGTCTGGCGGCCGCCGACTGGCCGGCGGTCGTCGTGCTTGCAACCTACCTGGCGCCGGCCGTCATCGCTCTTCTGTTCATGGCCCGCCCGCTCAACCTGTTGGCGATGGGCGAGGAGACAGCGTTGTACCTGGGCACGCAAGTGGAGCGGGTGAAGTTGGCCGCCTACGTGATCGCATCGCTTCTTGTTGCCGCCGCTGTGGCGGTGAGCGGTGTTATCGGCTTCGTCGGTCTGGTGATCCCCCACGCCATCCGACTGGTCTGGGGGAGCAATCACCAGTTTCTGTTACCCGCATCGCTGCTCGCTGGCGGTGCGTTCCTGTTGCTCGCCGATACGGTCGCCCGCACCGCCGCCGCACCGGCCGAGCTGCCGGTGGGCGTGATTACGGCCTTGATCGGCGTACCGCTCTTCGTCGTGCTGCTGATCAGGAGGGCCGTATGACCGGGACGTCGGCCTTCGAAGTGAGGGGTCTGCGTTTCAGCTACCCGGGCGCTGCGCGACCGGCGTTGGAAGATGTACGCCTGAGCATCCAGCCCGGTGCACTCTACGCCGTGATCGGCCCGAACGGTTCCGGCAAGTCGACGTTGCTGAAACTCCTGCTCGGCGCATTGAAGCCCGAGACGGGCGATGTCTTGTATTCGGGCCGGCCGGTGGAGGAGTGGAGTCGTCGTTCGCTGGCGCAACGGATCGGCGTGGTGCCGCAAGGCGAAGAGACGGCGTTCCCAGTCACGGTTCGAGAGATGGTGGAGATGGGGCGCTATCCTCACCTCGGGATCCTAGGTCGTCCAAGCGTGGACGATGTGCGAGCCATTGATGACGCGATGCAGCACTGCGATGTCGACGGTCTTAAAGACCGGCCCATCTCCAGATTGTCCGGCGGCGAGCGTCAGCGCGCTCTCATCGCTCGAGCGCTTGCTCAAGAGCCGACGACGCTTGTCCTCGACGAGCCTACGGTCTCGCTCGACATCCGTCACGAGATGGAGATCTTCGAGCTGCTCGCCGAGTTGACGAGCACGCATGGCAAGACCGTCGTCCTAGTCACCCACCACCTCAATCTGGCGGCCCGCTACGCGGATCGATTGCTGCTGCTCGACGCGGGCCGCCCGATCGCCGAAGGAACGCCGTCCGAGGTGCTCACGCGGGAAACGATCGAGCGGGTCTACCAATGGTCGGTGGCCGTCGGCGCGCATCCAGGCCCCGGCCGCGACGCGGGAGCGCCACAGGTAACCCCTTTGGCGGGCGAAGAGACCCGCGAATGAACTCGTTATCGGGGAACTCTAGCGTGAGCCACCCGGCGTGAAAGGCGGTGGCACACGCTGGCTCTCGTACCAGAAGGCGCCGGGGAAGTCGGCTTCTTTCTGATTCTTCTTGCCGCTCCAGCTTTCGATCTCGATGCGGTGCACCGAAGTGCGATCCAGTTCTTCCTGATTGGCCGGTCGGTAGTCGCGGCCCGGCTTCAAGTGCGGGGCGTACTTGTCCATGAGCATCTGCAAGGCGCGAGCTTTTTTGGCATCGTCTTCCACGACGCTGCCGCGTCCGAACACCGTCACGCTGGCGTATTCCACGCTGAACTCGAGAGCGACCTTGTCTGGTAGAATCCGACCCATTTCGCTAACGCTGAAACAGACCTTCGCTCCGCTTTCCAAGTTCGACCGCGTGCGGCCAACGCGAGCGCCGTGCACGTAGATGACGTTTGACTCCTCGTCATAGACGTAGTTCTGCGTGTTGATGAACGGCTGTCCGTCAGCTACCGTGGCCAGCGCTCCCCAGGCACCCGAGTGCAAGAAAGCGCGGATCCAGTCTTCGTCTTGGGCCCTATCGCGGCGTCGCATTTCATTGATCGATTGATCGCTTCGATTCCCGGGCATTCCGTCCTCCTGTGGCTCGGCGATGTCTTATCTATAGGCGTCCGATCGACCCCACAAGTTGGAATCATTCCAGCGTTGTTATGCAAACGGTGGAGTGGTAGCTTCACAGCGTCGCAGCCACCCACCGCCCCGAGACGGAGGCATGCACTCCTTCTCAAAGAAGGGCTCGCAGCGGTGAAGACTTTCCTCACCGAACTGAAGCGACGCCGCGTCTACCGCGTTGCCGTCGTGTACGCTGCCGTCGCCTTCGTGATATGGCAGGCGGCTGAGATCGCCTTTCCCGCACTGCGTCTCCCGGACTGGACGCTCACCCTGGTTGTTGTGCTGACCCTCGTGGGCTTCCCCATCGCCTTGATCCTCGCCTGGGCGTTCGACATCACGCCGGAAGGTGTCCAACGTACAGGACCTGACGAGCCCGACGCGGCTGAGGCTCATCATCGTTGGCCCATGGCCCTGACACTTCTGGCAGTCGTGCTGCTCCTGGTCGGCGCGGCCTTCTGGTGGGTCCGCCCTCGTATCCTGGGCCCGGTGAACCCGGACGCTCAGGTGATCGCCGTGCTCCCCTTCAACACGTCCGGCCCCGGCGTCGAGCTGCTCGGCGAAGGGATGGTCGACCTGTTTTCGACCAACCTCAACAACGTGGGCGGAATTCGTAGCGTCGACTCGCGAACCGTGATGAACCGCTGGCAGCAGCGTGCCACTGACGGGACACTCGACATGGAGGGCGCGCTCGACCTGGGACGCGACGTGCACGCGGGCTCCGTCCTATTGGGCAGCGTGGTATCCACCGGTCCCGAGGTCCGCCTGACGGCCGAGCTGTACTCGGTGCGCGGTGGCGAGCTAGCGCGCGCCCAAGTGGATGGCCCTGTAGACAGCGTCCTTGCGCTGGTGGACGAGCTTGGAATCGATCTGCTGAGAGAGATCTGGCTAGCACGCGAGCCGCTACCTCACCTACGGGTGAGCGCTATCACTACCGCGTCTGTTGAAGCGATTCGTGCTTACCTGGAGGGCATGCAGCACTATCGCCGCTCCGAATGGGATTCGGCGATCGTCGCGCTTCAGGCTGCCGTCGAAGAGGACTCCGCTTTCGCGCTGGCTCATCACAAGCTTGCCACTGCCTACGGATGGAGCACGCGGCACGGCATGTACTCCCCGGGTACTTACCGCCACAGCGCGGCGGCGCTCCGTAACATCGAACGCCTGCCGACCCGCGAACGCACTTTGCTGGTGGGCAACTACATGCACGAGCGGGGTGAGCCGGCAGCACTCGATACCTTTGAGACCTATGTCGCCTCCTACCCTGACGATCCGGAGGGCTGGTTCCAACTGGCCGACGTGCGATTCCACGCACAGCACATCTACGGCTTCGATCTCGAGACGCTCTATTCAGGTTTTGAGCGCGTGCTGAAACTCGACCCCTCGTATTCCCCGGCCGCGTTCCATCTTCTGCAATTGAGCCTCGCTTACAACGACAGCTCACGCTACTACCGGTATCTCGGCGAGTACGAAACGGCTGGGGCCGACGAATCGCTCGTCGAGCTCTTCGCTGTATCGACGGCGCTGTGGACTCGACCGGACTCTCTTCTGGAAGTCTTCTCCTTGGTATGGGAAGACGGCCATGCCGGGAGCTTGCCCTTCTGGTTTGTCCAGGCGACCTACACATCGGATGCTATCGCTCCTGGCGACCTGATCGACTCTCTCGACCCTGCAGCTCCGCTGCCGGCGGTGCCTGACATGTATCTCGAGTACCGGTATTGGCTGGGATTCTGGTGCCTTGCCGGGCTTGGACAGCTCGACGACGCTAGACCGTGGCTTGACAGGCTGGCAGCCGCTTCGCAGGCCGGCCGGTATGCTAGCCTGTGGCCGGTTTTCGCAGGGCTCGCCGACTCCGCCTATGCTGCGGAAGCGCTGCGCCTCACCCGGGAGCCTCCTCGGCTACCAGCAGACCGCCCGATCCGTGCCTACTTCCGAATGCTGTTCGCCCTGAGCCAGGGGGACACTCCGACCGCCAGACAGTGGGCGGAACAAGCGCTGGTCCCGGACTCAGTGATCGACCCCGACGTGATGGGCGGCCTTGTACGAGCTGGACTTGGTTGGGCCGACTTGCTCGACGGCGACACGCTTTCCGCTCTACGGAAGCTCGATGAAGGGATCGAGAATGCTGGATACGGCCCGATAGCTATGATGATGGGAACACAGCAGCGCTTCGTTCGGGGCGCCGCGCTCGCCGCTCGCGCGGATACACGCGACCGCGGCATCCGTTTGCTGCGCTATAGTCTCACGATGGATGTGATTCACTTGCCGCTGGTCTACCTGGTCATCGGTCAAGCGCTGGAACAAGAGGGCGATATCGCCGGAGCGATCCAAGCCTACTCTCGTTTCGTTCGACTCTGGGAAGACGCCGATCCCGAACTGCAGCCGCGAGTCGAGACCGCGCGACGTGCCCTCGCACGATTGACCGCCGAAGGCTCCTCGCCCTGAACAACAAGCCTTCCTGGGAATCAGTCGACATTGTCCTTCCGCGCTCTGCCCGGTAGCTTTGCCGTCCTATGAATAGAGGCCAGATCTGCGCCGGGACTTCCGGCTTCTCGTATCCGGAATGGAAGGGCTCGTTCTATCCGGAGAAGCTGCCCCAAAAGAGGTTCCTCGAATACTACGCTGGCAAGTTCTCGACCGTCGAGATCAACAACACGTTCTATCGCTTCCCACGGTCAAGCCTGCTGGAAGGGTGGCGCGATGGAACGCCCGATGGCTTCACTTTCGCCGTGAAGGCGAACCAAGGGATCACTCACAAAGGTCGCTTGCGCGAAGTCGAGGAGCTGACTCGAGACTTCATCGAGCGATGCAAGTTGCTGGGGGGCAAACTCGGCCCGATCCTCTTTCAGTTGCCTCCCAATTTCAAACGCGATGACGAGCGCCTGGCGGATTTCCTGGACGCACTCGACCCACGCATGCGTTTCGCCTTCGAATTCCGTCACGCAAGCTGGTTCGATGACGCCGTGTTCGCGATGCTGTCCGACTCGGGAGCGGCGCTCTGTCTCTCGGAAGGCGATAAACTGGACACGCCACGTGTCGCCACCGGAGAGTTCGTGTACGCTCGGCTGCGCAAAGAGGAATACACGGACGCAGAGCTAGCCGACTGGCACGTCTGGATGAGCGAGCAGGCGGCGACGGGGCGAGATGTCTTCGCCTACCTGAAACACGACGAAGAGGGCGAATCGCCGGAATACGTCCTGCGGTTGCTGGCCGGGGGCTAGACAGGGCTAACGCTTGCCGGAGGGGAGCCCGGGCCTCACATTACCCGGCCTGTCGCCCATGCCGGCGCTGAGCCGGCGCCGAGCCGGGCGACTGCAAAGCCACAGGGAGGACAACAATATGGGCGGGATTTATCGTTCGCTCTACTACGCCGATGTGACGGTGGGCAGCGGCGGCAGACTCACCATTCCTCAGGAGATCCGCGAGGATCTCAGGATCGAGGACGGAAATACCCTGACGCTCAGGGTGGAAGAGAGCCCGGACGGCCAGCGCCAGATGGTGATCTGGAAGGCTGCCCAGCAACCCGACGAATAGACCCCACCTCCCGACCCGCCTGCGACGGCGAACAAAAAGCCGCCAGGCGCCGGATCACTGCCGCGCGCCGGGCGGCCGAATGAAGAGCCGCGCTCCTTGATGTCTACGTCGTCGCGCTAACTCCGTGGATGTAGTCCTTCAGCATCCGGTTCTCGAATTCAGTCTTGCTGAGGTGGGAGTTCACAACGTCGCCGATCGATATGATCCCGACCAACCCTGACTCGTCAAGGATCGGGAGGTGTCGTATTCGATTCTTGGTCATGATCCCCATGACATAATTAAGATCGTCATCAGGAACTCCGATGATCACGTCCCGCGTCATCACTTCGCCTACCTCCGTCTCCTTCAATCGGTCACAGCGCTGTGAGCTCTCACGCAGGATATCTCGTTCCGAGATGATGCCGACCACGGTCCCGTTCGATGCCGTCACGACCAGGCTTCCGATGTTGTGCTTCACCAGAGCCTCTATGGCCTCGAAAACGGTGTCTGTGGGGCTGACAGTGACGACTTCAGCGCCTTTGCCGCGCAGAATGTCTCTCACTCGCATGGTTGGGGCTCCTTTCGCTAGGCGCCGCCAGCTAACCTACCAGCTGGCCACGGGCAATGACCGGCGGTTGTCATGGCAGGCGCACGAGGATTCTACGAACGATAATTATCGCATCTATCAGGGTCGCGGCGCCAGAACCGCGTATTGTGATCGAAATTACGCTTCTGGCGCCACACCTGGTGTGTGATTTCCGGCCGCCTACAGCTTCTTCACCCAGATATTGCGGAAGTAGATTGGGCTGCGGCTGTCATGGTTCTGCAGGCCGATATATCCGCGTGGGGCGAAGTCGGCGATCTTGCCCCGAGGTTCGGCCTGCCAGTCGACAACGGTCTCTCCGTTGAGCTCCACCGTGATGCGGTCGCCGATGAAGCTGATGCGGTAGTGATTCCACTCGCCGGCTGGCCGGAATGCCGCGTGGGTGGGTGCCTCGGCGTCATAGACCGCGGCAGTCTGGTGGATGCCCTCGCCCACATCGTTGATCTGAACTTCGAAGCTGTGGTAGATGTAGTCGTCGCTGGTCGGTACCCCGGGCACGCGGATGAATATCCCGGAGTTGGTCACTTCGTCCGAACACCTGTACTCGAGGTCGAGGATGAAGTCGCCATATTCTTCCGCGGCGTACCACATGAGCCCCATCCCACCGTGCCCCTTTAGCACGCCCGTCTCGCGGTCGAGCTCGAAATGGCCCGGCCCGTAGTGGTTCCATCCGTGTTTGTTGAAGCGGCCGTTATGCTCCCTGAGGATCCGTTCGAAGCCGGGGCCCGGGCTCTCGTCCTGTCTGTCAGTCATGATCTCATAGGATGCGTACAACCCGACGGGAAGCAACACGATCAAAGCAAGAGTGACCCACCTCATGCAAAACCAGCCTTTCCAGTCGTAAACCATCAACGCCACCATTAGGTCCGTGATTCTTCTCACCTCGAGTTCCGGGGGTTCCACTCGCCCTTCGCGACCGCGGGAACGAAGCTTTCGAGGTCCGGCGGTGGGAATGGGATCGTCTTGCCCTGCTCCGCGCTCATGTAAGCGGTCATGAGAAGCTCGGTCACATTGAGACCGTCGTCGAAGTTCTCGACCGGTCGCTTCCCGGCGAGGAACGACCGAACCATGTGACGGTTTTCGCCGATGTAGCCGTACTCGCTCTCCTCATCGGCGACCACCGGCATCAATCCCACCTCGGCGTTTTGCTTCTCCACAAGGTCCTCACCAGAGTCACCTCGCACCTCTCGGCTGAAGAAGACGCGCGGTCCCGCATCCAGCGAGTTCACCGACAACGAATACTCCGGTCCCAGTAGCTCCATGCTGAGGCGCAGGCCCGCACCGACGAAGCACCACGACGTGGTCGCCTCGACGATCCGCTCGTTCCCGTCCGCATCCCGATATTCGACCATGGCCCGGGCGAAGTCCTCGGCGGGCCGATTGAGGTAGTCGGTTGCGCCGTCACTGTTCTCCGACAGGATCTTCGCGTAATGCGGTTGCTGCCACTTCAGGCAGGAGGTGTGCGCCGTCACCTTGACCGGCGTCAAGACAGTTCGCTCGGCGCCCGGCGGCGTCAGCAAATGACGAGCGACCTCGACAGAGTGACACATCATGTCGTTGAGCACGCCGCCGCCCTGGAGCTCTCCCTCCCAGAACCAGGGCATATGAGGGCCGCTGTGCTCCTCCGCCGCGCGAGCCAGGTAGGGCGGTCCGGTCAACGCAGCGCCCCGAGCCCAGAGGATGTCCTTCCCGCGCACGACGGCGGGCGAAAAGAGCTGGTTTTCCAGATAGCCATCCAGGAGCCCCGCCCGCTGGACCATCTCGAGCATCTGTCGCGCCTCGGCGGCGTTGCGGCCTAGCGGCTTCTCGCAAGCGACACCTACCAGTTCGCCTTTCCCGCTCTCGATGGCATGGACGATCTCTTCCATGATCTCGACGCGGGTGAAGTTGGGAGCACAAATCCAGAGCGCATCGATGGCGGGGTCCGCAACCATGTCGGTGACCGTATCGTAGGGCTTCGCATCACCGACACCCAGGCTATTCGCCAAGGCCACGGCTTCTTCGACTGTGCCATCGCTCCGGCCGGTGACACCCATGACATCCGCGTCGCGCACAGCTACAAAAGATCGGACATGAAACTTTCCGACGAACCCACCGCCAACGAACCCAACGCCAAGTCTCTTATTAGCCATTCACACTCTCTCTTGTCTTCGATCAAACCGCAGCGGTTGCCGGCGCCTTTTCTTCTCTGAAGAACAGCAGGAATGCCACGGCACAGATGATCGTCAAAACGCAAGGTACCAGGAACACGTTGGTCCAGTTTGTTCCGGCATCCGTCGTGAATACATCTTTGATCCAGCCGGCGAACAGGCTGCCGAGGAATCGACCGAATCCGAGGGCGACGATCGCGATCAAGCTTTGCGCCGATGCCCGAATGTCCGGCGGTGCCACGCTGTCCACGTAGATGAACGCCGCGACGAAGAAGAACACGTAACAGAAGCCGTGCAGCGCCATGGACGCGATCACCAGCCAGGCCGGAGCACCGATGGCAAAGATCACGTAGCGGATCGGCCAGGCGATGACGCCGAACGCCAGCGTCTTCCGCATCCCGTACTTCTTGAGGAAATGGGAGAGCAGGAACGCCATGACGAAGATCTCCGCCACCTGCGCGATCGTCATGACCAGCGGCGTGTTGTTGGGCGAGACACCGATCTTGTCCGACTCGAGGAACGGTGCCGTCAGGATGTAGTAGAACTCCAGCTCGGTAGCCACGACGAAGGTGATGCCGATGAAGATCGCGAAGTCCTTCGACTTGAGCATCTTCAACGACTCAAGGAACGCCCAGGGGTTCACGCCTTCTTTTTGCGGCGGCGTATGCGGAAGCGTGAACGACTGAAGCCCCATGATGATCGAGAACAGACCGGCGAGGAACAGCATGTCGCCCTGGATGCCAGGCAGCACGTCGCCTTCCACCAGCCAGCGGCCGCCGGTCAACAGCCAACCCGCGGCGATCCAACCCAACGTGCCGCCCACTCGAATCCCGCCGAACTCTTCCTCGGAATCGGTGAGATTCATCATGGCGATGGAGTTCGTCAGGGCGAGAGTCGGCGCGTAGACGAGGCAATAGACGAGCATCAGAATCGCCATCAGGCTGAAGTCGGTCACCCTCGACAGCGCGATCAGCAGGATGCCGCCTGAAAACGCGAGGAACCCGATGACTTTCTCGGACGCGAAATAGCGGTCGGCGACCTGTCCTCCGACGAACGGAGCGATGATCGTCGCCAGTGGAAGCAAGGCGTAAATCGCTCCGATCTGGAAGCCGCTGAAGCCGAGTCCGCTATCGCCCAGATACGCCGAGAGCACGGGGGCCCATGAGCCCCAGATGGCGTACTGGAGGAACATCATGATCCAGAGGCGGGTCTTTGCGCTCAAGATTAGCTCCTATCGTTCATGGCGATCGATCATGTTACACGATCCTCCGATTCACGGGATCCCACGTGACTCGGCGACCTTCCATGAACGAGCGTGTCGCCATGTGACAGGTGATCGCCTCCTCGAAGCCGCGTTCGATATCGCAGCTGACCTGGCCACCGTTGCGAATCACGTCTAACCACTCGGCGATATGGAGGTGGTAGGCGCTGACGCGTCGGCCTCCCCGGTACGTGAAGAGCAGCCCACGGCTGGCGAAGTACTCCTCGGTCGCCGATGTCACCGCATCGATCCCCCTGAAACCGGGGCGGTAGGTGAACATGGGCAGCGAGGGATCGATGATATCGTCATCGATCTTCTTCTCGTAACGCGTCGAGCTACGGTCGGCAGTGATCGTCAAGCCGCTGCCCACCTGCATGGTCGCATCGTGACCCATATACAGCTGGCCGCGGTACTTACCGTTAGCGAGAGTCGCGCTGTAGATCATCGTCAGGTCGCGATCGGGATACTCGAAGGCGGCCTGGAACACATCCGGCACATCGCGGCCATCCTTGAAGTAGTAGATGCCGCCAGTCGCGACGGCGCTGTGTGGGATACCGACTTCGAGAATCTGGTTCACCGCGTCGAACTCGTGGGACAGCAGGTCACCGGAGAGGCCGGTACCGTAGTCGTACCAGCAACGCCACCGGAAGAATCTCTCGAGGCTGAACGGTACCTTATTGGGCGCCGGACCCTGAAACAGATCCCAGTCGATGGTGTTCTCATTGCCCTCTTCGTGAATGTCGTACTGCCAGGCGCCCGTTGGACTGTTCCGGTTCGTTGTAGTCTCGACAAGCGTGATCGGGCCGAGGATGTCATGGTCCATTATCTCCCGGGCCTTTATGTGGGCCTCGGACTGGCGGTTCTGATGTCCCAACTGGAAGACGATGTCCGAGTTGGTCACGGCATCGTACATCGCGTGCGCCTCTTCCTCCGTGCGAGTCATGCACTTCTCGCAGTATACGTGCTTACCAGCCGCCGCCGCGTCGACTGTCATCTGGGAGTGCCAGTGGTCCGGCGTTGCGATGATCACGGCATCGACGTCGGGACTATCGAGGAGATCCTGATAGTTGACGAAGCGTGTCGCGCCCGCGCCCGCCGGTGCGCCACCGGGCCGCACATCGTTTTTTGAGGCGGCGATGCCGCGCTCGGCTCTGACGTCGAACACGTCGCACACAGCCGTGAGTTCGACATTCAGATCATCCTGTGCGAGCCAGTTCTCCAGCCGTTTGTTCTTTGGATCCTCCTCAGCGGCCTTCCTCAGGTCCTCTACCCAATCGGGAGGAGCGAAACCAGCGTTCCTCAGCAGCGATTGGCCTTCTCCACCGTTGCCGATGATGCCCAGCCGGATTCGATCGCCTGGCGGACGCGAGATGGCCTCGGGAATGACGGCCGGCGCGCCCTCCGTGACACCCAGCTCGGACAGGATCTCGCTGCGCCTGAAATCGTCCTCGGCCTTCTTCTTCAGAAAACCGTAGAAGAACACGCCGAGGACGGGAATCGAGGCCAGCGCCTTGAGCACATCCCTGCGGTTTATGCCGCCAGTCGCACCGGATTCGGGCGTTCCGGAGTGGTTCATGCCTGTGTCTTTCTTCTCGGGTTCCATCTTCTCAACTCCCGCGCTGTCGTTGCTTCATGCGAAGGCCACGCTCACTACGCGGCCGCAGGCATGCTGGCGGCCTGCTCACCCGTTCGTTTCTTCCAGAAGATCAGCCGGTCCAGTCCGACGATCTGGCCGGTGGGGAACGCCAGCGTGACGAACAGGGCGGCAAGCTCAATGAGTGTCTTGTTGACGATGATGTAGTTGCCTTCCCTGGGCATGGAGTAGGTGTAGCCCGGGAACGGCGGGTTAGCTACGTAGTAGAGGCAAAGCAAGACGATCCCCGCGATGACCGCGGCACGGGTCAAGCAACCCAGCAGCAGCCCCAGTCCGATCGCGATCAATCCCCAGGTGTTCAGGAAATCGACGAAGCCAAGCATCCCCGGGCTGGCAGAAATCGATTGGAAGATACCTGAGAATAGCCATCTCGAGTCCGCCAAGAACTCGGCAGATGTCCAGTAGGGGTTGATCGCCTTGGCAATTCCCTCGTAGAGGAAATGCCATCCGATCAGCATGCGCAGCGCTACAAGCGCCGTCGTTTGAAAGTTCGAGTAGTCCGTCGCCCGCTGCATCGCACACCTACCTTCCGTACTCTGTCTACGGTTACTGTCTGACGCCTATCGTCTTCTTATCCTCCCCATCCCCGCGACTTCCACTTTCCACCACGCGCGTCGACAACAAGGCACTCGCACTGAGGTATCGCGCTGACGAATCTGACACCCGCCTGCGGGTTCATGATGAAAATGCTCGTGGCTAGCGCGTCAGCTGCCATCGCCGTCGGCGCTATCACCGAGACGCTCTTGCTTAAGTCCGGAGACGCACCGGTTCTCGAGTTAACTATGTGGTGGTACAACCGCTCGTGGTCGAAATAGATTTCATAGCTTCCGGAGGTCGCCACCGCACCGTCACCCATTTGAATGATGTCCGGGTAGTCACCTTCCTTCTCCGGGTCCTGCACCGCTACGGCCCACGGCTGCCCCCCTTCTTTGGCGCCCGCCGTACGCACATCACCGCCGGCGTTGATCAGGTAAGACTTTAGGCCGGACCGCGAGAGGCTTTCCGATACTCTGTCGACGATGAACCCCTTTGCGATACCGTCGAGCGTGATGCCCATGCCTTGTCTGCGGAAGCGTATCGCGTTGGGTGAGAGCTCTATGTGGCGTGAGCCAACCAGCTCCAGGATATCCGCAACTTCTCGTTCTTCCGGTCTTGCCGTATTCGTGCTGAAGAGGTCGACGAGCGGCTTCACCGTTACGTCGAACGCGCCACGGCTCAGCCGGTGGTAGTGCAAAGCGCGACCCACAACGCGGGTTACCTCGGGCGGTGAATCGAGCAGCCGACCCTGACGATTCAGGTCCGAGACGGCCGACGCACCATCGAACCGATTGAACAGCGCGATTCGGCGGTCCATCTCTCGAAAAGCCTTCCCGATCGCATCCTCCGCCAGATCACGCGATCGATGAAGCGCGGTGATCGAGATGAACGTTCCCATCGCTGGGCGTGCGCATGTCACCTTAACGGTACGTCGATCGACCCGCGTCGCCGCCGTCCTGACCGGGGACACTTCGACGCGCTCGAGGCCCAGGTCGGCAAGCACCGAGAGCTTCCGGGCGATCCGAGCCGCGTCGTTCATGTCCTGCATCTAGCGGCGTTCCTCCGCGAGCTGATCGCGGGTCCGCTCCAGGAGCGTCTTCGTCGCGCGGATCCCATCCGGCTCGCTCAGGCGGCTACCCTCGTACTCGATCCCCACGTACCCGTGATAGCCGGCATCCAGAACGATTCCCAACATGCGTTTGTAGTCGGTATGAATCTCGTTGCCTTGCTCGTCGAAATCGTGTGATTTTGCGCTTACCGCCTTCGCGTAGGGCATCATCTCCTGGACACCCAGGTAGCGATCGTACCAGACATCCTCCGCGATTCGGAAGTTGCCGAAGTCCGGAAGCGTCCCACAGCGCGGACTGCCGACCGCCTCGATGACACTCGCTAGCCAGGCTCCATTCGACGACAATCCACCGTGGTTTTCGATGATGACGTTGATGTCGAAGGCCGAAGCCTCTTCCGTCAGCCGCCGTAACCCATCAACCGCTAGCTCCCGCTGCTCCTCCGGTGTCCCCTCCGAGCGCGCATTGACTCGAATCGAATGACAGCCGAGAAACTTGGCCGCGTGAATCCACCGGTGATGGTTCAGAACCGCTCGCAGGCGCTCGACCTGGTCCGGCGCTCCCAGCGCGCCCTCACCGTCAACCATGATGAGAAGGCTCTTCACGCCATTGTCGTCCGCCCGAAGTTTCAACTCGGACAGATAAGCCTCGTCCTCCGCCTTGTCCTTGAAGAAAGAGTTCACGTACTCGACGGCGTCGAGTCCGTAGTCAACACGGGCGACGCGGGGAAATTCGAGCGCGTCGAGTTCGCCGGCGTTGAGCGTACGGTGCAGCGACCACTGGGCGAGGGAGACTTTGAACAACGGCTGGTTAGCCGGCGGTATATGACCGCAGCCCGTCAGAAACGAGGGGCCCGCCAGGTAGGTTGCCGGGGTAGCCATTGCGATGCCCGCCAAGAACCGGCGACGGCTCATAGAACCTCGCGACGGTAGAACCATAAGCCTCTACCACCTTGTAGCTGTGGGGAGTCAGGCAAGTGAACGCCCGGATTGGGGCATGAACTGGACCCTGGACTCCAGTTCCGTTACCGGTCGCCGAGTTGTGATTGAACTGATTATGGGTACGGTTCTGTGCGGCCGCAAGCTGCCGGCGGTCTAGCCACCGGCAGCTCGAGGATCGGCTTAGCGTGTGGCCTGGTAGTAAGGATTGGAGCCCATCGAGTGGTCGGTGATATCGATCACTTCCGAGACCTCAGGGAACGCCTCGCGGATCAGCCTTTCGACCCCCTGCTTCAGCGTAACCGTGGCCATCCCACACCCCTGGCAGCCGCCGGATAGCTGGACGTAAACCACGTTGTCCCTCACATCCACTAGAACGATCCGCCCACCATGCGCCGCAACTGCCGGGTTGATCTGAGCCTCCATAAACTGAGCGACCCTCTGGGCCAGCTCACCGCTGGGCGGCTCCGAGCCGATCGGCTTGATGTTCGGGTTCTCGACCTGAAAGCCGCCACCACCCATCGACTCGACCCAATCTACCGAGGCGCCCTCCAGCTTTTCGACGCTCGCCTGGTCCACATAGACCTTGAACCCGTCCGCGTCGAAGATCGTGTCATCGGGCTGTTGGTCGGACTCGTCCACCAGCATGAGCTCGTACTGAGGCGCCAGCGGGCTGCCCGAGTGGACGGCGATGCGCAGCGCCACACCGCCCTCTTCTTCTTGAATGAACGACAGCACCCGCTCCCGGGCCTTGTCGGTGAACGTCAGCATCCGATACCTCACGAAGCTCTGGGTCCTCTGGGTGGCCACACTTCTGGCCTTTCGCTCTGAAACTACTGTAATATAGCAGCGTGGCCGAGGAGCGCAGCCGGTAGGAAATCCAGCCGGTCGACCCGGAGGTGGCGGATGTCAGCAAAGACGAAGATCAGCGTGGTCAAGGGAGACATCACGGAATTCGCAGGTGACGCGATCGTGAACGCGGCAAACAACCACTTGATCCTGGGCGCGGGCGTGGCCGGGGCGATTGATCGCAAAGGCGGGCCGACCATCCAGCAGGAGTGCCATAGACACGGCGCGATCCAGGTCGGCGAGGCGGCGATAACCGGCGCGGGCGAGCTGGTCGCCCGTTATGTCATTCATGCGGCCGCGATGGGCGACGAGCCGGCCAGCCGCACGACGATCGAGGCCGCCACACGGAATTCGCTACAACTCGCCGACGATCACGGAATCAAGACCATCGCCTTCCCGATACTGGCTTCGGGTGTCGCCGGATTTCGTCTCGATGAGGCGACGCGCATCATGCTGGCCTCGATTCGCGCCTATGTAAACGCAGGGACGACCCAGATCGAGGAGATCACGCTGTACGGCTACTCCGATGCCGACGCGGGCACCGTTCGCGCTGTGGTCGAGGAGGATTCAGCCTCCTAGAATTTGCAGAATCTGTTCGGCGTGACCTTTGGGGCGCACCTTGAGAAAGACGTCCTGGATGACGCCTTCCTCGTCGACGATGAAGGTCGTTCGCAGTACGCCAATGAACGTCTTCCCGTACAGCTGCTTCTCTCCCCATGCGCCGTAGGCATCCGCCACCGCATGGTCCGGATCGCTGAGCAACGTAAAGGGGAGCTCGTACTTGGTTTTGAACTTCTGATGCGACTTCACGCTGTCCGGGCTCACGCCCAGGATCACCGCGCCTTCTCGCTCGATCTCCCGGGTGTGATCACGAAACCCCACCGCCTCGGTAGTGCAACCCGGCGTATTGTCCTTGGGATAGAAGTAAAGAATGACCTTCTTTCCGCGCAGGTCGGACATCTTTAGCAGCTCGCCGGCGTCCGTCTGAAGCTCGAAATCAGGGGCTACGTCTCCACTCTTCAGCACTCCGTCCTCCTTATGCAGACATGGGGGCTACATCTGTTCTAGCAAGTTCGAGAGGCCGCGGCAAGGTTCTTGCCTCTTTGATCGCTCGAGAAGCACTCACATGATGGGACTTCAAAGGCGAGCGGAAGACGATGAGCAACGCGGAAAGAGAGAAGGCGCGCCTCCGGGAACGGCACGAGGCCCACGTCAGAGCCTGGAACGAGTACGATCTGGGGGCCCTGGGCGAGATCTACGATGCGAACTGCCTCATATTCGATGCTATCGCGCCACCTAAGTCCCACACTCTGAGTGACTTCCTGACTCACCTGACACCGTTGCTCCAGTCCAACAATGGCTTCCAGCTTCGCACCTTCGACCAAGTTCTGCGCATCGATGAAAAGGGCGACAGCAAGATTGGCTGGATTACCTCACGCTACGAGGTAGAGGTCCGCTACACCGATGGAATCTACCGCAGGTGTGGCCGCTGGACCGAGATCTATGAGCGACAGCTGGAGAACTGGAAGCTGACGCATTTGCACTCGTCCGACGACAGCGCGAACGCTCTGACTAGAAGAGGTTCAGTTGTGGATCGAGCTCGTCGGGCTCGGTCACTGGCTGGCCGAGGCGTTTGAGCAGCCGCCGTGCACTGGCTGGCGAGTGGCCTTCGTAGTGGTTGTTGAAGAAGCCATAGACCTCCCGGACCTGACCTGAAAGCTCCTTCAGCACTTTCGCCCACCCGGCGATCTCGGTTGTCCGGTCGAATAGTGTTTCCGCATAGCTATCCAGATGAGGGCGATCACCCAACCATCTGAAGTAGGCAATCTCAGAAGTCGGTTTCAATGCTTCCCGCATCACCTGATCCCTGGGAATCCACGGCCCGTCTGACAGCGCCAATCCGACATCGGACGATCTGAGCAGATCGCCTACGTCAGCCGTGTGCCAGTCCCGCTGGCGGAATTCAACACAGAACCGGAAACCATCCGGAAGCCGCCGGAGGAACGCCTCCAGCACCGCCCGGTCTGCCGGCGTGAAATCAGGTGGCAGCTGCACCAGTATGACGCCGAGCTTCTCCTCGAGGAGCTCTGCTCGCTTGCAGAACGTCCTGACTACTTCGTCCCCGCCGCGCAGCCGCTTCTCATGGGTCACTTCGCCGGGAAGCTTGAGGGCGAAGCGGAAGGCATCCGGCGTGCGCTCGCGCCAGCCAATGAAATGCGAGGCCGGCGGCACTGCGTAGAACGAACTGTCCACCTCCACCGCCGTGAACGCCCTGGCGTAGACGCTCAGATACCGGGAGCTCGGCGTACCCTCGGGATAGAACGGCCCGGTCCAATCCGGATAGGACCAGCCCTGAGTGCCGATGAAGAATGAAGCCGTCACAGGCTATGCAGGATCAGCGACATACGATGCGACCTGCCCGCTCGGGGTATGCGTCGAACCCCTCCTCCAGGTGGCACGTGCGGTAGTCGTCCTCGTTGGTGATATCGACCTCGTAGCTCTTACCCGATGGGCTCACGCGATAACGGGTCTTATACGGCGCTGGCAGCTTCTTCACACGGTTCCCGCACGTCACTTCGCTGCAGTAGCGATTATGGATCAAAAACTCGTCTCGCTGAACGACGCGGAATTCGGACAACCACATCGTCATGGCGTCGACTGTGCCGACATGCGGTTCCACGGTCGGCGACTCACCGGTCGGGAGGCCTTCTGTACTGATCGTGTGGCTGCACGCCACAGCACATAGCAAGAGCAGGTAATTACCTGCAGGCGCGCCTTTCATCCTCTCCTTACCACCGGAGGAGACTCGTTGACCCGACCTAAGATCGCCTACGCGCGCCGCGGACGCGAGGGCCTGAGCTCCACCCGACTGGGGAGCGAGCGTTGTTCGTGATTGAGCAACTGAAGCACGGTTCTGGCCACGTCGTCGGATGTCAGCTTCCAGGACTCCCCCGACGGGTCCCGCTCGTTGAAGTGCGTATCCACTGTTCCCGGCATGACGCAGCTGACTCGAATGTCGTGTTCCCGCACATCGAGCATCAACGCCTCGGTGAAACCCAGCAACCCGAACTTCGACGCGTTGTAGGCCGTACCGCCGGCAAAAGCATAGCGTCCGGCCAGGCTTCCTATCGTTATGATCCAGCCGCCCCCACGCTTCTTCATCTCGGGGACGACCTCGTGACAGCAGTAGTAGACGCCGGTCAGGTTGGTGTCGATCACCTGGTGCCACGCCTCCGGCTCGATCTCGTCGACGGACCCGAAGCCACCGCCAACCCCGGCGTTGGCGATGAGGATGTCGACACCGCCGAACTCCTTCACCGCCGTCCGCACCAATTGCCGCACGTCTTCCATGCGCCGCACGTCTACGCCGAGCCCCACGACACGGCCACCGCCCGCCCCATCTATCTCCTTCCCAGAGCGCTCGGCCTCTGCGGCGCTCCGGGCGCAAAGCGCTACATCGGCTCCGGCGGCGGCCAATGAGCTGGCGATTGCATGACCGATCCCTTTGCTGCCACCGGTCACCAACGCAGCCTTCCCTTTCAGATCCAGCATTATCTCAAGGCTCCTGGCTCGATTCTCTAAACTCAAGTGTTCGTTGCCGGTTCAGACTGGTCCCGCTACCACGCTCGCGCAAGCTGATGGAAAGCTGAAGGCGCGTCAGCGTCAGAACCGCGAATCGTATTCCTTTCAGCTCAGGCATGTGAATCCAATGACTATTAGATGGAATATGCTCCATTACATGTAAATTGTATCACTTGCCAACGCCGGGCTGTCTGTCTATATTCTTCGCACGTAGGACCCCGCCTATCCCCCAGCCGTTCAACAGGTTGGGCCTCCCCAGGGTGATTCTAACTGGAAGTGCAGGCCCCCGTGTCATGCGAGTCGGATTACCGTTGCTGTCGGGGTACGCTCGTGACGGAGTCGAGCACGACTATGTAGCAGTACTTCAGGTCCACTTCACAAGAGAGGTACAATGAAGAAAGCGCTGTTGGGAATGGCATTGGTTTTCGGCCTCGGTCTGGCCGGGATCAGCGACGCTCAGGCCCAGGGGATCACACTCGGTGCACAGGGTGGTTACAACTACTCTCAGATCTCCGATATCCCCACCGGTATCGACGAAATTGGCGACAAGGGCGGCCTGATCGTGGGAGCTTTCGTCGACATCCAGTTCCACAAGTTGATTTTCGTGAGCGTGGAAGGGAACTACGTCGAGCGAAAGGCCGAGCTAACGGAAACGGGCGTGACCGGCGATTTCAAGCAGAACTACATCGACATCCCGGCGCTCTTGGGCGTGCGGCTCATGAGCGGCATGCTCCAGCCCGTGCTCTACGCGGGCGGGATGGTCTCATTCGAGACTAAGTGTACTTTGTCGACCGACCTGCTTTCTGAGAGTTGCGCAAATCTGGACTTTGGCACAGAGAGCAACGTCTGGAGCGCGGTCTTTGGCGGCGGCCTCGACATCGCACTATCGGTGGTAAGGCTCAATGCTGACATCCGGTACAACCTCGGGCTGTCAGGGGTCGTCGAGGACGAAGACGCCAAGTGGAACAGCTGGATGGCGCTTGTTGGCATCGGTTTCGGACTCGGTGGCTGATCTCAGGCTTCTAGCTGAATTACCTTGAGTGGCATGCGGGCCCGCAGCTTCTGCGGGCCCGCTTTCTTGTTGCTGCCACACCGCTCCTACTCGTCGGAGATCTCTAGCCCGCGCAGCACGGGTTCCAATACGGCCCACACATTTGCTGCAACGATCGCCTGGCCCTCAGCGGTCGGGTGGTTCCCATCCGGCTGGTTCAACTCCGGTATGCCCGCCACGCCATCCAACAAGAAGGGGATAAGCTCGGCATCGTTCGCTTCCGCCAAATCCAAGAAGACCTCCGCAAAAGCGACTGCGTACCGCTCGCCCAGATTAGGCGCTGCCTGCATCCCCGCGATCACGAGGGCGGCTTCGGGATGCGCCGACCTGGTTCGATGGATGATCTCCTGCAGGTTAGCTCGCATCGCCGGGATATCTTGGCCCCGCAACATGTCGTTGGCCCCCAACTCCAGCACTAGCACCGCCAACGGCTGACGCAGCAGCCAATCGATCCGACGCAGACCGCCCGCGGATGTCTCTCCGCTGACGCCAGCGTTGACAGCCCTAAAGTTCAGGCCTGCGGAGTCGATCTTCGCCTGGATCAGCGCCGGATAGGCCTGTTCAGGCGATAGGCCCATGCCGGCGGTCAGGCTGGTGCCAAGGAACAGGACGGCGGGAGCGGTCGTTTCGCTTGCCGAATCGTCCGGAGATTGCGACCGTACAGCGGAATCCGAACTCTCACCTCCTCCACAGGCGAGGCCAAGCGCGGCGAATCCGCAGGCGAGTAACTTTCGAACCATGATGATCGTCACCAAAGGACTCGAGCAAACCTACATGAGCGGCGACCGACCGCTCACGGTGCTCAAGGATATCGACTTCGAGATCGAGGCCGGCGACGCCGTCGCCATCGTTGGGCCTTCCGGCTCGGGCAAGACTACCCTGCTCGGCCTTTTGGCCGGTCTCGATTTGCCGTCCGGCGGCACGGTCGCTCTCGACGGCCAGGATCTGAGCGAGCTCTCCGAGGACGAGCGCGCCACGCTACGAGCCGACAAGGTAGGGTTCGTCTTTCAGAGTTTCCAGCTCATCCCGACGCTCACGGCGTTGGAGAACGTTCTCGTGCCCATCGAGCTGCAGGCGGACGGTGCGGCTGATGCCGATGAGGCGGAGCGTCGAGCCACCGAGCTGCTGGAGCGAGTCGGCCTTGGCGATCGAACGCACCACTACCCTGCCCAGCTGTCCGGCGGCGAACAGCAGCGGGTCGGACTTGCGCGAGCGTTCGCCAACCGTCCGAAGATCCTGATGGCCGACGAACCCACCGGAAATCTGGACGCGGATACGGGCGCCCATGTGATCGATCTCATGGTCAAGCTCAACCGCGAGGAGGGCACGACGCTAGTGCTGGTCACGCACGACACGGAACTGGCCTCCCGGGCGCATCGGATCGTTCGGTTGAGCGGCGGTCAAGTGATCAGCGACCAGAGGACGAGTCCGTCGTGAGCGTTCGCTTCACGCTGCGGATGGCCAAGCGAGAGAGCCGCTCTACGCGTCGCCGTCTGGTCCTCTACATCATAGCCATAACCCTTGGCGTTGCGGCGCTGGTCGCGATCAACTCGTTCCGCGCCAATGTCACTTCCGCCGTGAGCAGTCAAGCGCGGGCGCTGCTGGGTGCCGACCTCGTGATGGGAAGTCGCTGGACGTTCCCCGACGACATTTTGGCGCTCATCGACTCGCTGGAGACGGAAGGCGCCGAGACTTCATGGGTGACTTCGTTCTCCTCCATGGCGTTGGCCACTCGGTCAGGACTCACGCGGCTCGTCGAGATACAGGCACCAAGCGGTGGCTACCCCTTCTATGGTGAACTGACCACCGATCCGCCCGGCATTTGGGAGTCGTTCCGTGATTCACGACAGGCGTTGGTCGATCCCGCAGTACTGGTTCAGCTCGATACCGAACTGGGGGACACGCTGGCCATCGGCGAAGCGCGCTTCGTGATTGCCGGTACGGTAACCAGCGTGCCCGGCGACATCGGGTTGCGCTCGGTATTCGGGGCGCGTGTTTACATCCCCGAGCCCTTCGTAGAAGAAACTGGTCTGCTGCGTTTCGGGAGCGTCTCGTTCACGCAGGCCTTCCTGAGGATCGATGATACCCCGGAGAACATCGATGCCTTTGTAGAGGCGGAGGACTCACTCTTCGAGGCCAACAGAGTCTGGAACACAACCGTTATCGAGTACGAGGAGGATCTGACGGAAGGCCTGGAGGATATGAGCAGCTTCCTCGCGCTCATCGGCCTCGTCGCCCTGCTGCTCGGTGGTGTTGGCGTGGCGAGCGGTGTTCATGTGTTCGTCAGCGAGAAGCTGGACACGGCCGCTGTGCTTCGCTGCCTGGGCGCTCGTCAGCGACAGACCTTCGCGATCTACCTACTACAGGCCGGCGCCATGGGCGCTATCGGCGCGATCGTGGGAGTCGCGCTAGGCCTCGGCGTGCAAGCCCTCGTTCCCAGCGTGCTCCGCGACTTCCTCCCGCTGGATGTACCCTTCACGCTGGTCTGGCCGGCGATCGCCGCCGGCTTCGGTATCGGCCTCTGGATTTCGCTTTTGTTTGCTGTCTTGCCGCTGCTTCGGATCAAAGACGTGGCCCCGCTCCGCGCCCTGCGGAGAGATTACGAGCGATCGAAGGGTCGTCGCGATCCGTGGCGGATCGCCACCTACTGCACGTTCCTCCTCACGCTACTGGTTCTCACCGTGTGGCAGGCGCCGGAGCCCGCGGTCGGGATCGCCTTCGCGATCGCCGCCGTGGTTACCGCCTTCGCCCTCGGGCTTACGGCGTGGGGCTTGATGAAAGTGACCCGGCGCTTCTTCCCGAGGCGCGCTCGCTTCGCCGTACGCCAGGGTATGTCCAACCTGTTTCGCCCGCACAATCAGACGGTAGCGGTCACGCTGGCCATCGGCTCCGGCGTCTTCCTGATCGCGCTGGTGTACGTTGTGCAGCGCAACCTGCTCGATCAGGTAACCCTACAAACGAGACCGGACCGCCCGAATATCGTGTTGTTCGACATCCAGCCTGACCAGGAAGATGGTGTCGTCAACATCCTGAACGGACGCGACGCTCCCGTGCTGGAGCGTGCGCCTATCGTACCCGCACGCCTCGTACACCTGGGAGATCGGACCGTCGAGGAAGTCCTCGCCGATACCGTTGGACCACGTGTACCGCGTTGGGCCCTGCTGCGTGAGTATCGTCACACCTACCGAGACTCCCTTGTCGGCTCGGAGGTTTCGGTGGAAGGCGCGTGGCCACCCCCCGAGTCGGGGACGGAAGACGCGATCGCCAGGGTGTCGATCGAAGCCGATATAGCCGAGGAGCTGAACGTTGAGATCGGCGACCGGATCAGCTGGGATATCCAAGGCGTGCCCGTGGAAACCGAGATCGTCAACATCCGTCGCGTAGACTGGGTTCGGTTCGAGCCGAACTTCTTCTTCGTGTTCGAGTCCGGTGTACTGGACGACGCTCCACAGAGCCTGCTCATGCTATCACGCATCGACGACCCGATAGCGCGGGCGGAGCTCCAGAGAGATATCGTCAAGGACCACCCCAACGTCGCCACCATCGACATCACGGTCATCATTAACGCCATTGATGCCATTCTCAGCAAAGTCGCGTTAGCGATTCGCTTCATGGCTCTATTCAGCATAGGCGCCGGCATCGTGATACTCATCGGCGCCATCGCGACATCGCGGTACCAGCGGGCCCGTGAGTCGGTGTTGTTAAAGACACTCGGCGCCCGATCGCGCATCATCGCCCGTATCCTTGCAACCGAATACTTCGCCCTCGGCTCGTTCGCGGGACTGGCGGGGGTTGCCCTGGCCGCCATCGGTGGCTGGGCCGCTATCGTGTTTCTGTTCAAGATGAGCTTCCACCTGCCAGCGTTACCGCTCATCGGTATCTGGATCGCGACGGCGGCACTGACCACAGCGATCGGGATGGCGAACAGCCGGGACGTGATGCGGAGGACGCCGTTGGCGGGCATGAGAGACTTCGCGGAGTAATAGAGTCCAGTGAGCCGATCGGAGCTGTCAGGGTCTGAGGCTACACTTGTTCGGGATGGCGAACTGTGGTGCGAAGACGTCCGGCTCGCAGAGATCGGTGACGCCGTCGGCACTCCGTGCTACGTCTACAGCGAACACATCATCAGGAGCCGCTTCACTTCCTTTGCGTCCACCTTCAAAGATGTTGATCATCGCGTCTTCTACTCTGTGAAGGCCAACCACAACCTCGCGGTGCTCGAGACGCTACGCGGTCTCGGCGCTGGGGCGGATGTGGTTTCCGTCGGCGAGCTCCACCGAGCCAAGCTCGCCGGATTCGCAGGCAGCGACATTGTCTTTGGGGGCGTGGGAAAACGGAACGATGAGTTGGAAGCCGCATTGGCGGCCGAGATCTTTTTGGTCAACGTGGAGTCCGAGAGCGAGCTATGCCGCCTCAGCGAAGCGGCCGCCCGCCAGGGGACCGTCGCCCGCGTTGGAATCCGAGTCAACCCCGGCGTCGAAGCGTCTACGCACAGCTACACCCAGACCGGACACTACGGAACGAAGTTCGGTGTCGCCCGGGAGGATGCGGTGGATGTCTATGCTCGCGCCGCCGAGTTGAGCGGCATCGAGCCGCGAGGTATCAACGCACATATTGGTTCGCAGATTCTCCAGCCCGAGCCCTACCAGCAAACTCTTCAGCTGCTGGTTGATCTCGTTCGGGACATTCGAAGGCGCAGGCTGCAAGTCGACTACATCGACATCGGGGGCGGTTTCGGTATCCGGCACGACACGGGCGCGGGGATAGATCTAGACGCCGTAGCGCATATGGCCGTCGAAGCCTGCTCGGACATCGACGTCGTTTTGCTGTTCGAACCCGGACGCTGGCTGGTCGCGCCCGCCGGCATCCTCCTGACGAGGGTGCTCTATACGAAACAGCTCGGCGACCGCGTGTACTGTGTGACCGACACGGGTTCTAATGATTTCATGCGACCCAGCTACTACAGCGCGCACCACCCTATCGAAGCGGTACGAGACGGGCCGCGCGAGGTGACGGCAGATGTCGTTGGACCGGTCTGCGAGACCGGGGACTTCCTGGGCCGTGACCGTAAACTGCCGAAGCTTGGGGAGGGAGACCTGTTAGCTGTGATGTACGCGGGAGCCTACGGCCTCGTGATGAGCTCCAACTATAACTCGCGGCCCCGGGCTGCCGAAGTTCTGGTCGCCGGCAGCAGCTACCGCGTTGTGCGACGTCGAGAATCGCTCGATGATCTCGTCGCGCTGGAGCGCGACAACGCTTAGCCGCGTCCCTCGCGCTTCCGCTGAGCCCGATGTTCCTGCCAGTGGCGCAGCAGCTCCTCGAGCTCGTGCTCCATGAATCGGTAGAAATCCAGCTTCTCTTCCAACCGCTTCGTCCGCCCCTCGCCTTCCGATTCCAGAGCATCGAGCCCCTGCTCGGTCAGCGCCCGGGCCTCAACCGCACCCGCGATCCGCTGGCGCAGCATCCCTTCCAGCCCGCCCGGCTTCAGGCGGTAATGGCTCGCCCGAGCACCACGCAAGCCGACACGCTCGACCAGGCCCATGCTCTCCAGCAGACGCGTGTTGGTGCTGACCGATGCCTTGCTGACGTGCAGCGCCTCGACCAGTTCCTGGGCGGACTGTTCCGGTGGCTCGCAGACGTAAAGCCATCCCCAAATCCTACCGGCGGTGCGGGGCAGCCCCCAGCGAGCGAAGAGCAGCCCCCAGCTTTCGGCGTAGCCGGAAAGGGCTTCGAAAAGGTCGGGCTGGCTCATAGGCGAAATTCTTGACAGTTCGAATTGTTCAATTTATACTGAACAAAACGAACCGTGTCAACCACTGGGCAGGTGGGGTGGCTGGGGGCGTCTGGTCAACGACAGGGCGCCGGTCCTACAATCCGGGGCCGGCGCCCGACGTTCTTGGAACCGCGAATCAGCAGAATTGGGGTAGACAATGCGTACCCTTGCGATAATCACCGGTTTCTTCCTGCTCGCCACGAACGTCGCGAGCGGGCAGGAAACGGCGGAGGAGATCATCGACCGAGTTGACCGCATCATGCGCGGCGAGTCGAGTCGCGGCATCGCCACGATGGAGGTGGTGACCGAGAATTGGGAGCGGAACATGACGATGGAGGTCTGGTCGCTGGGCACCGATTACTCCCTGATCCTCATCACCGCGCCCAAGAAGGAAGAAGGAACGGCCACGCTCAAGGCGAACGAGGAGATATGGAACTATCTCCCTCGCGTCGACCGGACGATCAAGATCCCGGCCTCCATGATGATGGGCGCCTGGATGGGATCCCACTTCACCAACGATGACCTGGTGAAAGAGAGCCGACTGATCGAGGACTACGACATCGAGATCGGCTTCGACGGCGATCGCGAAGGCGTCACCGTGTGGGAGTTCCATTTGACGCCGCGGCCCGACGCACCGGTGGTCTGGGGCCGCATCGAATACGAGGTGCGGCAGGACGACCTGATGCCCACGTGGGCCCGCTATTACGACGAAGATGGAGAGCTGATCCGCACGATGATGTGGAGCGACTATCGAGAGCTTGGGGGGCGACTTGTGCCAGCGGTGATGGATGTACGTCCCGAGGACAAACCAGGCGAACGGACGACCGTGCGCTATGAAGAGTTGGAGTTCGACATCGATATCGATGAGAGCTTCTTCTCGCTACGCGCCTTGAGAGCCGGGGGGAGGTAACGATGCTCGCAGGTCCATGGTGGCGGATCGGCTGGCGTAACCTCGGCCGAAATCGAAGGCGGACGTTAATCACAATGGCAGGGCTTGCCTTCGGGTATCTCGCCGTCGTTCTCCTGGTCGGCTGGATGGAGGGGCTCACCGCCGAAATGATCGAGAGCGCGACCAACACGATCACCGGCCAGGTGCAGGTCCATGACGTCGACTATCGCCCGGAGCGGAAGATCTTCGATACGATCGGCGGCCGCGACGGCGCCGACGTATACGCTTTGGTCCAGGAAGTTCAATCCGATCCGGCCATCGAGGCGGCGGCCCCCCGCGTATTGGCAGGTGGCCTGGTAAGCTCCGGAGAGGCAACCACCGCCGGTCTCTTGATGGGCATCGACACCGAGCTCGAACCACGAGTCAGCGTGATCTTGAGCACCATCATCGATGGTGGAATACCCGCCGCCGGCACGAACGAGATCATCATTGGGGCCGAAATGGCCAGGCAGCTGGCGGTGGATCTCGGCGATGAGGTCGTCCTCATCGTACCCGCGGCGGACGGTTCGATGGGCTACGATCTCTACATCGTGGCCGCGATCTTCCGCAGCGGACTTGCCGAACTCGACGCGTCATACGCGATGATGCCGCTCGGTTCGCTCCAGCTTCTGATGGCGCTGGAGCCCAACCGGGTGCACGAGATCGCGGCATCAACGGCCGATCCCTGGCTAGCGCCGGAGGCTGCGGGCCGAATCGCGGCGCAGTTGGAGCCGCTGGGCCTTGCTATCGAGGTTGAGCCGTGGAGCCGCCTGCGTCCTGAGATGATGGATTATGCGCAACTCGTGCAGGCCTGGAACGGAGTCATCATCTTCATCGTGTTCGCCATCGCGATCTTCGGCGTCGCCAACACGATGCTGATGGCCACGTACGAGCGGCGACGCGAGTTCGCCGTCATGCTCGCCCTTGGCACCTCGCCGTTTGCCGTCGTGCGCTCCGTCCTCGCTGAGGCGTTGGGCCTGGGAGCGATCAGCCTTGTGTTCGGTGCCATCATCACATTCCCCATTGTCTTCTGGTTCCACAACGCCCCGCCGGACATGAGTTTTCTTTACGGCGACTACACGATGTTCGGAGCGCTAATGCGGCCAAGGCTGCGCGTCGAGCTCAACCCCGAGATGTGGGTGTGGACCGGTGTCGCGTTGGTGTTCACCGCTTTAGTGGCATCGCTATATCCGGCGGCTCGCGCGGCGCGAGTGCCGCCAGCCGATACACTGTCAGGTCTATAAGATGATATCTCGAACCACTACCCTCTTCCGCCTCGCTATGCGAAACCTGCGACGCTATGCGCGCCGCAGCGCGCTCACGGCAGCTGCGATGATCGTGGGCGGCGGTTTGATGATCTTTTCGCTGTCGCTGGGTGACGGAGGACACGAAGACTGGATCGAGTCCGGTGCGCGCCTTGGGAGCGGGCATCTGTCGATTCAGGCGCCCGGTTTCCGAACTACCCGCAAGATCGAGGACCGACTCAGCGCTTCGGCACGCAACGCGGCCGAGGCGGCGCTCGAGCTTCCGGGGATCGGCGAGCACGTGGTCACCGTCGTGCCGCAGTTCGCTGTCGGTGGGCTGGCAAGCTCGCCGACGGGCGCCCGGCCGGTGCAGATCGTTGGCGTGGACCCGGCCGCCGAGGCAGAGTTTTCCATCATTGACGAGAAAGTGGTCGAGGGCAGGTACCTGCAACCTGACGATGCCGCGGCCGCCTATGTCGGCACCGTCCTGGTGGAGGCTCTCGATCTGCGTATCGGCTCGCGTCTGGTGCTAACGGCACAAGACGCCGAAGGGGAGATCTCCGGCGAGTTGGTTCGCGTGGTCGGCATCTTTCGCAGCGGTGTCCCGGAAATCGATCAATCGCTGATCCACATTCCGATCACCACAGCGGGGTCGTGGCTTGGGTCGGGAGAAGATGTGACGACGATCGCGGTGTTGTTGGATCGGAGTCGGGCGGTAGATCCGACGGTCAGAGGGCTCCAACGCGAACTGTTCGATGAGATCGAGACCGGTCAATTGGAGGTAGTCAGTTGGCGTGAATCTTCGCCCGAGCTCGAAGCCGCCGTTCGCATCGATGACATGGGCAACTACATCTGGCAGGGCATCATGTTTGGCATCATCGCACTGGGAATCGTGAATACGGTGCTGATGTCCGTGATGTACAGAAAGCGCGAGTTCGGTCTGCTTCAGGCGCTAGGATTCACGCCGCGCCAGACGGGAGGCCTGGTCGTCACGGAAGGGGTAGTGCTCACCGCGATCAGCGGCCTGTTCGGAATTGCGCTGGGCCTGTTCCTGACATGGTTCTTTTTCCGCGACGGACTCGATTTTTCCTTCACCTGGGATGAGAGCTTCACCTTCTCGGGCGTTGCGATGGACCCTGTTATCGTACCGATGTTCACTGTCAGGCGAGTCATTCAGTCCCTGATATTCATCCTGATCATCGGCACCATAGCATCACTCTACCCCGCTTACCGAGCGACACGTATTGACGTCGCTGAAGCGATGAAATTCGAGCGATGAACGAGATAGACATGAATCCGACCAAGACAGCAGCGGTCCGAACCGAAGAAGTATGGAAGATCTTCGAGCAGGAAGCGGAAGAGGTTCAGGCCGTCCGCGGCGTCACCATGACCATCGAACCGGGCGAGTTCACGGCGATGGCTGGCCCGTCGGGCTCGGGCAAGACGACACTGCTGAATCTTATCGGTGGCCTGACGCGCCCGACGCGCGGCAACGTATGGGTTGCCGATCAGGACCTGACTGCGATGTCTAATCGTCAGTTGGCCCGTGTTAGGCTCGAGCAGATCGGCTTTGTCTTCCAGGCCTACAACCTGCTACCGGTGCTCACCGCGGCGGAGAACGCCGAGTTCCCTCTGTTGCTGCAAGGAATAGATGGAGGCGACCGGGAGCGACGCGTCCAAACGTTGTTCGAGCGAACCGGACTGGAAGGTCTGGAGGATCGTCGACCCGGTAAGTTGTCCGGTGGTCAGCAGCAACGTGTTGCGGTAATACGTGCCGTCGTTGGCGAGCCGGCGTTGGTGCTAGCCGATGAACCGACGGCCAATCTCGACTCGGCAGCGAGTGACAAGTTGCTAGAAATGATGCAGGAGCTGAACCGCGAGCTGGGCACGACTTTTGTGTTCGCCACGCACGACCCGCGGGTGATGGAACAAGCGCGACGGTTGATTCGGCTGGTCGATGGATCGATAGCTTCCGACGAACACCGCTAGCGCGAGCAAGAACAGTGAGGCGTGCGACTTACCTCGCGCTTTTGGCCACCTTGATCGCGGCTACAATCGCGAACGCACAGTTGCCCCGCGTTCGCGGCTACTATCTGAACGTCCCCACTTGGAGCGACTCGAACCTCGTTGCCGTCGGCGGCTTCGGCGACATCAATCGCTTGCGCCTGATGACCGAGCCGAGCTTCAGTGATTTCCGCTTCCAAGTCGCCTACGAGCAGCTACTCAGCTTGTCGCAGCGCGCCGGTGCCGACCCGTCCGGGATTTTTCTTGGCCTCGCTCCTGGCGGAGGAGAATGGCTCGACCTGCAGTGGGTGATCGCGGACGACGATCACGTCAGCTGGGTCCATCGGTTCGATCGACTGAACGTTGACTGGGCTCCCAGCGACGCCATCGACATGGTGCTCGGACGGCAGACGATCTCCTGGGCGACTACGCTTTTTCTCACGCCGGCCGACCCTTTCATCCCGTTCGACCCTTCCGATCCCTTCCGCGTATATCGCGCGGGAGTTGATGCGTTCAGGTTTCAGTTCTTTCCCGGACCGCTCAGCGATCTCGATTTCGTCGTTAGACCGGCCGAGTTCTCGACCGGCACCAAGATGTCCATCCTGGGGCGTGGCAGAACCGTATGGAAGAGTTGGGAGATCTCATCCTGGCTCGGTATGCTCTACGAGGAACCGGCTGTGGCGGTAGGTGCGGCAGGTGGCATTGGAGCAATCGCTGTCCGGGCGGAAGCCGTGGTTCAGGGCAGCGACGGCGAGGCGGTGCTTCGCGGCACCGTAGGGATCGACGGGCGTATCGACGCCTGGAGTCGCGATCTGTTCTATGTCCTGGAGTATCAGCGGGACGGCTTCGCCGCTGCCAGCTCGTCAGAGCTACTCCAGGTGGTGCAATCCGTCGCGTTCGCTCAGGGCCAGCTCCAGGTGCTGGGGCGCGATGAGGTCGTAGCCCAGGGCTCTTACCAGATACACCCTCTCTGGAGCCTCAACCTACTGCTAATGACGAACCTCAACGATCCCAGTTCCCTGCTCTCCCCTTCCGCTGCCTACTCGATCAGCAACGAGGTCACCGCAAGCGGCGGTGTCTTCTTCGGTCTGGGAGACGACACACCGAGTCCGCAGTCACCAATTCCGTCTGAATACGGACTCGTCCCTGACTATCTCTATCTGTCGGTAGAGATCTTCTTCTAGAGGAAAGCGCTAGGATATCAAACGCGAAATGCTTCGCCGTTGCGCGCCGGTTCGGCGCCTGCGCTTTGCAGTGCTTTCTTGAAGAGCCAGGCGGAGATCGCCAACGCTAATCCGATCCACAGAATACCCCAAAAGAGCGTCGGTATACCTGTCATCTCCGCTAGCATACGAGCGTCAGAGAGCACATCCGGTCGGTCGAGGATGTCGCTCTTGATGTCGAGGATGGCGTACAGGCAGCTCGTCAGGCCCAGCGCCGTGAGCAGCATCGAGTTGGCTTCGGGCTCCATCTCCTTTCCGGCCAGGATCAGCGCACCGCCAAACGCGACGCCGAACAGCAAACCAAACCAGCTCCGCACGTACAGGACTGTTACAATAACAACCATCAAGCCGATAACTGCCGACGCGATCTGCGGAACGCGCCCCTTACCCCGCGCCGCCCAGAGTATCGCGGCACCGAATAGCAGGCTGCCCAGGTAGCCAGCCGACAGAGTGAGGAACGCGTTGCCTCCCGGGCATTGGCACACACCACCCTGGTCCGCGCTGATCAGGATCCGCTCGATGCTGCCGCCGGTAGCCACGGCTACAAAGCCATGGCTTATCTCGTGAAGGAGTACAACGAAGATCTTCAGAGGATAGACAAAAGGCGTATTCCAGAGGAACCAGAGTATGCCGAAATAGACGGCGAACCCCGCCAGGAATCGAAGGCGTCGCTTGGTGATCTCTTCCATGGCCCGTCTGTTGTGACGTGCGGGGTCCGCCGTCCGCACCTGCCCACTGTTAATCGACCGCGACCCAACGTCCCGATCGCTGTCAACGGTCATTACGAATGTAGCATCGAATATGTTTCGCGATTAGAACCCATCTTCGGCTTCTACACTCTCTGCGACGACGCCAAGCCGACGGCATAACCCAACAGCCCACAGCGCTGACGCCATGAGAAGTATCGCGCCGAAGATCATCACACCAATTCCTTCATCCGAAGCAGGAGGCTCGGAGATATCCGTGGCGAATAGACCGACAAGCCCGACCACGTTGTTCACCGCGTGGACGACAATCGCCGGTCGGATGCTCCCGGTGCGCCATGTGACCCAGCCAACCGGCAAGCTCCAGAAGAAAAAGAACAACGCGCCGTGACTTCCGTGCAACAGGGCGAAGGCCATCCCGGTCAACGCGATAGCATACCAGTGTCGAAGCCGCGTCTCCAACGCGCCCTGGAGCAGCCCGCGAAACAGTACTTCCTCGGCCACGGGCGCGATCAGCGCCACGCTGACCGCCAAGATGATTCGCTCGGCGAGACTCCCCGCGGATACCACAAACTCGACGTCCTGCATCGGAGGACCGAGCAGCACCGTCGCGCCCATGTTGCCGAGCAGCAGTGCCGCACCAAGCCCTAGTGATGGCAGGAATGCGCTCCGCGGAAGTCGTCTCAGCCGCAGAACGCGCCAGTTCGCGCGTCCAACGGCTGCGAGCCAGCCAAGCGAGCCGACGAGCAGGCCGAGCTCGAACGCCAGCGCCGCAAACGCCAGAGAGTCGTTGAAGTAGAAGACAACGCCGCCGAGGCCGAGCGCCAACAGCAGTCCGACCACCAGTGCCATGATGACGGTGCCCAGACCGGGGCCACGCGGCTCCAGCAGCGGAGCTCCGGATTCCCCTTCTGGTCGGGGAGGATCCCTGTTTTCGTGGTATCTCTCAGACATCGCTTAACATTCTCACGTGCGAGCGCATCTAGTACTTCAGAAGGTGCTACCGCTGCGACTCGTTGCAAGTCCCGAGCCCGCCGGAAAGAGGAGACACCGGATGACGCGTAGGATCCTCACCGCAGTCGTTGCCCTCTCATTGGGGCTGCCGATGGCCGACAGCCAGACGGTGAACCCACAAGGCGACGACCGGCTCAACGGCCTCACCGAAGAGGAGAGGGCCGTGCACGTGCTCAACCGGTTGGGCTACGGCCCGCGGCCGGGCGATGTGGCGCGTGTGCTGCGGATGGGGGTGGGTGCGTACATCGAGGCTCAGCTTCAGCCCTGGGCGATTGATGACGATCCGGCGCTCGAGCGTCAGCTGGCCAGCTACGATGTCCTCGCGCTCTCTACGGCCGAGCTGATGCGGGAGTACCCGCTGCCGAACTTCGTTCAGCGCGAGATGCGAGCGAGCGGTACGCTGGACACAGCGGCGATACGGATGGCGGCACGAAGATCGTTCGAGCCCGCCGGCGAGTTGAGTCAGGCGCGCATCGCACGAGCGATTCAGAGCGAGCGCCAGCTGCAGGAAGTGATGGTCGATTTCTGGCTCAATCACTTCAACGTGTACGCACGCAAGGGGCCGGTCAGGCTATTTCTCATAGAGTACGAGCGCGACGCCGTCCGACCGCACGCGCTGGGTGACTTCAGGGAGTTGTTGGGCGCCGTCGCGCACAGTCCGGCGATGCTCTTCTACCTGGACAACTGGATGAGCGCCGCGCCGGAGGGAGCGCCAAGAGCGGCGAGTTCGCAACGCGATAGTGGGCGTAGAGCTTTAGCTGGACGACGCGCGACCGGCCTCAACGAGAACTACGCTCGTGAACTGCTCGAGCTACACACCCTGGGTGTGGACGGGGGTTACACACAGGACGACGTAGTCGCGGTGGCTCGAGCGTTCACGGGTTGGACGATAAATCTACGATCGGGACGTTTCGCATTTAGACCTGAACTACATGATGCAAATCCGAAGGTAGTGCTGGGTTGGGAGATTAACTCTGAGGGGATTTCAGAAGGGGAGCAAGTGCTCGATCTTCTGGCCCAGCACCCTTCTACCGCGCAGCTCATTTCCGAGAAGCTGGTACGCCGCTTCGTCAGCGACCAGCCACCTGCGGCGCTCGTCGATCGCGCCGCAGCGGTGTTCCTCGAAACCCAGGGTGACATACAACAGGTCGTGAGGACGATCGTAACGTCACCTGAGTTCTTCAGCCGTGAAGCCTACCGCGCTAAGGTGAAGACACCCTTCGAATGGCTTACGAGTAGCATTCGCGGACTCGATCTGGATATTCGCGAGACACGTCTTCTTGTCGGCGCCCTGATTCGACTCGACCAACCGCTCTACGGAGCGCTCGAGCCCACCGGTTACCCCGACGTCGCCGAGTCATGGGTCAGTTCTGGCGCGTTGTTGACGCGCGCCCAGCTCGGGCAACGGCTTGCACGTCCAGCTGTGCGTTCGGCTGACCGCTCACTCAGTTCGAAGAAGGTCGTCGATCAACTGCTGCCAGCGATCGAAACCGACCGCCTACTCTCGGTCATCGAATCGAGCTACGCTGCGGCCGCTCGGCCACGCGACAAGACTGAGACAGCTGTGAGCCTGACACTCGCCTCGCCCGAGTTCCAGAGGAAATAGCAATGATCGATCGGCGCGTCTTCCTGAAATCAGGGGCGCTCTCGCTCCTCAGCCTTGGCCTCACACCAGGGTTCGTGTGGCGAACCGCTCATGCCAGGGCAACGCGCCAAAACAAGACCCTGGTCTGCATCTTTCAACGCGGCGCCGTAGATGGCCTGAGCATGTTGGTACCGTTCGGCGAGCCGGCGTACTACGGAATGCGTCCGCGGATCGCGATCGCGCAGCCCGGCGCCCGCGACGGAGCGGCACTCGATCTGGATGGACGCTTCGCCTTTCACCCGGCCCTAGCCCCGTTCAAGGGACTCTACGACCGGGGGTTGTTGGCCGCTGTACATGCGGTCGGGTCGCCCAGCGCGACGCGCTCCCACTTCGACGCGCAGTACTTCATGGAGACGGCGGTTCCCGACGTTAAGTCGACACGGGACGGCTGGCTCAACCGTGCGCTCGCCGTTTCCACCAAAACAGACCCGGAAGGTCATCGATTCCTGCGGGCGGTGGCGATGGGCGACCGGCTGCCCGTCGCGCTGAAGGGCGATGAACCGGCGCTGGCGATCTCCGACCTCGAATCTTTCATGGCGGGGCCGCCCGCTGGACTCGATGCCTTCACGGCTCTTTACGACGAGGACAGTGGCGATAGCGTGCTAGGTGCGTCAGGTCGCGAGGCGACGGAGGCAATCAAGCTCCTGCGCGAGCACGACCCCCGCCGCTACGAACCAGAGAACGAGTACCCGCGTAGCCCGTTCGGTCGATCGCTGGCGGAGATCGCGCAACTGATCAAAGCTGATATCGGCCTGCAGATCGCGTTTGCCGATGTTGGCGGCTGGGACACCCACGTAAACCAGGGCGCCGCTCAGGGCCAACTCGCTCAACGCTTGCGCGACTTCAGCGACAGCATCGCTGCGTTCTGCGCCGACCTGGGCGATCGAATGGAAGACGTTCTGGTCCTGACCATGTCGGAGTTCGGACGCACCGCCCGCGAGAACGGCAACGCGGGCACCGACCATGGTCATGCCAACTGCCTTTTCCTGATCGGCGGTAGCGTGAAGGGCGGAACTATCTACGGCAACTGGCCGGGCCTGGAGCCCGAGCAACTTTACGAGGGACGAGACCTGGCCCTGACAACTGACTTTCGAGACATCTTCGCCGAAGCGTTGGCCAGCCAGCTCGGTATTGAAGCATTAGACCGAGTGTTTCCTGGCTATCAGGTCGACCGCGCTAAGTTTCGTGGCCTGATAGGGTAAACCATTCCTTCCATACTCCATCAAGTGGCTGGCCACGCTTCGGTGGGATTCGGTGATTAGGAGATTCTGTGGTTCGGGGCCTTGGGGATTGGGTAGCCGTGTGCCCTATCCCTTATTGGTTTTCGTGGTTTGCGCGCGGTGGCTATGCTGACTACGAAGATGGCAGTGAGTTCGTCTGTCTCACCGATCGCTTTTTTCAGCGGCTAACGCTACCAGCCGATTCCAGCGCCTGCGCCATAATCTGCAACTTTCTTCTGAGAAATCATTGAATAACCCAATCTCCGAATCTCGTAACCACCGAATCTCCGACCCCCCGAATCTACAACCCGCCCTCAACAATCCCTCAAACGAAACCCACTCCAACGCCGGACCGTAGGGCTAAAGGACAGTCCGAATATCGATTCCAACCTTACGGCACCGAGCCATGTCTAACGCAGTGGTAGTCCACCTACGCACGCCGCCCCTGCAGGCGCGGGGCCGGCATTCGTCCTTTTGCGGAGGCACAGTCATGAAGGCATTACTGAGTGCCCTGCTGGCCGCGGGACTGGTAGCCCTGGCGGCGGAGCCGGTTTCGGCTCAGCAGGAGTGGTCGTTCGAGGGGGATCAGGTCCTGGTATCGAACCTGATCGGCAATATCACGGTCAGCGGGCATGACGGCTCGCGAATCGTCGTCCGCGTTCGCCCCGGCGGGGACGACTCCGATATCCTCGACTACCAGGTCAAAGAGGGCGGTCGAGCTGAATTCCACGTGGTATACCCCCTGGAGCAGGAGCTCGACTACAGCTATCCACGCCGCGGCGGCGGCAGCATGGAGACCCGTGTCGAGAGCTGGCGCAAGGCGAGCGGCTTCATGGAGGATCTCTACGGCGGGGTCTCGAGCCGCGACCGGATCCGGATCCGCGACGGCCGCGGTTCCGAGGCGTGGGCCGACCTCGAGGTTCTCGTCCCCAATGGCGTGAAGACGCACATCCGCCTCGCCGTCGGTGAACTGGAAGCCAAGAACGTGAACGGCGACATCTTCCTCGATACGTACAGCGGACCCGTTCGCGCTTCGAACATCACCGGAAATACTCTCATCGATACGGGCAGCGGCTCCGTGGTCGCCAGCATGATTCGAGGAGACCTCAATATCGACACGGGATCGGGCCGTGTCGAAGCCGACGACGTCGAAGGCGATGAGATCCTAATCGACACGGGCAGCGGCAGAGTTACCCTGGAAAGGGCGAAAGGTCGCAGCGTAACCGTCGACACGGGCAGCGGTTCGGTCAGCGCCTCCGAGATCGATGCGGACGACACTCTCATCGATACCGGCTCAGGGTCTGTGACCCTCGACTTGGTACGTATGGGGAACGGCCGGCACGTGGTCGACACCGGCAGCGGCGGAGTGACTGTCTACCTGCCTTCAGACGCGTCTTGCCGAATCATCGCTGACACCGGCAGCGGTGGAATCGAGCTGGATATACCCAACGCTACGCTCAGCAGGATGAGTCGCGATCACATCGAGCTTTCGGTTGGCGGAGGCGATGGCAGGCTCGAGATCGATACCGGTTCAGGTTCGATCAAGATTCGCACGCGCTAGTTCCTGAAGTCGGCCGCGCGGATATGTCCGCACCCAAAGGTCAGCTACTGACCGGGCGCCCGCCTGGGTGCGGACACCGCCGGCCAGTTCGTGCATTATCTCGAACGGTCCGCTACCTGGCGGGCCGTTGTTTTTGCTGCGCCGTCGATCTACTCTCACCACCACACCTCGCTGATAACCGACGGAGACAACATGAGTCTGCCCAAGTCAGTCTTCACCGGTCTGACATTGACCCTGCTGGTCACCGCGTGCTCGCGCCAAACCGATCGCGCACAGACAACCCAGGCTGACATGGTGGCGGTTGCCCGTCTGATGGTCACACTGGATCGCGTAGTATCGGAGGAAGACCTTGACGGGTTCTTGGCCCTAGTTTCAGAGGATGCGGTCTACATGCTGCCCGACAAACCGGCCATCGTGGGAAAGCGAGCGATTGGCGAATTCTATCGCACGCTCTTCGCCGCGACCAACATCGAGATCGTACACCAAGTGCTGGAAATCGATGTTGCCGACGACCTGATCATCCATCGGGGGAACGCGACCGGCTCGACAACGCGACGGACTGACGGCGAATCCGTCGACTTCGATGACAAGTATCTACTGGTCATCAAGCGGTCCGCGGATGGCTCGCTTCGTGTATGGCGTGCAATGATGAACGGAAACGCAGCCGCGACCCGTTGACTTACGAAAGGTCCCCCTCATCCGCGAGAGGATCTCCGAGTATCCGCTTGTCCGGCGGCACCATCAGCTTCCATAGACCAAGGCCGAGCAGCGCGTTCACGGCAGCGTGCGCAACGATCGCCGGCCACAGGCCAGCTCCCGCAATCACCGGAAGACAAAGCACGAATCCCATGGCGAACGCGCGCACGGCTCCTGCTTGACCCTGGTATCCGTGCAACACGCCGAACGCCAGGTTCGCTATCACCGCGGCGTACCAGCCATTCTCCAACCAGCCGTTGAGTCCCGCCAGCAGAAAGCCGTGATACGTCAGCTCCTCGCCGAACCCAGCGCTCACCGACACACCCATGAACATCCTCAGGTCACGGCCGTCGCGTGGCATCAGATGGTAGGTCAGGCGTGACTCGCGGAGGCCCAAACGCGCCGCCGTGCGACTGATCACGAAATTGCCAAACAAGGTGCCAAGAGTGATCGCGACGCTCCAACCCACAAAAGACACAAGGCTGGTAGAGTGCAATCCGATCGTGGAGAACGGTGCGCCTTCCAAAAGGAGCACCACAAAGGTCAATCCGGCGAGGAACAGGATCCCGATGATGGCCGATGAGTAGAGGCTGGAACGTGGCGGAAGCCGCAAATCGCTATCGTCGGGCTGCAGAAGCGCGAGGAATGGTACGACGACCAGCAGAAAGAAGACGAAGATCCGCCCGGACCACCCGAAGGCCACGGCCGGTGCAGCATCCTGGAAGATTGAGGCGAGCATACTCACAAGCATGCTCCGCTCACCTCACACTTGCCTCTGCCCGGTATTTCGGTCAGCATGGTCATATCTAGGCGTCCTTCACCACATTCACCTTCCACCATGGCTAACAAGATCGAGCATACGGCCTCACACCTCAAGCGGCGATTGAAAGAGCTGGCCAGCCCCGAGCGGCGCCGCTCGACGGAACGCTTCTTCAAGGAGCCCGTCCGTTGCTTGGGAGTGTCCACACCCGACGTCCGCCGGCTATCAGGCGAGGCGGCGAAGGAATACCGCGGCGCGAAACTGGAGTTCCAGGCGATACTAAACTTCGCCGATCGCCTTTGGCGCGGCGGAATTCTCGAGGAGCGTGTCCTGGCCGTTGTTCTCCTGGCGCGGTTCAAGCACAGCTTCACCCGCGATCACTGGGACCACCTGGATTCATGGGTCGATGGATTGACCAACTGGGGTGAGACCGACGGGCTGTGCTGCGAAGTACTCGCACCGTTGATCGTCCACGATCCTTCACTGGCTCGCCGCCTTCTCGCCTGGACCCACGCTCCCGGACGGTGGCGGCGACGAGCCGCGGCCGTCGCTCTCGTCAAAGCTGCCCGGGCAGGAGACCACCACGACCTCGCGTTCCAGATCTGCGACAGCATGGCGGAAGATCGGGATGACATGGTCGAGAAAGGTGTGGGTTGGCTCTTGAAGGAGATGTCACGCACCGAGCCCAACCGCGTCGCGGAGTACCTGCTCGCCAACATCAGCCGGCTCTCCCGAACGACCGTCCGTTACGCGTGCGAGAAGCTGCCTTCAGACCTGCGACAGACGGTGATGTCGGCTTGACTCAAGTACTCGTTTCGAGCGCGGCCTCAAGCTCTGTGGCGTACGATCAAGTCTGACAGAACCTGCGCTTCCACGTTTCCACCGCTGACCACGACGGCAACGTTTTCGCCGCGCCCCGAGAACTTACCAGAGAGCAACGCGGCAATGCCCACGGCTCCGCCGCCCTCGACCAGACACCGGTGCTCGACGGCCGAGAACGCCATCGCCTCACGGATCTCATCTTCATCGACGAGCAAATACTCGTCCACCAGCTCGTCGACCATGCGGTACGTGTAGCGGTTATCGAGACCGATTCCACCGGCCAGCGCATTGGCTATCGTGTCTTCTTCGGGAAAGCTGATGGGCTTCCCCGCCAGCAGACTCTCGTGCATGACGCGCGCGTTCTTAGCCGAAACGCCAACCACTCGCATCATCGGCTCTTCCCGCTTCACCGCCAACGTGATCCCGGCAATCAATCCACCGCCGGATAGCGGGACAACGATGGTATCGAGCAGCCGGTTCTGCTCGAGGATTTCGAGACCAATCGTGCCCTGGCCCGCAATGACGTCCAGGTCATCGAAGGGATGGACAAAGACAAGGTTGCGCTCACGTTCGATTTCTCGAGACCGCGCCTCGGCTTCGTCGTAAGTACCACCGAACAGGACAGTTTCGGCCCGATGCCGGCGGATCGCCTCGAGTTTAGTGGGATCCACCCACTCCGGGACACAGACAACGGCGTGTATGTCCAACAGATCCGCCACGTAGGCCACCGCGCGGCCGTGGTTTCCGCTTGAACAACACACGACACCGCGCTCTTTCTCCGCCTTGGAGAGAGAGAGGATCTTGTTGGCAGCGCCGCGAACCTTGAACGAGCCCGTGACCTGGAGGTTTTCCAGTTTCAGCCACACGTGGGCGCCGGTGCGTTCGTCTAGCTCGGGCGAAGAGATCATCGGCGTGTCGACCGCGATGCGCGCTATTCGTTCACGTGCGGCTTCGGTATCGATCTCCTTCATCAAGTCTCCTTGGGTCCACTAAGTGGTCGCAGACGAAGAAGCATGGCCAGAAATCTACGGCGTTGCCGCATCCAAGGAAATCTCACTCAGACTCTTCTTCCTCGGTTCGCGCTCTTGCTGACAGCGGGATCGTTCGATTACGATCACGATAAAGAGCACGAGCACGAGTAGGAGCAGGAGTAAAGAAAAGAGGGGGGCGTTGATAGCGCCCCCCCTTTTGCACTAGCGGTGGTTTTTCGTTGACTAGGACCGGCGGATTTGGATGCTGCCGTTGACTGTCTTCACGACGAGCTTCCGTCCCCCGGAACCGATCGTCCCTTTAATGTTCCGCGGTGAAAAGCGGCCTTCCACCGTGAGCGGAAAGTCGATGTTCATCTGACCGTTGACGGTGGACAGGCTGACATCGCAGTCCAGGTCGTCAGGCATTTCCAATGTCACGCTGCCGTTCACTGTGGTGAAGTCGAGCGCGCCATCCCAGTCGGCCCTGCCCATCGACACTGTGATCGATCCGTTCACCGTGGTCGCTTCGGCGAGCCCGCCGGCGTAAATATCGACGCTCCCGTTGACCGTGTACGCGAACACATCACCCTCGATGCCTCGCGCATCGACTTCGCCATTAATGTTGCGGCCGATGAAGTTGACGCCCGCCGGTACGCTGACACGGAACTCAACACTAACGTTGTAGTCTTCTTTGATGTTTGTCCGACCCCGCGATCCCGGCTCGCACTCGTTGGGCCGATCTTCATCCTTGCTGGGATACACGGCGCAGATCGTCACACCTTTGTCGTGTTCCAGCACGACCATTTCGATCTCGCGAGGGTCGTCATTGTCCCTGCTACGCATGCGGACGCTGACCTGCACCTCGTTACCCGAGCCGGCCTCTGCCACGATCTCGCCGCTGACTCCTTTGATTTCGATCGCGTCACCACGATCGACGCGCCCGCTCCAATCCCAGTCGCGTGTTTGGGCTGCGCTGCTGGCGGGCGTCCAGACCGCGAGGATCACTGCCAGTCCTGCTGCGCCGAGCTTATACATTTCCATTTCCTCCGTTTACCTGCCCGCTTTCACATCTATCGTCGTAGAAGTTGGATATCACCATCAAACGTACTGAGCTCCAACCGCGCCCCACCGTTACCGAGAACGAAACTGAACTTCCGACTTGCCTGGGCGCCGTGAAGCTGGACCGGGAAGTCCGCTTCGAATTCGCCATCGAACGTAGCCACCGAGATATCGGCGTTCGCATTCGCCGGTATCTTCACAACCACATCGCCATCGTGCGTCGTCAGCTTGTAGCGGCCGTCATCGAGGATCGTGCCTTCGTAGTAGACTTCGCCGTCGACGGTCTTGGCCTCCACGCTTGCGGAGTTGACTCCCTCCAGGGTGATGTCTCCGTCAACAGACTCAATGAATATCCGGCCATCGAAACCAAGAACATCGATGTCGCCGTCCATGCTGTTCGCTTCCAGGCTGCCAGTCGAGCGTTGTACCACGACGTCACCCTCTACCGACTTGAGAGACAGCTCGCCCCCGGCGTTCCGAATCTCGATCTCGCCTTCCAGGGTCTCGACCTGCACACCGCCCTGGACACCCTCAACCGAGATGTCCGTATAGAATCCCCACAGGTCAACGGCCATCCAGCTTGGGACCGTGACCTCGAAGTCGACGGACTCGGGGTGACCGTGCCGTGCTTCGGTCTTGATATTCACCGTCGATCCTGACTGGTACACCTTGATCCGATCGTCGCTCGAATAGCTAGCCTCGATGCGAACCTGATCTCGACTCCAGGATCTGATGATGATCTCGCCCGCATGGTTACGCAGCTCGAGCCGGGCGCCACGACTGACATCCAGCGTGGTGTCCATATCCAGATCCTGGTAATCCCAGTCGTGGTCGTCGTAGTACCAATCGACGTACTCAGGGATCTCGATCGTGAACGCCGGAATCTCCACATCGACATAAGGCAGGTACAATTCGAACCCATCATAGTAGAACTCGACGGCCGAGGCCGAGAATTCCACCATTGGGATCTCGATGTCGATGTTGTACTCCGGTATCTCGATATCGATCGCGGGTATCTGGATATCGTGGACTCGAACTTCCGTCCGCTCCTGGGGTTCCTGTGGAGCCGCGATCGCGACCGCTGCTCCTAGCAATAGCTTGGCAAACATCGCTCTTCCTCGTCCTGCGGGTTTAGCTGACCGCTCCAGCCATCTGAACTGCTTGTCTCAAGAACTCCAACTTCTGCCTCTTCGTCACAGCCAGATGCTCATGCAAGTATATGCTACCCGGGTCCTGGGTGAGCGCTTGTTGCGCCTGCGCGATGGCCCGGTCGATGATTCTCAGATTCTCCTCGATCACTCTTACCGTTGCTGTATCGAGACGATCTCGACTCTCCAATAGTACGCGATCCAACTCAGCAACCGCGGCTTCATAAGGAGTCGCAACGAAGCTTGCTGCGCCCGATATATCCTGCGTGGGAGCTTCAATGACCACGGTTTCCTGCTCGGGTCCTGTCGCTCGGACCGCCAGCCAGGCGCTCCCACCGGAAAGCACCATCAGCGCGACGCTCGCCGCCGCCAGCTGCGGGACCGAGAACGTGAACCGCCGCTCTTTGAGTCCGGCGTGTTTCCGCTGCCGGTATTCATCGAGTCCCGTCACGTCCTCGTCCTCGGGCGTCGCGCCTATCCGCCCCGCGATGCCAGGCCACAGGTTGGAGGCCGGCGAACGATCCGTCAGCGAACCTGCACGATCAACCACGCGCCGCAGCTGTTCCAGCGTCTCGGAGCACTCCTGGCACTCAGCCAGGTGCGCCTCGAACTCGTGACGCTCTTCAGCGGTCAGCTCGCCGTCCAAGTACTCTGACAGTCTGTCGATCCACCGATCGTTCATCTCAATCAACTCCATCACCGATCTAAATGCTCGCGAAGTATCATCCGGGCTCTGTGCAGCTGGGACTTCGATGTCCCCGTACTAATGCCCAGCATCTTCGCTATCTCGTCGTGCTTGTATCCCTCAACATCGTGCAAAACGAACACCTCTTGCGCTCCGTCCGGGAGCATCCCCATCGCAGCCTCGAAATCGATCGCCGTCTCTGGCCCCTTCGGTCGCTCCGAGAGCAAATCCAGCACCTTCTCTCCATCCACGAATCGCTCTCTCGATATCCCCAGCTTCTTCCGCCTCCCCAGAATCACGTTTATCGCCAACCTATGAAGCCAGGTCCCGAACGCCGCCTCCCCACGAAAACTGCCCAACTTCTCCCAGGCTCTCACGAAGACGTCCTGGGTCACCTCATCCGCCAGATCCGGCCCGATCATCCGGCGGGCCAAGCTGTGGATTCTGGCCACATGCTTGTTGTAGAGGTTTTCAAATGCCCGCGTATCTCCAGCGGCGGCGAGCGCCGCATCGTCGGCGTCTGCAGGCCGTAAGTCCCTGTCGTGCTTCAGGTTAGCAACTCTCCAGGGCCCCAGACGCCCCTCCTTTCACCCACTGAGATACCCCGGGGGGCAGGAAGGTTGGAACCCATCGTTACCCTGCGGCTACGGACCGGCGACGTCACGCCGCGCCTTCCAGGGCGCCTGGCCGGCTGACAAAGAGGAGAGCGAGTGCGGCGCCCGCGCCCAGCGCCATGAGAGTGGTGTTGGCGGTGAGCCAGCCGACAACGATGGCCAGCAATCCGCCGCTCTCGGCGATGGCCCAAGAGACCACGGCCTTGGGCTGATTTGCCTTCCACCACTGATCGAGATCCGTACCAGAAGGCGGGACAGGAATACGACCGCGCACCCCGTAGGAAGCGACCAAAGATGCCGCCAATCCGACATAGGCGACCCACTTGAGTATACCGGCCACCTGGCCCGAAAGATCAGTGCTTCCGCCGGTTCGCAAAAAGAGGAACACGCCGAACAGGGTAGCGATCCCGACACTGATCGCGGCGTGGATGATGCGCACTGTCTTCGCGGCGCTCAGCGTGCTGGAAGGGTTTTGCTCGGTCATGGAATCTCCAAGTCTCTGGGATATCGGCGCCGGCGCACCATTATCAACGAACAATCTTAGAATTCCAAGACCTAATCACAATCCTCAACACCCCGCCCCTCAACACCGAGGTCCTTTTCACTTGGGTATTGAGAGCTAGGTGTTGAGGATTGTCATTAGGGACCAATAATCGAACATTGGACATGGACAACCGGTCCACGAGCGGACACCGTAGCGAGGACTTCGCCATGCGCAAACCCCTGATCGCCGCAACAGCCCTGGTCCTCACATCCACATCAGCCTTCGCCCAAGACGACCGACCCGCATTCTCAATACCCATCATCGATCTAGCAGACGAAACGGACCGGCAGGTCATTGTCGATAGAGAGCCCGGCCAATACCTGGGTCATCCGACCACCGTGCTGCTGGAGGATGGCAGCACCATGATCGCAGTTTATCCCAAGGGTCACGGACGCGGCGCCATAGTCATGAAGAGTAGCTACGATGGCGGTTCAACGTGGAGCGAGCGCTTGCCGGTCCCAGAGAACTGGGCGACGTCGCGGGAGGTCCCAACGATCTACCGGGTCATCGACAAGCAAGGCACAAAACGACTTGTCGTATTCTCCGGCCTCTATCCGATCCGGTCGGCCGTTTCTGATGACGACGGCCTGACCTGGACACCCCTCGCCCCGATCGGAGACTTTGGCGGTATAGTAGCCATGGCATCCCTCGCACGCCTGACAAGCGGCGAGTACATGGCTTTCTTTCACGACGACGGGCGCTTCTTGAGAGGCTCCGGGGAGCGGTCTTTGTTTCAAGTATTCAAGACACTGTCAGAAGACGGCGGTCTCACCTGGAGCGAGCCCTCAGTAGTTGCGGAGCATCCCGAGGCTCACCTTTGCGAGCCTGGACTGGTTCGGTCACCAGATGGAAAGCAGATCGCACTCCTCCTCCGCGAGAACAGCCGCAAATTCAACTCGTTTGTCGTGTTCTCCGACGATGACGGAAAGACCTGGTCGACTCCCGTCGAGTTGCCAGGCGCCCTCACCGGCGACAGACACACGGCCCGCTACGCGCCTGACGGCCGGCTGTTCGTGACCTTCCGCGACATGGCACGTGGAAGCCCGACCTGGGGCGATTGGGTCGGCTGGGTCGGCACGTACGAGGACATCGTGGCCGGGCGTGAAGGGCAGTACCGGGTCCGGTTGATGGACAACACGTATAGATCTGACACCGCGTACCCGGGACTCGAGCTACTGCCGGATGGCACGTTCGTGACGACAACCTATGGGCACTGGGATGAGGGAGAGGAACCGTATATCGTCAGCGTGAGGTTTCGGATAGAGGAGCTTGATGTCCGGGCTGAGCAAATGCGTTAATGATCGATCCTCAACACTCAGCCCTGATCATTGCGACTTCTCAACAACATAAGCCTCCATAGCATAATACTCCGCCAACCCCAATCGATCCGCCCGCGCCGCCGTATCCAGATTCCGCGCCTCAACACGCTGCCAGAACTCGCGGTCGTCATAACCACCCGGGAACGGAGCGACATCCTTCTGCGACTGATGCTTGAAGATCGAAAGGATCTTCCTACGGAGTTCCCCTTGTGACAACGGCACGAGGACGTCGGCTGCGGTCAACGACCATTCCTCCCACGCGCCTCTGTACAGCCACACCTCCGGGCTTGTGGCGTCGTAGCGCTCCAGCGCAGCGTCGATAGCAGCCTTGCACAGCCGGTGCGTGCCATGTGGATCGGAGAGATCGCCTGCCACGAACAACAAGTCCGGCTTGTGCTCGTTGAGCAGCGCGAGCACGATCTCCACGTCAGCCCTGTCGATCGGTCGCTTGCGGACCTCCCCCGTTCGGTAGAAAGGCAGGTTGAGGAAACGAGCCGCCGAGCGTGGCAGACCGACGGCCGCTATCGCAGCAACCGCTTCCGACTCACGCACAAAACGCTTGAGGTTTTGCACTCGCTCCGAGTCGACGTCACCCGGCCGCTTGCTGTTAAAGCGTTCCTCAATCTCGCGTCGCAACTCGCGGATCAGTTCCGCGTCCATCCCAAGCGTCGGCGCCGACCGTTCGATGAAATCGAGGTGGCGCCGAACATCGTGATCGAACACCGCAATGTTTCCGCTGGTCATGTATGCGACGACTATATCGTTATCGTTCTCCCATAGCTTCCTCAGGATTCCGCCCATAGAAATCACGTCATCGTCCGGATGCGGTGAAAAGACGATGATCCGCTTACCTGCGAAGAGCTTCGAGCGACCCCTGATTTTGTCCACCAGGCGGTTGAAGACTTCACCGTTTATCTCGCCCGATGCGGCATAGAGGTTGAGCAGCGGGCTCAAGTAGTTTTCTCGATAATCGCGCGCTGTCAACTTGAGTATCGCCTTGTCAGTTCGTTCGGCCAACCAGACAACGGCCTGCTCCCTCATCGGCGGTGACCAATCTACGCTCTCCAGCAGCCACGGTGTCTTTACGCGCGTTAGCTCGCCCGCCGCAGGAAGATCGAGATAGAACGTCGCGCTCGCGTGCTCCTGCAGGTACGTGGCCGTCACATCCTGCGACACGGGGCTTTCGACGGCGCGCCGTACAACGGGCGCTTTGTGTTCACCGGTCGCGATAATCGCTATCTCACGCGCATCCAGGATCGAGGCGATTCCCATGGTTATCGCCTCGAGTGGCACGTTGTCCTCACCAAAGAAGTCGGCAGCTGCGTCCTTGCGCGTGATCGTATCCAAGGTGATCAATCGTGTTCGTGACTCGGGCGGCGAGCCGGGCTCGTTGAATCCGATGTGTCCACTTCGCCCGATTCCGAGGACCTGCAAGTCGATTCCACCCGCTGCTCTGATCGCCTCCTCATAGGCTTGGCAGTGACCAAAGAGATCATCGCGCGGAACACCGCCATCCGGAATGTGAATATTGCGCGGGTCCAGATTCACGTGAGAGAAGAAGTTCTCCATCATGAAGAGCCGATAGCTGTGTATGCTATACGGCGACATCGGGTAGTACTCGTCCAGATTGAATGTCACGACCTTCGAGAAGTCCACCTCGCCGGCCTCGTACTTTCGGATCAGCTCCCGATATACACCGATCGGCGTGCTTCCCGTCGCCAATCCGAGCACACAGCGATCCTTCTCCTCGGTTTCACGATCGATGATTTCGACGATCCGCTCCGCGACCAGGACAGCCAGGTCATGGGGATCTTCAACAACAACTGTGTGGATGCGCTCTCGCTCGCGGGAACTCGAGATCGAGGCGATCGCCCCCGCCGTGGCGGGGTGACTGGGGGCGTGGGTCTCCACTCGCGGCACCTCTCCGAGTTTGACTGCGGTCCTGTGGTCGAATTCGACCGGTTTTGGCTCGTGCTCTGAGTCGTTGGGGCGGCTAATGTTACAATATAGCAGCCACCAACAAGACTGTGACCCGGCAGTGCTCTGATCCCCAAGCGCCGCATGCGACCTCGAAGCCCGGCGTTATATTGACAGCTCCGCTCAGCATGACACGTCTGAACGAGGCATGATCGGCTCAACCATGATCGATATTGCAGGCCTGACAGAGGCCATTCGCCGAGTGAGATCGGAGTTCTGGCTTCTGCTCGAGTTCGACGTCTTCTTCACGATTTTGGCGCTCGTGCTTCTACAGCCCTCGATTGCCGGGCTGACGAGTGTGACGATTTCCTCTACGGGGTACCCAACCGTCAGCAACGAGCAGCTGCTCACGTTTTTCTTCTCGCCGGTGGGTTTGCTGACCGCACTCGTATCTGGCAGTGGTGTCTTCGCCATTATCTTTGCTCAGCAGGCTGGGGTTCAGATCATCGACATGGCATCCGGGGACGACCAGCGCGTCACCGGCATGGAAGCGATCTGGCTGGCGGTAAAACAATTCGGTTCCCTGGCTAGACTTGGCGGTACGATGATAATCCTGTCCGCGCTGGCCGTACTGCCAATCCTCATTGCATTGAGAATGACGTACTCCACCTTGTTGTCCGGGGCCGACATCAACTTCTACCTGGCCGAGAAGCCCCCTGCGTTCCTGACGGCCGTAGCCGTTGGGTGCCTTCTTGTCGTGACTGCAATCGTGGTCGCTCTGATCCTTCTGGGACGCTGGATGCTCGCCGTACCTGTTGTGCTATTCGAGGGAGCGGGCGCGCGGGCCGCCTTGCGCCGCAGCGTCCAGCTTGGAAGCGGTCGTCGTGCGAAGTGGGTAGCCACGATACTGGCATGGACAGCACTTCCCGCTCTATTGACGGTCGTCGCTACGATAGTCTTCGGACAGCTCGGTTCGCTCGCGACGAGGATGGTGGGAGACCAGTTGAACACTCTGCTCACTGCATTAGGATCAATCGCCATCGGTTACCTGATAGTCTTGACACTGATCGGTTACTTGGGCTCCACAATCGGCAGCGTCTACATAAACCTACAGTACAGGAATGCAACGCCCGATTGGGTGGCCGGTTCGCATTATGCTCCCAGGCGCGTAGCCCCTGAGCGATCGGCGAAGGCTGTGGCTCGCCTAAGAAAGATCAACACCATTGCGTGGTTGGCGGCTATCACCTTGCTGGTCACCTCCGCAGTCACGACAACGCTTGTCGTGCGCGGTCTAGGCATTGCCGAATCGCCGGAAATAACCGCGCATCGCGGAAGCTCCGCTCGCGCACCCGAGAACACGATCGCAGCTCTCGAAGCGGCCATCGAGGATGGCGCCGACTACGCCGAGATAGACGTTCAGGAGACCGCGGACGGTATAGTTGTGATGCTTCACGACGCCGACCTCAACAGATTGGCCGGAGTGAACTGGAAGATCTGGGAGACAAACTACGCTGATCTAGCATCCCTTGATGTGGGAAGTTGGTTCGCGCCCGAGTTCGCCGGACAGGGTATCGCAACGCTGAAGGATGCAATCGAAGTAGCCCGAGGGAGAATCGGCCTCAACATCGAGCTGAAGTACAATGGCCATGACGTTCACCTGGCGGAACGAGTCGTGGACGTTCTACGCGAAACCGACTTTATCGATCAGGTGTTGGTCAGCTCTCTGGAGCTCAGAGGCTTAAGGGAGGTAGAGTCGCTGAACAACCGCATCGAGACAGGTTTCATTGTCGCCAGCGCCATCGGTAATCTCAATCGAATCAACGTTGATTTTTTCGCAGCGAGCACCAGCTTTGCGAGCTCGGGGCGCGTAGCGAGCTGGCAGCGTAATGGCAAAGATGTTCACGTGTGGACGGTCAACAGTCGCTCCGAGATGTCGAGGTTCATCGAAATGGGCGTCGACAATATCCTGACGGACTATCCCGCCGTGTTGAGGGCAATGCTGGACGAGCGGGAGCAACTGGACCGACCAGAGCGGATCCTGATCGCCTTTCGGAACTGGCTGCGGAACTGAGACACTAGGCGCTGGTCGACGGGTCTCACGGGCTGTACAATACACCACGATTCAACAGACTAAACGGCGGCATCCCGGCCGGATCGCCGCAGGCCCCAGCCGACCACCCCGGAAAACCGACCGCGGCGCGCTCGACCGGCGGCGCAATCGTGGCTGGACATAGCACCAAGCGAGGAAACATGAGCCTGATGCGCAAGCGTGCCACCACCTTGATCGGGGTTGCCACAACGTTACTGGCGCCGGTATCAGGTGCCAGCCAAGACTGGGACACGCTTGATTGGGAGAATCCAGCCGTATTCTCCATCAACAAGGAACGACCGCATGCGACGCTCTTCCCGTTTGAAACGCGTGCCCTGGCGGTTGGTCGAAAGGTAGCAAGCTCCGACTACTATCAGTCCCTGAACGGAATCTGGAAGTTCAATTGGGTTCGGGCGCCAGCCGACCGGCCTGCCGAATTCTACCGCGAAGCTTTCGATGATAGCGGCTGGGGGGAGATCCCCGTGCCCGGCAATTGGGAAGTTAACGGTTACGGTGTCCCAATCTACTTGAATCATCCGTACGAGTTCGAGAAGAACCCTCCGTACATACATCACGACTACAACCCGGTCGGCTCCTACCGAAGAACGTTCACAATTCCCGATCAGTGGACGGGGCGAGAGGTGTTTCTTCACTTCGGCGCGGTGAAGTCGGCGATGTACGTGTGGGTTAACGGGCGGAAGGTGGGCTACAGTCAGGGATCAAAGCTGCCGGCTGAATTCAACATCACCCCTTACATACGTTCCGGAGACAACACACTTGCCCTCGAGGTTTACCGTTGGAGCGATGGTAGCTATCTCGAATGCCAGGACTTCTGGCGGATCAGCGGCATTGAGCGCGATGTGTTTCTGTGGGCCGCACCCAAGCTCCACGTTCGCGACTTCTTCGTCGTAGCCGACCTGGACGACAGCTACACAGATGGTGTCCTTGATATAACGGCTGACGTGATCAACTACGGCGATGCAACGGCCAGGGGACTTAGTCTGAGCTACGAGTTGATCGACGCGACAGGCGATCCGGTCGCCAGCGGCCCCTTTTCCGACGAGTTTGCCGTAGAGCCGGGTACGGAAGAGTCCCTGAACATCCGGCGCGCCATTCCACGCCCAGCGCAATGGACTGCCGAGACGCCAACCCTCTACACGCTACTTATCACGCTTGCCGATGGGCGCGGCGCCATCGAAGAAGTGGTCACGGCCCGCATCGGCTTCCGCAAGGTTGAGATCGAAGGCGGCCAGCTTCTCGTCAACGGAGTGCCGATCACAATCAAGGGAGTCAACCGGCACGAGCACGATCCGATTACCGGCCACGTGGTGTCCAGGGAACGAATGATCCAGGACATCCGACTCATGAAGCAGTTCAACATTAATGCAGTTCGCACATCGCATTACCCAAACGACCCATACTGGTACGATCTGGCCGACGAATACGGCCTCTACGTGGTCGATGAAGCGAACATCGAATCCCACGGCATGGGATACAATCCCGATGTGACGTTGGGCAACAATCCCGTCTGGGAAGGCGCGCACCTGGACCGCCAGGTGCGCATGGTCGAACGAGACAAGAACCATCCCTCGGTCATCATCTGGTCGTTGGGCAACGAGGCGGGTAACGGTGTCAATTTTCACGCGACATATAGCTGGACGAAAGAGCGGGACACGACACGGCCCGTTCAGTACGAGCGCGCGCTGCGGGAATGGAACACCGACATCTACGTGCCGATGTACGCCGGTTTCCAGCACCTAATCGACTACGCGGAAGGCGACGATGAGCGGCCTCTCATCATGTGCGAGTACGCTCACGCCATGGGAAACAGTGTCGGCAACTTTGCCGATTATTGGGAGATCATTGACCGCTACGACAACCTACAAGGCGGCTTCATTTGGGACTGGGTCGACCAGGGCCTGCTAACCGTCACCGAGAACGGCGACACGATCTTCGGCTACGGTGGTGATTTCGGACCGCCGGAGACACCGAGTGACGGAAACTTCCTGATGAATGGAGTCGTCCTTCCCGATCGCCGCCCCAACCCGTCGCTCTGGGAGGTCAAGAAAGTCTATCAGTACATCACCGTCGAGCCGGTCGATTTGACCGGAGCTCCAGAGGTCGAAGTGCGCAACCGCTACGCGTTCCGCGACCTGAACCACGTGCGTTTGTACTGGAACGTAACCGCCGACGGCCTCTCGATTCAGAACGGCATGATGGCCGATCTGGCGATTCCTGCCGCTCGCAGCCAGACCATCAGTCTCCCGATTGAGGAGATCGAGCCCGAACCCGGTGTCGAGTATCTATTGAGCCTGAGCTTCCGCACGAAATCGGAGACCGACCTGGTACCGATCAACCATGAGGTAGCATTCGAACAGTTCAGCTTACCCGTAGCAACGCCCACTCAGGTCATTCCCATCGCGTCGCTCCCTGCCCTTACAGTCGTTGAAGACAGCGTATTCGTAACCGTGACCGGCCCCGAGTTCTCCGTCACGATCGATAGGTCATCCGGAGCGATCTCGTCCTATGTATACAGGGGCACGGAGCTTTTGCTGCGGGGACCGAGACCTAATTTCTGGCGAGCGCCCACCGACAACGATTTCGGCGGCCGCTGGCAGAAGACTCTGGCCATTTGGCGCTACGCTCATGAAAGCCAGACGGTGTACCGAACGGTCGTCGATCAGCGGCGACCGCAGGAGGTTAGGATCCGAATCCGTTCGCGCCTGCAGAGCGCGGGAAACGCCGGGTATTCGACGCTCTACACGATCCTCGGCAACGGTGAGATTCGGGTGCAGAACCATTTCGAACCGCGGGGAGAAGGGCTACCGAGGATGCCTCGCTTCGGAATGAACATGGAGCTCCCGAAGAGCCTCTCAGCCGTCCAGTGGTATGGGCGCGGACCCCACGAAAACTACTGGGATCGAAATGTGGGTGCGCCTGTGGGACGCTACCAAGCAACGGTTGCAGAACTGTTCCACCCTTATGTGCGGCCACAGGAAAACGGAAACCGGACCGACATCCGCTGGATGGCGCTGACAAATAAAGACGGTACGGGGCTGCTGGTCATCGGTACACCGCTGCTCAGCATGAGCGCTTTGCACTATACCATCGATGACCTGGACCCCGGGGAGGAGAAAGCCCAGCGTCATGCCGGCGAACTGGTTGAGCGTGACCTGGTCAGCCTCAACGTCGACTACAGGCAGATGGGAGTCGGCGGAATTACCAGCTGGGGGCCGACGGGCTTGCCGCGCTACTCTCTCTATTACCAAGAATACGAATACGGATTCCGTCTGCGTCCGTTCTCCCGGGACGATAGTTCACCGGCGGAGCTGGCAAGGGAACGATACGAGTAGGAGGTGCACACTGGCTGCTTGCCGATCAACATCTGAACAGACGCGTGGCCAGCATATCGGTCGCGCGCTGCTCACTCTGCTCTTCGCCGCGCAGGCGTGCGTTGGATCACCTGATGCCCGCGATTCAAGCACGGCCGCCGGAGCCGCGACTGAGGCACCAGTGGCCGCATCGCGAGCCCGAGAGCCCGGTTCGCTCAGAATCCTCGCGTACAACATTCGCCACGGCGAAGGCATGGATAGCGTGATCAACCTGAAGCGAGTGGCAGAGCTGATCACTGCCTTGGATCCGGACGTCGTGGCGCTCCAGGAGATTGATAGCGCTGTTGAGAGATCACTTGGCGTACACCAGGCAGGCGTTCTCGGCGAGCTGACCGGTATGCGTTCTGTTTTTGGTTCCTTCTTCGACTACCAGGGTGGACGCTACGGTATGGCGGTGCTCTCGAAAGACACGATCCTGTCATTCCAGAACCACAGACTCCCTGACGGTCTAGAGCCACGTACGGCCCTGGCATTGCGCCTTGAGGTCGACGGCGTTGAAATCGTTTTCGTCGGCATTCACCTGTACGCAACTGCTGAGGAACGTCTTGCACAGGCAGAGCGTCTAGTGCAGATATTCGAAGGAGAAACCGCGCCGGTGATTCTGGCCGGTGACTTCAACTCCCAGCCGGAATCGGCGGTGATCGCGCTGTTGTCCCAACATTGGGATATCCCCGACAAGGGGGACGATCGCTTCACGTTTCGGTCCGACGCGCCCGACCGGGAGATCGACTACGTTATGTACCGCCCGGCGGCCCGCGTCGAAGTTATCTCACATTGGGTAATCGACGAACCCGTCGTCTCGGACCATCGGCCAGTAGTCATCGATCTCAAGATCCGCTAGAAGGACCTCAACTCTGGAGCCATTACAGAATGACCATTCAGCGACGCGACTTTCTCAAGACAGGAGCAGGTGCGGCCATAGGCGCCTCAATGTTGCCTACGCCGTTGTTCGGCGCTCCACGCCGGCCCGGCGATGACAAAGTCCGACTCGGCTTCATAGGGGTGGGCGGCCGCGGAACCTGGCTGCTGCGGCTGGCTCTGCAACGCGATGATTGTGAAGTCAAATCAGTATGCGACGTCAAGCCGGACAGAGTCCAGCGCGCTCAGGACATGGTTAATGAGCAAACCGGCAAGACGCCTCGCGGCTTCAGCGACGGCGAGGAGGACTTCCTCAACCTGGTAGAGCGAGATGACATGGACGCGGTGATCATCGCGACACCGTGGCTCTGGCACACACCGATGGCCGTCGCTGCGATGAACAATGGGAAACGAGTTGGAGTGGAAGTGCCCGCCGCCGTCACGATTCAGGAATGTTGGGATCTGGTCGATACGTCGGAGCGTACCGGGATGTTCTGCATGATCATGGAGAATGTCTGCTTCCGCCGCGACGTAATGACCGTCCTCAACATGGTCCGCAAGGAGATGTTCGGCGAGTTGATGCACTGTCAGTGCGGATACCAGCACGATTTGCGGGGCGTGAAGTTCAACCCCGGGGCGGAATTCGGACGGGGAGCGAACGGTGAGGCCGAGTGGCGGACCGAGCACGCGATCCGCCGAAACGGAGATATCTATCCCACCCATGGCGCAGGGCCGGTTGCCAAGATGCTGAACATCAACTCGGGGAACCGCTTTCTGACGCTGACTTCCACCGCCACCAAGACCCGTGGGCTTCACGAGTACATCGTCGCGGTGGGCGGCGAAGACCATCCAAACGCCGACGTCAGATTCATGCTGGGCGACATCGTGACCACGGTTATCCAGTGCTCGGGCGGAGAGACAGTCGTCGTGAGTCACGACACGAATCTGCCGCGACCTTACTCGCTCATGTTCCGGGTGCAGGGGACAAAAGGCTTGTGGATGAACGATGGCCGCACCATCTACATCGAGGGTGTAAGCCCCGAGCCGCACCGCTGGCAACCATTCTCGGATTACCAGGAGAAGTACGACCATCCACTTTGGCGGCGTTACGAGGACCGGGCGGCGGGTTCCGGCCATGGCGGTATGGACTTCTTTGTAATGAACGCTTTCGTAGAGTCCGTGAAGCGAAATGTCGATCCACCAATCGACGTGTACGACGCTGCAGCCTGGAGCGCTATCAGCCCCCTTTCCGAGCAATCGATCGCCACAGGGAGCTCGCCTATGCGATTCCCTGATTTCACCCGAGGTAAGTGGGTCACTCGAAGAAAGATCTTTGGTCTGAGCGATGAATACTGATAAAATCAATCAACTAACTACATTGACGCTGGCGACATTGCTGGCGACCGCGTGCGTCGGCGAACCGGTCCTCGAAAAGAAGGTGCTGGTAATCGGCATCGACGGTGTCCGGCCCGACGTGTTGGCACAGCTCGAGACCCCGAACATCGATGCTCTGATCGCCACCGGCTGCTACTCGGACGATATACAGACGGGAGCCCAGACGATCAGTGGACCCGGCTGGTCGAGCATGTTGATCGGCGCCTGGCCAGACAAACACCAGGTTGTTGATAACGACTTCACGCCGAACAACTATGCCGAATTTCCCGACTTCCTTACGCGCCTCGAACGTGCCAATCCGCAGCTTTTGACATTTACGATCGTTGATTGGCCACCGCTGGGAACTGACGCTTCCGGAGGGCCGCTGCTCAGCGGAGAAATCGATTCGAAGGTCAACGTAAGTGGCGACGAACTGGGCTATCCGCAGGCAGATTCCTTCTCCGTTGGCATGGCCGCCCGAGTTCTGGAGGAGAATGGCCCGGACGCCTCGTTCGTTTATATCGGCAACCCGGACGTGGCAGCGCATGAGCACGGTGGACAATCCGAGCAGTACTTCGACGCGATTCGCACCGCCGACAGCCAGGTCGGCCAACTAGTCGCCGGTATCCAAAACCGCGAAGATTATGCGGGAGAGGACTGGCTCATCCTGATCAGCACCGACCACGGCCATAAAGACGAAGGAGGCCACGGAGGCACTTCTGCAGAAGAGACAACCGTCTTCTATCTGGCGAGTGGACCTTCGGCCATCAGTGGAAGGTGCGATGTACACGCCAACATCGTCGACGTTGCCGTTACCGCAATGGCCCACATGGGGGTGACAGCTGACTCGAGCTGGCTTCTGGATGGACGGGTAACGGGACTACGCCGCTAGCTCCTGCGGCAGGAGGACAACCACGCTCGCGACAACCCCGCACCTGGAGACGCTTCGCAGCGCGTTCGTGGAGAACTACGGCTCTGCCGAGGGGACGAGTCTGGTTGTCGCGCCGGGACGAGTGAACCTGATGGGGGACCACATCGACTACAATGGTCTCTCCGTACTCCCAATGGCGCTGCAAAGGCATTTCGCGTTGCTCTATCGAGAGCGTGGGGACTCGGTCGTTCGGATCGCCAGCACGAACGCTGAGTATACACCTCGCGAGTTCGAGCTCTCCTCCAAGATCAAGCCGAATAAGGACGGGGACTGGGGCAATTATGCCAAGGCCGCATGCCAGACAGTGGTTTCTCACTACGGTGCTTCTGCTGGCTTCAACGCGATCGCGCATTCTGATATCCCTGTTGCAGCGGGACTCAGCTCCTCCTCAGCTCTCGTCGTGGCCAGCGCCCTAGCGGCTCTTCACGCCAGTGATGTATGGACTGAGAAGATGGAGCTTGCGGAGTTGCTCGCAGAAGGCGAACACTACGTGGGCACGCGAGGCGGCGGCATGGATCAGGCGATCTGCCTGGCAGCGCGCAAGCACTCCGCCAGCCGTATAGACTTCGAGCCGCTGAGACTTACCGCCCATCCTATCCCTCCCGAGTGGCACATCATTATCGCATTTAGCCTGGTTCGGGCCGAGAAGTCCGGCACAGCAAGATCGGCTTACAACGTGCGCGAGAAACAGTGTCGAAAAGCGCTGAAGCAGGTCGTCGACGCGCTTGGCTTAGCCGGAAAGGTAGACTCCTATTCAACGCTCATGAGCAAGAAGCGGCCAAATGAGCTTCTGGCCAGAGCCGGCGACATCCTCGATGATGATACGCTGCTCAGACGGTTCGTCCATGTGATCAGCGAAGGCGAGCGCGTGAATCGAGCCGAGAAGGCACTGCTCTCGTATGACCTAAGAGCGTTTGGCCACCTGATGAGCGAGTCGCATGAGAGCCTGCGCGATAGCTTCGGCGTGAGCACCCCGGAACTGGACGAGCTCGTGAACATCGCGGTTCGCGCAGGGGCGGCTGGCGCCCGTCTCACCGGCGCCGGGCTCGGCGGATGCGTGGTCGCTCTCTGCACGGAAAAGAAGTCGGCGGGAGTCCTGAAGGCCCTAACGGACCGCTATTACAGAAAGCATGAGTACGACGGAGCGCTCGAAGACCAGCTGTTCGTCGCCGAGCCATCTGGGGGGGCCACAGTCACGCCACTCTGACCAAAAAAAACAACTGTCAATGTAAAAACGTAGTGAAAGAAAGACGGTGCAAGTCGTGGCAACCGGCAGCCCAGGTACGGGCGTCTACATAGATGAGGGGGAAGATCCGGAGCCGTTGACCATGATCCTCGGACCGGGAAACATATGTTCCGCTATCGCTGATCGCTACGCCATCGCGCGAGAGTTGGGGCGTGGTGGCATGGCAACCGTGTACCTGGCGGACGATCTCAAGCATCACCGCAAGGTCGCCGTCAAAGTGCTCAAGCCCGAACTTTCCGCGACGCTTGCGGCGGAGCGATTCCTGCGAGAGATAGAGATCGTCGCCGCACTGACCCACCCAAACATCCTCCCCTTGCACGACTCCGGAGAAGCCAGCGGCTTTCTGTATTTTGTGATGCCCTACGTTGAGGGCGAGTCACTACGCGATCGCTTGAACCGAGAGGGCCAGCTCGCCGTCGACGAAGCCGTCCAGATCACGCGGCAAGTGGCTGACGCTCTTGCTGCAGCCCATACCCAGGGTGTCGTACATCGCGACGTGAAACCAGCCAACATCTTGCTGGAGTCCGGCCACGCCTTTGTGACGGATTTCGGTATCGCACGAGCTGTCTCGGCGGCGGGCGGCCAAGGCCTGACCGAAACGGGCCTGGCCGTCGGTACGCCAACCTATATGAGCCCAGAACAAGCCTACGGTGAGGAGGATGTGGACCACAGAAGCGATCTCTATTCCCTCGGTTGCGTACTCTATGAAATGCTGGTCGGGCAGCCGCCGTTCGTTGGCCCGAATCCGCGCGCCATCATCGCTCGCCATCTCGTAGACGCTGTTCCACCGATTCGCACCGTACGCCCCGACGTGCCCATGCCTGTGGCGCGAGCGGTACGCCAGGCTCTGGCAAAAGCAGCCGTAGACCGCCACTCAACACTCTCTGATTTCGCCGTGTCACTAACGGAGGAGCGATCGAAATCTGAGCCGGCAACGGAGCGATCGATCGCGGTTTTGCCATTCGCCAACATGAGCCCAACGGCGGAAGACGAGTACTTGAGCGATGGCATCACAGAGGAAATCATCAATGCACTGACCAAAGTCGAGAACCTCCAGGTCGTCTCTCGCACCTCCGCTTTTGCGTTCAAAGGAAAGAACCAGGACGTTCGCGCCATAGGTGAGCAACTGAACGTTGCATCCGTTTTGGAGGGCAGCGTTCAGCGCTCCGGCAATAGGCTGCGCATCACCGCCCAGCTCGTGAAAGCCAGCGACGGCTACCATCTCTGGTCAGAACGTTACGATCGCGACCTCGAGGATGTATTTGCGATTCAGGACGAGATCGCTGAAGCAATCACAGGCGAATTGCAGGTTATCCTCAGCGAAACGGAGAGAAAGGCACTTACGAGAGTGCCGACCGCGAATATCAACGCCTACGAATACTATCTGCGCGGCCGTCAGTACTTCCACCAGAGCCGCAAGAAAAGCCTGGAGTATGCGCGCCAGATGTTCGAGCGAGCCATCGAAGTCGACACCGGGTACGCGCTCGCCTACGCCGGGTTCGCCGACTGTTGCGCGCTGCTCCACATGTATTACCCGACCGCGGGCGGGAACCTGGAGAAAGCTGATGTAGCGAGCGCGAAAGCACTGCAGTTGGACCCGGAATCGGCCGAGGCCCACGCGGCTCGAGGCTTCACGCTTTGGCAGATGGGGCGGAACGAAGATGCCGTCGAGCGCTTTGAGACCGCCATGCGCCTCGACCCAAAGCAGTTCGAGGCTCGGTACTTTTACGCCCGCGCCAGTTTCCAAAAAGGCGATCTGGAGAAGGCTGCTCTCTTGTTCGAGGAAGCGGCTGGCGTCCGCCAGGATTATCAAGCCTGTTTCTTCGCCGCCCAGTCGCACGCGGCGCTGAAGCACAAGGCGGAAAGCGAAGCAGCTTACCGTAGGGCTCTGCAGGTCGCGCAGGGCCACCTCGAACTCAATCCTGATGATCCGCGCGCCGCTACCATGTGCGCCGTGGCACTATGCAGACTGGGGGACAAGCAGGGTGGTATCGAGTGGGCGGAGCGGGCGCTGGCCATCGACCCCGAAGAT
>JBDHJS010000008.1:0-103156 GCA_039586795.1 Gemmatimonadota bacterium
GGCGAGCTCCGAAGCGGCAGAGTCGAGCTCTCGCTGTAGGCGCTGCTCGAACCCGTCCACATCGAGGCCGGCGGCGAGGGGTTCCGGCAGTGGTTCGCCCGAACGTGATTCCATGATTCTCAGAATGTCTGCGGCGGAGGTGACCAAGGCGGCGCCTTCCTGGATGAGCCGGTTGGTGCCGGCGCTGGTCGCGTTGTGGATGGGGCCCGGGACGGCGAAGACTTCCTTTCCTCCCTCCAGCGCGTGCTGTGCGGTATTCATGGCGCCGCTGTGCTCCGGCGCCTCAACCACCAGGACTCCGCGGGCGAGACCGGCAATGATGCGGTTGCGTTGGGGGAAGTGGTACTTACGAGGGCCAGTGCCGTTCGGAAACTCGGTGACCAGGCAACCGCGCTCGGCGACGGAGCGGATCAGATCCTCGTGTTCCTCGGGATAGGGCACGTCGAGACCCGTTCCAAGAACCCCCACCGTGTCGCCTCCCGCCTCGAGCGCCGCCCGGTGCGCGATGCCGTCGATACCACGGGCCAGTCCAGAGATGATCGTATAGCCAGCGCGCACGAGACCCACCACGAACGAGGCGGTGGCGTCCGCTCCGTATGTCGTGTGAGAACGTGTGCCGACTACCCCTATCCCGGGGCGGTGCAACAGCTCGAGCCGGCCCTGCGCGTGGAGCGCCGACGGAGGTTGTGGGAGGTGCCGGAGCGCCGCCGGATAGTCCGGATCGTCCAGCTCGAGGGTGGGCCGCACGGTCATGGCTGAAAAATGGGCGGCGCACATCAACACATCGTCACCAACCCAAGATTGGAGCAGGCAGGGTTGCTCAGGTGCGTGCTCCGGGCCTAGATAACGTGTCGGCGGTCGAGATTCTGCTCTATGGAGTGAGAGATGACCTACCTGGTGATGATCGCGCTGCAATTCGCGACGACATTCGTCGCCGCCGGGGCGGCGCAGGCCCGCCCACAGCTCTACGAGCTCCGCTACGAGCAGCCTGCCCAGCACTTCGAGGAGACTCTGCTGCTGGGCAACGGCCGGGTGGGCGCTTCGCTGTTCGGCGGCGTGGGAACCGAGCGGATCTACCTTAACGATGCGACGCTCTGGGCGGGAGGGCCGGTTGACGCCCAGATGAACCCGCGGGCCTTCGAACATCTACCCGAGGTGAGAGAGGCCCTCGCTGCCGGGGACTGGCGCAGCGCAGACCGGCTCGTCCGTCAGCTACAGGGGAAGTTCTCCGAGTCCTATGCGCCGTTGGGCACCCTGCTTCTCCAACTGAACCACGGAGAAACGACTGCCGACTACCTGCGCACCCTCGACCTGGGAAGCGCCACAGCAACTGTCGACTATCGGATAGGTGAGACCCGATATTCGCGTGAGGCCTTCGTTTCGAGCCCCGACCGGATCATGGCGATACGCATGACGGCCAGTGAAGCGGGAAGACTGGGGTTCACAATTCGTTTTGAGAGCCTTCTCCGCTACAGAGTCTTGTCGCAGGACGGGACGCTCTACGCGACGGGAGAGGCTCCGGTGCATGCAGAGCCGAGCTACAGGGGCGACATTCCCAACCCCATCGTCTACGAAGAGGGCCGAGGGACTCGCTTCGGCGTGCTGGTTCGCGTTGTGGACACCGACGGAACCGTTACGGAGACCGGGGGCACCCTCTCTCTGACGAACGCGTCCCAGGCCACCCTGCTGGTTTCTGTGTCCACTAGCTTCAACGGCTTCGACCGGGAGCCAGGCCTGGACGGCCTGGACGAGATCCGCATCGCGGAACAGCAGCTGGCGGAAGCATCCACTCGTGATTATGACGCGCTGCACGTACGTCACGTAGAAGACTTCGGAGCGTTCTTCAACCGGGTCGCTCTCGACCTGGGCCCTGATCCCGCACCGGGACTGGCCACCGACGAGCGTTTGCGCCGTTATACTGATGGTGCAGCGGATCCTTACCTCGAGGGTTTGTACTTTCAGTTTGGCCGCTACCTGCTGATCAGCAGTTCACGCACGCCGGGCGTGCCGGCGAACCTCCAGGGCATCTGGAACCCGCACATGCGCCCGCCGTGGAGCAGCAACTACACGACGAACATCAACGTCGAGATGAACTACTGGCCGGCGGAGGTGACGAACCTCTCGGAGATGCACGAACCGTTGCTTTCGTTCATCGAAAACCTGTCGGTAACGGGCCGTATCACCGCCGAGACGTTTTGGGGGACCCGAGGTTGGGCGGTGAGTCACAACAGCGACATCTGGGCGATGTCAAATCCGGTGGGCGACTTCGGGAAGGGTCATCCGGTCTGGGCCAACTGGAACATGGCCGGCGTTTGGCTCAGCACGCATCTGTGGGAGCACTACGCCTTCACCGGCGATCTCGAGTTCTTGGAACATCGGGCGTACCCGCTCATGGTAGGCGCCGCCGAGTTCGCCCTGGACTGGTTGATCGAAGGGCCCGATGGCTACCTGATCACGGAGCAGTCCACGTCTCCCGAGAACCTGTATCGAACACCGGACGGCTACAACGGTGCGACGACGATCGCCACCACAGCAGACATGTCGATGATCCGAGAGTTGTTCGACGACATCATCAAGGCGAGCGAGATCCTGGATCGGGACGTCGAGCTGCGCGAAGAACTACGCGCGGTCCGCGAGCGCCTGGCCCCCTATCGGATTGGGAAAGACAAAAGCCTGCAGGAGTGGTATCACGACTGGGAGGACGCCGATCCCCTGCACCGCCACCAGACCCACTTGTTCGGGCTCCATCCCGGCACGCACATCGATCCGGACCAGACACCGGAGTTAGCAGAGGCATCGCGGGTCGCCCTCGAGATCAAAGGCGACGAGTCGACCGGCTGGTCGAAGGCGTGGCGGATCAACTTGTGGGCGCGTCTGCGGGACGGCGACCGGGCCCACAAGCTCTACCGGGAGCTGCTCACCTACGTCCACCCCGTGCCAGACTTACGATACGATCGCGGTGGCGGTACCTATCCGAACCTGATGGACGCTCACCCGCCGTTCCAGATCGATGGCAACTTCGGCGGAACCGCGGGCGTGGCGGAGATGCTCGTCCAGTCCCACGCCGGTGAGATCCGCCTGTTGCCAGCGCTTCCTGGGGCCTGGCGAAACGGCAGCGTGCGTGGCCTGCGGACCCGGGGCGGTGTGGAGGTTAGTCTGGTGTGGCAGGACGGTGCTCTTGTGTCGGCGACGTTGATCGCCACTGTGGATGGCTCTCACCGGCTGGTCTATGGTGATGTGGAGCGCATGGTGGAAATTGATGCGGGTGAGGAGATTCAATTGGATGGAGCCCTAAGGCGATAACGGAGGAATCTTGGCAAAGGCACGGACAGGACTGTTGACTCTGAGTACGTGGGCTTTGGCGGCGTGTGCTGGCGGCAACGAAACCGAGATTCGCCAGTCGACCCCCGAGGAAACGGCTTACGGCTACAAGCAAGCGGTGGTCGATCAGGACTGGGAACGGTCGTTCGTCTTCCTCACGCGCAAGGCCCAGGAATCGATGGTCGGGGGAGCGTTCCTGACGGCGGCCTACGGCGCGCAGGCAGACACCGCGCTGGCGAATTCCTACGCGAAGCTGGCGGACAAGTACGGTCTACTGGCGAACGATGCGGATCAAACCGATCACGATGACCTGGCCGGGATATTCGTCGAGATCGCGGAGTGGACTGAAGACAACCTGCCTGCCGAACACGGCGGCACCTGGCTCGTGACAGTGGCCGAGCAGATGGCGGTCACGGAGTTCACCGATTTCGAGATCGTTGGGGACCGGGCACGCGCGAAAATGGTGCACCCGGAGAATACCCGTGATGTCTCGTTCAAGAGGATCGACGGGCGCTGGTACATCGACTAAAGCAGGGCGGCCCCTGAGGGCCGGTCAGACGTTCGCCGATCGGCTCCCGCTAAACGCCTGGTAGATCGCGGCCCAGCCCACCGCCAGATAGACGAGGCGGCTAAGACCACCGAACACGGTTCCTACCAAATTGAAACCGAACAAACCGATGAGGCCCCAGTTGAGGCCCCCCGCGATCAACAACACGAGGGCGATTTTGCCGAGATTATTCAAGGCTCTCCTCCAGTAGATCTACGACCTATCCCCGTTCCGACTCCGTTCCACGACCCCGCACGCTACCGGCCTGATTCCCTACGGGTGCTAGCTCGACTCGGTTTCGAGTACCTCGTTGAGTACAGGCCGAGCCCACACAGCGTGGCCCCACGACTCCAGTGTGAAGCCGCGGGGCCTGAACCTCCTTCGACGCTATTTACTGACGGCGCCTTGGCGCTCGCCGTCTCAGCCCATCAGCTCGTTGAGCCGTTCCTCCAGCTTCGCCCACTTGCTCTTGGCCCAAGTGGCCAGATCGGACAGGCCCTGCCCTGCGAGTACCAGCGCATGGTAGCCCGCGACGGCATCCCAATCGACCACGTTCATGAACGCCTTGATGTAGTCGGGTCGGCGGTTCTGGTAGTTGAGGTAGTAAGCGTGCTCCCAGACGTCGATGCCGAGGATCGGCGCCACACCCTGTGAGACGGGATTATCCTGATTCGCCGTCTTCTCGATGCTGAGCTTTCCATCCGGGTTCACGCAGAGCCAAGCCCAGCCGCTGCCGAAGACCGTGGCCGCCGCCGCGCTGAACTGCTCGTGGAACCCGGCGAACGACCCGAAGGCCTCGTCGATAGCGTCGCCGAGCAGGCCGTCCGGCGTGCCGCCGCCGTTGCCGCTCATGATCGTCCAGAAGATCGAGTGGTTCAGGTGACCGCCGCCGTGGTTGCGAACGGCGGTGCGAATGTTCTCCGGAACCGCGTCCAGGTCCATGACCAACTCGAGCGTCGTCAGGCTCTGAAGGGCCTGATGACCCTCGAGGGCGGCGTTCAGCTTGTCCACGTAAGCCTGGTGATGCTTGGAGTGGTGGATCTCCATGGTCCGGGCGTCGATGTGGGGCTCCAACGCGTCGTAAGCGTAGGGGAGCTTGGGGAGTATGTGGCTCATGATCATTCCTCGTATAGGTCAGCGCTCCGTTTAAGCACATCGCAGGGCAGTCTATCGGCCCCAGAGCCTCGTCCGGGGCCGGCACCGCCCAAAGTTTAACCTTTCTGATTCCTCCGGGCCCATCAACCGCCTGGCGGGACCAACATCTGCATCACCTGATCGATGCTAAAGCTGGCCGGCTTCTGACGCGGCGGGAACTCCTGGAAGGTCTGGAGAAACCTCGCCACATACTGCTGGGCCGGAACCAGGAAGAATACCTTGTCGAGCAGCCAGTCGTAGTACGTGTTGGACGTCTCGATCGCCCGCTCATACGGATCGCGCCGCATGTGGAAGATCATTGGGAAGCGCAGCGGAACCCAGGGATCGGCCCACGCGCGGAGGCCTGCGTCGGTGGGCTGCTCCAAGAAGACCAGCTTCCAGTCATCATATCGGAGGGCCGTTAAATCACCGGTGTCGGAGAAGTAGAAGATCTCCTTGCGCGGACTCTCGTCGGTCTGGCCGGTGAGGAGCGGCAGGATGTTGTAGCCGTCCAAGTGGACTCGGTACTCGCGGTCCATGGCTCTCGAGGAGTAGCCGTCGAGCAAGTCTTCCTTGATGTTGTCCACACCCGCGGCAGCAGCGAGTGTAGGAAACCAGTCCATGTGGTGGACGATCTCGTTGGTCACCGAGCCCGCCGGGATCCGTCCGGGCCAGCGCACCATCGCCGGCACCCGCCAGCCGCCCTCCCAGTTCGTGTTCTTCTCACCATGGAACGGCGACCAGCCGGCGTCGGGCCAAGTGTTCATGTGCGGCCCATTGTCGGTGCTGTAGAAGACGATGGTGTTGTCCGCAATGCCGAGCTCGTCGAGCAGGTCGAGGAATACGCCGATATGCATATCGTGCTCGACCATTCCATCGGCGTACTCATCCTGCCCGGAGATACCGCGCAGCTCCGGCTTGACGTGTGTTCGGAAGTGCATCCGGGTACCGTTCCACCACACCATCCAGGGAGTGCCGGCGGCGTTGGCGTCACGAATGAAACGGACGGCGGCCTCGACCGTCTCGTCGTCCACCGTCTCCATGCGCTTTCTGGTCAACGGCCCGGTGTCCTCGATGCGGCCGTCGGCGTAGCTGTGGATCACGCCACGCGGACCGAAGGCTTCGGCGAAAGTCCGTCCGTCTGCCAGCACCAAATCGCCCGGATAGTCCTCGTCCTCGGGCTCCTCCTCCGCATTCAGGTGGTAGAGGTTGCCCAAGAACTCGTCGAAGCCGTGATTCGTCGGCAGAAACTCGTCCCGGTCGCCCAGGTGGTTCTTTCCGAATTGCCCGGTGGTATAGCCGAGGTCCTTGAGGACGACGGCGAACGTCGGATCCTCTACCTGCAGGCCAAGATCAGACCCTGGAAGGCCGACCTTGGACAGACCGGTCCGGAACACGCTCTGTCCCGTGACGAACGAGGAGCGTCCGGCAGTACAACTCTGCTCACCGTAGTAGTCGGTGAAGATCATGCCCTCATTCGCGATCCGATCGATGTTCGGTGTCCGGTAGCCCACCAGGCCCATCGTGTAGGCGCTGATGTTCGACTGCCCGATGTCGTCGCCCCAGACGATCAGGATATTAGGCCTGTCCTGGGCTAATCCGGGTGTCGCAGCGAGCGCGGCGAACAGCAGCGCAACGGCGGCTGTGACAAGTCGCTTCATGGTTATCTCCTTGCTCTTACGGGTTTGGGGATGAGAAGACCCGATTCCAGTCGCGCTTCATGTCAACGACTGTCCATCCTTTTGCCTGCGCTTCATCGAGTGCTTCATCGAGCCGGCCAATGGACGACGAGCGGTCGTAGGCCCATTCGCGATCCTCGTCGGTGTGGCGGACGAGGAGCGCGAAACGCGCGCCACTACCGGCGGTTGTCCACTGCAGCATCTGCAGGTCGCCGTCGGAGTTGCCGAACGCGGCAAGTGGCCGGCGGCCAATGTGCTGATTGATGGCGACCGGTTTACCGGCTTTGTCGTCAACAAAGTTGAGCTCCGGCAGGCGTACAAGCGCGGGGCTTCCATCCCGCAACTCGAACCCGGTCTTGATACTGCTTCCGATAACTTGCTCCGGTGGTACGCCGTAGACCTCCTCGGCGAACGCGCGTATGAACTCAATGCCTCCGCCGGAGACGATGTAGGTTTTAAAGCCATTGGCACGCAGATACGTGAGCAGCTCGAGCATCGGCTGGTAGACCATCTCCGTGTAAGGTCGCCCGGTATTCGGATGCCGTGCCGTGGTCAGCCAATCCCTCACGGCTTCAGCGAACTCCTCCGTCGTGATACCGGCGTGGGTGGCCATGACAAGCTCGAGCAACGCGTGCTCTCCACCCGACAGGACCGTCCCGAGGTCGTTCTCAAGCACCCCCTTGAAAGGCTGCGTGTCCTTCCACTCGGGATGCATCGGCGCGAGGGCCTTGACGCGGTCCAGTGCAAATGCGAGCTGAAAGTACAGGGGTTGTTCGGCCCACAGCGTACCGTCGTTGTCGAAGACGGCGATGCGCTCGGCCGGCGCCACAAAATCAGGGCCGTCCTCCCGGGTCACCGCCTCAACAAACTCGACGAGCGACCGCTTTGTTCCGGTGTCGTTCCAGGAAAGCAGGGCATCGGGAGCCGGAGCTACTCCTCGACACCCCAGCAGAGCCAACCCCAGAGTGAGGACTACTGCACGTCCTACCTCAGACATCGTGCCTCCCGGTTTGAAAATCTCTATTAGGGAAGTACCGGCTGAACGGCTCGCCTCCTGGCTGGCCACCGGACACCGCCATGGAACGCAAACGTCTCACGGCTGAGGTGGAACGGCTCGAGAGGAAGCTAACCGCGCTGGAGGAATGAAGGCGCGGCAGTGGTAACACGTCAAGTAGACTCTACTCGTGATCATTCTGTTCAGCGCGCTCTCGTTGCACGACCTCCCAGAACGCTTCTGCCAGCTCCTTCGTTCCCGCTTGACTGACTCCCGAAACGGCAAAATTGGCAAACGCTTCCGGAGCAGAAACCGCCGGAGCCGGGTCGCCAGGTGGAAGGAGGTCTATCTTGGAGATGACAATACAGTGGGGCTTCTCGGCCAGCTCGCGGCTGTACTCGGCGAGCTCGGTCTTGAGCAGTTCGTATTCGGCCTGTGGATCTTCGACGTCAACAGGTATCAGATAGGCGAGAGTGCGGGTGCGCTCGATATGGCGGAGGAACTTGAGACCGAGACCTTTGCCTTCGTGGGCGCCTTCGATGATCCCGGGGATGTCGGCCATCACTATCGTCCGACCCTCCGACAGCTTCACCACGCCGAGGTTGGGCTCCAGCGTGGTGAACGGATAGTCGGCGATCTTGGGTCGCGCGGCTGACATTGCGGCGAGGAGGGTGCTCTTGCCGGCATTGGGCTGACCGACTAGTCCCACGTCGGCGATCAGCTTGAGCTCGAACTCGATGCGCCGTCCGACCCCTTCCCTGCCTGGCTCCGACTCCCGCGGCGCCTGCCGCGTCGACGTGGCATACGACGCGTTGCCGCGACCGCCTTTGCCGCCGGCGGCGACGACCAGACGCTCCCCGGGCTTGAGCAGCTCCCCGAGATATTCGCCCGTGTCGGCGTCCTTGACCACAGTACCCGGAGGTACCGTGAGGACGGCGTCTTCGCCGGAGGCGCCGGTGCGGTTATTACCGCTCCCGTGCTGGCCGCGACCGGCCTTGTACTGTTGTTGGTATTGGTAGTCGAGGAGTGTGGTCAGCGAGCCGTCCGCTAGTAGTACGACGTCGCCGCCGCGGCCTCCATCTCCGCCATCGGGGCCACCGCGCGGCACGTACTTCTCTCGGCGAAACGAGACGCATCCGTTGCCGCCGTCGCCGCTACGTACGCGGATAATCGCCTGGTCGATCAGCATGCTCAGTCGCCGTTATTGACAACGGTCCAGAGTTTTCGGGCGAGGTCGAGTTTGGCAGGCGAGGCGAATTTCGCGGCGCGCTCGATTGTTCGCACGACATCCTCAGGCGTGACTCCCGCGTTCAAGGCACCCTTGAGATGGGAGCGCAGTTGCCGGCGGCCGCCATTTACCTGCACCACCAGCATGGTGACGATGAGCATCTCCCGGATATCGAGACTCAGCGCAGGCCGGCTAAGAATCTTGCCATAGCCTTCGGCGACCATCCAGAGATCAAGGTCGGGGTGGAAGCGGGCGATGTTCTTGCGCAGCTGCTCGTAGTGGTCACCATAAACGATGGCGCAGGTACGCTGTCCGCGTTCTAGCCATTCCTCCCAGTTCTCGTCTGCGGCTTCCGGGGTCGCGGTACCGTTGGTGCGCCAACGTCGCAGAGCTTCAATCGCAGACGGGAAACCAAGGAACAGATAGGACTGGAGCAGCGCCTCCTCGACTTCCGACTCGCGACCGGCGGCGCGCAAGCGTTCGAAGGCTTTGTCCATGCCCGCGGTATCGCCGGCCGCCTGGGCGGCGGTAAGATCGACAAGGTGCCAGACCCACTCCCGGACCGCCATGGTCAAACGCTCCGCTCGATTCGGAAAGCGGGTCGAATCTCGCCAACCACTTCACCGCGTGTGTTCTTCACGGTATGCGTGTGCCGGTCTTCAAGCGCGCTTCGCTCGTCGCCGGTGAGCAACCCCATCTGATCGAGGAACTCAACCACGGCCGGGCCCACGGCACGGCGGCTGCCATCCTCGACCTTCAGAGCGATGCCCACACTGCGGTCGCGATCTCCCAGGCAGTAGACCGCCTCGGCGCCGAACTTGGCGAGCAAGCGTCCTCCGGTCACCTCCATGAGCGTGGAAGTGAAACGGCCGGTACCGCCAACGAAGTATGGCTCCATCGTCATCGCCCGAGTGATGCGGCCGGCGGCGCTCGAGGGGTCGTGCTCGGCGGAGGCGACGAGTTTGGCGTAGACACCGGCCATACTGTTCAGCGCTTGGGCATAAGATGGCACGCCGCAGCCGTCAATTCCGACGGGGATGGCCTCGCAGTCGGCGCCGGCCCAGGCACCGATCTCGCTACAGATGCGGCGCTGCACGGGGTGGCCGGGCTGATGATAGCCTTCGATGTCGACGCCGGTGTGAACGCACCAGGCGAGCATTCCCGCATGTTTGCCGGAGCAATTGTTGTGGATGCGCGTCGGGCGCTCTCCGGCGCTCTGCATCGCATCAATTGTCTCCTTGTGGAACGGCCAATGCGGTCCGCAGACAAGATCGTCTTCGGAGCAATTGACCTTGTCGAGGATCGAGCGAACCGCGTCGATATGCCGCTCTTCTCCCGAATGCGACGCACAGCAGACGGCAATCTCTGCATCGCTGAGGTCGAAAGCATCGGCGGCGCCGTCGGCTACCAGCGGCAACGCTTGCAGCGGTTTGGCGGAAGAGCGGAAGAAGGTGACGAGCTCGGGGTCACCCACCCAAGCGATGAGCTGGCCTTGTCGGTCCAATGCCGCCGCTGAAACGCGGTGACGGGATTCGACCCTACCGCCGCGTACGACTTCGATGACCGGATCACTGCTCACTCGATCGCACCCCTTCGCGCGTGAATGGAGATGGCCAGGCCTGCCAGGATCAAGACTCCTCCCAACACCGTAGAAAGCCCCGGCACCTCGACGCCGCCGAGGAGCCACCAGGCGAGGAGGCTAGCGCCAATCGGCTCACCGAGCATGGCGAGGTTGACGATATAGGCCCGTACGTAGCGTAGCGACCAATTAAACCCCGTGTGGCCCAAAAGCATAGGCCCGGCGGCTAGCCCGGCGAAGATCAGCCACTCGCGGCTCGGATAGGCGAACAACGGGTCGCCGCGCAACAGCAGAAAGGGGAACAACACCAGGGCGGCGAACAGATAGACCCAGCCGGCGTAGGCCCAGATCCCCAGGTGCGGCCTCAGGCGTCGGCCGATGACGAAGTAGCCGGCGACGAGGGCAGCCCCTAGCAAAGCCAGCAGATTGCCCTTCATAGCCTCAGGCCCGAGAGCGAGGCTGGCGCCACCGATGACCGCCGCCCCGCCGATCGCCACCAGTATGCCGATCCATTCGCCGCGAACGGGGCGCTCGCGAAGCCAGACGGTCGACAAGATCGCCGAAAACAGCGGGTGCAGATTCACGAACAGGGTGGCGCTGGCGACCGTTGTGAGCTCCAAAGACAGGAAGAACGTGACGAAGTGGAATGCGAGAAGGACGCCGGCCACAGCCAGCAGCAGCAGCTGAGCACCGCGGACCTTCAGAAGAAGAGCACCCTCCCGACTGGCGACGATCGCACCGGCGATGATGGCCAGCGACAGCGTGAGGCGCCAGAACGCCAGGGCATAGGCAGACGCATCAGACCACCGCACCAGGATGGCCGCCCACGCAATGCCGACGATCGCGACGGCGATGACGAGCGCCGGCGGAACCGGTGGTTTGGCTATCGCATCGGCGGGACTCTCGTTCACTATGCGCTGCTGCCCCCGCTTCTGTACCACAGCTCTTTCAGGTACCGGAGAGCTGCCGAGTCCTGCGGCGCGTCACGCCCCACTAGTCGGAGATCCTCGGGCCGATCGACGTCGTACCATCCAGGCGCGAGGGCCACGGACAGTTCGGCGCGGCGACAACGCTCGAGCGTACGTGTCAGGACATCGGAGCTGGACCAAGGGATGTTGAAGAAGGCGGCGCGGGCATCGGGCCAACTGGAGCTGCGGACAGCGACAGAGTAGTAGCCACCATCCTCGCTAGGCCCGAAGACGACGTTCGCGTGTCCCAGGTGTACGAACGAGGCGAGCAGAAACTCGGGCGGCAGTGTGGGGTGATCGCTGCCAACGATCGCCACGTTATCGAACCCTCGCTCGAACGCGTCGCCGAATGCCTGGCTCATCCGCTCACCAAGATCCCCTTCGCCCTGCTGTCTTACCTCGTGATCGGGGTAAAGGGCACGGATTTCGCCGGCGTCATCCTCATCTCCGGCCACATGCAACTCAACCTGGTCGCGGACCGCTTTGGCGATGGAGATCACGTCGGCGAGAGCGGCGAGGTGGAACTGCGCCGCCTGGTCCGGACTCAATGCTGGCACAAGTCGCGTCTTCACATCGCCGGGTGTTGCCGGTTTTGTGAATACGATGATGAGATCGCGTTGGTCAGCCATCAGCCACGCAAGAGATCCAGCAGATTGGTGACTACGATTCTCCCACCCAGGACGAAGAAGACGATGGCGAACAGGTAGCGCAGCTTCGCGGCGGGCATCCGCAGCTGGGCCTCCGTGCCAAGCGGCACGGCGATGAACGCACCGATGGCCAGGGCAAACGCTGCCCACACATGGAAGTAGGTGAGGGCGCCGCTAGCCATCGGGTACGCCAGGTGACCGCTAATCAGGTAGGTCGCGACGCCGGTGGCGGCGGTGAACGTGATGATGGCGAGGGAGGTGGCCGACACTTTCTCCATAGGAAGGTGGAGCCAGTAGATGAGCACGGGAATCGCGACCAATCCTCCGCCGACACCAAGCAGCGCCGAAAAGAAGCCAACCATCGCGCCACCAATCAGGGCGCGGATCGTCCGGGCCTTCGGATCGATGTGTGACTTATCGGCCGCGTCCTTCTTGCCCAGCACCAAACGGGTACCGATGACGATCAAGAAGACGCCGAAGCTTACCTTGAGGGCTCCCGCCGGCGCCCAGACAGCGACGCGAGCGCCAACGATAGCGAAGAGGATACTGGACAGCCCCATGCGCCACACGCTGTCCCAGTCCACCCGACCGGCCCGGTGATAGAGCCAGGTGCCCCGGAGGCTGATGGGGATGATGACCGCGAGGCTGGTCGCGTGGGCGACGACGGCCTGGTCAGCGGCGGGGTAGATGATGCCTGATATCTCCGGTCGGGCCAAAAAGAAATAGAGGAAGGGGACCATGATCGCCCCTCCCCCTATTCCTACGAGTCCCGATACTGCGCCGGCCAGCAATCCGATTCCGAGGGCAGCCAGCCAACCGGCCAGGGTCATCCGGACTCCTGTGTGTTATTGCTCGTGAAAGCCGTTCTCTTCCTGCCGCGTCTCCGCCAAAGCGAAAAGCTGCTGTGTAGTACGGCCTTCGCGCAATAGCTCGGCGGCAGTCTCGATCGGAGTGTCAAAGAGCATGCGCCGCCGCATGGCGACCTCTTCGTCGTCAAAACCGACCGTCGCCAGATCGATGGCCAACTCCCGAGCCACGACGCGCTCGGCTCCGTCGTACAGCTCCCGATCGACCTCGATGCCGTCAGCGGCGAGGAAGGCGTAGAGCTGATCGAGCATGCGTGGCGTGATCTCGAAGTCCTGGCGCAAACCGGGGTTTTCGTTGGCGTGGACAGCCGCGAAACGGAATACACCGTCGGCGTAGTCACCCAGTTGCTCACCCAGCGCGACACGGAACTCCCTCTCGGCCTCGGTGAGGGGCTCGCCCGCCACGTCGAGGTCGGGGTTGATTCCGCCGCCGCCGAAGACCTCGCGACCGGCATCGGTGTAGTAGACCTCACCCAGCGAGGCCGACATGCCTTGCGTCGCGCCCTGGGCACCTTCGTCCATGACCATCATCTGCTGGTAGCCGCGCTCTCTCTGAATGGAACGACCGCTCGGCGTGTACCAGCGGGCGGTGGTCATCTTCAGGTAGTTGCCGCCGTGCAGCGGATAGAGTGTCTGCACGGAGCCCTTGCCGAAGGTCTCTTCGCCGACGACGAGGGCACGATCGTGGTCTTGCAGGGCGCCGGCGACGATCTCTGAAGCGCTCGCGGACCAGCGATTGACCAAAACGATCACGGGCAGATTCGGATCGATAGGCCGATTCTCGGCTATGAAGACATCGTTCTGATCCGGAATGCGAGAGCGCGTCTCGACAACCTCAACGCCGGGATTGAGGAAGATATCGGAAACCGCGACGCCCTCCTCAAGCAATCCACCGGGGTTTGTCCGCAGGTCGAGAATCAGGCCTCTCATGCCCTGGTCTTCGAGGTCGGCGATCTCGCGGCGAATATCGCTAGCCGACTTGGCGCTGAACTGGGTCAGCGATATGTAGCCGACACCGGGCTCGAGCATGAAGGCGGTGACGTATTCGACATGGATGATCGCGCGTACGATGCGAACCGGGATTGGTTCCGGCACACCGACGCGAGCGACCTTGATGTTGACCGGCGCTCCCTCTGGACCGCGCAACACGGTAACGGCTTTGTCGGAGCTCCACCCTTCCATCGACTCGCCTTCAACTTCGATCAGCCGGTCACCGGGCCTCAAACCCGCACGATCCGCCGGAGTGTTAGGCAAAGTCTGGACGACGGTGACCCAACCATCCTTCTCATCGATCCGGATGCCGAGTCCACCGTAGTTCCCTGTCGTTGTGAGCCGCAGATCAGAATAGTCTTCGGGTCGGAGGATCGTCGTGTGCGGATCACCCAGCTGTTCGATCATGCCTTCGACAGCCATGTCGTACAACTCAGCCGGGTCGACCTCTTCGACGTAGCGATCGTTGATGACGCGCATCACGTCCTGGAAGACGCGCTGCTTGAGATAGACGTTACCCTCTGCGCCTTGTTGTACCAACCAACCGCCGCTTGCCACGGCGATGAGGCCGATGGCAGCAGGCAACAATAAAGACTTCTTCAACCGCATGTCTCCTCCGAGCTTTGTCGCGAGATGGTGGACCACCCAAGCCCTCTTAACACTAACCCTGACGCGGCGGGAAAGTTTCAGGAAACCGGGAGGACAACGTCTTCCAGACCGCAGCGTAGACCTCCTGAATCTCTCCACGACCGTCGACTAGCGCAACGTTTGCCTCTTCGGCGGCCAGGCGACGGTAGGCATCGGCCACCCGCCGGTGGAAGTCGAGGTCTTCGCCTTCTATTCGGTCGCTAGCCTGCCGGCGACCGCGGGCCTGCCCGTCTTCGACGTCCACATCTAATAAGACGCACAAGTCCGGCGAAACGCCGCCCGTAGCTAAATCGTTTATATTCTTAAGCTTATCGAGCGAGATGCCACGCCCTCCACCCTGGTAGGCAAATGTGGAGAGCTCGTATCGGTCGGCCAGGACTACGCGGCCTGCCTCAAGCGCCGGGCGCACCACCTGGCTGACGAAGGCCGAGCGCGCCGCCACCATGAGCATGGCCTCGGCGACGCCGTCTAGATCGACGTCGCGGTCAAGGACGACGGCGCGGATCGCTTCGCCGGCGGCGGTGCCGCCGGGTTCCCGGGTCACGACCGGCGGGATGCCCAGCTCGCGCAACGCGCCAGCGACGAGCTGGATCTGGGTGCTCTTGCCGGAGCCCTCAATACCCTCGAAGACGATGAAGAGGGCTCGGCTCGAGCTGTCCTGCTGCTTCAAAGACTCAGACGTCCCGGTAATAGTCGTCGTAGTACTCCGTCCCCAAATGGGTGATCGGCTCTTCGCCCATCAGCCAGCGCAGCGTGTTCTTCAGCTTGGTGAGCTGGATGAAGATGTCGTGCTCGGGGTACAGCCCAGGCGCGGTCGTGGGGCTCTTGAAGTAGAACGAGAGCCATTCCTGGATCCCGCTCATGTCGGCGCGCTGCGCCAGGTCGAAGAACAGCGCCAGGTCGAGGACGATGGGCGCCGCAAGGATCGAATCGCGGCAGAGGAAGTCGATCTTGATCTGCATCGGGTAACCGAGCCACCCGATAACGTCGATGTTGTCCCAGCCCTCTTTGTTGTCACCGCGAGGCGGATAGTAGTTGATCCGGACCTTGTGGTAGAGGTCGCCGTAGAGCTTGGGGTAGAGATCAGGCTGCAAGATGTACTCGAGCACGCCGAGCTTCGACTCTTCCTTTGTCTTGAAGCTCTCGGGGTCATCAAGTACTTCGCCGTCTCGGTTGCCCAAGATGTTAGTGGAGAACCAACCGGAGAGACCTAGCATGCGCGCTTTGAAGCCTGGCGCCAGGATGGTCTTCATCAGGGTCTGGCCAGTTTTGAAGTCCTTGCCGCCGATCGGGACGCGCTTCTCGGCCGCCAGTTCGTAGAGCGCCGGGATATCGGCCGTCAGATTGGGCGCGCCATTGGCGAACGGGACGCCTTCCATGAGAGAGGCGTAAGCGTAGATCATCGACGGAGCGATACCGGGGTCGTCTTCCTCGAGGCCCTTCTCGAATGCAGCGAGCGTCTCGTGTACGGGGCCCGGGCTGAGGAAGATCTCGGTGGAGGCGCACCAGACGGTAACCAATCGATCGCAGTTGTTTTCCTTCTTGAAACGACGGATATCTTCGCGGAGCTGTTCGGCGAGTTCCTTCTTGTTGGCGCCTGTCTTGACGTTGGTGCCCTTGAGCTTCTTCACGTAGTCCTGCGAGAAGACCGCCGGCATGGGCTTGATGCTGGAAAGGAAGTCTCCGACCTGGCGTAGGTCGGATTCCTTTAGCACGCCACACTTCTGAGCCGACGTGAGAGCGTCGTCGGGTATCGGATCCCATGCACCGAACACCAGGTCGCTAAGATCGGCGAGGGGCACAAAGTCCTTGATCAGAGGCATACGCTCATCTGTGCGCTTGCCCAGGCGGATCGTTCCCATCTGGGTGAGCGAGCCTATGGGCTCACCGACGCCGCGTCGGATCGCCTCGACGCCAGCGATGAAAGTCGTCGCAACGGCCCCCAGACCCGGGAGCAGTACGCCCAGTTTGCCTTTAGGTTTTTCGATTTTCGGCTTATCGCTCATATCGCTAAAATCCTGTCCTGTTCCTTTGCGGTTCCTAGTCCTTCGTGGAGTTGTCGGTCTCGAATCCATTACCCGTTGGTCGGGTATGTTTATATACCCAGATGATACGATGTATGGCTGTCAGATTTGTTAAAACGGCCAGCGCGTAGATGACAATGCGTAGCGCCAGACCGTTCTGGTCCTCCCCAAAGAACAGGCTCGCCAGTCCGATTAGCACGACCCGTTCGCCGCGCTGCATGAGCCCAACCTTGCAATCGATGCCCAGCCCTTCAGCACGAGCCCGTGTGTAGCTGATCATCAGCGACCCGGCCATGGCCAGCATGATAGCGTAGATCATGCCGACATCGCCGAGCTCGAGGCGGTAGTCGTTATAGAGCGACAGGATGCCGAGGTAGACAGCGACCTCGGACATGCGATCGAGCGTCGAGTCGTAGAAAGCGCCGAACTTCGAGGCAAGACCGGTCGCGCGAGCCACGCGTCCGTCGAAGAGATCGAACGAGCCACCGAGCAGGATCAGCAGTCCGGCGATTCTCACGTGGTGGGAGTGGAATGCGAACGCGGACGTGATCGTGATGAGAAAACCGATTGTGCTCAATACGTTGGGATGCACGCGATTGCGCACCAACGTGTCGATGATCGGCCGCAGAACGGCGACCAGTCCTCGTTCGATTGTGTTTCTCATCGTTTCACTTGCGCGAGGCGTTCACGCTTCACTGAACATTGAACATTGCGCATGGAACACCCAGCACGGAACATCAACTCTCGATCAATGTCCAATGTCCCATGCTCCATGCTCAATGTTCAACTGCGGCCAGCACGATGCGTGGCATTCCCGCCAGGTCATCGCGCAGCTCTGGATCAGCGAAAGCACCCGTAGCTCTAATGCGGGCCAGGGTAGCTTCTGCGACATCCGGCGCCACCTCGAGAGCCAGCAGTCCTCCGGCTTCCAGATACGCCGGCGCGCCTCGGACGATCTCATCGATCACCTCAACGCCGGTCGGCCCGGCAAACAGAGCCACCTCCGGCTCCCATTCACGCACCTCGGCGGGCAACGACTCGGCGTCGCCAGCCGCTATATAGGGCGGATTCGAGACGACGAGGTGGAAGCGCTCTCCCGGATGAAGGGCAGAATACAACGAGCCGGAGCGTAAATCGACCCGGCCCTCTACCCCTGCCTCGGCCGCATTATAGCGGGCAAGATCCAGCGCTGAGGGCGAGATGTCAACGCCAACCACGGTTTCGAAGGGACCCTCCTGGGCGAGGCTAATAGCGATGGCTCCGGAGCCGGTCCCCAGATCCAGGCCGCGCAACCCTACCCTCCCCTGGCAGCGCTCCAGCACAGCATCCACCAGCTGTTCGGTCTCGGGACGGGGAATGAGCACAGAGGGATCGACCCGCAAGACGAGCTGGCGGAACGCGGCCCGACCCTCGATATACTGTAGCGGCTCGCCCTGGGCCCGGCGCGCCAGCCGCGCCCGGTACTGGGTCTGCTGATCCCGCGTCAGTCGCCGCCCGCGGTCGAGGGCCATGGCACCCGGGCTGAGGTCGAGCACACCGGCCAGCAGAAACAACGCCTCGTGACGTGCCTCGTCGCCGGAATGATCTGCGAGGGCGCGGACGCCGGCCTGGATGGCGGAGGCTACGGTGAGCGGCGGATGGACCGCCCCGCTCTCAGACTTGTCGGTGGGAATCTCGCTGAATGCCGAGCTCATGCGCTCAGCCGCTCTTCGCGACGCGCCAGGCTGAGCTCACGGACCAGATCGTCCAGATCGCCGTCGAGGATCTCCTGAAGGCGGTGGAGCGTGAGAGAGATGCGATGATCGGTCACGCGGCTCTGCGGGAAGTTGTACGTGCGAATCTTGGCCGAGCGGTCTCCCGTGCTGATCTGCGAGCGCCGCTCCGCGGCACGCTCCGCCTCCTGCTCGGCGACCTTCATGTCGAGTAAGCGGCTGCGCAGGACCTTCATGGCGCGAGCTTTGTTCTTGTGCTGAGACTTCTCATCCTGACACGTCACTACCGTGCCGCTGGGAACGTGAGTGATGCGCACCGCCGAGTCGGTCGTATTGACACTCTGGCCTCCCGGGCCGGAGGAGCGGAAGACATCGATCTTCAGTTCCTCTGGATTGATGGCGATGTCCACCTCTTCGGCTTCCGGCAACACGGCGACACTGGCGGCGGAAGTGTGAATGCGCCCCTGGCTCTCGGTCTCGGGCACCCGCTGCACGCGATGAACGCCCGATTCATAACGCAGCATGCCATAAACGTTCTTGCCACGGACGACGAAGGTGATCTCCTTGATACCACCCAACGTGCCTTCGCTGGTGGAAAGGACCTCGACCTTCCAGTGACTCTTGTCGGCGAAGCGGGTGTACATGCGGTAGAGATCCGCGGCGAAGAGACCGGCCTCATCACCTCCGGTACCGGCTCGTATCTCGATCACCGCAGCGCGGTCATCGAGGGGGTCCTTGGGCACTAACAAATCGCGGGCTTCGACCTCGAGGGCGGCGATCCGCTCGCCTAGCTCCTCGGCCTCAGCCCGCGCTAACTCGGTGAGCTCTTTGTCGTCGGTAGCCTTGCTGAGCTCCAGGGCCTGCTCCAGCTCGTCATCGAGCTTGAGGAGCTCTGCCCCAGCCCGGCCGATCTCTTCCAGCCCGGCATGCTCCTGGGCTACCTGGCGTAGCTTTTCCGGATCGCCGATAACCGCCGGGTCAGCCAGCTGCTGTCCCAGCTCGTCGCGGCGCTCCAGGGCGGCCCGGACCTTACCCCTCAGCTGTTCGTCCTTCGACATCAGTCCGCCACCACCGGGGCCGCGAAGGCCTCGCGGTTACTCCGCCTGCTCTTCGCCGGCCGGTGCTGACACCGGCTGCGCTTCGGCCTTCGCCTTCGCCTTGGACTTTTTGCCCTTCTTCTGGCCAGGCGTGTCACCGTACTTCTTACGGAACCGCTCCACACGACCCGCCGTGTCCACAAGCTTCTGGCGGCCGGTGAAGAACGGATGGCAGGCCGAGCAGATCTCAACGTGGATCGACTCGAGCGTAGACCGCGTGGTGAAGCTGTTGCCACACGCGCAGGTAACCACCGCGGTCTTGTACTCGGGGTGTATGCCCTCTTTCATACTGCTACCCTTAGTTTTCTAGGTCGTGCGAGACAAGCAAGCCCCCCTGTGTGGGGGGCAGCGAGCGAAATTTAGCAGGTGGTCAAGGGCGGGCAAGGCGGCGTAGATAATGTTAAATATCTAACACCCAATACTCAATGGAGAAGGTGGGGACTCAGAGATTCCGTGCCCGCCTCCGCCCAGACCACCACATCCACAGCGCCAGGCCCAGAGCGGAAAGCGCCGAGAGCCACCCCGGCCAATCCCCAAATCGAGCATACAGCGTCAGCCCGTCGGTGGTCGTGACCGTACCGACGCGGGTGGCCGGCTCGAAAAGGCGAGTTGCCTGCGAGATCCGGCCCCGAGGATCGACGAAGAAGGAGATACCGGTGTTGGCAGCCCGGGCAATGCCCATGCGCGTCTCGATGGCGCGCATCACCAGATGAGACGGATGCTGAAAGAGGGCTGCGGTGCGGCTCCACCAGGGCCGCTCGCGACCGAACCAGGCATCGTTGGTGATGTTAACCAGGAAGTCGGCGCCGTTCCGCCGGTAAGTACGAGACAGTTGGGCGAAGACCGACTCGTAACAGATCAGCACGCCGAATCCAGCGCCATCGATCTGAAATACCGGTTCCTCCTGGCCGCGCCCGAAGCCGCCGAACCAACGGAGGAAGGTGCTGACGCGGCCGACGAGCGGAATGCGCCACTCCTCCTCGTAGGCTTTCTGTCGCAGGCTCCGCATCCAGGCGACCGGGACATACGGAACCCGCTCGACGATGGGAACCAGGTAGTGCTTACGATAGAGGCCGTTGGTCACGCCATCGGAGTTAACGAAGAGCGCCGCGTTGTAGTAGTCGTAACTGCGATCCGGGAAGTACTCGACATCGACGGCGCCGTACAACAACGACACGTCGTAGGTGCGCGCCAAGTCTTCCGCCCACGCGACCCACTGCGGCGCGTTGCGGGCGAAAGTCGGTAGCGCCGTTTCGGGCCAGGCGACGAGCTGTACGATGGGCGCCGAGTCGAGTTGCGCGCGGGTCAGGTTGTTGATCGCCGTGTAGCTGGAGTCGACGGCCGCTTGTCGCTCGAGCTTGAGGTCTTCCGGGATGTTCGGCTGCACGACGAGAACGCGGGCCGCCGGACGCGTGTCGAGCGTCGACCAGCGGACCACCGAGTAGCCGATCGGAATCAGGAGAACGACAGCCAGAGCAACCGCGCGACGCGGCCAGCGCCGAGGCATCCCGGCCAGCCACCACTCGGCGATCAGGCTGTTGATGAGGACCAGCCAGAACGCCACGCCGCGGACGCCAGTCACGTCTGCGAAACCGACGAGGACGGGAAAGCCGCTGAGGGTGTTTCCCAGACCAAGCCAAGGGAACGCCAGGTCACCCAGATGCCCCTGAACCCACTCGGCCGCCGTCCAAAAAACGGGCGCCGAGATCCAGAACGGAACCGAATGCCGCGCCCTAAACTGGTGGATCGCCCAGCCGGCGACGGAGAGGAAAGTCGAGAGAACCCCTACGGTGATCAGGTAACCGAGCAGCGACAGCCAGGTGTAGTAGACCAGCGCGGTGAACAACCAGTAGAACACCGTTCCGAAATAGACGACGCCCATCCAGAAGCTGGCCCAACGAACGGTGATACCGCCCTCGCGGTTCTGCGGTGCGCGACCGACGAATACAAGGAAAGGGACCAGCGCCACGAACGGCGGCAACAAGAGATGGAAAGGCGGGAAGGAGAGGCTGAGCAGAACGCCACTGGCGAGTGGAAGCCCCAGTTCCTTCGTTCTGGGAGGAATCCTGAGCTTCACAAGACGATCTCGCGCCTTTCCTCCGACGACTTATAGCAGGCGTCGATGATGCCGAGCAGAGTTTCCTGCTCTGTGGGCAGCGGTTCCTGGCGCTCTCCTCTGACGGCGCCGATGAAGTAGTCGAGCTCTCTGCGATACGACGCCCTGTAGACGTTCTCGGTCCCGGGGGCCAGACGAGGTGTGACGTCAACGACTTTTCCGCCCGTCTCCTTCTGAACGACGAACGGCGACAGGGTGCCGGATCCTTCTGTCCCCAGGGCGACCAGGTTGTTGCGATCCTCGATGGCGGCGAGGTTCCAGGTGACGGCGATGCCGAACGTCATTTCGCCTTCCAGGCGCATGAGAATGACGGCCGAGTCATCCACGCCGCTCTCATCGCTGTCGGTAAGGTAAGCCGTCAGACGCTTGGGCCTTGGGTAATCGACCAGCCAAAGGGAGGCATCGAGAATTGTGACCCCAAGGTCCATGAGCACACCGCCGCCTTTCTCACGGCTGCGGCGCCACTCGCTCACCCTGGGCCGACGGGCGCGCCGACGCTGCCAGCTGGAGTGGATGTGGAAGATCGTCCCCAGCTCGCCGGCCGAGATGAACCGACGCAGCGCCCAGGCGTCGGGGCGAAAGCGGTGGTTGTTGGCCACCATGAGAGTGCGTTCCGCTTTATTCGCCACCTGGAGCGTATCGGCCACCTGCTGTTTGTCGGTTCCCAGCGGTCGCTCACAGAGCACGTCGACTCCGGCGGCAAGCGCTGCCTGGGAGTGCTCGGCATGCACGCTGTTCGGCGTGCACACGAGGACCGCGTCCAGTTTCTGCTCGAGGAGGTCGTCCATACTCGCACCGACGAAGGGCACATCGAACCGCTCGCCGACGAGTTTCGCCTTCGGCAGGTTATCGTCGCATACGGCGACGACGTTGACGCCTTCCATCCCCTGGATGACGGGGAGGTGGACAAGCTGGGCTATGGCGCCACAACCGACAACTCCGACCTTTACTTCTTTCTTGTTGGCCATTGCTACCTAAAGGGAATTGATCGTTCAGGAAGACGCTTCGCGGTCGTCGTCCCAATCGGGAGTCCAGGTCATCGACCCCGTCGCTTCACTTGAATGATCGGGGTCGGGCTCTACCTCGTCTATCAGTTCGATCAGCGCATCGACGATCTCCGCTTCCGGCACCTTACGGGCGACCTCTCCCCGCACATAAAGCAGTCCCTCTCCCTTACCCCCGGCGATACCGATATCCGCCTCGCGCGCTTCACCGGGACCATTCACGGCGCAGCCCATGACCGCCACCGTGAGCGGCTTACGAATGTCACGCGTTCGTTCCTCGACCTCTTCAGCCAGCTTGATCAGATCGACCTGCAGGCGACCGCAGCCGGGGCAAGCGACGATGCGGATGCTCTCGCGTCTCAGGTCCAGCGATTCGAGAATCGTGCGGGCGGCGTGCACTTCTTCTACCGGGTCGGCGGAAAGCGACACGCGGAGCGTATCGCCGATCCCTTCGGCGAGCAACGTGCCGATACCGATCGCCGACTTTATGTTGCCGGCGCGCGGCGTGCCGGCTTCGGTCACGCCGAGATGCAGCGGGTAGTCGAAGTTCTGCGCTGCGAGACGGTACGCGTCGATCATCAGGGGAACGTGCGATGCTTTCAACGAGATGACGATGTCGTGGAAGTTCTGATCTTCCAGCACGCGCACGTGGCGTCTCGCGCTCTCGACCATCGCTTCGGCGGTAGGCTTTCCGAACTCAGCCAGCAGGTCGCGCTCGAGCGACCCGGCGTTGACACCGATGCGAATCGGCAGGCCACGCTCACGGGCGGCGTCGACCACAGCTCGCACGCGCTCCGCGCCACCGATGTTCCCGGGGTTCAGTCTCAACTTTGCCACGCCGGCCTCGGCAGCCTTGATGGCCAGCTGGTAGTTGAAGTGGATGTCGGCGACCAGCGGGACCGGCGAGTTCTTGACCAACTCAGGCAGACAATCGGCTGCCGCTTCGTTGGGCACGGCCGTTCGAACGATGTCGACGCCGGCGTCGGCCAGTCGCTGGATCTCCTCGATGGAGCCTTTCACATCGACGGGACTGGTCAACGTCATCGATTGTATCGAGATGGGCGCGCCGCCGCCGACGGGTATATCTCCAATCGTTACGCGGCGGGTGCCGAGGCGGTGCTCTATCCGAGCGTCTGTCGCTGCTTGCTTCATATATGCCATCAATTTCGCTGAGGAATCTGAATCTACGCGCCCTCTACGGCTTTAGCGAGCGCGGTATCGACGACGTCGAGCGTCGCGTCAATGTCTCCATCGCTATGCGCAATGGAGAAGAAACCCGCTTCGAACGGCGACGGCGCGAAGAAGATGCCACCATCGAGACACGCGCCATAGTATCGCCCGAAGAAATCGCGGTCTACGGCGGCAGCCTGCTCGAAGTTGCGGACCGGTCCCGGCACGAAAAAGACCCCAAACATCGAGCCTATGGCCGAACCACTAGCGGGCACTCCGTGACGACCCGCCGCCTCGATAATCCCTTCGACGAGTCGAGACGCCTTGGTTTCCAGATCGCCGTATGGGGTTTCGCGCTCGAGAACCGCCAACTGAGCAAGACCGGCGGCCATGGCCACGGGATTCCCGGAGAGCGTTCCGGCCTGATAAACATCGCCCTCCGGCGCGATCCGGGACATGATCTCGCGCTTGCCGCCGTACGCACCCACCGGGAATCCAGCTCCGATCACCTTGCCAAGGGTCGTCAGGTCCGGGTCGATGGCGTAGCGCTGCTGGGCACCGCCCAGCGCAACGCGGAAGCCCGTCATCACCTCATCGAAGATCAACAAGGCACCGCAACGACGCGTCACCTCGCGCAAGAATTCGTGGTACCCCGGCTCGGGGAGAATCAGCCCCGAGTTGCCGACGACCGGCTCGACGATAACGGCGGCCAGTTGATCACCGAAGTTGGACACGACCTCCTCGACGGCGCCTCGGTCGTTGAATGGCACGGTGATCGTTAGCTCGCTGGTCGCACCGGGCACACCTGGCGTGGTTGGTATGCCAAGCGTAGCCAGGCCGGAGCCAGCTTTGGCGAGAAAGCTGTCACCGTGGCCGTGGTAGCATCCCTCAAACTTCAGGATGTAGTCCCGTCCGGTGAACGCGCGGGCCAGCCGCACGGCGGACATCGTCGCCTCGGTGCCACTGCTCACGAATCGCACGACCTCAACGGAAGGCACGACCTCGACGACCTTCTCGGCCAACTCGACTTCCTCGGGCGTCGGCGTACCGTAGTGCGTGCCCTTACGGGCCGCTCGCTCGACGGCCTCGCTGACCTCAGGGTGCGCGTGACCGAGGATTAGCGGGCCCCACGACAAGACGTAGTCGATATACTCTGTACCATCTACGTCGGTCAGCCGGGATCCGTTGCCGCTTGCCGTAAAGAACGGCTCACCACCCACGGCGCCGAAGGCTCGCACCGGCGAACTAACTCCGCCCGGCGTAACCTGCCGTGCGCGATTGAAAAGTTCCTGAGAACGCTTTCCGGACTTCATCTGCCCCATGCGGTTTGAAGGTCTAAGACGGCCGATTCGGTGTGAGCGGTCGGCTGCCGCGACGGTTGAAGTTGTCCCTCGGCGGCAGCCCAAAGATCCGCATCATCGGCACCGTCTACTCTTGCCTGAACCAGGTCACCCGGTTCAAGCGGAGTTTCGGACGAAAGATATACCAGACCATCGATTTCGTAGGCCTGACTCCGTAGCCGGGCCTCTATCTGATCCCCTGTGCGGTCGACCAGCACCTGTACCTGCTTGCCGATGTACGACTGGTTGTTGGCCGCCACGATGGAACGCTGCATCTCCTCGATCAAGGACAGCCGTTCCGCCTTGACCGAATCGGGGATCGTATCGGGCATCTCGGCGCCTGGCGTTCCTTTCTGAGGTGAATAGGCGAACGCCCCCAAGTGATCGAATCGCATCTCGCCGATGAACTCGAGCAACGCTTCAAAGTCTTCCTCGGTTTCTCCGGGAAAGCCGACAAGAACCGTGGTGCGGAGGGCGAGATCTGGGATCTCGGAGCGCAGCCAGGTAATCTTCTCCCGCAATCGATCGGGACGCTCCGGCCGCCGCATCGCTTCCAGCATGCGCCGGGAGGCGTGCTGGATAGGCATGTCTATGTAGGACAGCAGCCGATCCTCACGAGCCATCAACTCCACCAGGTCCGGTCGTAGGCCGGCCGAGTAGATGTAGAGCAGCCGGAACCAGGGGATGTCGGTCGCTTCGAGGAGCCGGGAGACCAGTCGGTGCAGGCCCGCACCGCCCTCCAGATCACGGCCATAGTGAGCGAGGTCTTGAGCGACAAGGTTGAGCTCAACCACGCCTCGTGCATCCAGGGCTCGCGCCTCCTCGACCAGGGCATCGGGCGCGAAGGACCGGTGGCGGCCGCGCCACAACGGGATCGCGCAAAACGCGCATTTGTGATCACACCCTTCGCTCACCTTCATATAAGAGACATGGCGGAGGCCGCCCGTGGGAAGGCGCGAGCCCGGGTGAGTGTGCACTCTCTTGTCGAGCAAGCCGCGAACGACGAGCTGCGGCACCAGATCGGGCAGATCCTGGAGACCAAGGAAGAGATCGACCTCGGGCAGCGTATCCTGCAATTCCTGGCGGTAACGCTCGACCATACAGCCAACGGCGACGAGCGTCCGCAAGGGACCCGAATCCTTCAGGCGAGCCGCTTCTAGCAACGTATCGATCGACTCTTCCTTCGCCGCATCGATGAAGGCGCACGTGTTGACGAGCAGCAGCTCTGCCTCGGATGGATCAGGGGTATAGTCCGCCCCGTGGCTTACCAGCGAAGCCACCATGCGCTCAGAGTCGACGGTGTTCTTGTCGCAACCGAGCGTGATGACAGAGAATCTCACCGGGTGTACACCTCGACACCGGGCGGTGGAGTGAATGCGAATAGCTCGTTGGGAAGGTCGATACCGGCCTCGACGTTGCGCAGCGTCAGCACGCGAACCGTCTCGTTCTCCTCATGAACTTCGAATTTGCGTACGAGGAAGTCCTGTGCGTCGATCCAGACGCGAACCAACGTGTAGGGTGCGTCGAATTTCGGGACGAGCGAGAGAAGATAGGCGGGACGGTCACCAACGTTCTCTTCCTTTACGTACGTTGCCACGTAGCGTTCGCTCGGGTTGATCACGAAGCTCTGGCCGAGCGTGGCGCGCTCGCCGCTCTGGTCGATGGGCGTCCGGATCACCTGGTCGGGCTGTGCGCTGGGATAGTACATCCAGAACCACTCTCCGTCGGCAACAACCACGTCGCCCGTCGGATCTTCGAACTTCATCAGGAAGTAGTTCGGTTTCTTCTGGTAAACGACGCCGCGCCCTTCCTTCTCGGTCTCGAGAGCCGGGATCGTGATCTTCTGCACAAAGTCCGACTTCAGCGTCGCAACACGCTCGTAAGCCGACGCAGCTTCATCGAGTATTTCAATCGCTCGGGCCTGGTCCTGTAGGCCCTGCAGCGTAACCAGCATCAAGATCGTCAGCACGTTCGTCATCGTACCCATCCCGGTCTAGCCGCCTCCGGCGGAGCATATTCTCTCTAGTTCTTCAAGTGTAACCAATACTTCTCTAGGTTTCGACCCCTCAGACGGCCCAACGATCCCTGCCTGCTCCAATTGATCGACGATCCTCGCCGCCCGGCCATATCCGATCTTCAGGCGACGCTGCAGGAGGCTGGTCGAGCCCTGCTGGTGTTGGATGACGACTTCGCCGGCGCGTCGGAATAGAGCATCGCGGTCCCCGATGTCTTCGCCATCGCCTTCGAGCTCGGCCTCTTCCAGCTCGCGCACGGATTCGAGGATGTCTTCCTCCTCTTTCTCTTCGCGCGCCTCCTCGCGCAACCGATACCACTCCATGAGTCGTTCGGTGTCGTCGGTGGAGACGAACGTCCCCTGGATGCGGACCGGCTCAGATTGGCCGGGCGGCATGAACAGCATGTCGCCATTGCCAAGCAGAGTCTCCGCGCCGTTCTGATCGATGATCGTCCGGCTGTCCACCTTGGAGGCGACGCGGAACGCGATGCGGCACGGGAAGTTCGCCTTGATCAGCCCCGTGATGACGTTGACGGAGGGCCGCTGCGTAGCGACGACGAGGTGGATCCCTGTGGCTCGAGCTTTCTGCGCAAGGTAGGCGAGAGGCCGCTCGACTTCGTTCTGTACGGTCATCATCAGGTCGGCCAGCTCGTCAACGAACAGGACTATGTAGGGGAGCACCTCAGGATCATCGACGACTTCCCCACCCTGCGACGCCGGCGCCTTAATCGGGATCCCACGGGCGATGCGGCGATTGTACTCTCGCAGGTTTCTCGAATAGTTGACGGAGAGGATCTCGTAGCGGCGTTCCATCTCGTAGACCAGCCACTTGAGCACAGTCGCCGCATCCCGATTATCGGTGACGACCGGGTGCCGGAGGTGCGGCAGCACGTTGTAGCCACCCAATTCGACCATCTTGGGATCGATGAGCAGCAGCCGAAGCTGCTCCGGTGTGTAGCGATAGATCAGGCTGGAGATGATGGCGTTGATGCACACCGACTTACCCGACCCGGTCACGCCGGCGATCAGCAAATGAGGCATCTTCGCCAGGTCGGCGATATCGTGGCGACCCGTGACGTCCTCGCCAAGGGCGAGCGGCAGTTCTGCCTTGCTGGACCCGTAGGCATCCGATTCCAAGATCTCGCGCAGATAGACGATCTTGCGTTCGGGATTCGGAACTTCCACGCCGACGGCACCCTTCCCTGGAATGGGCGCGATGATGCGAATGGAGGGTGCTTTGAGCCCCAGGGCGAGGTCGTCTGCCAGTCCGGCGATTTTCCCGACCTTCACACCGGAGGCCGGGACGACCTCGAACTGTGTGACGACGGGGCCGGTCGTACGACCTGCGATCGTACCCTCTACCTTGAAGGTGGCGAGGGTGTCGACGAGCGTCTGGCCAAGCTCGTCGAGCATCTGGGTGCTGACTTTGTAGGTCTGAACCGGGGGTCGTGACAGGAGATCGATGGGCGGCAGTTCTTCGTCCGCGCTGATGCTGGTATCTCCGAACAAGTCCGGCTGAGCCTCGGCCTTCTTGGCCTTCTTCTTTGCGGGTTTCTTCTCCTCCCACTTCGAAACGGCGGGCATCGTCCGCGGCACTTCTTCATCATCGCCTTCGTCTTCGGGCTCGCTCTCGCCCCCACGCCCCGCACCGAGGCCGGAGAGGAATCTCCGCTTCGGTGCGCGCGCCAACCGCTGACTCAACCACTCCCAGCCTCTTGCCAGGCTCTCCTTCAGCTCGCCCAGCTCTTTTGCCGCTCTGCTCCCTGCTCCTTTGAGCGCACGCCAGGCCGCTTCGGCGCCATGCCAGAAGATCACAGCTCCGCTTGCGATGGCCTGGAAAGGCCCCATTCCGAGCAACAGGATGATGACGTAAACGAGCAGCACGGTCAGAACCAGGGCAGCGCCGACCCACGATAGAATGGACTCGAGAATGCCGCCGGCCCATGCTCCGTAGCCGCCGACCAACCAGACGGGTGCGCCGCCAGCTGGATAGGCGAAAGAGGCGAGCAGTGGTGGAACGATGATGAGGATGACGGCGAAGAAGATCGTCCAGCGAGCGGTCTCGGAGCGTTCGATGCGGTCGAGGCTCCAGAATCCCCAGAGCAGCGGGAAGAACGGCGTCACTGCGGCGGCGATACCGAACGATCCAACTATGGCACGGCGGACCGCGGCGCCGACTTCACCGACGAGGTTACCCGAGGAGAACGTATCGCGCAGGCCCTCACCGATCAGTTCGACCGGCAACAGGCTGAGGAATGTGAAGAAGCCTATCGCGATCAGGCCAACGCCGATCAGGATGTTCTGCGTTCGGTCATCTGCCCCGCCACCCATCACCCATCTCCTTGCCGGGAATTCTCGAATCGACTTCGGGGAATCCCCGGCACTACCATCACTTATACTTGACTATCTGACGATCCCGCAGCACCGGAACCACGGGAACCGAATCTACCTTCGCACACAGTTCGATGTCGCTGCTCTGTCCGATCGAGGCGAGCGAACGGCCGCCCGCGGTGTTTCCCAGCAAATGGGCGTCGACCGGCGACAGCTCCATCGCCAGCGCATGGGCGGCGGCGGCACCGTCTAGCAGCTCCGGTTCCGGCAGCTTGGCCTGCCGCGTGTTCTCGATAACAGCATTGACGAGGAGCCCAGCGCACAAGGCATCCTCCACGCTGACGCGGCCACGGCGGCCAGCGCATATCACGAGCGGATCGCTGCTGGACTCGCTCAAACGACTACCCAGCGCGGTCAAGTTCACCAGGGCACCAACGTACACGACACCAGCCGCGGAGAGCTGCGCGATCGTGTGGGTGCCGTTCGTCGTGCTCATCACCAGCGTGCGGTCGCCGACGACTGGTGGTGTGAAGTCTGCCGGTGAGTTACCGAAATCGAATCCCTCGATCTGTTCGCCGCCTTGCTCGCCGCACAGGATCACGTTCTCGCGGCCGATTGACTGGGCGATGCGGATCGCCTTTTCGGTGGAGTCTGCGGGCACGACCGCCTTCGCGCCGTTCTGGATGGCGGTTGCGATCGTCGTACCTGAACGAAGCACATCGATGACCACGACGGTGCGGTCCTGAATCTGCACCTGCTCGATCTCAGATGGCGTCCAGAGTACGTCGATGTTCATGGTGCAGTGACCGGCTCCAGGTCTGGCGCTCGGTATCGTTCCAGAAAGTGAGTGTCGATCTGGCCCGCACGGAATTCGGGGTGATCGAGCACAGTGGCCAGAAACGGGATCGTTGTGTGCACACCCTCGATGACAAACATGTCGAGGGCGAGCCGCGCGCGTTCGATCGCCTCCTCGCGGGTCGCGGCACGAACGATGAGTTTGGCAATCAAGGAGTCATAGTATGGCGGCACCTGATATCCTGCGTACAGGTGTGTATCGACGCGAACTCCGGGGCCGCCGGGCGGATGGAATGTAGTGATCGTGCCCGGCGAAGGGCGAAAGTCGTTGGCCGGGTCCTCGGCATTTATGCGACACTCGATGGCATGGCAGAGCAGCTTCACGTCGTCTGGAATCGACAGCGGCTCGCCGGCGGCAACAGCGATTTGCTCTTTGACCAGGTCGTATCCCGTCGCCTCTTCGGTTACCGGGTGCTCGACCTGGATGCGGGTGTTCATCTCTAGGAAGTAGAACTGGCCATCACGGGCCAGCAGGAATTCCATCGTGCCGGCCCCGACGTAGCCGATGGCTTCGACGCCGCGCACGGCGGCCTCGCCCATCGCATTTCTCAGCTCCGGCGTCACCGCCGGGCTGGGTGATTCCTCGATCAGTTTCTGGTGACGCCGCTGGACAGAGCAGTCGCGCTCGTTCAGGTGAACGCCCTTGCCCTGGCGATCGCCGACGACCTGTATCTCTATGTGGCGCACGTTCTCAAGCAATTTCTCGATATACAGCGCGCCGTTACCGAACGCAGCTTGGGCCTCGATGCCCGCCATCTTGAAAAGTTTGTCGAATTCGTCGGCCGAGCGGGCGATACGCATCCCCTTGCCGCCGCCACCGGCGGAAGCTTTGATCATGACCGGGAAGCCGATCTCCGCAGCCGCCTTTCGAGCCTTCCCGACATCTGCGATGGCATCTTCGGTACCGGGAATAACCGGTACGCCAGCGGCAGACATGGTCCGCCGCGCCTCCACCTTGTCGCCCATCTTGCGGATCTGTGCCGCCGTGGGCCCGATGAAGGTGATGTTAGAACGTTCGCAGATCTCAGCGAACTCGGCGTTCTCGGCCAGGAACCCGTAACCGGGATGGATCGCATCGGCGCCTGTGATTTCGGCGGCGGCGATGATGCGCGGGATGTTCAGGTAGCTAGCCTCGGCGGGAGGCGGCCCGATGCAGATGTCCTCGTCGGCGAAGCGGACGTGCAGCGATTCGCGATCGGCCTCGGAGTGCACCGCGACCGTCGGGATATTCAGCTCCCTACAGGCGCGAATGACGCGGAGTGCGATTTCCCCGCGATTGGCGATCAGAACTTTCTGGAACAAAGGCTGGATCCTCTGGCGCTATGCGACAGCGGCTAGGGCCCGATCAATCAGGGGCGATTCGAAACAGCACTTGCCCGTACTCGACAGGCTCGGCGTTCTCGACGCAAATCTCTTTTATCGTGCCGCCGACCTCCGCCTCCAACTCGTTCATCAACTTCATTGCCTCGAGGATGCAGAGCGTCTGGCCCACACTCACACGGTCGCCGACCTGGACGTAGGGATCGGCGTCGGGCGCCGGAGCACGGTAGAATGTGCCGACCATCGGCGACTCGACCTCGGCCAGGTTCGACGCCGGCGCTGCCGCAGGCGTGGGCGGCGGCGCGGCGGCAGTCTCCTCCGCGACCGGAGCTGGTGGCGCCGGTACCGGCGCTGGCGCCGCATAGTACATCGGAGGCGGGCTGCTCGCGTTTCCGGCTCCTGCCACAGGCGGTGCCTTCGAGATGCGGATCTTGGTGCCCCAGCGAGACAACTCCAGCGTATCGATCTCGCTGTTCTCCACCGCCTCGATCAGACGCTTGACTAGATTCAGATTGATCATGAGCTGACGCGCTCCAAGTACTTGTTCTCGCGACGATCGACCTTGATTACATCGCCTATCTCGACGAACAGCGGAACCTGAACGATGGCACCGGTCTCGAGCTTGGCACGCTTGGTGCCGCCCTGCGCGGTGTCGCCGCGGACCCCGGGCTCTGTCTCGGCGACCTCGAGCTCGACGAAGAACGGCAGCTCAACTGAGAGCGGGTGATCGTCTCGGGTGAGAGCCTCGCACATCATGTTCTCTTTGAGGTAGACCAGCTGGTCGTCACCGATCGTATCGGCTGGTAACGGAATCTGTTCGAACGTCTCCTGGTCCATGAAGTAGTAGAACTGGCCATCAGTGTAGCTGAACTGAACCGGCTTCCTAACAAGGCGAATCTCCTCGACCTTCTCGCCGGCGCGAAAAGTCTTATCAATGACCGCCCCGGTCATCACGTTCTTGAGCTTCGTGCGGACGAAGGCTCCCCCCTTCCCCGGCTTCACATGCTGGAAGTAGGTGAGGGAGTAGAGTTCCCCGTCGATCTGCAAAACCATCCCGTTACGGAAATCTGCCGTCGATGCCATGCCAGTCCAAGTCCTATCACTCTATCTGAATTGCGGGCCCCGGTAAGATGGCCCAAAACCCCCTAAAGCGGCAGGGCCTGGAGCCGGTCCCTCTCCAGATCGACAAGCGACCGTGCCCCACGGTCGGTCACCAGCACGTCGTCCTCGATCCGGACCCCGCCCCAGCCAGGAAAGTAGAGGCCAGGCTCCACGGTTACAACCATTCCAGCCTGGACCGTCTCCGCGCCGTTGCGCCTCAGCGATGGGGCCTCGTGGACCTCCATTCCCAACCCATGCCCCGTGCTGTGCACGAAGTACTCACCGAGCCCCTCCGCCTCGAAGATCCCCCGCGCAGCGGCATCCACCTGGTCGGCCTCGCATCCCGGCCGCAAGGCGTCGCATGCGCTGGCCTGCGCCGCGAGGACAAGATCGTAGATCTGAATCTGCCTGGGTGTAGCTTCCCCGACGCAATAGGTTCGTGTGATGTCGGAGTTGTAGCCGCTCCAGCGGACGCCAAAGTCGACAAGCAGCAAGTCACCGTTGGCAAGTTGCCGCGAACCAGTCGAAGCGTGCGGCAGCGCGCTGCGGGGGCCACTGGCGACGATCGTCTCGAAGGCGGGGCGCTCCGCTCCCAAGCGGACCAAACGGTATTCGAGCTCGGCAGCGATGTCCGCTTCACGCATGCCGATCTCTACGACGGCTAGTGTCTCACGCAGGCCCTGTTCCGCTATGGCAGCAGCTCTTTCTATCGCGGCAACCTCACCGGGCTCCTTCACCGCCCGGAGCTCTTCCACGACTCCCGATACGGACTCCCATTTCACCGCCGACGCCTCTTCGCGGAGTCGCGCACAGTCGTCGTAAGGCAGGTAACGGCCTTCGAAGCCCAGCCCTGACCCACCGAACTCCAGCTGCGCTCGCTTCGCTAGCTCCGCCAGCAGCCCTTCTCGGGGAACCTGCACCTCGATGCCGACGTCGCCCGGGATCTCTTCCTCGACCTGCTGCTGATAGCGACCATCCGTAAAGAAGACGGCCTGCTCTTCACCCAAGAGAAGCCAGCCGTTTGATCCGCTGAAACCGGTGAGGTAACGCAGGTTCGGAAGACGAGAGACCAATAGCCCGCGAAGTCCGCGCTCGACGATCTTCTCGCGCACTTTGGAAAGCCGCCGAGCGGCTGTGTCTTCTGTCGTGCTCATCAGCGACGAAGGTAAGCGACCAGACCTTCGAGCGCGAGGATATAGCTGTCGCCACCGAAGCCGGCGACGAGGCCGACAGCGATATCGGAGAGGTGTGAATGGTGCCGGAACGGCTCTCGTGCGAAGACGTTGCTGATATGGACCTCGACAAAAGGAACTTCGACCGCTGAAAGGGCATCGCGGATCGCCACGCTGGTATGTGTGTATCCGCCGGCATTGACGAGCAGTCCGTCGCAGCGTCCGGACGCATCCTGAATCCAGTCGACCAGCTCGCCTTCGATGTTGGATTGGTAGACCGAGATCCTGACGCCGAGCCGGGTGGCCCGTTCGGAAATGCGGGAGTTGATCGACTCCAGATTCTCCTGACCGTAGGTCTCCGGCTCCCGCGACCCCACCAGGTTGAGGTTAGGGCCGTGGACGACGCCAACGGTCAGGTTCTGAGACCCTTCAGCCACTCCTGGAACTGATCGAGGTCCTCGTCATCGCCCCCGGAGCGCGAGTCGCTCTCTGAGGGCTCGGCCTGGGCTCCATCAACAGTCGGTTCTTCTGTGGTGGCAGGTGGTGCGGTCTCTGCCTTACCCTGCCCCGGCTTGTAGGTGAGCAGTCCGGACAGATAGTCCTCGATGCTCGGGATGGACACCGCCTCTGGTTGCTCCGCCGTGGCATCCGGAGCGACGGGCTCTATTCCAACGGGCTGCAGTCCCAATGGCTCGTCGTCTGCCGGCGCGGTTTCGGCCGGTTCCAGCTCCACGGGCTCGACGTCCCTTATGTCCGCTATCGGATCGATACCGGCGGACTCGCTGGGGGTCTGGAGCGATACCGGTTCAGCGAGTGACGGCTCTGGAGGCAGCTCGGAGTCGGTCGGCTCGACGACTCCGAACTCCGGCTCAGGATCCAAAGTGATGGGAACAGGATCGGGCTCGGGAGGTGGTTCGAAGGCGATAGGTTCGGCCACCGCCGGGACAGGCTCGGGTTCGGTCGGCTCGGGCGGTTGGACGAACTCGATTTCGCTCGGTTCGGGTTCTGCCTCGAACACGCCAGGCCCCGCCGGCGTCGGCTCGGGAATCGGCTCGGGTTCCGATTCGAGCTGGATCGGTTCCGTGGGCGTCGGCTCGGGGACGGGCTCCGGTTCGGCCTCGAACGCGAAGGGCTCGGCCGGCATTGGCTCGGGAGCCGGTTCGGGTTCTGCGGCCGGTACCGCCTCGGCGGGCTCAGTAACCTCCCAGTCCTCAGTGGCAACGGCTGCCGCTTCGGCAGCTGGCGCTGGAGCTGCCGGTTCTGCCTCGGGTACCTCGGGCATTCCCACCTCATCTGGCTTCGCCATGACTTCGAACGAAGCGGCGAACGGATCGAGATGCTCGAAGCCTGCGACCGGGGCCTCGTCTTCGAACGCGAAGTCTCCGGAGATTGCAACCGCCGGCTCCGGCGTTGCGGTCTCAGTCGTCTCTTCGGCAAAAGTCGGCTCGGTGACGGCGACCGGTTCCGGCGCCGCAGGCTCAGGCGGCGGTGTGGGCTCAGGAGCTTCTGGCGCGGCTGCCACGGGCTCGGGTTCAGCCCCGGCATCCGTTTCGGCCGGGGCGCGGGGCTCTGTCAGCTCGAGGAGATCACCCAGGCCGAAGCTGTCAGAAGCCGAGTCTGTATCCTGCTCGACCCGCTGCTCCAGTTCGGTGATCCGGGCGGCGATTCGTTCATCGCCGGGACGGCTCTCGGCTAGCTCGCGATAGACGCGAAGAGCTTCATCGAACAGCCCCTGGTCCACGTACAACTCGGCCATCGTCTCGGTGACCAATCCCTTACCCGCGGCAGGCACCTCGGGAGACTTCAGATCGGTCGGTCCTTCGCTGGACGGCGTCCCCGACGCAGCGGATCCCACGAAGTCGATGGAGAAGTCGCCATCTCCTTCGAGGCCGCCTTCTACGGGCGCCGGTTCCGCTTGCTCGCCGGCGGGTGCATCACCCTCCATGAAGCCGGGCGTCCAGTCATCCATGCCCTCCAAATCGAAATCCAGGCCATCACCCTCGCCCAGCAAATCGAACGCGGGGTCGGCGGCCGCCAGGCCATCGAGCGTGGATTCCGTGAAGACATCGCTCCCCTCAGTTCCGGCAGGCGTCGCGTCCGGCTCCGCCGCCAGACCTCCGACCTGCGCCGCCGCATCATCCGCTGAGTCATCCCAGGGCATGGCGGCCTCGCCAGTTGGCGGCCGATCTCCCAAGAACTCCTTATCGGCGAGCTTGGATGCGCTTTCGACCTCCGGATCCTGAGCGACTTCGTCATCGGTGCGGCTCATCGTCTCCTTATTGACGAGGCCCTCCACCATGTCCAAGCCCTCAACCGGCCCGAGTTCGTCCGTACCCTTGACCTCGATCTCCGCCGCAGCAGCATCTACATCGAGGCTACGTTCGATGTCGTCTGCGAATTCTTCTATCTCGAACGTCTCCTCTGGGGCAGCTGCTTCCTCTTGCGCCGGTGGCCCGGCAGTCGGTGCTGGCTCTGCCTCCGGCTCGCCGCCGGCGTCCACCGCCGCCAGGCCTTCCTGAGCCTGCTCGTTCCGAGGATCGATCGCCAGAATCCTCTCGTACCATGCACGAGCGCTATCGAGCTGGCCTTCCTCAAGGGCCAGGTCGCCCAGCGCCCTCAGCGCGATGAGGTTTTGTGGATCGAGGTCGAGAACCTTGCTGAATTGCTCATGCGCCTCGGCGTACCGCCCGGAGTCCAGATAGATCCGCCCGAGTACGTTGTGACCGCTGATGTAGGTGGGGTGCATCTTGAGGCCGTGCAGTACGAGGCCCTCTGCCTTCGCGAAATCCCCAAGCTTACGATACGCGTCCGCCAGGTGCGCGAAAACCAATCCGTCGGGGTTCTCGGCATAGCGCTGTTCGAGCTGCTCGAGCTCCTGCAGGAGGTCGTTTTCCGGGGGCATGCAGCGTACTCCCTGGGGCGGATGGTTTTCAAGGACATCTGAAGGCAGGGGAAGTGCTGCAAATATAGTCAGGTCAAGGCGTTAGTGTCAACGCTACTCCGCGCCCAGCGACCCTCATCTGACCGGATTCGGGCCCTCTCTCAAGAGTGGCATTTTCCGCCTTCCCGGCTAGATTCAGTGCACTTCAAACCTCAGTTTGCTTGAGCGATACAGCCACGCAGAAGGAGAAGGACTGGCTATATGCTTCGCGCGATGCGTAGGAACACCAAGATCATCATGCTGGTCGTAGCCCTGGCCTTCGTTGGCCTGATGGTCTTCCAGTGGGGGATGGACATCTCCGGACAGAGCAATCCGCAGGTGTTGGGTGAGGTCGGCCGCGTCAACGGCACGCCGATTAGTTATCAAGCTTACAATCAGACGTACCGGGCGCTCACCGACCAGGCTCGTCAGCAGAAGGGGCAGGCGCTGAACGATCAGGAGATCGATTACCTCGGCGAGCAGGCGTGGAACCAGCTGGTGACGCGGATCCTGGTGGACCAGGAGCTGGCCCGGATGGGAATCACGATCACCGACGAGGAAGTCCGGATAGCGTTTGAGACTAGCCCACCGCCGTGGCTGATGAACAACGAGCTCTTCCAGACGGGCGGCGAATTCGACTACAACAAGTACCGCGACTTCTTCTCCGGCTCAGCGGATCCGATGTTGCTGCGTCAGATTGAGGAGTACTATCGCGACATCTTGCCGCGCACGCGGCTGATGGAATTGGTGGGCAGCGGCATCTATGTAGCGGACTCGGAGTTGTGGGCGATGTACCGAGACCGGTCGGAGCAGGTCCAGGTGAACTACGTGGTTCTGGACCCGGAGCTAATGATTGCGGACAACGAAGTGACGGTGACGGAGGAAGATCTTCGTCGCTATTACGACGAGCACATCGAGGACTTTCGCCAACCGGAGACGGCGGAGGTCACGATGGTGCAAGTCTCCCGCCAACCCAGCCCAGGAGACTCGGCTGCAGCGCTGGCGGAGATTGAGCGACTGCGCGATGAGCTGCTCGGGGGCGCTGACTTCGCAGAGCTAGCGTCCGAGCACAGCGCGGACCCCGCCTCGGCAGTGGAGGGTGGCGATCTGGGCTGGTTCAACCGCGGCCAGATGACGCCGGTATTCGAAGAGACAGCGTTCGCGCTGGAACCGGATGAGATCTCGGAGCCGATCCTCACCAATTTCGGGTATCACATCATCAAGCTCCACGAGAAAGAGGCGGAGCGAGCGCACGCATCGCACATCCTGATTCCGGTCGATCTGGGAGGCCAGAGCGAGGACGATCTGCTAGCTGCCGTCGATCGAATGGAACTGATCGCGATGCAGCAGGGTCTCGACGCAGCGATCGATTCACTGCAGATGGGATTCGTTTCGGTCTCGCTGAGTAAGGAAAGCGATTTCGTGCCCGGCATGGGCGCGTTTCCGCCGGCGATCACCTGGGCTTTCCATGACTCGACGTTTGTGGGAGACCTGAGCCCGGTCTACGAGACGAACCAGGGTTTCGTCGTCTTCGAGCTCAAATCACGCGCCGACGAGGCGTACCTGGCATTTATAGACGCGGAGCCGTCCCTCCAGCGGCGCTTGCTTCAGGAGAAGAAGGTGGAGACGGCGGGCTGGCAGGCAAACGAGATGGCTGATCAGCTGCGGGCAGGCGCCACACTGGAGTCGGTGGCAGCGGAACTTGGTCAGACCGTGCAGACAAGTCCGTTGTTCACGCGCCTCGAGTTCGTGCCTGGGCTGGGTCAGAACAACGACGTTGTCGGTACCGCGTTCGGCCTGGAGCGAGGCGAGGCAGCGGGCCCGATCCTATCGGACAATCAGATCTTCTTCGTAGAGCTGGTGGCGCGAGTCCCGGCCAGCCGGGAGGCGTTCGACGCGGGCAAGGAGAGCCTGCGCGCGCAGTTGTCGCTTCAGCGGGAGCAAACGGCGATCGAGGCCTGGCTGCAGGATCTGCGGGAGATGGCGAAGATCGAGGATTATCGGGATCAGGTTTTCGTCCCGCGAAGCTGAGTTATTCGGGGATTACGAGATTCAGCTTCGGGGCGTCGGGGATTGTGTACCGACGCCCCGAATCTCGTAGAACAACGAACCTCCGAATCCCAGAACCCCTACAGCATCATCCTTGCCACGTAAGCCACCACGAGCACGCCTGCTGCACTGAACAGGTTCACATTAAGGACCAGAGGTCCCAGTGTGATGGCGATAACCAGCAGGTCGACGCTGACGGGGCCGACACTTGCCGATACGGTCGTGGTGAAGAACTCGCGGAAAGGCCCCTCGGGGATGAACCAAAGGGAGAGCTTGGTGAGAAGCGCTCCGAGTATGAACCCCAAGGCGAGGATGGTGGCGACACGCCACGGTGATCGGGCGCTGGGTCGAACGAGTAGTCCGTCTCCTCGAGTCACAGTCTCCGCTCAATCGCGTAGTTGACCGCCTCGGCAAGCGCCGCGGCAGCGGGTGAGTCAGGCAAGCCCTCTAACTGCTTCAACGCTTGATCTGCGAACTCTCGAGCCTTTGCACGCGCGTACGTCATTCCGCCGCGGGCGGCGGTCGCATCGACGACACGCTGGATAGTCTTGTCGTCGGGCTCGGGGTCGGCAAACAGCGCGTTCACTGCCAGTCGCTCTTCACGATTGAAATCTGGCAGCGCGGCTATCAGCGGCAGTGTAACCTTGTGTTCACGAAGATCCTGTCCGGTCGGTTTGCCCGTTACGTCTTCGTTGCCGTGGTAGTCCAGCATGTCGTCGGCAATTTGGAATGCCATCCCGAGCGCAAACCCGTACGACCTCAAGCTGTCCCTGTACTTTGGATCGCCGACCATGGTGCCCAATTCGCAGGCTGCCGACATCAGTGCCGCCGTCTTGGCACTGATCAGCCTGTAGTAATCCTCTTCCGTGAACGCCAGCGAGTCGTGCATGGCAAGCTGCCGCATCTCGCCGATCGTCATCGTATTCGCCGCCTCGGCCAGCACTCTGATCACGTCAACTCGTTCCAAGCGCGCCATCTCGAGGACGGAACGCGAATACAGGAAGTCGCCCATGATTATCGCGACCTGGTGGCCCCAGACAGAATTGACCGTCGGCATACCGCGGCGCAGCACCGAATGATCGACGGCATCGTCATGCACGAGGGTAGCCAGGTGAACGGCTTCGACCACCGCTGCCAGGAGTAGCGCCTCGCGACTTGGCCGGTCGCCGATCTCGTTGCCGAGCAGCAACAAAGTCGGCCGGAAGAGCTTCCCCCGCTTGAGCAATAGGTAGTCGTTGACCTCGTTGATCAACTCGAACTCGTCCGCGACAAGTTCGCGCATCAACTCGAGGAGCCCATCCAGCCGTTCCCGCACCGGTTCCTGGATTCGGGCCAATTCAGGCAGCGCTGTTCGAACCATCGGCGATCTGTAAGAAGTCATCAGCTGCGCCAGCGGGCGCAATCCCGGCTGGACACTTTAGCTGCGATAATGGAGTCTTGTCAAAGGGTGGGTTCGGCTACTCGCGGAGGGACGCCACGCGATCGGATACATCCTTGAAACTGACGTCACAACCCAGAACTCGCTCATACCACTCGAGGGCTCGCTCAATCTCGCCCAGCGCCTCGTAGGCCTTGCCCATAGCATAGAAGACGCCAACCAGATCCTCGTCTTTGTAGTCGCGCACCTGCAGCGCACGGCCAAGCACTTTCAGCGCGATGCGAAAGTCCTCCTTCTCCAGGAAGCAAGAACCAAGCATCTCGATGGCGCGCAGCCGGTATTCCATACCGCGAGCCGCTATCTGGAACTCGGCTATCGCCTCGTCGATCAGGCCCATCTCCTTGAACGCCACGCCGAGGTCGTAGTGGCTGGTCGCGTCCTCTTCTTCGATGTTCTCGGCCACCTTCGACTTGAACTGGCTGAGCATCTCAGAGAAGTTGACGTCAGCCTCGCTTTCCGGGTCCGAGGTCGGAACTATGAATCGCGTACTCTTCTCTTCTTCGTGGTCAGCTACCAAAGATCCGAGGTCGACATAGTCGCCTGCCGCCTTGCCGTCCGACGAGTCGCCCGCTGAAGCCGCCGGTTCGGGGCCCAGCATCTCGATAGCCGCTGCGGCGCGGGGGTTCTGTGGATCGAGCTCGAGCACGCGGGAGTAGACGGCCACTGCCTTGTTGCCAGCGTCGGTACGGTCCAGACAGTCGGCGAGTCCCAAGTAGGCATCGATCAACGCGTTGCGATCCGCAGCCTTCAAAGCAAGCTCTACCTGCTTCTGGTAGGCACTAACGTCGTTGACATCGAGACGAAGCATTTCTTCGAGAACTCGATACGCATCTCGGTATTCACCTTGCTGCTGATAGATGTCGACCGCCTCACCGAGACAAAACGTAGCTTTGTCGCGGCCTCCGGTTTCGAGCAGCGCTTCCGCCATCTCGACGAGCAAGCCCGGCTGACGACCTTCAACACTGATGCGTGCCTCGATCATCGCCACCCGCTCAGCGGGCGTCGGAGGCGTGATCGGTGGCAGCTCAGTTTCCTCTTCGACTTCTATCGCAGGCTCGAGATCCGTGGCGAACGCTTCCTCCAGGTCTTCGAGCGCCGGCTCACCTTCCTCGTCGACGAGCGTAGTCGGTTCGAGCTCCAAGCCGTCCGTCGTCAGCTCGATCCCTGGCCCATCATCGGGGAATCCGGCCTGCACGCTCTCCAGGTCGATCCCCTCCAGTTCGACATCGACGTCTCCCACTTTGGAGTCATTCACGTCGATACTGGTGGCTTCGAATCCATCGAGCTCGATATCCGGAGTATCGATCGAGGACGTCCCGAGCTCACCCGCTCCGTAGCCGGCGACCTCGAGATCGGCCTCCTGGATACTGTCCAGCTCGATCTCATCGCCACCGAGATCATCCAGGCCCAGTTCATCGACCTTGATATCGGCAAGCTCGGGACCGTCGGTCACTATTTCGACCTCTTCCGGTTCCTCCACCGCTTTGGTGACCGCCGGACCCTTCGCCGCCGGTTCAGGCTCGTCGTCGTACGGGAGAATCTCCGGCAATTCCAGGATACCTTCCGCATCCACCTCAGCACCTAGGCCACTGGTCGCACCAGCGGTCGGAGGGTCGACCTCGGGGTCCCGATTTGGCGCGAGCCCGACTATCCGGTCCCGTATTTCCTTCGCATCCGCCTCGCGGCCCTCATCGCTCAGGGAGAGCCACGCGAGCCGCATCTGGTCCACCGCTTGCATCGTGCGGTCGTGTCCGATCAACTGCTCGGCGATCATCAAGCGTACTTCAGGGTCGGGGGAAATGTCGGCAAACTCGACAAGCGCCTTAAATGCCTCATCGAGTTGACCGGCCTTCTGCATGCGCTCAGCGTACTCCAGGAAGTGACGCCTGGCATCCGAAAGGAACCCTTTCGCCGCCCCCACCTTCCCGAGTTTCAGGTAAGCCGAGTGTCTGTTCGGCTGGTTGCGTAGGATCTTGTTGCAGAGGGCGATGGCATTGTTGTAGAGACCGGCCGACAAGTGGCCGTCGGCCGCCTTGTCGTAGTAGTCCACCGCCTTGTTGACGTCGCCAATTCGACGATACAGATCACCGATACGATTGTACAGCGCCAAGTCCACAGCCTGACCGGCAAGCTCGTCCGATTCCACGGCAAGCTCGTACGCCTCGATCGCGCGCTTCCAGTTCTCGCGCTGCTCGAATCCTCTCGCCTGTTGTCTGTACCGAGCTCCGTTGCTCATTCGATTCCCGACAGGTGTCTCTATGACGCTTGCCACCCAGCTACCGCCGGCTCCGACAAGCCGACAGCTGGCTGCAAGCTATATAAGATAAACAATCGCGCCGACTTTCAGCAGGCCACCCCACCTCCGTATCACCCAACCCCTCGACCGCCGCGCTAACCGGGGGAGTATAGAAGAGTACCCAACGCAGGTCCATATCCCGGCACCGTCTGTCTACACCCGACTCCAATATATGTTGCCGATCGCCCTAGAATACGCGGACGCCCTTCTTCCACACAGCAACGCAGTGGTTCGTCCCATACACGTATGGAATCATACGGTAGTCGGCGACGCCGAACGCCGCGACATCGGCTATCGCTCCCGGCTCCAGCGTTCCCCTGCCATCGTCGAGACGGAGGGCGGCGGCGCCGTTGCCTGTTGCCGCCACGACCGCTTCGGCCGGCGACATACCGAGCTTGCTGCAGGCGATGCTCATGACGACCTGGAGGTTGGGCGTCGGAGACGAGCCGGGGTTGAAGTCGGTGGCCAGAGCGACGGCGGCGCCGGCATCGATGAGCTGACGAGCCGGGGGGAAGTTATCCTTGCCGAGAAAGAAGAGGGTGCCGGGCAGCAAGGTGGCGACTGTAGGCGCGCCGGCGAGGGCCGCGATGCCATCCTGGGTGATGGCGCCGAGGTGGTCGGCGGAGGCGGCGTTGAATTCAACGGCCAGCTCAGCTCCGCCGCTGGACTCAAACTCGTCCGCATGGATTCTCGGTACCAGGCCGTAGTCAACAGCGGCTTCCAGAACTCGACGCGTCTCATCCGGAGTGAACACACCCGGTTCGAGGAAGACGTCGCAATAGAGGGCGAGGCGGGATTCCGCGACGGCGGGAATCATCTGGGTCGCGATCAGTGTGACATAGTCGTCGCGGCGATCTCGATACTCGGGTGGGAAAGAGTGGGCGCCAAGAAACGTGGGGACGATGTCTATCCACTCCTCGTTAGACAGGCGCTGGATGACGCGCAACATCTTCAGCTCGTCATCTACGGTGAGGCCATAACCGCTTTTTATCTCAACAGTCGTTGTCCCATGCTCGAGGAGCATGCGGAGTCGCGGCAGGCTGAGCTCGGCGAGCTCGCTCTCTGATCTATCCCGGAGGTCGAGAACCGATGAATTGATGCCGCCGCCCCTCTGAGCGATCTCCATGTACGGGACGCCAGCGCAACGCATCTCGTACTCATCCAGCCGATAGCGCCCAAAGACTGTGTGCGTGTGCGAATCGACAAGTCCGGGCATAAGCACGTGGCCGGTCAGGTCCACACGATTTGCATCCGGATACCGTTTGGCCATCTCGCCGCGTGAACCGACAGCCTCGACGAGACCGTCATTCATGACGATCGCCCCGTCTTCCACGAGGCCGATGTCGGACATGGCCTTGCGCCGTCGTGGTGCGGCACCGCCCGGGCAGGTCAGAACCTGCGTGGCTTCAAGGACCGTCCTTTCAGGAGCGCCCATTCGTAGCTTTCGGTGTAGACTCTCTACTCTGCCATTGGGATCTTTATGCTATGCTTCCGCGCGGTATCGAGGGCCGTATCGTATCCCGCGTCGACGTGGCGAGCGACGCCTATGCCTGGGTCGTTTGTCAGAACACGTTCCAGGCGACGTGCCGCCTCAGGCGTGCCGTCAGCAACGATCACCTGTCCGGCGTGCAGCGAGTCGCCGATGCCGACGCCACCGCCGTGGTGGAAGCTGACCCACGTCGCTCCGCTTGCCACATTGAGCATTGCATTGAGAAGTGGCCAATCGGCGATTGCATCGCTCCCGTCCTTCATCCCCTCCGTCTCGCGGAACGGACTTGCAACGGAGCCGGTATCGAGGTGGTCACGTCCAATGACGATCGGTGCCTGAACCGCTCCACTGGCTACCAATTCGTTGATCGCCAATCCGAATCGTGCCCGTTCTCCCTGCCCCAGCCAGCAGATGCGTGACGGGAGTCCTTGGAAGGCAACCTGCTCGCTGGCCATTCGTATCCAGCGTCCCAGGGGTATGTCGTCCGGGAAGAGCTCGAGGACGAGTTCATCGGTGCGGTGAATATCAGCGGGCTCGCCGGACAGCGCCGCCCAGCGGAACGGCCCCTTCCCCAAACAGAAGAGCGGCCGGACATAGGCCGGCACGAAGCCGGGAAAGTCGAAGGCGTTATCGACGCCGGCGTCCCGGGCCTGGGCGCGGATGTTGTTTCCGTAGTCGAAGACGATCGCCCCCGCCTTCTGTAGGTCGAGCATGCCGCGCACGTGGTCGGCCATCGATTCCATCGACCGAGCAACATAGGTGTCGGGATCGCGTTCCCGGAGCTCGGCCGCTTCACGCAAGCTTACGCCCTTCGGGACGTAGCCGTTCAGAGCGTCGTGGGCACTCGTCTGGTCCGTGACCAGATCGGGGACGATGCCGCGGCGTGCGATTTCCGGAACGACCTCGGCACAGTTGCCCAGAAGGCCAACGGACAGCGCCTCACCACGATCTCGCGCGCTCATGACCAGTTCTAACGCTTCGTCCAGGTTTTCGGCGCTGCGATCCAGGTAGCGTGTCTCCAACCGTCGCTCGATCCTGTGCGGATCGACTTCTATCGCCAGAATTGCGCCGCCGTTCATCGTGGCAGCGAGAGGCTGGGCTCCACCCATCCCACCGAGTCCGCCGGTGAGAACGAGTCTTCCCGACAGCGAACCATCGAAGTGCTGTTTCGCCGCCTCGGCAAAGGTCTCGTATGTGCCCTGGAGGATGCCCTGGGTTCCGATGTATATCCAGGAGCCAGCGGTCATCTGGCCGAACATGATCAGACCCTTACGCTCCAAGCCGCGGAAGTAGTCCCAATTGGCCCAACGGCCGACCAGGTTGGCGTTGGCGATCAACACGCGGGGCGCGTCGCTGTGTGTCTTGAAGACGCCCACCGGCTTACCGCTCTGGATCAGCAACGACTCGTCGTTCTCCAGCTCGCGCAGAGATTTGACGATGGCGTCAAACGCCTCCCAGGAACGGGCCGCCTTGCCCGAGCCACCGTAGATGATCAGCTCGTCCGGCTTCTCGGCCACGTCGGGGTCGAGGTTGTTCATCAACATCCTGAGCGCCGCCTCCTGCTGCCATCCTTTGCAGGAGATCTCTACTCCTCTCGGCGCTCGCACGGTTCGCGGCGCACTTACTGTGGACATCGTTCCTCCGATCGGATGAACGGCTTCAGAAGCAACCGCTCGCGGCTATTGGCCGGCCCCGCGGTTCTCCTGCTTATAGTCGAACTTGAGGTCGCGGAGGTCTTTGAGGTGGACCCCGAAGTTGAATGTGATGTTTCCGTTGGAAGCTTTCAAGAACTGGAAGTTTGCCGACCAGCGGTGCAGGTCGCGCCTGAAATTGATCGTCAGGTCGGAGAAGTCGCTGTTCTCGATGTCGTACGTCGTTCGAGCTGTCATCACCCAGTTCGGCGTGGGGCTGAAGCCGAAGTTCAGCCCGACCGTCTGCCGCGGCGGCGCCGTCTCTTGTCCTGGAACCGGCCGAGTTCTGACCAGACTGTAGTCGACCCCGAGACTCCACGGTCGGCGCTCGCCGCTGACGTTCGCTTCCTCCCGTTGCGACTCGGCGTCGTTCATCAGTTGCCGCTCTTCTTCCAGGTCTTCAAAGGACTGGGTTCGCGGTACGATACCTTGCTCACCGGCGATGCCGCGGCCGAGCAGCGTGGACAGCGTGCGTTCGCCGATCGAGAAGCTCACGTTGAGCTGTGTGAGGAAGGGGTCAAAGACCTGCCGTCCTGCGCCGTTGCCGCCCTGCTCCACGAACAGAGAATGCACCGTTCGAAACGAAAGTCCACGCAGCAAGTCCGACGTCATGTTATTGGAGACCGTATTGGTGGCCCATCTCTTCTCAACCAGGTCGTAGCTCAAGGCGGTCGTTCGGATCGCGAGGATGGTGAGTTTACGTGCCTCCTCCTGTTGGGCTTCCTCGACCCCCAACTCATCGGCCTCGATCTCGTCCTCCGTGTCTCCTGCGGCTTCGAGCTCGGCCGCGCTCAGAGGTGCTTCCTGCATCTCGGTTTCTTCGGTTGACTCTTCCCTACGCCGCGGGCGGAGCTTCGCTTCGAACGTCTGGTTCAGTCCGATGCTGACCGTGTGAAGCTCGCTAATGAATTGGTTTCCGAGGATCTCGATCTTGGCCGAGTCGGTCTTAACCTCGGGACTGTAGCTCCAGTTTATCGCCGGCGTGAACTTGTGCCGGATCCGCTCCACCGGGCCGGGGCCGGGGAAGAAGCCGTAGATGTCGGCATTAAGCGTCGCTCGCATTGAAACGCGTGTCGGGGCGGAAATGAACGAGAGCCCCGTGATGTTGTTTCGCAGGTAGGAGCCGCTGAGATCGATCGACGGCACAATAGTGGTCGTTCCGATGATCCGCTGCCTGAAATTGAGCGCCGTATTCCAGCCCAACGTTCCGCTGACCGTATTGCTGCCGATTACCGTAACGGTCGTGGTGTCCTCTCCCACCTCTATTTCTTTGGCCGTTGAGTCGACACGGACCTCGTTGTAGTTGGCACGGGTGTTCCAGCCAAAGGCACCGAGCGTGAGACCAGAGCTGAGACTACCCGTTAGCGTGCGCGCATCCGCGGGCCATCGCGTTGCGGTGTCCGGTCGCGGCAACGCGTCGGCGATTTGGTGGCTGAAGGAGGTGCTGCCCGTCCAGGTCAGTCCGTTATACCATCGCTTCTCGAGAGGCGACCGCGCTGGCGTGAGCACAATGGGAGTCAGCGTGATCGCCAGGTTTGGCAGCGTCATCGTGGTGAGGTCCTGGGACTGCTGTGATAGAGGCTGGATGCGCTGAGCACTGAGACTCATGTTGCCCCAATCGAATCGCCGCGTGAAGCCAATGTTCGAGCGGATATTCTGCGTCAGTTGCTCCGGATTGAATTCTCTCTCCTGCTGGAACTGCTTGTTTGAGACGTACTCAACAGAGGCGCGCAAGCTTGACCGTTCACCGAACTGCTGCTGGTGGTTCCAGGTGAGCGATATCTCGCGCCCTCCGTCGGGGACAACGAAGTAGGAGAAAGCGGCGCTGCCTTCGAGGAACTGTCTGACCCATTTGTAGCGGTAGCGGCTATCGAACCGCGTCCAGTTATCGCTCCACCAGTCCATACTGAACTGAGCGTCCATGTAGTCACTGATCGCCCAATAGTATCCGATGTTAGATATGTGTCGACTGCGATCGGAGTTGCGAACGATATCAGTTACGCCGAACTGCAGCGTCAGCAGCCCGCTGTGCCGGCCGCGCCGGATGTCCTGCGCCATGAACGGGAACCAGAAGACCGGCACTTCGCCAAAGTACACGCGAACCGGCCAGGCAACGACGATGCTCCCGAGGATCAGCTTGATCTTGTCAGCTTCGAACCGATAGTGGGCCTCGGGAAGGTCGCAGGTCGTGAAATGGCCGGTTTCGACCCACAGCGTGTCGGTGCCTTCCAGCGTGAAGTCACCCTGAACATGCCAGACATCCCACTTCGTCGTACTGTTCTTGATCTTCCCGATCCGACGATCCGTATCGTAGAATAAGGGTCCGCTGTCGCTATTGACCTCCTGCCCGGCGGCATTGACCAGCCGCATGTTGCCGAATCCGGTAACGTAATGCGTGAGGCCATGATAAACGACCGAGTCAGCGAAGTACTGGTCGCCTCCGCGTTCGATTTGGGCGCGTTCCCTGATATAGAGCGTCTGATCTCGCGTCGAGAACTGGAGCGTATCACCACGGTAGACGACGGCGCGGTATCCGGCGCGCTCCATTAGGGCTTGCATGATCGAATCGGTGGTCGGGAACGGCGCGCCCACGGGTTCAGCCGGGCCTTCGCCGGTTGAATCACCGGGCGTCTGTTTATCACCCAGGCCGCCCTCAGCGTCCGGATCCCGGCGGGGCCGATCTCTCCTGCGTTCGGTCGTGTCCTGTGGAGCGTATGCGTGAGCGGGAGCGGCGAACGTCTGGTCGATAGATAAGCTGAGACAGGCGAGCGCGACCACAGCGATGGAGATCAGCGCTCGTGTAAGAGAAGGATCAGTCAGCGATCGCCTCTGCACTTCCCGCGGCGAGTCGCCTCCGATCCACAACGGCAACCAAGAGAATCGAAACCTCATATAGCAGGACCAGCGGCCCCATCATCATCAACATCGTGCCCACATCCGCCGGTGTTAAGATCGCTGACAAGACAGCGACCCCGACGATGGCGTGCCGCCGGAAGTGTCTCAGCGTGCTGGCCGTGATCAGGCCGAGCAATGCGAGTAGTAGTGATACCAGTGGTAACTCGAAAATGATCCCGAAAGCGAGTATCAGCCGGGTGGCGAACTTCAGGTACTCGCCGATAGTGATTATTGGATTCAACGCCTGCGTCTGGAACCCAAGCAGAAAGCGCAATCCCAAGGGGAGAACGAGGAAGTACGCCATTGCCACGCCGATCAGGAACAGCGCGAAGCCGCCGATCACCGCCGGCACGGCAACTTTCCTCTCCTTCTCCATCAGCGCCGGCGACAGGAATGCCCAAACGTGGTGCACGATGATCGGCACCGACAGAATGATCCCAACGACGAATGACAGTTTTAGGGTTACTGTCATCGGTTCGGTGGGACTCGTGAACAGCAGCTGGCCGTCCGGAACGAGTGGCTCGATTGGTACCTTGAGCAGCCCAATGATGTTGAATTGAGTGACCAAGAAGAAGCCGGCCACCGAGAAAGCCAGCACGGCTGTTCCACCCCAGATCAGCCGCCAGCGCAACTCGTCGAGATGGTCGAGGAACGGCATCTCGCCGGTGCCGCTTGCCCGGCGCACATCGCCACTCGGGCCACGCGTCGCCATGAAGAAGGCGAGCAAGTAGAGAACGGAGAGGCCTGCGGCAATAGCAATATCCGACCATGGCAGGCCGCCCAGCCAGGCGACGATCTCTGGTCCCGCAACCCCCGCCAGCCACCTCACTCGCGCCGTCCCTCCTTAGACTTTCGCAGACCCTTCCCTAGCGCGGATTCGAGGAAGTCGAGCTGTGCCGTATCGTAGCCGCCACGCTCCGCGAGATCACGAATCGCCTCGAGGTACTCTTCTGGATCTTGGAAGTTGGTGTAGACCGAGGCAAATCGTACGTAGGCGACCTGATCGAGATCGCGCAGCCGATGCATGACCTGCTCGCCGATTTGCCAGCTTTCCACTTCGCCGGACTCGCTACGTTCCAGACCGTCACTGATCGAGTCGGCGATCTCCTCAATCTGCGCCAGCGTTACGGGTCTCTTCTTGCAGGCCAGCTGGATTCCGCGGATGAGCTTGACGCGGTCGAACGCCTCGAAGCTTCCATCGCTTTTCTTTATGGATAGCGGCCGTTCTTCGACAACCTCATAGGTTGTGAAGCGCTCGCCACAGTCGTCGCACTCGCGACGCCGGCGAACGGCCCGACCCTCACGGCTCGTGCGCGAGTCGACTACGCGGTTCTTCGTGTGGCCGCAGTAAGGACAGCGCATTTAGGTAGGAAATACGATGCCCGGCTCCTGGCCGGGCATCCCGTTAACGGCAATCCAATCGTTCGGCCTGATCTGTAGCCAGCCGCGACTCATCGCTCCTTGGGTATCCAGCCAGTATCCGCTGGAAGAACTGACAGGCCTCGTCTCTGTTTCCCTGCCCCACTTCGAGTAATCCCGCCTTGTAAAGAGCGGTCGGCGCGGTGCGCGAGTTGGGATAGAGCTCCACAACGCGCCGGTACTCGCGGATCGCCCGCTCAGCATCGTCTTCCTCCCGGTAGGTCTCCGCCATGTAGTACTGAGCATCAGGCGCCAGCTCGTCCGCGGGGTAGGTCTCGAGGAACTCCTGGAAACCCGCCCGTGCCGTCCCATAGGCACCACGACGAAACTGTTCGATGGAAGCAGCGTAGAGAGAGCGCGCGTCGCTGCCGCTTGGCGGAGCGACGTCCCCCTCAGGGATGCTGTCTGGCGGGCCGAGGAAATCTGTGGGGCCCACCGCTCCCGCCATGAAATCGGCGTCGTCCACCTGACGCTGCTCGATGCGCTCCCTGAGATTCTGGAGGACGATCTGGCTTTGGCCCAACAACTCCTGGATTTCCACCAGCTGCCGCTCCATGTCATCGAGCTGTCGGCGGATATCACCGCGCGTCTGAAGCGAAATGGATCGCTGTTGTTCAATCGCATCGGCGAGGGCGCCTTCGAAGTCGTCGATCTTGTCCTCGATTTCGCCCTGCCGTCGCTCGATAGACGCCAACTCCGCATTGATGTTGTCGACGTCCTTCTTCGTAGCGCAGGCGCTCGCCCCGACAACCGCCAGGGCGAGCAAGAGCCTGCCGATCATTCTGTTCATCTTTCTATACTACTCCCCAGCGAGGGCGTTACCCTCCCAGGCTGCCGTAGTTCGTGACGGAGAAATCGTCACGACGATTCAGAGACCACGCCTGGTCGTTCGACGCACGATCGAGCGGACGCTCCTCACCATAGCTAATAGTCGAGAAGCGGCTGGCCTCCAGGCCATAGCTCATCAGGTAGCGCCTCACTGCCTCGGCACGTCTCTGACCCAACGCTAGGTTGTATTCGTTCGAACCGCGCTCGTCGCAGTTGCCTTCGATGCGGAGCTCGATACCGGGGTACTCGCGCAGCACGCTAACCTTGCGTTGCAGGATCTCCTCGGCATCCGGGCGAATGTCCGACTTGTCAAAGTCGAAGTGCACGCGCTCGGCCAGGACGGTCATCACACGGTTGCGCTCCGCCGCTGCACGACGCTTCTCTTCTTCCTCACGGCGCCGACGCTCTGCCTCTTCGCGGGCGCGACGCTCGGCCTCAACGTCGACCGCCGGTACCGGTTCCGGCTCGGGCTCCGGCTCGGGCTCCGGCTCCGGCGCGCTACCGCCACCACACCCGACGATGAGCAAGACGAGCGCCATCGTGCCTACCCGGCCCAGCTTGTTCTTCCAGTAGCTCATAGACCTGACCGCTCCCTAGGGATTGTTTGGTTGATTGCCCACTGCTGCTTCGTCTATCAAGTAAGAGGGGGAATCTAAGCGCCCCGACCAGTCAGGCAAGCGGACGTCGAAGCCGCCGACAAGCTTGCGAATCCGGCCTGTAACGACGTCCAGGATCCAGAGACCGGCCGTCCCACCGCGCGTAGAGTGAAAAACGATATGGCGTCCGTCGGGCGCCCAACTAGGGTCTTCGTTTCTACCCATTTGGGTCAGCTGACGCAGCCCTCGACCGTCTGGCGCGACAGTGAATATCTCGGGAACGCCATCTACCCAACCGTGAAACGCGATACGGTCCCCCATCGGGGACCAGTCCGGACCCGCATTGTGCACGCTACGGTCGTAGATATAGGGCGTCAGCAGTTCGGGGTCCCCATCGCGCGTGTCTTTTGTGAAAATATGGAGTTGGCCGAGGCGATCGGAGTTGAACGCAATACGTCGGCTATCGGGCGCAAACGTCGGGGACAGCGAGTTCGAAAAGCGGGCAAAGGTCTTGCGCTCCGCGCAACAATCGCGTGCCAAATCGTACGTGTAAATCTCAGTTCGCCCTTCGATCGTAGCTGCGAACCCGAGCAGAGTGCCATCCGGCGAGTAAGCCGGCGTCATGTCCATGCCCGGCAGATCGACTTTCTTCCGCGATATTCCGCTCTCGAGATCCAATACGAAGATCGCCGGGTCGCCATCTTTATATGACATATAGGCAATCCCCTCACCGGAGGGCGCCCAAGCCGGTGACAAAGCGATCGTACTGTCGCGGGTCATACGCTGTGCCCGAAAACCGTCGCTATCGACCACAAAGATCTCCGAGCCACCCGGGCCCGGCGCCACGTACGCTATGCGCGTCGAGGCGATCCCTTCAGCGCTGGTTGCCCACTCCAGGACGACATCGGAAGCGCGGTGTATCGCGAGCCTTGCGTCGGGATGTCGTAGCGGTGGCAACTCGAAGGCGCGAACGTCCTGCAGCAAACGGAACACCACGTCGTGAAGCGAAAGCCTCAGGACGGGTGAGTCCGCGGGCCCCTCGATGACACCGACGAGAAGCCACACGGCGCCCAGCTCGTCCCACAACCCGTAGTTTATCGGCCCATCCTGCGGGATGTCCTCACCGGCGCGCATCGGTTCCAAGCGATCGCTATAGTCCAGATCACGGAGGATGATTCGCCGCACGCTGTCAGCCAACTCTCGCAGCTCATCTGGCGCATCGACTCTTGGCATCGCGATGCCCGGGCGGAAGGACGGCTGGTAGAGGATTCCGACTCTGACGTCGTTCGGAATACTATCGCGATCTTGCGCAGCGGCCGAGGTTGGTATTGCCAGGGCACCGAGCGCGAGACCGATCGTGAGTAAGTCGCCGTGTCGTTTCATTCTATTCAAATGTCAGACGCCATGATCTGTTAGTATCGTGTAGGATCGAAGAAGAACGAGACCCGCAACTGATCCGAAGGATAGTCCTCGGGCAACGGTCCAAACACGCCACGCCGCCCAGCCGCTTCGATCGCTCCACGCGCTTCCAGGTCGAACGACCAGTTGCCCGACCTGCGAACCCATGACACTCCCTCCACCGTCCCATCACGCAGAATCGTGAACGACAATTCCGCTCGCAGCTGTTGGGCACCGCTGGGCGGCCGCCAGTGTCGTTTGATCTGCAAGATAATGTTCGCCAGATACTCCGGGTACGGGAAAGGCGCTCCTTCGAGGCGAACCGGCTGGCCCTCCACCCCTTCGGTGCTCTGCTCTGGCGGCGCCGCAGCTCGCTCCTCTACCACGGGTTCCGGCTCCTCGGCCGCTTCCTCCGCTTCGGGCTCCGGATCCGGCGGCGGAGTCTCCTGTTGGGGTCGCTCGGTCACTGCCGGGACGGTTTCCTTTGGCGGTCGCTGCGGCTCCGGTTCGGGTTCCGGTGGTTGAGGCCGACGTTCAGGAACCGGAACCTGTTGAACGGGAGCTGGCTGGGGTCTTGCAACGAGCTCCACCTCGTAGACCTCGGGCCGAGATGGCAGAGTGAGCTGCGTAGCGCCCCAAAATATGAAGGCGAGGAGGCCTGTGTGCAGGCTCAGAGACCCGACGATAGCGCCCGTGGGCAGGCCCTCGTCCTGTCCGCGCGCTTCTCGACGGATGATCAGCCTCGCCATAGCCTCAGCGTCTTCGTTGTACTGCCGGTTCCGCCACTAGACCGACCGATTCGATCTCCGCGGCTTTGAGGGCCGCAATGACCTTCAACACGACACCATACGCGGACGCCTCGTCACCCTGCACGTAGACAGCCGGCATGCCGTTCTGAATCCAGACGTCATGTATTGCTGCCTTGAACTCATCCAACGTGACCATCGCGTCATCGATGTAGATGGCGCCTTCCTTGTCCACCGATACGACGATCGCCTCCGATGCCGGCAGCGGTGCGACCTCTGCTTTAGGGACCTGGATCTGGACACCACCCTGGAGAATGGGGGCGGTGATCATGAAGATCACCAGCAGCGTAAAGGCGACATCGACCAGGTTTATCAGGTTGATGTCGGCGGAAAGCGGCATGCCCCGATCCTCGAACAGCCCTCTATTGTTCGCCATCAGATCTTGCCCTCCCGGGCCAATGCTCCAATGAACTCGCTGGAAAAGCCCTGCAGGTCGCCGGAGAAGAGTGCGAGCCGGCTGGCGAAGAAGTTGTAGCCGATGACCGCTGGAATCGCGACGCCCAAACCGGTGACCGTTGTGATCAGCGCCTCGGCGATTCCCGGGGCCACGGCCGTTATGTTCGCCGTGCCCTGGACGGAGATTCCCACAAAGGCATCCATGACGCCGACCACCGTCCCCATCAGACCGAGTAGTGGACTGACTGTCGCTATGGTTGCCAGCCCGGGGAGACCGTGAGCCATGGTATCACGCTCTCCGACGATCTCCTTATCAAGCACCAGCCTCAGCGTTTCAACCTGGGCGGCCCTGAGCCCGGTGTTCGGATTCTCGCCGCGGCCTCGCAAGCCGGATACGAAGTTCATCCCGTGACGGAACACTCGGAGATAGGGCGAGTCGGCGAGGGCGACCACCGACTTGTAGGCCTCGTCGAGGTGCTGCGCTTGAGCGACCTGCTCGAGAAACTCGTCTTCCAGGGATCGCACGCGCCGGAACTGGATCCACTTCCAGATGATCAGTATCCACGATGCGAGAGAAAAGCCGAAGAGCACAGCCAGAATGATCTTGGTCGTGATCGTCGCGTCCGCGACCATGTCCCAGGCGTTGCTGGGTAGCGGATCCTGGACCGCCGCAAGCGGCGCCAGCCACATCATGGCCGTTCCCCGGCAATCCACCTGTAGGTCCGGCCCAATCCTTCTTCTATGTCCACCTCCGCCTCCCATCCAAGTGCACGAAGCTTGTCACAGTTCAGGCTATTCCACTCCAGTTCGCCCGGACGCGCGGGAGCGTACTGTATCTCGACTTCACGCCCGGCAGAGCTCATCAGCGTCCGGGCCAGCTTGTTGACGCTGGTTTCGTTTCCGGTACCGACGTTGAACGACCGAGCGTCCAGGTCAAAGCCGCCACCCAGATCGGCTTCGGATACGACCATGTTCGCCTGCACGACATCGCCGACGTACACATAGTCGCGGGTCTGTTCGCCGTCACCAAAGATCGTCAGCGACTGTCCCCCCATGATCCGGTTCGAGAAAATCGCTACGACGCCGGCCTCGCCGTGCGGGTCCTGCCGAGGACCGTAGACGTTGGAGTAGCGCAACGCCGCATAGTCGAGCCCGTGCAGGATCCGGAAACACCGCAAGTAGAACTCGCTTGTTAGCTTACTGACCCCGTACGGTGACTCCGGACTCTTGGGCGCGGTTTCAGAGATCGGTCGCTCGTCGACATCGCCGTATACGACTCCACCCGAGGAGACGAATACGACGCGCCTGGTTTCACACGCACGGGCCGCTTCGAGCACATTGAGCAGGCCGCCGATGTTGATGTCCGCGTCGTGGCTCGGGCGATCTACGGATACTCTTACATCGACCTGGGCCGCATGGTGACTGACCAACTCGAAGCCTCCCTGCTCCTCGAAGAGTTCGAGCACCCGCTTGTCGCGCACATCCATTTCGACGAAGGTAGCACCGTCGGGGACGTTATCCCGCTTTCCCGAAGAGAGGTCATCGATGATCGTGACCTCCCAGCCGCGTGCCAGGTAGGCGTCGGCGACGTTTGAGCCGATGAACCCCGCACCACCCGTCACCAGTACCTTACCACTCCCGTTATTCTTCCCCACCGGTACCCTCTTCCAAGTCAAATAGAAAGCGAGCCGCGTCCAGCACGTCATGCTCGCGGCCGTCTTCCGCCGCAGCGCGTATTCGCGCCGTAGGCTGATGAAGGAACTTCTTGAGCAAGCTGGTCGACAATCGCTCGATCTTTTCCCGGTCCGCATCAGACAGATGCTTGAGCTGAGCGAGCGTACGCTCGAGCTCGCCTTGCCGCATGCCGTCCGCGCGGTCGCGCAGCTGCCGGATCGTCGGAACCGCCTGCAGTCCCGTGTACCAGCGCCAGAACCTATCGACCTCGTCGGTGATGATCTTCTCCGCCTTGGGAAGCTCGGCTTTACGCCGCTCGAAATTGGCGGAGACTATATGCTGTAGATCGTCGATGCTGTAGAGAAAGACGTTGGGTAAGTCGCCGATCTCTGGCTCGACGTCGCGTGGAATGGCGATGTCGACAATGAACAGCGGTGACTTGAGCTTCCTGGGCATCCGCTGCTTGAACTCCTCGAGCGTAATCATCGCGTGAGGGGCTGCAGTGGATGTAACGATGATATCCGTCTCCGGCAGCTGGTCCCAGAAGTCGGAGAACGCAACAGCCTGGCCGCCGAACCGGTCGGCAACCTTCTGAGCCCGTGAGATACTGCGACTCGTCACGATGACGCTGGATACACCTTCATCGACCAGGCACTCGAGCGTGAGCTCGCCCATGTTGCCGGCGCCGAGCACAAGACCGCGCCGCCCACGCAGCGATCCGAAGATCTTGCGAGCGAGCTCGACGGCGGCGGAGGGAACCGATGCGGCACCCTCGGACAGCCGCGTCTCGTTTCGCACTCGACCGCCGACCGAAAGGGCCGACTGAAACAGACGATTGAACACCGCGCGGACCGCCTGGCGCTGACCTGTGAGGCTGCGGGCCAGCTCGTACGCATCGCGAACCTGGCCCTGAATCTGTACCTCGCCGAGCACCATCGAATCGAGACCGGAAACCACGCGAAACAGATGCTCGACCGCATCGTGTTCACGCTTGATGTAGAGATACCGTTCGGCGGGCTTCGGAAGATCATCCGCTTGATCCGCGAGGGCGTCGACGATCTGCGGAATCGCGCTATCCGGCTCGGAGAGATGCAGGTAGTACTCGGTACGATTACACGTTGAGACCAGAGTCGCCTCACGCACGCCGTTGTTCAGGATGGCCTGTGCAAGCGCGTCCGGCATCTCATCCGGCGAGAACGCGAATCGCTCGCGAATCTCGATCGGCGCCGTACGGTGGTTCAGGCCTACAACAGCGAACGGCATGTCTCAACCTCGACCCTTACGGGCGTACATGTCGCCGACGGCAGCCATCCCGAACACTTCATCACAACCCACCGCACCTCTACAGGAAGAACTGGCCTTCGGTGACGATCAGCTTAGCAACGAGGTATGCCACAAATACCACGCCGAAGCCCGCTACGTTCCACAATGCGGCCTGGCGGGCGGTGCGGCTGCGGCTGAAGCGTGCCCAGAGCGCCAGAAGCATAGCCAACCAGGCCAGCACGGCCCAGACGACCTTGGGGTCCGACCATCGAAAGCCACCCTCAAAGCGAATCGTCCATGCCCAGCCCAACCAGATTCCGAGCGTGAGCGCGGCGAATCCGATGATGAGAGCCCACTCCGCAAGTCGGTCGAGCGTCTCGAGAGGCGGAAAGAACTCGAAGACGGCACCCAGTTGCTTGTGTTTGAGCTGGCGAAACTGGAGCAGATACATCGAGGCCGCCGCGGCGGCGACGACCCACCCCACGTAACCGATGAAAGCGAGGAAGATGTGCAGTACCAGCCACCTCCCGCGGAATTCCAACTCCGAGCCCGTCGGCTCGATCCCGATCACTAACGCGATCAACAGCACGGCCGCAGCGATGGGAGCCAGGATCAATCCAAGAGATCTGGCCGAAGTGGACAGACCCAGGGCGGCCACGGCAAGAGCTACGAGGAGAGCCAGGCTAGCCAGAGAGGGTCCCAGGCCGACCAACGGCGGCTCGCCGAACTGTGACCAGTAGAGGCCGCTGGCCGCGAGGTGAGCCAAAAGGCCAGCGGATACGATGACCGCGCCCACCGCAGTAGCCCCAGGCTGGGCCCGGGCAAACCGCGTGGCATATCGGACGGAAGCGGCCAAATAGAAGGCCGCGGCAATAGCATAGACGGCTACGAGCATTCGAAGGGAATATATGAATCAGGTGGGCAGAAACTAGGCCGGCCGGCTCGAAGAGCCGGCCGGCCTGGTGCTATTACGATGCTGCCAAGTCTAGCTATGACGGCATCTTGCGGATAAGACGGACGGGCAATCCGGCGTTGATAGCGGCATGCTTCTGAGAGATGAAGCGAATCGTCGCGGTCTGCTCCGTGACCCGCACCACTCGGCCCTCGGCGATGGGCGTCTCGGGTAAACGGTAGCCCATACTGGACTCACGCTGCTCGGCGAAGATCTCGAACTCGTCGCCGACGACCAGGCCTTGGGTTCGGCCGATGTTGATGAATCCCATGTCGTCGACCATTGGCACGAACTGGGCGTCGAGTAACGCAACGAGCTCACCTGCCGGGCCGGCCGCTACCGGCTGCGCGAACACGCCTCGCTCCATCGAAAAGTACTCGAGCCCTGACACGGAATTACCGACCGCGATTTTGTCGAAGACCTGTGTCACGATCGCCGTCGAGACCTCATCATGAACGGCAGCGACGGTCACGATACCCGTCGGCCGCACAACGTACCCATAGGGCTTGATGCGCTCTTCGATGCGGGTAATCAGCAGTCGGTCGCCCGGCTCGGGCGGCTCTCCGCCGGGATGGCTGACGAAGACCCTATCGTACTGATTGGTCAGTTCGACCAGCGGCGCCTCGACATTCTGCGGTATCCCCGCGTCGACGACAATTCCGCGCGGGCCAAGCTCCTCGAGCTGGAGCAGCATTCCCGCTCGATAGAAGTCGCCGTCGTTGACCGATTTGGGATCTAGCGGCGGAGTCGGCTCGTAAGTGAGCGTCGTCACCTGGAGATCACGCGGTGCGAAGATCGTGGGCTGGTCTTGCCCGACGATGGGGACCTCCTGAGGCGGCACATCCACCGGTACTTCGGGGACCGGAACCCGATCCTCTTCGCCCGGCACCCTGTCCTCCGGCGTGACCGCGACGACCTCGCCGGGACCTGGCAGCAGAAGTTCCTCCGCTGGGTAGATCCAGTGCGGATCCTCTACCACGATCGTATTGAGCCGGTAGATCTCCGGCCACAGGAAAGGATCGCTGAGGTAGAATTCCGCGAGGTCCCAAAGCGTATCCCCTCTCCGGACGGTGTGCACACGACGACCCTCTTGGGTCGTCGGAGCCACCTGATCTTGCTGCCTTTCTTGCGCTTGTAGGGGGAGGGCTTCAGGCAGTATTGCCGCGAGTGCGACTGCGGCTGTGGACAGGACAAGCTTAGAAGGGCAGGTCGTCACCCTCCTCCAGCGATTCCGCCGGGAAGTCTTCATAGTCCTCACCCCCGTAGGATGGAGCCTTCTGCATCTCGAAGGATCCTTCTCCGCGGCCACCCAACATCATCAAATCGTTGGCCACAATCTCTGTGGTGTAGCGCTTCTGGCCCTGCTGGTCCTCCCACTGACGGTACTGGATACGCCCTTCGACGTACACTCGATCGCCCTTCTTGACGTACTGCTCGACGATCTCCGCCAGTCGGTTCCAAACGACCACCCGGTGCCACTGGGTGTCTTCCTGCATCTCTCCGGACTTGCCCTGCCAGCGACGATTGGTCGCCACCGAGAGGGTAGCTACCCGCGAGCCACCAGACGTGGTGCGGATTTCCGGATCGGAGCCCAGGTTCCCGACAATGATCGCTTTGTTTACGCTGCGTGACATTCTTCCTCCAAAGAAGCGGTTGGCGCCGATACTGCGAGCTTCGGACGCCAGCACGATTATACCCGAGCGTCAAATTATTGTCAACGCGGAGGTTGCCGCCGCCGATCTCCTGCAAAGTCTACGGGGAGTGGTTCGAGGTCGATGCTCAGAACCAGCGCGTCCTCTACCGGCTCCCGGTAATAGCGTCTCCGGACGCCCATCTGTGAGAAACCGCGGGCTTTGTACAGTTCCTGAGCGGCGGAATTGCTCACACGCACCTCCAAGAAAACCTTTTCGGCCGCCCGCTCCTGCGCCCGCGCCAGTGTCCAGTCGAGGAGGGTCTTTCCCAGGCCCTGGCGCCGGCAATTGGGGTCGACGGCCAGGTTGCCAAGCTCGGCTTCCCTGCCGACGAACCAGATGACCGAGTAGCCCACCAGGACGCCATCGAGCTCGGTGGCCCAAAGATCGGCATCACGACGTCCCATCAAGTTACGGAAGCTTCCGCGACCCCACGGCGTGGAGAACGAGGCGTGCTCGATCTCCATGACTCGATCGAGATCGTCCTTGTTCATCCGCCTGATCAGCGGAACCAGGGCAGGTTCTGGAGCGCTCACCGCTGCTTCTTCTCCTCGGGGACCTTCCAGTCTCTAACGTATGCGGGCTCCCAGCCCTGAGGCTCCGCTACCCGCCCCAGCTCGGGTGCGACCGAGCGAAGCCACAGCAAGCTGCCGGCGCGAGGGACCGCCATATGCTGAGGCAGCAAGGTCGCGGCTTCGAACGCCGCACTGATCGCTTCGCCATACACCAGCGCGCCCTCACCAGCAAAGGCCGGGCGCAGATGAAGCCGAGCCAGCTCCGCCAGCAGATCATCGATCCGCCAGGCGCCGGGCGCAAGGAGCTCGCGCGGTTCGCCCGCCGTGAGATCGTAGCACGCAGCATAGACTTCCCCACGACGCGCGTCGAACATGGCGCAAACGGGCCCGCAAGGTCCGCAACCTGCCGCCACAGCCAGCAGACTGGAGTACGCGAACAGCGGCGTCCCCTGAGCCATAGCCCAGCCCTTCGCGATCGACGCGCCAATCCGCACGCCGGTGAACGAACCGGGGCCGGATCCGACCACGAAAGCCGAGACCTCATGTGGCTGGACTTCCGTCGCGTTCAACGCCTGGTCGATCGCCGGCATGACGCTTTGCGAGTGAGCCCCCTGAATGCGAAGCGTAGTCTCTACGGCGAGACCATCCCGCCAGACCGCCACAGATCCGGTCGGCGTTGCCGTTTCCACCGCAAGCCAGATCTCCGGTCGATCGCCGGTCATCACCAGCTTCTCAGCCCCGGGGCACGCCCGACACGGCTCACCTTCACGACCCGTCGGTCAGCGCCTTCGGCGTAGTCGATATTGACCTCCCAGCGGTCTTCCGGCTGCATGTCGGCGGCCCGATCGGCCCACTCGAGGAGAATCAACCCAGGATCGCCCATGAGTTCCTCCCAGCCAAGGGGCTCCATAGGATCTCCCGGCCGCAGGCGAAAGAGGTCGACGTGATACACGTTGAAACCGCGTGGGCTTTCGTAGCGCTGGACGAGCGTGAAGCTGGGCGAGGGGATGTTCCCCTCGATGCCGGCTCCTCGGCAGATGGCCCGAGCCAGAACGCTCTTGCCGGCACCCAGAGGACCCCGCAGCGCGATCCACAAGGGAGGATCGATGGCGGCTCCCAGATTCCGGCCCCATTTGACCAGTTCGTCTTCCGTGAAGTCTTTCGGTCCCAGGTGTTCCATTCGACCGGTACGGTTCTGATGGTCGGTCCGCTAGCTCCGATGGATATGATCACAATGTTCAACACCTGATCCTCAATCCTCAATACTCTTCAATTGGGGACCAGCAGGCTAGGTGTCAGGTGTTGGCGATTGCCTCGGCGCGCTTCTCGTCTTTCCTTCGACTTCTGCCCTGAGCTGAAAGATGTGGTCGCGCAGTTCGGAGGCCAGCTCGAAATCGAGGCTCTCGGCTGCGCGCTCCATCTCGGCGGTGAGGCGTTCGATCATCTCCTCGGGCTCCAGCTCGGGCATGCCCGCCAGCGTGTCAACGACGCCAACCCCTGGCTCTACTCGAGAATCGGCCACCGCCGTAGTGCGGCGGACGTCATCGATCGACTTGCGGATGGAGCGCGGGGTGATGCCGTGCTCGGTATTGTAGCGCGCTTGAATCTCGCGCCGCCGGTTAGTCTCGTCGATGCAGCGCTGCATCGAGCCGGTGACCACGTCCGCATACATGATGGCCATCGCGTGCTCGTTGCGTGCAGCACGTCCGATCGTCTGAATCAGACTCTTGTCCGAGCGCAAAAAACCTTCCTTATCCGCATCGAGGATAGCGACGAGTGATACCTCGGGAAGGTCCAGGCCCTCGCGCAGCAGATTGATGCCGACCAACACGTCAAAATTCCCCAGCCGCAATCCGCGCAGGATCTCCACCCGTTCGATGGCGTCGATGTCCGAGTGCATGTATCGCACCCTGATTCCGACGCCCAACAGGTACTCGGTCAGGTCTTCAGCCATTCTCTTGGTCAGCGTGGTGACGAGCACCCGCTCACCCCGTCTGCTTCGCTCCCTGATTTCCGCAATCAGGTCATCCACCTGCCCGCGCACCGGGCGGACGTCGATGACCGGGTCCAGCAGTCCCGTCGGGCGAATCACCTGCTCCACCACAACGCCCTCCGACCGCTCGAGCTCGTAGTCCCCTGGCGTCGCCGAGACAAAGAGCGTTCTGGGGACCACCTCTTCCCATTCTTGAAACCGGAGCGGTCGATTATCGAGGGCACTCGGAAGACGGAAGCCGTAGTCGACCAACGTCTGCTTGCGGGAGCGGTCCCCTTCGTACATGCCGCCGATCTGCGGTATCGTAACGTGTGATTCGTCGACGATCACAAGGAAGTCGTCGGGGAAGTAGTCCAGCAAGCAGGCCGGCCTTTCGCCCGCCTCCCGACCCGACAGGTGCCGCGAGTAATTCTCGATACCCGCGCAATAGCCAACCTCGCGGAGCATCTCCAGGTCATAGCGCGTTCGGTGCTCTAGCCGCTGCGCCTCGAGAAGCAGACCGGCGCGCCGCAGCTCGCGCAACCGATCATCTAATTCCACCTTGATGAGCTTGATGGCACGATCGAGAGATGGTTGTCCAATAGCGTAGTGAGTCGCGGGATAGAAAGCAGCACGGTCGAGCTCCGCGATCACGTCACCTGTCAGCGGATCGATCTTCGTCAGCCGATCGATCTCGTCCCCCCACAATTCGATCCTTACGGCCTGCTCCTCGTAGGCGGGGAAGACTTCCACGACATCGCCGCGGACTCTGAACGTCCCACGCTGAAAGTCGTAATCACTGCGGTTGTAACGGACCTCGACGAGAGCGCCCAGGATTTCCTCGCGGGCGATCACCTGCCCTCGTTTGACGAGAACGAGTAGATCGCGGTACTCGTCCGGGTCGCCCAGACCATAGATCGCGGATACGGAGGCAACGATGACGACATCTTCCCTTTCCATCAGGCTCGATGTCGCCCGAAGACGCAGCCTGTCGATGTCCTCGTTGATTGAGGCGTCCTTTTCGATGTACGTGTCAGTCGTCGGCACGTACGCTTCCGGCTGGTAGTAGTCGTAGTAGGAGATGAAGTACTCGACCGCGTTCGCCGGAAAGAACTGGCGAAGCTCCCCGTAGAGCTGAGCGGCCAGGGTCTTGTTGTGGCTCATGACCAAAGTGGGGCGTCCCCAATTGGCAATGACGTGTGCCATCGTCAACGTCTTGCCGGACCCTGTGACGCCCATCAGCGTCTGAGATTGGTCACCCGCTTCGTAGCCGGCACTCAGCTGTTGGATGGCCTCAGGCTGATCACCTGTCGGCGGAAATGGAGAGCGTAGATCGAAGGGAGCGCGGGAGTGCGTCAAGTCGTTGCAGGTGTTCTCTATTTGTCTATGCTGTCAAACCAGGCATCGATCTTGTCGTCGCCGATCTCCTGTTCGCGGCTTGGCTCACTTCCGGCCGCTTCAGCCTCCGGCATCTGCGCGAGCATCTTTTTCGCTTTCGCTGCCATGGGTGCAGCGCCCAGCTTCTCGAACAGCTCCACCGCTCGCTCCACTGCCGTCCGGGCCTCTGCCGGCTGGTTTCGGGCTAGCACGTGCGCCTGATGGTACTGGAGGAATCCCTCCCCGTAGGGATCCTTCTCGGTCGTCTCACCGATCCCCTGCTGCGCCACCATTCCCGCCAGCCAGGAGTCGCTGTCCAGGTCGATCACCCGAATGCGGACGGCGTCGCCCTCCGCTCGCCGCGCGAACCAACCCTCCCTGCCCTGATACAGCTGTTCGAGCTGCGCCGCTTCCTGCCAAGCTTGCAGCTCATCACCCAGCTCGAGATACGCCAGCGCGCGTATCGCCGTGGTCTGAAAGTCGATCTTCCATGCGCCGCTCGAGGGAAGACCCTGGCGGATCTTCTCGGTCTGTTCGAGGACGGTCGCATAATCGCCACGCTCGAACTCCAGGCGGGCAGCGCCCGTGTCGCAACGCAGTTTGAGTAGCTCGTCGTCCAGCTCGTTGGCCTGCTGGGCCCCGGACTGGTAGAGCCGCAGGGCACGGTCGAACTCGCCTCTCAGAGTGAGCAGGTCGGCGATGTTGACCTGCATAGCGATCTTCTGGTCCGGAACGCCCGCCACCTCCATTTGCTCGAGCGCCGACTCCCAATGTTCGATGGCCCTGTCCCAACTACCGGCCCTGAAATTGGCCAGGCCGAGTAGCTCGTGACAGACGGCGGCGCCGCTCAGGTCGTCTACCTGCTCATAGACCTCGAGAGCGCGCTTGGCGAGGTCGCGCCCCTCCGCCGGGCTGCCCCACGACACGTGGACGCGGGCGAGTCGGTAGGCCGCGCTGGCAACGACCTCCGCACCGCCACCGTTCTCCGCGACGAAGAGCGCTTCTTCGGCCATCAACAGCGCCTCTTCGGCGCGACCCAAACGCTCTGCCACAACGCAGGCGATGTCGAGAGCCATGATCAATTCCTCGACCATACCCTCCGTACGTGCTGCATCGACAAGACTGCCGGCGATCGCTGAGATCTCCGAGGGAGGCACACCCCGCTCGAGACGAAGCCAGGCGACCATGGTACCGGCAGTGACCGCCATCTGCTTCTCGCCGAGCTCGACGGCACGCTCGTAGACTCGTTCGAGGATTCCCTCCGCCTCGGGTTCACGACTCGTCGCCCCGTAGAGGGCGCCCAGGCGGTTCTCGATCTGCAATCGTTCGATTTCCGAACGAGCTGTACGCGCGGCCTGACGCAGATAGTCCTCTAGTTCATAGAGAGCGTAGAGTCGTTCGCACAGATCTGCAGCTTTCAGCGACCACTCATGGACCTTTTCGGGTGCATCCACATTCATGTACAGCGCTGCGATCTCATCGGCGATTTCGTCGGCTGCCGGGCCGCCCAGCTTCTCGAACGAACCGGCGGCACGTCCAATGATATGCTCGCGTCGCTTTCCGGAAACGCGGCCGGCGATCGCTTTGCGAGCCACCGGGTGAGCGAACGAATAGCGAACCGATCGATCTCCCGCTGCCCAGCGACGCTCCCCGACGCTACGCAGCAGACCCAACCCAACAGCGAAGTCAAGCTGCTGTACGACCTCCGTTTGCTTCTTGCTCACCTGAGCGGCGACGACCGTCGAGTCGATGACGGCACCACCGATTGCAGCGGCTTCCATCGTCCAACGTAAGTTAGGCTCATTCGCATCGAGTCGGCCAAGGATGACATCCTCGACTCGTCCATCCCGCTCTGGCAAGTCGCTTTCGCGAATCTTATACTTGAAGAGCCGCTTCTTAACGATCTTCTTTTCGACTAGCCACAGAAGAAGCTGTTCTGCCCGCAGCGGGCTGCCCTGGGCGGCCGCGACAATCCACTCGTTGAGCTCATCGCTAGGCGACCCGCCGAGCATCTCCTCCACCATCTTCGAGAGACCTTCACGCTCGAGCTTCAGAATCCCTAGCTCCATCAGATTTGCACCGACCCGCTGCCGAATCGCCTTGGTCGAGATAGCGCCTTCCGATTCCGTCGGCTCGTAGGTGGCGACTGCTACCATTGGGAGCGATGGCAAGGTGGTGCCAAGACGGGCGAGCAGATCGATAGACGAGCGATCGGCCCACTGGAGGTCGTCGATCAGGATAGCCAGCGGTCGTTGCCGGGCGAGATTACGACACAGAGTCAGGAATTGGTCGAACAACGCGTTGCGGCCAGCGCTTGCCGTGGCGTTGGGGAGCCACGCAGGCACTTCCTTTCGCAACGCCGCCGCAATGTCCGGGTCCGCGACTTGGGCAGCCAGCTGGGCCACAAGGTCCCGGAACGGACCGTAGGGTCTATGGCCGGACCACTCTTCCACGCAGCGAGCGGTCAGCGTGAGGGCACGCGGATCTTCGTCGCGGACGTGGTCCAGAAACGCCTCCGCTAGCGCTGTCTTCCCGACACCGATCACGCCCGTCAGCACGACAAGCCGACCACGCCCCCCGTCCCCGCCTCGGGTTTCCTGAAAGACACCCTTCAGCTGGGTCATCTCGGTGGCCCTGGCCACCAGGCGTTTTCGGTTGTCGCTTCCGCTCGCCGCCATTCGTGCCTATGGATAGATCCGACGCGATGGGGGACGCCGGAGAAGAGTCAGTTCGGTCATCGGGATCAAGTCGGTCGAGCCAGCGTTTCGCTCGCTCCACCGGCCAGCGCGGGGAGTGGTGGGTCGGGCCTGTCTTCCCAACCTACCAGATAAACTACTCGAACAGGATTGTAGGCTCAATGGCGCTAGCGTATTGGTGCGTCAGCGTTTACCCATGGCCAGAATTCGGCTCCAGATCGCCTTGGAGACCGGCATGACGGAAAGACGTGGCACGCGAACCAATTCCCAGTCGGCGAAATCACCGGTCGCTTTGACCTCGGCGAGGGTGACAGGGCTCGCCAGACGCCGCGCCGGGCTTACCTCGAACACGACCAGCCGGCCATCCTCGGCCTCTGGATCCGGATAGGCCGCGGTCTCGATCCTGGCGATGCCGATGATCGCCTTCTCCTTGCCGGTATGGTAGAAGAACGCCTCGTCGCCCGGCTTGACCTTGCGCATGTGTTTGAGGGCAACGGGGTTCTTGACGCCATCCCATACAGCCCGCTGCTCGCGCTCGAGGTCGTCGAACGAGTAATCGTTGGGTTCACTCTTCAGGAGCCACTTGCTCAATCGTCGGTCTCCGGGTGAAGATCAGACTCACTGATCTGCTCGCGCCGTTCGACGCTAATCACGCCCTTCACTTTGCGAATTGCACGCATGACCTTCGACAGGTGGGCAAGGTCTTCGATCTCCACCACGAATTCTCCGTGCATACCATCTTCGACGGCGTAGGTCTCAGCGCTCTGAATGTTGGTCCCGGTATTCGTTACGGCAGAGGCGATGTCCGAGAGCAGACCTCGGCGATCGGTCCCCTCGATGGTGATGCGGACCATGTAGAGCTGCGCTCTGTCGCGCTGCCAGTCGATCTCGATCCGGCGCTCCGGGTGCTCGCTGAACTTGAGAACATTGGGGCAATCGGCTCGATGGATCGAAATGCCCCGGCCCCGCGTGATATAGCCGACCACGTTATCGCCGGGCACGGGCTGGCAGCACTGCGAGTACCGAACCATCACGTTGTCGATACCCTGGATCTTTATCCCGCGCGGCCCGCGGCGTACCTGTTCCACCAAACGCGTCAGGGGCGACGGCTTGCTGGAATCTTCCGGCTCCTGCTCTTCGGGCCAAAGCTGTTTGAGGATCGCAGTCAGGCCTACGTCGCCGCGTCCCAACGCCGCGTAGAGCGCACTGAGCGAATGGTAGCCGACTGTTTCGCCTGCCTCTCTTAGCTGGGCGTCCGACGCTTTCTTCCGCCGTTTACGTAGCTCGCGCTCCAAGAACTCCTTGCCAATCTTGACGGCGGCGGTCAACTCCTCCTGCCGAATCCACTGGCGAATCTTGTTTCGGGCCCGAGCCGTGCGAACGAAGTTCAGCCAGTCGGGTGATGGTTTCTGCTTGTTGTTCGTGATGACTTCTACAGTGTCACCGCTGTCTAGCTCACGAGTTAGCGAAGCTATTCGACCGTTGACACGAGCGCCCGCACAGCGATAGCCGACTTCGGTGTGGACCGCGAAGGCGAAATCGATGGGAGTGGCGCCCCTGGGCAGCTGTTTGACATCACCCGCAGGCGTGAAGACGAAGATCTCGTCCTGGTAGAGGTCGATCCTCAGGAACTCCATGAACTCGTCGGGCTCTTTGGTCTCCTGTTGCCACTCCAACACTTGTCGAAACCAGGCGAGCTTGTCGTCGACCTCGTCACCAGAGCTCTCGGTACCCTCCTTGTACCGCCAATGCGCCGCGATCCCAAACTCCGCCGTACGGTGCATGTCGTGGGTACGAATTTGGATCTCGTACAGGCGGCCGCCGGGCCCAAAGATCGTCGTATGGAGCGACCTGTACATGTTCGACTTGGGCGTGGCGATGTAATCGTGGAACCGTTCCGTGAGCGGCGTCCAACGGTTGTGAATGACGCCAAGCGCGTGATAGCAGTCCTTGATGCTATCGGTCGTCACGCGAATAGCCATGAGGTCATAGATCTCCTCGTACGGCTTGCCGCGCTTGTCCATCTTCTTGTGGATGGACCACAGGTGCTTTGGACGACCCGTCACCTCGCATATGATGCCGGCAGACTCCAGTTCCTCCTGCAGCGGCGCCGCCAGTTGACGGATCCACGCTTCGCGCTGCTTGCGGCGATCGCGGACCTTCTTGGCAAGTTGCTTGTAGGCCTGAGGCTCGATGTACTTGAACGCGAGATCTTCCAACTCCCACCTGACCCGCGCCATGCCCAGGCGGTGCGCGAGCGGTGCGTAGATGTTTCGGGTCTCACGAGCGATACGACGCTGCTTGTTGATCGGCAGCGCTTCCAACGTCCTCATGTTATGTAGACGGTCGGCTAGCTTGATGATGATGACGCGCGCGTCACGGGCCATCGACAGGAGAAGCTTGCGGAAATTCTCGGCCTGCGCCTCGGATCTGGAGCTGAACTCGACCCGACCGATCTTGGTTAGGCCGTCGACGATAGTGCCGATCTCGTCGCCAAACTCCTCCTTGATGTCCTCGACGCCAACATCCGTGTCCTCGACGACGTCATGGAGCAAGGCGGCGCAGATCGACGCCGTGTCGAGATAGAGGTCAGCGAGGATCTTCCCTACTTCTACGCAGTGCGTGATGTAGTCTTCGCCCGACTTGCGTTTCTGGCCGTGGTGGGCCCGTTCGCTGTAGGCGAAGGCGCGGGCCAGGATATCGAGGTCCACACGTTCGCGCCCCTCCTCGATGACATCGAGGAAATCGCGCGGCAGAGGCGGCAGCTCGCCGTTTCCCGACGACGCCTTTCCCCCGTCGGTCCGCTCGATCGTCTTGGCGGCGCGTTCCGGGGCCATTCTGGGTTCTTCTAGGTCAAAAGTGGATGGGCGACCCAACCGGAGAGGACGCCCCGTTGCCAACTCCTACACGTGAGGCGTGGAGCCGGTTTCATGGTCTTGAAGCCTACCTTTCAACGAAGAATCGCTGAAATGCAGCCCCAGATCAAGCTATGGCGTCTCGGAGTGGGAATCGGCGGGGATCTGGCTCGCGCCCAACATGCCCAGATCCAGAAAGCTGCAATACCGGCCGTTTCCGACGACAACGTGGTCCCGCACCGGAATCCCAAGAATGCGCCCCGCCTCCGTGAGCTGGCGGGTGATCTCCCTGTCCGCCGGCGAAGGGGTCGGATCGCCGCTGGGGTGGTTGTGGATCAGTATGACAGCTGCCGCCGACTCGGCGAGCGCCGGAGCGAAGACCTCACGTGGGTGCACGACCGACGCATCGAGGATCCCGCGCGTAACCATGACCTCGCGCAGAACGGCGTTCTGGGTGTTGAGGAGTAGGATATGGAACTCCTCCTGGCGCAGGTCCCTTAGCCGCAGCTCGAATCGGCGGTAGACGTCCCGGGGCGTGCTGACTCTGTCGTCATCCTGGCGGACTTCCTCCGCGGCGCGGCGTCCCAGTTCGAGCGCCGCCTGGATGGCGACCGCCCGAGCCTCACCGATACCGGGCACATCCCTGAGCTGAGCTCCGGGAGCCCTGCCGAGACGCCGCAGAGACCGCCCGAACCGCTCGTAGAGGTTCTCGGCGATCTCGAGTGCGCTGCGGCCGCCAGTTCCGGTAGAAGCGAGGATTGCCAGTAGTTCGGCGGTTCTCAAGGCCGCGGGGCCGAGGGCACGAAACCGCTCGCGTGGCCGCTCATGCGGCGGCCACTCCTTTATCGGCGGGACCACGTGATCTCTTGAATCCATCTCGAGGGAAGATGGACGAGAGTATCAACAGATCAGCATGGGGACGGCGAGGTCGGGGTGCGGTTTCCGACCAGCGATTCCCTGCCTACAGCGGCGGGGCGCCAGGCGCGCCGTGGCACTTCTTGAACTTCTTGCCCGAGCCACACGGGCACGGGTCGTTGCGCCCGACTTTATCGCTGCCGGCCGCCGGCTTCTGCGCCGCCTCACCCTTGTTGGTCAGCATCTCACCCGGGCGGGGCTGAGCGGGTGGGCGGACACCCGAAGGCCTGCCCGGCGAAGCCACGCCGGTGCCCAGCATGCCGGTCTGAGAAGTCGGCGACGGACCTGTGACGCCAACGGAGCCGGCCGCTGCCGCCCCGGGAGCGTATCCGTCCTCGGCGGTGTCGAGCGTCGGGCCACTCATACCGGTGATGGTTGGCGCCCGCATGGGTTGCTGTGGGACCATCTGCGACTTGAACAACCGATCGGAGAGGGTCGTCCGCATGTCGTTGAGGAGGTCGACGAACATATCGTAGGCCTCACGCTTGTACTCGATGAGCGGGTCCTTCTGCCCCCAAGCCCGGAAGTAGATGCCGGCCTTCAGTTGGTCCAGATCGTACAGATGGTCTTTCCACTTCTCGTCTACCGTGTACAGGAAGATATAGGAGAGGATGCGCTCCGAATCCTCTCCGAAGTCTTCGATCTTCTTGTCGAACGTGGCGCGCGCTTTTCCGAGCACGTAGTCGACCAACGCCTCGCGATCCTCCCACTCGGCTGACGCATCAAGCGAGTTTTCATCGGGAAGCTCCGGGCAGTGAAGGAAGAAATCGACCAGTAAGCGACTCTTCAAACCTGCCAGATCCCAAGTCTCTTCCGATCCGGCAACGAACTCGTCCATTCGCATGAGCATGGTCTGTTGAACCATTTCCCAGACCTCGCCCTTGAGGTCTTCGCCACCCTCGAGTGCGAATAGCCGCAAGTCGTAGATCACCTCCCGTTGCTGGTTCATCACGTCGTCATACTCGAGGAGGCGTTTCCGAGCGTCGAAGTTCTGCATCTCGACGCGCTTCTGCGCTCGCTCGATCGCTCTTGTCACCAGCGGGTGAGTGATGACCTCGCCCTCGTCAGCGCCCAGCGTGTCCATGATCTTGGCTATGCGATCCGCCATGAACAGACGCATCAGGTCGTCTTCCAGCGACAGGAAGAACCGGGAGGATCCGGGGTCACCCTGGCGGCCAGAGCGCCCGCGAAGCTGACGGTCGATTCGGCGCGAATCGTGGCGCTCGGTTCCGAGAATGACTAGCCCGCACGGCGGATCGTCCGGACAACCGAGCTCGCCGGCCAACTCGGCACTGATATCCGGTTCTTCATGGAACTTTCCGATCGACGGCTGTTGAGCCGATATGGCGCAAACCCGGCACTTAACAACGCCACCCTTGAGTTTGATGTCGGTACCGCGGCCCGCCATGTTCGTGGCGATGGTCACACCAGCCGTACGGCCCGCCTCGGCAACTATCTCCGCCTCGCGCTCATGATACTTCGCGTTCAGCACGTTGTGTTTGATACCGCGTCGACGCAGCATACGGCTGACGGTCTCCGACGTATCAACGCTTGTCGTGCCGACGAGGATCGGAAGGCCCTTCTCATGCAAGCGCTCGATCTCGTCGAGCAGGGCCGTGTATTTTTCTCGTTTTGTCTTGAAGACGACGTCGTCGAGGTCAACACGCCGGACCGGACGATTGGTGGGGATGACCACGACCTCGAGACCGTAGATCTGGTGGAACTCGCCTTCCTCGGTCTCCGCCGTACCGGTCATTCCCGCCAGCTTGCTGTACATGCGGAAGTAGTTCTGAATCGTGATCGTCGCGAGGGTCTGCGTTTCACCCCGGACCGTGACCGCTTCCTTCGCCTCGACCGCCTGGTGCAGACCATCGCTCCAACGGCGGCCGGCCATTTTCCGGCCGGTGAACTCATCAACGATGATCACCTGGCCGTTCTCGACGACATAGGCCTCATCACGCTCAAACAGCGTGTAAGCCTTCACCAGCTGGTGGATGATGTGTATCTTCTCGGATTTTGCCGCGTAATCTCGCTCCTCCTGCTGGATCCGGGCCCGCTTCTCATCCGACGACAGCGACTCATCTCTCTCGATCTCGCCAAACACTTCGGAGAGATCCGGCATCACGAAAGCTTCATGATCGTTTGGCGATAGAGCATCGAGACCTTTGTCGGTCATGTGGACCTGGTGCCCCTTCTCGTCCATCGAATACAGAAGCACCTGCTCTAGCTCGTGCAGCCGTTTCTCGCGCATGTAGTCGGCTTCCACGCGCTGCATGAGCTTGCGAATCCCCGGTTCCTGCAGCACCTTCGCCAGCTTCTTGTTCTTGGGCATCCCACGGTGAGCCAGCAGGACCTTCTCGCCGACCTGGTAATCCATCTCCTGTTCGCCGTCGGCGCCCTGAAGCAACTCCTCTGCCTCTGCCAGCAGTTGGTTCACGATGCGGGCTTGCTTCTTGGCGAGGCCTGCGACCTGAGCGTTGAACTCTTTGTACCGCTTGTTGTCTTCCCGGCCCACAGGTCCGCTGATGATCAGCGGCGTCCGCGCCTCGTCGATCAAGACGGAGTCGACCTCGTCGATGATCGCATAGTTGTGCTCGCGCTGGACGCGGTCATTCAGGCCGTGGACCATGTTGTCGCGGAGGTAGTCGAACCCAAACTCGTTGTTCGTCCCGTATGTGATATCGCAGCGGTAAGCGGCATGTCGCTCGGGGCTGCCCGGGTCACTGGCATCGAGACATCCGACCGTGAGGCCCAGCCACTCGAAGATCGTGCCCATCCATTCTGAGTCACGCCGGGAGAGGTAGTCGTTCACCGTCACCAGATGAGCGCCACGACCGGGAAGCGCGTTGAGATACAACGGCATCGTCGCAACGAGCGTCTTTCCTTCACCCGTTGCCATCTCGGCGATCTTGCCCTGGTGAAGCACGATACCACCGATCAACTGAACATCGTACGGAACCATATCCCACTTCATTTCGTGGCCCCGCACGTTGATTTCCTGCCCGAGAAGTCTGCGACACGCCTCACGAACGGTGGCGTAAGCTTCGGGCAGCAGTTCGTCGAGCAACTCCTGCGTAGCCTCCTGAAGCTCCTCTTCAAGTTGCCCGATACGAAGCGTCATGCCCTCGCGCTGGCCGGCATCTTCCGTTCGCTTCTTCGTCTCCTTCAGCTGGGCGATCTCTTCCTCCATATCCTTCGTCTTCTCGAGGATGGTCGCCCGGAAATTCTCGGTCTGCGCCCGGACCTCTTCGTCCGTGAACTCCTTTAAGCGTTCTTCGTGGCGGTGGATCTCGTCCACGATGGGTTGGAACCCGCGAACGTCCTTCTCGAACTTGGTACCCAGAGCGGCTGTTACGATTTGTTTTAGCATGTGGCTACTTCCGAACGCCGAACCGTGTCAGCGTCTGTATAACGAGTTTTCCTCAATGATCTCGTACACCGGCGGCGGTACTAGATAGCGGTACGGCCGGCCCGTTCGAATTCGATCGCGTATATCGCTGGACGATATCGCAACGTAAGTGACCTCAACCCGGCTACTATCAAAGCCAGCAATCGACTGCGACTCCTGTTCAGTACCGGCTCGGGACATCACGGCGACGTGCGCCAGTCGCGGAATATCCTCTACCCGGTGCCAACGGTTGAGCTCGGCCAGGATGTCAGAGCCGACGATCAGAAAGATCTCGGCCCCCGGATTGGCAGCCGCGATCTCCTCCAGCGTCTCCACGGTGAAAGAGGGGCCATCCCGCCCGATCTCACGGTCATCAACAACGAACCGCTCACTGCTCGCCGTTGCCGCCTCGATCATCCGCCAGCGTAGCGGCGCCGGCGCTTGAACTCGCGTCCCCTTCAGCGGGTGCTCGCCGGTCGGCACAAAGACGACGCGGTCCAGCTCCAGCGCTGCGGCTACGTCATCTGCCACGATCAGGTGGCCTACGTGGGGCGGGTCGAAAGTCCCGCCGAAAACGCCAAGCCTCATCTGCTGTCTAGGTCGAAGACTCGAACCTTGAAGTTATCCGGTGGCTCCGGAGCCGGAAGGTCTCACCCTCCCGGCCTCTGGCGAGTCCGGGAAGTCGCGTAGCAGCCGATCGCGGGTCTCCACAGCCTCCTGCGCGTACCCGAGCCGTGTGTAGGACTCATACAGTAGATACAGCGCACTGGGCTCCACCGCCGTGCCACGATAGTTGCCGAGGAGATGCTCCAGGTAGACAATCGCCGAATCGTACGCCTTCCGCTTGTAGTAGTACTCCGCGTTTAGGTAAGCCTTGTGGGCAAGCTTGTCGGTGAGCTCCCTGACCACCTGGTCGGCCCTATCGGCGTATATGCTACCGGGGTAGAGCAGACTCACCGATCGGCACTGATCGATTGCCTCGAAGGTATACTCCTGATCGAGCTCGGGCCGCGGAGACAGCTCCGAGTACGCTTCGCAGGCGCGAAATCGCGAGGCATCGGCGAGGGGGCCCGCCGGACGGCTCTGGGCAAGGCGCATGAACTCGGCCGCAGCTGTCAGATACTGTTTCTGGTTGAAGTAAGAATCGGCGATCAGGAACTGGGCGCTGTCTGCTCTGACGTGCCCAGGGTCCTGGAACAGAAACCTCTGCAACGCGTCGATCGACTGCTGCCAGCTTCCCCGGTCGTGCGCCGCTCTACCGACGGTGTACAACTCCTCGGGTGAAGCATCCTGTGGCAGTTCCTTGGGGCATCCAGCCAGCGCAAACGACAAGGCCAGCAGAGAGAGGATAGGTCCGTTCCGTTTCACTGACCTTCCCCTTCCGGTGTCCGGTAGCGGATGCTACGAATCCGATCCTCAGCAGTTCTAACGCGACGCCCGGTACGGCTCGGGTTCAAACGAAGGACTTCTTGAAAAGACCTCACAGCTTCGTCGTATTCTCCAAGTGCAAACAGTATTTCACCGCGCTCGAACCAGGCATCGTCCAGCAGCGCCTGCGGTGCCCGCAACGCGATCACGTATTCGAACTTCTCGAGAGCTTCAGCTGGCCTACCAGCAACGCGGTCCTGCTCCGCTAACTCGAAAGCACATTGTCCAGCGTGCCAACGCGCATCAGTGCGTTGCTCGCCGCGCGGACGGGTCTCCAGGAACGACCGGTAATGTACCAGAGCCTGTCCACACTCGCCCAGCTCGTAGTAGACGGCCGCCAACTCGTAGAGTACATCGGGGCCCACGCTATCCACCGAGGCTGCCAGTACCGAAAGGTAGAGCGGCAGCGCTTCCGCGTATTCGCGCAGCTCGAAGTAGTAGCGGGCGAACGGCAACGCCAGTTCGTCAGGAACGCTGCCAGGGCGGATCGCCTCCACCCGCTGCAACGCACGCGCCATCCTGGCCCGGTCCCGCTGCTCCAGCGCTCGTTTTGCGAGGCCGAGGAAATCCGCGACCGCCTGATCGGCATACGTCGAATCGGAGGCCAGCAGTCGCGAATAGTACTCGGACGCATCGTCCAGCCGATCGATGTGAGCGTACCCGTGAGCCAGCCGTAGCAAGACCTCGGGCTCATCGCCACGTTGACGGAGCGCAACCTGGTACTCGGCGATGGCCTCTTCGGGCCGTCCGGCTCCCAGCATACGATCGCCGCCGACCAGATGATCTCTCGCATCCCCGCGACAAGCGAGGGCCACAGCTCCACACAGGAATGCTACTGGGATGAAAAATACCTTCACTCTCAGCCGCCACTCTCCCCGCCGGCGGCCGAAGTGCGTGGCATGTTGAGGAACGCTCGAGCCTTGGGATGATCGGGATCCCGCTGCAAGCAGCCACGCCACTCATTCGCGGCCAGTGCATGCTCGCCCGACCGATAGTACACCAGGCCGAGGCTGACGCGGGCTTCTACGTACTCCGGATTGTCGGATAGGACGCCTTCGAGCTCGGTCCTCGCATCGACGAGCGCGCCGTGCTCCATCAGAGCCCTGGAGAGCTTCGTCCGGATGTCCAGGAAGTCGGGTCTCAAATGCGTTGCCGTCCGGTACTGCCCGATGGCTTGCTCGTAGCTGCCGAGATCGGCGTAAAGGTCGCCGAGCTCCATATGCATGTTTGCGAGACGCGCCGACACGGAGCGGGAGAAAGGCCTGCCGGCGGAATGGTCACAGTCCCACGCGAGTCGGAACGCTTCGCGCGCCTCATCATACCGACCCAGATCATTCAGGGTGATCGCGCGGTTGAGGTGAGCCTCAACGTACGCCGGGTTCAACGCGAGAGCGCGATCGAACTCTTCGAGCGCCGCCTCGGGTTGACCTGCCAGACCCAGCGACAGGCCGAGTAGATGCCGTACATCGGCATATCCCGGCTCGCGTTCGGAAGCCTCTCGCAATGCCGAGATGGCTCCGACGTAGTCATTCTGCGCCAGACATTCCTTACCCTTCGCGATGAGCTGGTCTGTATTCATTTGCGAAAAACCTAGGCGTTATCAGTCGCCTCTGCAAGCGAAGCCCGCCGGCGGCGCCGACGGAACAGCCGTCGCCACAATCCATACTTTATGATGCAGCGGAAGGCGGAAACGCCGTCCTTCCAGTTGATCTTCTTCCCTTCGGCATAGGTGCGCCCGCTGTACGAGATCCCGACTTCGTAGATCCGCCAGCCACCCAAAGCCAACTTGGCCGTGATCTCCGGCTCAAGGCCGAATCGATTCTCCTCGATCTCCAGGCTCTCCAGCACCTCACGGCGAAACATCTTGTAACAGGTTTCCATGTCCGTGAGGTTCAGATTGGTCACCATGTTGGAGCACAGCGTCAGGACCTTGTTGCCCACCGAGTGCCAGAAATAGAGAACCCGGTGCGGGCCAGCGCCGGCGAACCGCGAACCGTACACGGCATCGGCCTTGCCCTCATCGATGGGCGCCATGAGGTTGGCGTACTCCGCAGGATCGTACTCGAGGTCGGCGTCCTGGATGATGGCCGCATCTCCGGTGGCCTTTGCTACACCTGCCCGAATAGCCGACCCTTTGCCTCCGTTCTTCTGCTGCAAAATCAGCCTATCTACCTGGCCTTCATCGTGCAGCCGCTGCAGGATCTCGCGTGTCCCGTCCGTAGAGAAGTCGTCGACGCAGATGATCTCTACTTCGAGCGGAACGTCTCGCACTTTCCGCACGACTTCCTCGATCGTCTCCCGCTCGTTGTATACCGGGATCAAGACAGAGAGCTTCACGTCACTCCTGTACGTTGTCCTCGTTCATAATCACTTCGGGATGCGCTTTGAAGTACTCGATCGTCTTCAGAAGTCCGTCCCGGATGTCGACCTTGGGCTCCCACCCCAGTACTTCTCTTGCTTGAGTGATGTCTGGCTGACGGACTCGAGGATCGTCAATGGGGAGCGGCTTTCGCTCAATCCCAGCCGGGTTATGGGTCAACTCGGTCACCAACTCCGCAAGCTGGCTGATCGTGAATTCGGTTGGGTTGCCAATGTTGGTCGGCTGTGTCCGATCGGAATGGAACAACCTGTAGATACCCTCAACCAGGTCGTCGACGTAGCAGAACGACCGTGTCTGGGAGCCGTCGCCGTAGATGGTGAGTGGCTCTCCGCTGAGCGCCTGGACGATGAAGTTCGAGACGACCCGCCCGTCGTGGGCTCGCATGCGAGGGCCGTAAGTGTTGAATATCCGGACAATCCGCGTGTCCACCCCATGGTAACGATGGTAGGCCATCGTCATCGCCTCGGCGAAGCGCTTCGCCTCGTCATACACACCACGCGGCCCGACCGGGTTCACGTTGCCCCAATACGACTCCGGTTGCGGATGGACGCCCGGGTCGCCATACACCTCCGACGTAGAGGCGAGCAAAAAGCGAGCGCTCTTTGCTTTCGCGAGACCCAGCGCCTTATGCGTACCCAGCGAACCGACCTTCAGCGTCTGAATCGGAAGCTGCAGATAGTCAACAGGGCTGGCGGGAGAAGCGAAGTGCAGCACTCCATCGAGCTCACCCGCCACGTACATGAACTCCGTAACATCATACATGTAGAACGTGAAGCGCTCGTCCTCCAGCATGTGGCTGATGTTATCTGCCGACCCTGTGATCAGATTGTCGAGACCCACGACCTCGTGGCCGTCGGCCAGAAAACGTTCGGAGACATGCGAGCCAAGAAAGCCGGCGGCGCCGGTGATCAACACCCTCATGGCTTAAGAGCCTCCCGTCCAAGCGGGTAGTACGTGAACTGTAGCTCCCGCATCTTCTCAATGTCGTAGAGATTGCGGGTATCGAATACGACGGCGGTCTTCATCAACTCGGTCAATCTCTGGAAGTTTGGACGCCTGTATTCCAGCCAGTCCGTCATCACGACAAGCGCATCAGCGCCTTCGACCGCCTGATAGTCGCGTTCGTGGTACGTGATCCGATCTCCGAAGATCCCGTGGGCGATTTCCATCGCGGCGGGATCGTGGCCGCGCACCGTCGCCCCGCGTTCGAGGAGTCCTTCGATCAATACGATCGACGGTGATTCGCGCATGTCATCGGTTCCGGGTTTGAACGCCAGACCCCACACGGCGATCGTCACACCCGACAGGTCCTTGCCGAAGTGATCATCGATCTTCTTGAGGAAGTATCGCTTCTGTTCATCGTTGACCTCCTCGACGGCCCGCAGGACCTTGAAATCATACCCGTGATCCCGCGCCGTCTTCATCAGCGCCTTGACGTCCTTTGGAAAACACGAGCCACCGTAGCCGGGGCCCGGGAACAGGAACTTCGTGCCGATTCGCGTGTCGGAGCCCACGCCGCGACGAATCAAAGCCACATCGGCGCCGAACAGCTCGCACATGCGCGCCACCTCGTTCATGAAGCTGATTCTCGTGGCCAGCATGGCGTTGGCAACGTACTTGGTCAGCTCGGCGCTGGTGATATCCATGAACATCACGGGGTTGCCTGTGCGAACGAATGGCTCGTACAGCTCAGCCAGGACCTTTCGCGCCTTCTCCGTCTCAACCCCCAGCACCACCCGATCGGGGCGCATGAAGTCGTCGATCGCGGCGCCTTCCTTCAAGAATTCAGGATTTGAGCAAACGTGCACCGGGTGATCGGTGCGCTTCTTGATCTCCTCGCGAACAAGCTTGGCCGTTCCGACCGGCACGGTGCTCTTCGTCACGACGACCTTTTCACCATTCATCGAATCGCCAATCACCGCGGCAACATCGAGAACATGACGAAGATCCGCCGAACCATCTTCATCGGGCGGCGTCCCAACCGCTATAAAGATGACTTCGGACTCGCGGGTGACTTGAGGAATATCGGTCGTGAACCTGAGCCGGCCGTCAGCGACATTGCGTTCCACAAGCGACTCAAGACCTGGCTCGTAGATTGGGATCACGCCTTCGAGCAGAGCATCGATCTTCTTCTGGTCAACATCTCCACACACGACGTCGTTGCCTGCCTCTGCCAGGCAGGCCCCGGCCACGAGGCCCACGTAACCCGTGCCTACTACTCCGATCTGCATAGATAACCTCGATTAGGTTCTTTACGAGCCATCGGGGTGCTGGCCCTATCTTCCATGGAGCGGTAAAGGAAGGGGCTCCTATAATATTCTGAGATCGTGCTTTACCGCAATGTCACTCCGCCAGGCACCCGATACCTGAGTAGCGTTCCCCTGAACCAGCGTAGACCCCAGAACGCCTTCAGCCACCGCTTCCCGCCGGCCGGCTTCGCCGCCGCCCCCTCTCGCTCCCCATGACCCAGCACCCAACGAGCGAAGCCTAGCTTTCGCCGCAGCCCCCGGACCAGCAGAAGCTCCATGGCTAGGGAGCTGGGGAGGAATCGAATCCCGCTCCCCAGATAGCCCAGACGCAGCGCCAGCGGCGTCCGCAGCCGCGCCGGGAGACTGACGAAGTCGCTCACGACGTCTGCCGCGAACAGGTCTCGGGCTGTCGTCATCGCATGCCTCAAGTGCCGTTCCCGGCCGGTTGCCCGCGCCATCTCCGCCGCCCGGTCAACCACCGCTTGATTCGCGCCGCCGAGCAGGACCGCCAGATCGAGGTAGACAGAGAGCGTTCGGAGGTTGCTGAGCACCGCGTGCGCGGCCGTCAGGTACAGCTCCACGGAGAGAGGCAACACTCGCCAGTCGCGGCTGCCGAGCCGCACCGACCCTACATCCTCACGCCAGGCGGCGACCCGCGCCACTCGGCCGCCCTCTTCAAGCGTCACATCGTGCCACTGCGGGTGGAGGTCGAACGCGATCTCGTCCTCTCCGTCGATCGCACGGGTGTACGTTAGCGCGTAGCGCGAGGCCAGTCGGCCGCCACCCGCCGAATGCCGAAAGCCGGCCTCTTGGAAGGCTCCCTCGAGCTCTGACAGTTGATCGGCCGGGACCAGCAGATCGACGTCGGCCGCTTCACGCACGGTCGGATCCGGGTAGTGCCGTGCTGACGCTAGCCCCTTGAATACCGCTGCCGTTACGCCCCGCCGATCGATAAGTGGTGCCAGTTCGTCTAGCGCCTGCAGGTGGGCACCGGCACGCCGCTGGTTATCCAAACGCGCGGCGGTCAACGCCGCCCAACAGTTCTTGGGCAGCTCCACACCGAGCGTCGCCGCAGCTTCGCCGACCGCCGGACCTATGCGCTCAGCCAGCGCCGCGCCGGTGGCGCGCGCCCAACTGCGTTCGTCCCACTGTGCGGGTGATGGGCCGTTGAAGTATCTGGCGGTCAGCAACTGTAGCGCGGGCCCCACCCATCCTTGACTATGTCGTGGCAGTCTAATCATCCCCCCGCGTCGCGTACCACTCTAGCAGGTCTCCCAGCGAGCGCCGCATGTCTACCTGGGGCGACCATCCGGTCGCTTCGGCCAAGCGCGCATAGGACCCGAGCATCTCGGGAACATCTACGCGCCTCATCCGTGCAGGGTCCTGCTCCACCTCGACATTCACTCCTCCGACATCAGCCAGGATCTCGAGCAGCTCCGCGACCGAGTAAGAGCGGCCCGAACACACGTTATAGACCTGACCCGCCACACCGTCCTCAGTCAGCGCGATGTATGCCTGAACGACATCTCTTACATCGGTGAAGTCGCGTCGGGCATCCATGTTGCCGGCCCTGACCACGCCGCTACCACCGGCCACGCGTATCTCCGCAACGGTCTTCGCGAACTGCCCCGCAACGAAGGTCGGCCGCTGGCCGGGACCCGTGTGGTTGAAGCTTCGGGTAACAACGACAAAGAGTCCATTCGCGCGGTGGAACTGAAGGCCGAGCATCTCCTGCGCCGCTTTCGATACGGAGTACGGATCCATCGGCTGCAACGGGTGCTTTTCGGTCAACGGGCGGTAGCGTGTCGCGGACGCTCCGTAAACCTGGCCCGATCCCGAGATCAAGATCGGCGGATCGTATGATTCCAGTTTCCGGATGCGCGCCAGCTCTTCGAGCAGGTATAGCGTGCCCACGACGTTGACCCGAAGCGGAGCGACAGGGTCGTCATGCGATTCCGCGACCGAGGAGAGCCCCGCCAGATGGAAGATGCGGTCGGCGCGAACCTCGCTGATGAGCGCGGCTACCGTCTCCCGCTCCTCGAGCTCGAGCACGGTCCATTCCACTTGCGAGGCGTGATCTTGGGAGAGGGTGGTCAGCGCTGGAGGAGTCTCCTTGACTGCACCAACAACTCGCTCGCCACGGTCCAGCAGTTCTGCTATCAAGTGCTGACCGACGAATCCGTCGGCACCGGTGACGAGGTTGATCGTCACGGAGCTTCCTGCTCCTCCTCACCGGAGCGAAGCAGGTCCATATCGGCATCGACCATCATTCTAACGAGCTGGCTAAAGTCGACGGTAGGTTCCCAACCGAGCTGTTGTCTTGCTTTCGACGCATTCGCGACCAGCGTATCAACCTCGGCGGGTCGTAGCAGGCTCTCGTCGTGCTCGACGTACTCCTGCCAATCAAGAGCCACGTGATCAAAGGCGATCTGGACCAGGTCGCGAACACTGTGCTGGACTTCAGTTCCCACAACGAAGTCCGATGGCTCGTCCTGCTGCAACATCATCCACATGGCGGCCACGTAGTCGCCGGCGTAACCCCAATCCCGCTTGGCGTCCATGTTCCCAAGCTTCAGCCGGTCGGCCAGCCCCAGCTTGATCTTCGCGACAGCGTAGGAGACTTTGCGGGTGACGAATTCCAGCCCGCGGCGTGGTGACTCGTGGTTAAAGAGGATTCCACTCGTCGCGTACAGGTTGTAGCTCTCCCTGTAGTTCACCGTGATGAAGTGGCCGTAGACTTTTGCCACGCCATACGGGGACCGCGGATAGAACGGTGTCTCCTCGGATTGCGGACTCTCACGCACCTTGCCGAACATCTCGGAGCTCGATGCCTGATAGAATCGCGCGTCAGGCTTGATTCGACGTACGGCTTCGAGGAGCCGCATGACGCCGAGCGCCGTCGCCTGGCCGGTCAGCACGGGCTGATTCCACGACGTCGGGACGAACGATTGGGCCGCCAGGTTATAGACCTCGTCGGGGCTCACATCAGCGATGGCCGTGATGAGTGAGTTCTGGTCCAGCAGGTCGCCCTGGATGATCTGCAGGCGATCCTGGATGTGGCTGATCCGCTGGAAATTGAGCGTAGATGAGCGACGTACCAGCCCGTAAACCTCGTAGCCTTTCTCGAGAAGAAAGTCGGCCAGATAAGAACCGTCCTGGCCGGTGATTCCGGTTATCAGCGCGCGGGTTGCCATCTCTTCTCCGAAAGCTCCTCTCCGCTACAGCACGTTGCGCGTATCGAGCAGCGGCTTGCCCGATCGTCGTACCAGGTCATAGTCGATGTCGGAGTGATCCGTCACGATCACAATCGCATCGGAACTGGCCAGCAGTTGCTCATCGAGTGGCGCGGACTCCATGTCCTGTCCTTCGTGTCGCAGAGACGGAACCAGCGGGTCGTGGTACACTACGTCGGCACCTTTCTCAACGAGCAGTCGGATGATATCCAGCGCCGGTGACTCGCGGGTGTCGTTGGTGTCCCGCTTGTAAGCGGCGCCGATGACGACAACTCTCGATCCTTTGACCGGCTTTCCATCTTCGTTCAGCAGCCCGGAGATCTTCTCCGTGACATAGTGCGGCATCTCGGAGTTGATCTCGCTGGCAAGCTCGACCAGGCGCGTCTTGTAGTCCAGCGTCTTCATCTTCCACGCAAGGTAGTGCGGGTCCACGGGTATGCAGTGCCCGCCCAGCCCCGGGCCCGGGGTGAACTTCATGAACCCGAACGGCTTGGTCGAAGCCGCCATGATGACTTCCCAAACATCGACGCCCAACTTGTCACACACGATGGCCATCTCGTTTGCCAGCGCGATGTTCACGGCCCGAAACGTGTTCTCTAACAGCTTCGTCAGCTCGGCGGCCTCAGTACTCGACACGGCGACCACCTGTTCGATGATCGTTGCGTAGAGCGCCTTTGCCATCTGCGAGCAGGCTGGCGTGATCCCGCCGACGACCTTCGGCGTGTTCTTGATCTTGTAGACCGGGTTGCTGGGGTCCACTCGCTCCGGGCTAAACGCTAGGAAGAAGTCCGTGCCCACACTGAGGCTACCGTCAACAGCAAGCGCCGGGAGCAGCAGTTCGCGAGTCGTTCCAGGATAGGTGGTCGATTCGAGAACGACGAGCTGGCCCGGTCGAACCGTGCGCTGCAAGGAGTCGGTGACCGACATGATGTAGGAAACGTCAGGCTCGCCCGTCTTGTTGAGAGGCGTCGGCACACAGATGCAGATCACATCAGACTCGGCGAGTCGGTCATAGTCCAGCGTCGCTTCCAGGCGGCCGGCGTCCACGACCTTCTTGAGCTGATCGCTCGGCACATCGCCGACGTACGACCGACCTTCACGAAGTGCCTCGACCTTCTCGACGGAGACTTCAAAGCCGAGCACCGGGAAGCCCACTTCGGCGAACTCGACGGCAAGTGGGAGACCGACGTAACCCATGCCGACGACTCCGATTATCGCCTCGCGGGACTCTATCTTCTGGTTCAGCACTGCGACTTGGTCACTCAATTCCTTAACCTCCTAATACCTGAGCTATTCGCTCCGCATAATATGTAATGATCACGTCGGCACCCGCTCGGCGGATCGCCAACATCGTCTCCATCATGACGCGGTCTTCGTCGATCCAGTCGCGCTCTGCCGCGGCCTTAATCATGCTGTACTCACCTGACACGTGGTAGGCGGCCACGGGGTAACCGGTATCCTGCTTGACGCGGTGGATCACATCGAGATAAGGAAGGGCAGGCTTGACCATCACGATGTCTGCACCCTCCTCGAGATCCAGCCGCGCTTCTCGAATCCCTTCATCCGAGTTGGCCGGATCCATCTGATACGCTTTGCGGTCCCCGAACTGTGGGGCCGACTCTGCGGCGTCGCGGAAAGGTCCGTAGAACGCGGACGCGTATTTGACGGCATAGGACATGATCGGAACGCTTTGGTGACCGGCCGCATCCAGAGCTCCGCGAATCGCCGCCACGCGACCATCCATCATGTCGCTCGGCGCCACCATATCCGCGCCTGCCTGCACGTGTGACAGGGCGCTTTCGGCTAACAGCTCCAGGGTCGGGTCATTGTCGACATCACCATCCGACGTCAAGACACCGCAATGACCATGATCGGTGTACTCGCACATGCAAACATCGGTTATGACAACGAGCCGCTCGGTGCTCTCCTTTATAGCGCGGATCGCACGCTGGACGATTCCGTCCTCTGCGTATGCGCCGCTGCCACGCGAGTCTTTGCTCTCGGGAATGCCAAACAGCAGGACCGACCCGATACCCAACGACTCGAGCTTCGATGCTTCCTCGGCCGCCGCTTCCACCGAAAGCTGTTCGACGCCGGGCATCGACGATACCGCGTGCCGTCCCTCCTGAAACGTCACGAACATTGGCGCGACGAAGTCCGCCGCGCTCAGGGTAGTCTCGCGGACCATCGCTCTCAGCTGCTCCGTCCGCCTGAGCCTTCGCGGCCTGTAGGTCGGGAATCTTGCCATCAACCCTGCTCCTCTATCCCTGCGTAGTACTCGCCGATCGCTTCGAGCAGCCCCGGCACGGTGTACTCCCGCGCCTCCACGTCAACTTGCAGCCCCACCGCCCGCGCCGCCTTCGCCGTGATTGGGCCGATCACCGCGACACGTGCGCTGCCGAGGCTCGGGCCAACCTCGTCCACGTAGCAGCGGACGGTCGACGCCGCGGTAAACGTCACCATGTCGATCTCTCCGCCCTCGACCGCCTTCCGCAACGCCTTGATCCCCTCGCGATTCGCTACGGACTCATAAGCGACGACCTCGTCAACAGCAGCGCCCGCGGCCCGAAGACGCTCGGGAAGCACCTGTCGCGCGCCCGCCGCCCTGGGCAACAGCACCCGGGAGCCGGCGATCGCGCCATCGGCAATAAGCGCATCCGCAACCGCCTCCGCAACGTACTCGTCGGGGACAACCCGTGCTTGAACCTTCCGCTCTTCCAGCGCACCCGCGGTCGCCGGCCCGATGGCGGCCACCTCCAGTCCCTGAGGCAGGGTAGAGTCCCGCCCCGCGACCCGCAGCTGTCGCCAGAATCGCTCCACGCCGTTCACGCTAGTGAACACGACCCAACGGTACAGCTCCAGCTCGGCGATACACGCCCTGAGCGGCGCCAGGTCCGCCGGATCGGAGATCTGGATGGTCGGGTAGCTGATGGCCTGAGCACCCAACTCCCGCAGCCCGGACAGTAGTGGATAGACCTGTGCTTCGGGTCGCGTCACCGCGATCCGTCGCCCGTTCAAAGGCTTGCTCTCCACTACTCGCTCGATCCCTGGCAACGGCTTCCCTGCTCGACATTTACACCCTGACGACCGGACCGTGACGGGCAAAATATGGGCCGCGCTGGCCGGCACATCAACTGACCACTACCGCAAATACCTTGAGCGCAGTCAGATAGAGCATTCAACCCGGTTGAACTGTTGGTCGAGGCTCGCACCTGGCGGGGCGAGCTGCCCCACATGGAAGCGGTGTTATTGCTTGGGCGACAGTCCCGGCGCATATTTCCTTGCTTCGAGATCAACCGAACTGCGCTGAGTGGCCAGCCCTGCCTGTTGCTGGCTTGCATCGGAAAGGAGCCAATTCATGGCCAGTTTTGTTAGCGCGAACCTCAGCCACGAGCTGAGCGAGCACTTTGTCACGTTCACCCTAACAACGGTTATCCGTTTCGAGCCCAAGGAAGTCGGGCATCGGTGGCTGCTCCAGTATCAGTTCATGGAAGAGGATCCGATGGCCGATGACAAGCTGTCGCAGCTGAGACGTGCCGAGTCGGTCGGCGATCCAAATCCCGGACTGATACGACACTATATCATACCGTCCAAGGAAGAGGTCGAGCTCACCTACACGGAGGAGTTCTCGGGGCACCTGGTCGACACCGAGATCGGCAAAGAAGAAGTCTATGCGACGGTGGAGATCATCCCCCTGGAAGCACCTCCAGGATTCGTGGCGGGCAAGACCCGAACGAACATCACGGTCGTCGACGTTTAGCCTGGTTCGCGCCGCGCCTTTTGAGGGCGGCTTCTGCCCCGATCGCGACAGCGCAGTCGGAGGCGACGGCCCGAAGCAAGGCTAGCACTGACAAATGAGCGGCCGGCTCGACTCGCGAAACGCGAGCCCAGCCGGCCGTTTCTCTCGTGCCGCGAACGAGCGTGTCGGCTCAGGGCGCCTTGACGACCCTACCGGACTTTATACAGCGGCTACAGACGCGGACGCGCTTGACCTCACCTTTCTCCAGCACGCGAACGCGCTGAAGGTTTGGCAGCCAACGCCGTTTCGTCTTATTGTTCGCGTGGCTCACATTGTTGCCCACCGCAGGGCCTTTGCCACACGAGTAGCACACCCGTGACATCGAATTCTTCTCCTATGACCTTATATACCTGTGACCGACCGCTGCACGCAGCTACTGGTCGATCTCACCTCCAACATCGGTCGCGTCTTCTGGGAACACGAAGTCGAGGGAGTCGACGAGGAAGAACGTCGTGTGAACCTCGACCAGCTCGCGGCTTTCCACCTCAAAGAACCCGCGCTGCACGTAGACGTCCAGAATCGAGTCGTTGAGCGCGTAGACCTGGCCAGCGACCAGAAGATTATCGCCTCTCGTGAGGGTCATCTCGGTCTCGACCTTCTCGAGCATCGCTGGCTCCAAGATGAGCGGATAGTTCTCGAGGTTGGCGACGCTGACAGCCAGCGCCGCACGACCAATCCAGTCGCTCACCTGGACCGGCGCCAGCATAATTCGCTGACGCGAGTACTGCGTCGGATCCTGAACGAACGCGGTATCATCGACCAGAGCCGGGCCTCCGCTCACGGTATCCGCGACGACCATCGCCGTGTCCAGATTTGCCGTCTCGGCATACAGCCAGTACATGAAGCCGGCTACTAGCGCAGTAGCCACAACCGCCCACGGCCACGTGTACTTCACGAGCACATTCGCCATGCGCCTATCCTTCTCCGGAGACGGAGGTTTCCTCAGTCAACCAGCTGAACGACAGCAACATCGGCGCCATCGCCCTTCCGTTGCCCAAGCTTCAAGATCCGCATGTAGCCGCCACTGCGATCCGCATAGCGCGGCCCGATCGTTTCGAACAGCTTCTTCAGGGCTTCCTTATCGTGGATCTTGCGTGCCGCCTGGCGGCGGGCGTGCAGATCGCCACGACGTGCCAGTGTGATTAGCCGTTCAGCGTACGGCCTCAGCTCTTTCGCTTTGGCCTGCGTCGTCTTGATGCGCTCGTGCCGGAACAGGCTCGTTGCCATATTGGACAGCATCGCCTTCCTGTGGCTTGCTGTCCGACTGAGCTGGCGTCCCTTCCGTCTATGCCTCACGGTGCCCTTCCCGGTGTACTATCACTCGTTCTCGCCGTTACCGCTCTTGATCATGAAGAGCTCGCCGTCTTCGCCCTCCTGGAACTTCATGCCGAACTGAAGCCCATGTGTTGCGAGGAGATCTTCGACTTCCTGCAGCGATTTACGGCCGAAATTCTCGATCTGCAGAATATCTTCTTCGCTACGCCGCGCAATGTCTCCCAGCGTGCGAATGTTACCCTTCTCCAGTGTGTGTCGCGACCGCACGGAAATATCAAACTCCTCCAGTGGTCGGTTCACGACGTCCTTCACCTTCTCACTCATCGGCACCAGCTTGACCTCCGCAGCCTCAGGCTCCCCGTTACCAGCGGAGAAGCGGCGCAGGTAATCCAGATGCTTGGTCATCAGCTCCGCCGCGTAGACCACGGCTTCTTCCGGACGCATCGAACCGTCCGTTTCGACGGAGATCGTCAGCCGGTCAAAGTCGGTGCGCTGACCGACGCGCGTCTCATCGACGTTGAAGTTCGCCCGCAGTACGGGGCTGTAGATCGAGTCGATGAGTATGAGGTCTACCGGGTCGTCCTTCCGCTTGGCATGCTGGTCGGCCAGTACGAAGCCGCGGCCATGGTTGATCCAAAGCTCGATCCGAAGCGGGCGATCCTCCGGTAACTCTTCCTGCAGCGTGAACAGGTGCTGGTCGCGGTTGACGATATCGACCTTCGGGTTCGGCTCGAAATTACGCGCCGTCACCGGGCCTGGCTCGCTAACGGTGAGCTCCAGCTTCGCTTCCTCGTCATCCCCAACCATCCGGATAACAAGACCTTTGAACTGCTGAATGATCTCATGGACATCTTCGCCGACGCCCATGATCGTCTGGTGCTCGTGCAGCACTCCGCTGGCGCGGAACGCCCAAACGGCCCAGCCGGGCAACGAAGACAGCAGGATCCGCCGCGTCGCGTTACCCAGGGTCTGACCGTAGCCTCGCTCCAGAGGCTGGATCAAGAAATCGGCACGAGTCCCGTCCTCGGAAATCTCCTGGATCTCTACGCGCTCGGGGAGTACCCAGCCGGTAAGGTCTAGTTGCACTTTTTGGCCTCCTCTGATGCGGCCAGGTGCCGCGTGGCGCCCACTTCAGCCATTAGGGCGCCTGCATCTATCTATTAACAGGTGTCTCGGTTTCTACTTCGAGTACAGCTCGACGATCAACTGCTCCTGCACGGCGAGTGGAATGTCAGCTCGCGTCGGTATCTCCAGCATCTGGCCGCTACGCTTCTTGTAATCGACCGACAGCCAATTCAGGAGCCCATTGCCGCCCCGCGCGTCCACCGCCTCTTTGACCATCGGCATATCGTGGCTCACGGCTTTGACGGCGATCTCCTGCCCCGGCCGGACCTCATAGCTGGGGATATTGACGATCTGTCCGTTGACCGTGATGTGCCGGTGAAGCACCAACTGTCGGGCAGCCTTACGCGACGGCGCAAAGCCAAGACGGTAGACAACGTTGTCCAGCCGCGTCTCCAGTGACACGATCAGGTTGTCGCCCGTGATTCCTCTTTCGCCCGCGGCCTTCTTGAAGAGGTTTCTGAACTGCGCCTCGTGGAGACCGTAGATGCGGCGGACTTTCTGCTTCTCGCGCAGCTGTACCGCGTACTCCGAAGCGCGGCGCCGCCGCATACGCGCCATGCCGTGCTGGCCCGGCGGGTAGTTGCGTCGCTCGATCGCGCACTTCTCCGTGTTGCACCTCTTGCCCTTCAAGAAGAGCTTCTGCCCCTCTCGACGGCAAAGCCTGCAAACTGCTTCAGTATATCTCGCCATCTACCTGTGTTTCTCGCTTCAGCCGCTCAGACTCGCCGTTTCTTCGGCGGTCGGCACCCATTGTGAGGAATCGGAGTAACGTCGCGGATCGAACGGATCTGTAGACCCGATGATTGCAGCGCCTGTATCGCCGACTCCCGCCCTGACCCCGGGCCCTGCACGCGCACGTGCACGCGCTTCATCCCCAGGCTCACAGCCTCCTTCGCCGCGTTCTCAGCCGCAACCGTGGCGGCGAACGGCGTTGACTTCTTGGAACCCTTGAACCCCGATTTGCCCGGGCTGCCCCAGACTACGGTGTTCCCTTCGAGGTCCGTAATCGTGACGATGGTGTTGTTGAAGGTCGCCTTGATGTAGGCGATCCCCTCGACACCCACGTCCTTCTTCTTCCTCTGTCCTGACTGTTTCTTCTTTGGAGGCATAGGCCCGTTCGCTCGATCCTGTTATCTAACGCGCTCTACTTACGCGGAGCCTTCTTCCGGCCCGCTACCGTCCGACGCGGGCCCTTCCGCGTCCGGGCGTTGGTATGCGTGCGTTGACCCCGCACCGGCAGGCCCTTGCGATGCCGCACGCCGCGATAACTGCCGATGTCCATCAAACGCTTGATGTTCATCGAGATTTCGGTGCGCAGAGCGCCTTCTACTTTGAAATCATTCTCGATCACACGGCGGATCTTGTTTAGATCCTCGTCCGAGAGATCGCTCACTCGCGTCTCCGAACTCACGCCGGTCTTATCGAGAATAACCCGCGAGCTGGTGTTCCCTATACCGTAGATGTACGTAAGGGCTACACCCACTCGCTTGCTGTTTGGCAGATCAACTCCTGCAATTCGTACCATCTCTCTAGCCCTGCCGCTGCTTGTGTCTTGGATTTCTCTTGCAGATGACCCGAACGACACCGCGCCGCCGAACCAGCTTGCAGTGCTCGCAGATCCGCTTAACGCTCGATCTCACCTTCACTTGACTGCTCTCTTTCAGCTGTTTTGGGTCAGCCTTTCAAGATATCCAGCCGTTCCCGAATATCAATGGCGCGATCTCCTCGCCGCCAAGCTGCCGGACCCAAGCCCGTAACCCCTTGAACAACAATCACTTATAACGATAAGTGATCCGCCCGCGCGTCAGGTCGTACGGCGATAATTCCACCTGGACCTTATCCCCCGGCAGGATCCTGATGTAATGCATCCGGATCTTGCCCGAGATGTGGGCTGTGATTTCGTGACCGTTCTCGAGCTCGACCCTAAACATCGCGTTGGGAAGAGCTTCGACCACGGTACCGGTCATCTGGATCGACTCTTCCTTCGACACCTAGCCTCGCCTTCCTCAGCCTGCTTTTGATGGCACGACGGTCAGAACTCTCGGACCGTTATGCGTGATCGCTACCGTATGTTCGAAGTGCGCCGAGATCTGGCCATCCGCCGTTACCACGGTCCAATCATCGGACAGCGTTCTGATTTCCCGCCCGCCCAGATTGAACATGGGCTCGATAGCGAGGACCAGACCGGGCTGCAACTTGAGACCTTCGCCAGCGCGTCCATAGTTCGGAACCTGAGGCTCCTCGTGGGGCTTGCTCCCGATTCCGTGACCGACGAGCTCCCGGACAACGCTGTAACCCGCCTCGACGCCTACCCTCTCGATGGCGGAACTGATATCACCGATCCGGCCTCCGGGCCGCGCAGCCTCGACGCCACGCACAAGCGCTTCCCGGGTCACATCGAGCAACCGACGCGAGTTCCCGTCGATCTCACCTACTGCCAGCGTAACGGCGCCATCCCCGAAATAGCCATCGTACTGAACGCCGACATCGACGCTGACCACATCACCCTCATCCAGGACCCGGTCCTGAGCGGGGATGCCGTGCACAACCTCGTGATTGACGCTCGTGCACAGCGTTGCGGGGAATCCGTACAAGCCCTTGAACGCCGGCGTAGCTCCGTCGTAGCTGCGAATGAGCAACTCCGCCCATTCATCCAGAGCCCCCGTCGAAACGCCGGGCTGCACTTGTTCGTCTAGTTGATCAAGCACATCTGCCACGATCGCAGAGGCGTGCGCGATCAGTTCGATCTCTTCGTCCGTTTTCAGCGTGATCAAGAGCAATCCACTACGCTGAGCACTTTGGCGAATACTTCCTCCAACGAGCCTACGGCTTCCAGTTTCCGCAGCTCGACCTGACTATTCTCATACCAATCGAGGAGCGGAGCCGTACTCTCGCGATACACGCGAAGTCGGTTCCGTACGGTCTCCTCCCGATCGTCGGCGCGCGTCTCCAGCTCCCCCCCGCACTTATCGCAGACACCTTCAGTCGCCGGCGGATCGAAATACGCGTTGTAGACCGCTCCGCAACCCGTGCAGACTCGGCGACCGCTCAAGCGGCGGACCAGATCTTCCTCTGGCACGTCGAAGTAGACCACCGAATCGAGCTCAACCCCGCTCTCGCTCAACAGCGTCTGCAGACCTTCGGCCTGGGCGATCGTGCGCGGGAATCCGTCTAGCATGAAGCCCTCTCGCGCCTCTGGAGCGGCGAGGGCGTCTCGGACCAATCCGAGGACAACCTCGTCCGGTACAAGTTCACCGGCGTCCATGTACTTCCGTGCTTCGAGTCCCAGGTTCGTCTCATTGCGAACGGCTTCGCGAAGAATGTCGCCCGTCGCGTACTTCGGGATGCCGCACCGTTCGACAAGCCGATCTCCCTGTGTACCCTTCCCTGCGCCAGGTGGCCCCAGCAATACGATGTTCAAGCTACACCTTCCGATTGACGGGGCCTTACATGTACCTCTGTCGGCCGCGGTATTTCACTCGACCCTTCTTCATGAAGCCCTCATAGTGACGAAGCAGCAGATGCTGCTGCATTTGCTGGACGGTATCGAGCGCCACTCCGACGATGATCAGCAAGGCTGTACCGCCGAAGAAGAAGAGCTGGATATCGAACCAGGCAAAGATCATGAATGGGACCAATGCAATCGCAGCGAGGAATACTGAACCGGGAAGCGTGATCCTGTTCAGCACGTACTCGATGTACTCGGCTGTTCTCACACCCGGTTTAACGCCCGGTATGAACGCACCCTGCTTGTTCAGGTTTTCGGCGATGTCGACCGGGTTGAAGATGATGGCCGTGTAGAAGTAGGTGAAGAATACGATCAACAGTCCATAGGTGATGTAGTAAACCGAGTTGCCCGGTTGGAACAGCCGGGACATTTCGGCGAGAATCGGCACGTTGGAGAACGAGGCGAGGGTACCAGGCACCACTATGATCGACTGAGCGAAGATGATCGGCATCACGCCGGCGGAGTTGATCCGCAACGGGATGAAAGACTTCTGACCCTCACGTATTCGACCGCGGCCGACGACCTTGCGAGGTATCTGAACAGGGATCTTCCGCGCGGCCATCGTCACAGCTACGGTGCCCGCCATCACGCCGACCATCACGACCAGAAGCGCGACCAACTTGAACAGGCTGATCGTTCCGACGCTCACCGCTTCAAACGTGCGGCCGACGGCGTTCGGGAACCCCTCGATGATTCCGAAGAAGATCAGCAGCGACATGCCGTTGCCGATCCCGCGCTCGGTGATCTGCTCGCCCAGCCACATGATGAACACACCGCCCGCAACCAATGAAAGTACAGTCACGAAACGGAAAGCGAGGCCTGGGTACGGGACGATCGGTGACTGTACACCGGCGGCGTTCTCCAGGAAGATCGCGTAGGCGTATCCCTGAAGTATGCAGAGCAGCACCGTGGTGTATCTCGTCCACTGATTCAGCCGCTTACGCCCTTCTTCACCTTCCTTCTGCATCTTCTCGATCGTCGGGAAGACGGCGCCGAGCAGCTGGAACATGATCGAGGCGGAGATGTACGGCATGATCCCCAGCGCGAATATGGTCGCGCGCTGCAGACCACCGCCAACGAACATGTCGTAGAGACCGAAGAGCGTACCCTGAAACTGTTGAGCGACATCACGCAACGCGATGACGTCGATACCAGGTACGGTGATGTGGGCACCGAACCGGTAGATCGCCAGGCAGCCCAGGGTGAATAGTAGCTTCTGCTTAAGTTCAGGGGCGCGGAGAAGACTCTGGATGGGATTCGCCATCAGTCGGCCTCGCTCACCTCGCCGCCGGCTTTCTCGATCTTCTCACGCGCCGTGCGGCTGAACGCGTGGGCCGTGACCTTCAACGACCGGGAGATCTCTCCGTGGCCGAGAATCTTCACAGGCCGACGCAGCGAGCCGATCAACCCGGCAGCCTTCATGGTCTCGAGATTCGCCTCGTCACCGTCGATCCGCTCGAGAGCATTCACATTGACGGGCTGGTATTCGACACGCTTATACGGACTGAAGCCGCGCTTCGGCAGGCGTCTCTGCAACGGCATCTGGCCGCCTTCGAACCATGGCTTGGTCGAGCCGCCGGAACGGGACTTCTGTCCCTTGTGCCCGCGGCCGGCCGTCTTTCCAACGCCCGAGCCGGGCCCGCGTCCGACACGCTTCGCCGTCCGCTTGGCCCCTTTGGGGCGCTTCATCGACTCTAGGTGCGTCATCTAGCTCAAGATCCCTTCTCAGCTTCGTCCGATGCGGGCTCAACCTCTACAAGGTGTTTGACCTTGAAGATCATGCCCCTGATGGTGGGGTTGTCCGGCTTGATCACGCTGCGCTGGTGTCGTAGGCCCAAGGCCTCCAGCGTAAGGCGGATCTTGCGCGGAGCACCCAGCCCGCTCTTTATCTGACGGACTTTCAGCTTACTCACTTCGTCCTCCAAGCAGCTCTTCCACAGAAATGCCTCGCTCCCAAGCTGCCCTCTCCGGTGTCACCAATCTGGTCAAGCCATCCATCGTAGCTCGAACCATGTTGATCGGGTTATTCGATCCCAGGCTCTTGGTCAGGATATCCTGGATGCCAACACAGTCGAGAACCGCTCGAACCGGACCACCGGCGATGACGCCGGTTCCTGGCCCGGCCGGACGGAGCAGCACGCGTCCGGCTCCGTGATGGCCCGTAATCGCGTGGGGAATCGTCCCGTGTCTAACGATCGGAACTTCGACCATGTTGCGGCGCGCCTGCTCGAACCCTTTGCGTATCGCTTCCGCGACCTGGTTCGCCTTGCCCAGCGCGATCCCGACCTTCCCCTGCTGGTCACCGGCTGCGACGAGGGCCGTAAAGGAAAAGCGTCTTCCGCCTTTGACGACCTTGGCGACACGGTTGATATAGATGACGTTCTCGGCGAGCTCCGATTCTCTTGCTCGCTTATCGCGCCGATCCCGCTTGTCGCGGCTATCTCTATCGCGCCGATCCCGACTGTCTCGCTGCTGATTCGCCACTAGAACTTTAGCCCTCCCTCGCGTGCGCCCTCTGCAAAGGCTCTCACGCGACCATGATAGGGATAGCCGCCGCGGTCGAAGACCACGATCTCGATCCCCTTTTCCTTCGCGCGCTCCGCTATCAGCTGGCCGGCAAGCTTGCTCATCACCCGCTTGCTCTTGTCGTCCTTCAGCCGCGCCTCTACTTCCTTGGAGCGCGTCGAGATCCCGGTGATGCAGGCACCCCGGTCATCATCCACCAGCTGTGCATCGATGTGGCGTAGCGAGCGTCTGACAACAAGCCGCGGACGATCGCCAGTGCCACGGATCTTCTTCAAAACACGAGCGTGCCGGCGCCGGCGTGCAACCCAGCGACGGTCCGCTTTCCCTTTAGGCTTCTTGCGCCTGAGCTGTAATGTCGACATCAGATGGCCGTCTTGCCCGCCTTACGACGGACCTGTTCACCTTGGTACCTGATCCCTTTGCCCTTGTAGGGCTCCGGTGGCCGGAAAGCGCGGATCTCAGCCGCAGCCTGTCCGACCTTCTCCTTGTCCGTTCCCGAGACCGACACTAGCGTCGGTGATTCGGCTGCCAAGCTGACTCCCTCCGGTGGATCGTAGACGATCGGGTGAGAGTAGCCCACGTGGAAGCGGAGCGCCTTGCCCGCTGCCTCGGCGCGGTAGCCCACGCCGACGATCTCCAGCTTCCTCTCGAATCCTTCGGTCACGCCCCTGACCATGTTGGCCAACAGAGCGCCAGTAAGACCGTGGAGGGAGCGATGGTCGCGTCTGTCACTGGGACGGTTCACGCGCAGCTCGCCGTCATCGAGAATGATCTCCATTGACGGATGAAACTCGCGCCGCAACTCGCCCTTGGGGCCTTTCACCGCTACCCGTGACCCTTCCACTGTCACGGTGACCCCGCTGGGGACCTTTATGATCTGCCTGCCTATCCGAGACATGGTTCTTCGCTCTCCGCCCTAATTCACGATGGCGAGAAGCTCGCCACCTACGCCGGCGGCCCGCGCCTCCTTGTCCGTGAGAACGCCTCGGCTGGTCGAGAGAATCGCCAGGCCCAAGCCACCGCGCACCTTCGGGATTTCTGCCTTGCCGACATAGTTACGGCGGCCGGGGCGCGAAACTCTGCGCAGCTCTCTAATGACGGGCTTTCCATCCGGCGTGTACTTGAGGTACAGCCTCAGATATGGCCTGTCGCTCTCGTCGATCACCTTGACGCTCTCGATGAAGTGAGACTCCTGCAGCTTTCGCGCGAGCTCGACCTTCATCTTGGAGAGCGGCACATCGACGCGGCGGTGCCCCGCGTTCAACGCATTTCGAACGCGTGTGAGCATGTCCGCAATCGGGTCAGTCATTGTCATCGTTTGTCACCCAATACTTCCGTTTACCAGCTGGCCTTCCGAACGCCCGGCAGCTCGCCATTGAGCGCCATGTTGCGGAAGCAGATTCGGCACAGGCCGAACTTGCGCAGGAACGCCCGGGCACGACCGCATCTACGGCAGCGATTGTATCTCCGGACGCCGAACTTGTTCTTCTTCTGTTGCTTCTCGATCAGAGCCTTTCGAGCCATGGCCTTACCGTTCTACCTGTTCTTATTGGACGATTACCGGCTCCATACCGCGGAATGGCATTCCCATCGCGCGCAGCAGAGCCACAGCCTCGTCGTCTTTGTCCGTCGAAGTGACGAACGTGATATCCATGCCGTGGATCTTCTGGATCTTGTCGTAGTCGACTTCCGGGAAGATTACCTGTTCCTTGATACCCAGCGTCAGATTCCCGCGCCCATCGAACGAGCTGGTCGGCAGTCCCCGGAAGTCGCGTACTCTTGGGACCGCGACATTGATAAAGCGATCCAAGAACTCATACATGTGTGCCCCACGGAGCGTCACACTGGCGCCGACCGGCATGCCCTGGCGCAACTGAAAGTTCGAGATCGCTTTCCTGGCCCGGTTGACGATCGGCCGCTGGCCCGTAATAGCGCCCAGCGCCTCGACCACCGAGTCGAGCATCTTTGGCTCTTTCGACGCGTCGCCGACACCAACGTTGAGCACGATCTTCTCGAGCCGGGGGATCTGGTGGACGTTCCCGAGACCCAGCTCACTAGTGAGCTTGGCTCGGACCGTGCCTTCGTAATGTTCCTGCAGTCTCGGTTTCATCTTTCTCGCGACTCTCTACTTTACTTCACGTCTGGAACAGGGATCGGCGTATCGCAGCGAACGCACAGCCGCTCCAACGTGCCGTCCTGATCGTGTCGCTTGCGAACTCGCGACGGTGTCTTGCAGTGAGGGCAGACAAGCATGACGTTCGACGCGTCGATCGGCGCCTCGAACGTGACGATCCCGCCCTCCGGATTCGCCTGGGACGGACGCTGGTGCCGAGTGCGCATGTTGATTCCCTCGATCACCACATGGTTCTTCTTGGGGATCACGCGCAGAATTCGACCCTCCGACCCTTTGTAGTTGCCGGTTACGACCGCAACCTGATCACCTCTACGGATATGCATATCAGTCCGCCCTAGACTACTTCAGGTGCGAGGGAGACGATCTTCATGAATCGCTTGTCCCTCAACTCACGACCCACGGGCCCGAAAATACGGGTCGCCCGGGGCTCACCCTGGTCATTGATCAATACCGCCGCGTTGTCGTCGAACCGTATATAGGAGCCATCCCTGCGGCGCTGCTCGCGGGCGGTTCTCACGACGACCGCTTTGGTCACTTCACCTTTCTTCACCGTACTGGTCGGAAGCGCGTCCTTGATGGTGACGACGATGATGTCGCCCATCCGGGCGTATCGCCGTTTGCTGCCACCCAATACGCGAATGCACAGCGCCTCCTTGGCGCCCGAGTTGTCGGCGATCCGAACTCTTGTCTCCTGCTGAATCATGATCTCAACGGACTCTATCTGTATGGTGGTCGGGCAACCTCTAGTCTGCCTTCCGCACCACTTCCACAAGGCGCCACCGCTTCTTAGCGGACAGCGGTCGGGTTTCGGCGATCGTCACCACGTCGCCGGTGCTCGCTTTGTTATCCTCGTCGTGAGCGTAGTACTTCTTGTGACGGGTAACCTGTTTCCCATAAAGCGGGTGGGCATACCGTCGCTCGACACTCACAACGATGGTCTTGTCCATGCGGTCGCTAACGACCGAACCGGTTCGGGTCTTACGCTGACCTCGAGACATGCGCTGCTAGCTCTCCTTCGCTTCACGAGCAGCAACTCGCTCGCTTTGTATAGTCAACAACCTGGCGATATCGCGTCGCACCTGTCGCACCATGCTGGAGTCTTCCAGCTCTTCGTAGGCGCCCTTCATGCGCATGTCGAACAGCTTGTCCTTCAGCTCTTCGATCGTGCGCGCGATGTCGGCATCGCCCATCTCTCTTATCTCTTCCGGCCGCATCAGAGACCTCCGCTCTCGCGACTTATGAAGCGCGTTCTGACCGGCAGTTTTGCCGCTGCAAGCTCCATCGCCCGGCGTGCAATGTCTTCCGCCACGCCCTCCAGCTCGAACATCACCCGCCCGGGCTTCACAACGGCAACCCAGGCCTCCGGCGTGCCCTTACCCTTGCCCATACGGGTCTCGGCAGGCTTCTTGGTGATCGGCTTGTCGGGAAAGATCCGAATGAAGACCTTGCCGCCACGCTTGATGTGCCGGGTCATCGCGACACGAGCCGCTTCGATCTGACGCGACGTGATCCAGGCGCGGTCCAGCGTCTGGAGTCCATACTGACCGAACGCCACCGAATTGCCACGGTTGGCCCGGCCTCGTATGCGACCCTTCTGCTGTTTGCGCCACTTGATTCGCTTTGGAGCCAGCATGTTGCCTATTCCTTGACTCTATTGCTGCCCACGGCCGCCGGCCGTGTATGTCTGTCCCTTGCGCTCTTCAACGACCTCGCCCTTGAAGACCCACACTTTTACTCCGATAGGACCGAACGTCGTCTTCGCCGTGGACTGAGCATAATCCACATCGGCCCGCAACGTATGGAGCGGGACGCGTCCCTCGTGATAGCCCTCGGTCCGGGCGATCTCGGCGCCGCCCAGTCTTCCGCTGCACTGGATCTTGATGCCGTCGGCACCCATCCGCATCGCCTGCTGCACGGCACGCTTCATGGCGCGGCGGAACGCGATCCGCTGCACCAACTGAAAGGCGACGTTGTCGGCGATCAGCTGCGCTTCTATCTCCGGCCGCTTGATCTCCTCCACATTGATCGCGACTTCTGCGCTCGTGAGCACTGCCAACTCATCGCGCAACTTGTCGACTTCGGCGCCGCGCTTGCCGATCACGACACCAGGGCGACCCGTATTGACCGTGACGACGATCTTGCCCGGCTTGCGCTCGATTTCCACGCAAGAGATAGCGGCGTGGCCAAGGCGCGCCTTCAGATAGTTACGGATCTTCTCATCCTGCTCGATAAGGTCCGCCAGGTTACCCTCGGCGTACCAGCGCGATTTCCACGGCTTTACGATTCCGAGCCGGAATCCGAGAGGGTGCGTTTTCTGACCCATGCTACTCCTTCCGATCCACGATCACAGTGACGTGGCTGGTGCGCTTGCGAATCGGGCTCGCCCGACCCATGGCGCGGGCTCGCCACCGTCTGTACGTGGGGCCCTCGTCAACGAACGCGCGCTTGACGTACAGATCGTCAACATCTACGCGATCGCCCTGATCTTCAGCCTTGTAGAGTGCGTTCGCCACGGCCGATCGCAGCGTCTTCTCGAAGCTTCTGGCGGCCTTCTTGTTGTTGAACTGCAGAATGGCGTACGCCTCGTTCACGCTCTCACCGCGGATAAGGTCCGCCACCAGCCGCATCTTTCGCGGCGACTGCCGAACAAACCGCGCAATAGCCTTCGCTTCCATCCTCATCCAACCTTGGCCCGTTTGTCGGCGAGCTTGCCGCTGTGCCCGCGGAACAATCGCGTAGGAGCGAACTCGCCCAACTTGTGGCCCACCATGTTCTCGGTGACGTATACCGGTATGAACTTGTTACCGTTGTGGACCGCTAACGTGTGGCCAACGAACTCCGGCGTTATGGTCGAGCGACGCGACCAGGTCTTGACGACCTGTTTCTCACCGCTCTCGTTCATCACGGCGATCTTCTTCATTAGATGATCGTCGACGAACGGACCTTTCTTGACGCTTCTCGCCATGACCTCTCCGGCTGCTTGCCGTTTACCCTATAACGGCGGCCCTACTGGGTCGCCTTACCGCGACGCCTACGGCGCACGATCAACTTGTTCGACTTCTTGTGCGGGTCACGCGTCTTGCGGCCCTCGGGCTTGCCCCAAGGACTGACCGGCGGCCTACCGCCCGACGCCTTGCCTTCACCGCCGCCCAGCGGGTGGTCCACCGGGTTCATCGCAACGCCACGCACTTTGGGGCGACGGCCGGCCCACCGGCTTCGCCCCGCCTTGCCCCACGACACGTTCTCGTGGTCCACGTTGCCGACCTGACCGATGGTCGCCATACAAACCGCCATAACCTGGCGCACTTCAGTGGACGGCAGCTTCAACGTGACGTACTTGCCTTCTTTCGCGACCACCTGAGCCGCACCGCCCGCCGAACGAACGATCTTGCCACCGCGGCCGGGCTCGAGCTCGATATTGTGAACCGAGGTGCCCAGCGGAATCTCTTTGAGCGGAATGGCGTTCCCCAACCGGATATCGCTGCCGGACCCGGCCGAGACCGTATCGCCCACATTCAGGCCGCGGGGGTGAAGGATGTACCGCTTCTCGCCATCCGCGTAGTGGATGAGCGCGATGTTCGCTGAACGGTTGGGATCGTACTCCACCGCAGCGACCTTCCCCGGCACGCCGTGCTTGTCCCGCTTGAAGTCGATCTTCCGGTAACGCCGCTTGTGACCGCCGCCGCGCCTCCGCGAAGTGATATGGCCGTGATGGTTCCGACCACCCGACTTCTTCAAGGGCTCGAGCAGCGACTTCTCAGGCTTGGAGCGCGTGATCTCCTCGCCGCTTACGATCGATCGGAAGCGCGTGCCCGGCGTCGTTGGTTTGAACTTCTTTATTGCCATCTCTTAGAGCCCTTCGAAGACCTCTATCGTTTCACCCTCAGCGAGCTTGATCATCGCCTTCTTCCAATTGGGGCGCTTGCCGACGTGTACTCCTCGTCGGCGCCATTTGCCCCGCTGCTGCGCCGTGCGAACCTGCAGGACCTTCACGTTGAACAGGCGCTCTACCGCGCTCTTGATCTCGTGCTTGTTCGCGTCCTTCACCACTTCGAAGGTGTACTGATTCTCTTCGGCCTGGTTCGCCGTCGTCTTCTCCGTGATGATCGGGCGTATTATGATGTCTCGCGGATCACGCATCGCTTGCCTCCTCCGTGTCCGCGGCCGCCGGCTCTGCCGGCTTCGCGCCGCCTGCCAGGGCGCTCTCCTCGATCAGCACCGTGTCCGCCCACAGCACGTCGTAGACCGACTCTTGACCGTACGGCTGCACCTGAACGTTCCCCAGGTTGCGTGCCGACAGATAGACGTTGGTCTGGACGCCGTTCGTCAGGATCAGCGTCTTCCCCTCGGCAACCCCAATCTGCGACAGCAGCTTGACCAGCTGCCTCGTCTTGGGCTGCTCGAGGTCGAACTTCTCGATAATGATGACCTGGTCATCTACCGCGCGTGCGTTGATCGCCGAATGTCGAGCCAGTCGCTTAACCTTCTTGGGCAGGTCCTGCCGATAGGAGCGCGGGGTAGGTGGAAAGATGATGCCACCTCCGCGCCAGATCGGTGAACGTGTCGTGCCCACGCGGGCCCGTCCCGTCCCTTTCTGCCGCCACGGTTTGCGACCGCCGCCTCGGACTTCTCCCCGACTCTTGGCCGACGCCGTCCCCTGCCGCCGATTGGCGAGGTGCGACTTCACCGCTTCGTACATCGAGTCTTCGTGCACGACACCATCGAACAGGTCCGCCGGCAGCGACTTCTTGCTGCCTGCTTTGCCGTCGGCTTTGAAGTATCGGGCCGTGATTTTCGCCGTCATCGTTTTCAGCTTCTAAGTCTATTGGTGCGCTCTTACTGCTTTCCGACGAATACCCAGCTGTTCCGGGAACCCGGCACCGGGCCTTTCACAAAGATCAGATTGCGTTCCGCGTCGATCCGCACGACCGTCAGGTTGCGAACCGTCTTGCGCTTGCTGCCCATCTGGCCCGCCATCTTGCGGCCTTTGATCACACGCGACGGGTCGGTCCCCGGCCCAATCGAACCGGGCTGGCGGCGGACCGGGTGGCCGTGCGACTTGGGGAATCCCCTGAAGCCGTGACGTTTGATCACGCCCTGAAAACCGCGGCCGATGGTCGTACCGGTCACCTTCACCCGCTCGCCTTCACCGAAGATTCCTACGGTGAGCAGCTGCCCGACTCGTAGCTCCTCCGGCACGCCAGCCGCCTCCGCAGTGAGGCTGGCCTCCTCCGCGGCGCCGGCATCCTCAGTTGCGCCGACATCCTCAGCCGCGGCGGCCTCGTCGCCCTGCGGAGCAGCTTCCTCAGCTTCGGCCGCCAGCTCAGCAGCCGGTTCCGTGGCGACTGCGGTCGCCGGAGTGTGCGGATCCTCCGCCAGCGCGTCATCCGGCCCGAGCCGGAACTCGCGGGTGATGGCCGGAGCGTAGTCGAGCCCGGCGCCAGCTGCGTGGCCCAACGACGGCTTCGTGCTTCGCTTTTCCTTCTTGCGCCCGAAGCCGAGCTGCACCGCGCGATAGCCATCGCGCTCGTCCGTCCGAACCAGGACTATGGGGCACGGACCCGCTTCGATCGCCGTCACCGGGACGATGGCACCATCCTCGGTGAACAGCTGGGTCATGCCGATCTTCTTGCCTATTAGCCCGAGCATCTCAGTAATCAGTCAGCGGTAATCGGTAATCAGTCGACCTTGATCTCGACGTCTACTCCAGCCGGGAGGTCGAGCTTGGTTAGGGCGTCGACCGTCTGGGGACGAGAGTCGAGGATATCGACCAGGCGCTTGTGCGTCTTCAACTCGAACTGCTCACGGGACTTCTTGTCGATGTGTGGGCTCCGCAGCACTGTCCAGCGCTGCCGTCGCGTCGGCAACGGAATCGGCCCGCGCACCGTGGCCCCGGTCTTCTGAGCGGTTCGCACGATATCCGCGGCGGTCTGGTCGATCACCGCGTGGTCGAATGCCTTCAAACGAATTCGAATGTTCCCCGACATCTCAGTCTCCGACTATTCCAGAACCTTCGTCACGACTCCGGCGCCCACCGTCCGGCCACCCTCGCGAATGGCGAACCGCAGACCCTCTTCCATCGCGATCGGCGTGATCAGCGTGATCGTCATCGTCACGTTGTCT
>JBDHJS010000009.1:0-101348 GCA_039586795.1 Gemmatimonadota bacterium
TGACTGAACGACTCGAGAAAGCGGTGTGCGACCAGAACCGTCGCCACGGCGGCGCTTTGAACGTGTGAGTCGCGATAACAGGCATGAACGATCGCCGGCCAGGGAACCGCTGTACTCAGGCAGTCCTCGCAGGTGTGGCCATCACGATAGAACAGAGCGTTTGGACATAGCCAACGGTAGTTGTGCAACGTTTGTACAACCGGGATGCCCAGATTCCGACAAGCGTACCACGCTGCGGGTGACACGAGTGGGAAAGTATTGTGGAAGTGTACCAGGGTTGGTCGAGTCGCACTTACGAGACCGTGCAGGTGATCGTACGTGTCTCCTGCCCAAACGGCGCGCTTGAGCAGCCGGAGTCTTTGAGCCGCTGAGTATTGTTCTATCTCGGAATTGTCTCGTACATAGAGCACGACGTTGTGGCCGTGATCTTGGAGAAGCTGTCTTTCGGCCCGGAGTACCGCGTCTTCACCGCCTGCACGCTGGTAGTAGTTGTGAACAAGAAGGATCTGCATGGCTAGCTAACTGTAGCTTTGTTGGACCCGTCCGCTCCTACGAGATTCTCGCGGCTGTTGAAGAACTCGGCTGTCATCATGATCATGAATGCAGGGCCCATCACAAAACTGTAGTGCAGCGTGTTGTCGGTAATCGATGTCAACAGAATGACTCCCGCGGCCAGAACCCCCGCGAGATTCCATTTGGCGCGCCGATGGTTCCCAGACGTGGTAGCCGAGCTCCAAGACCGCCACATCCGCCTCACGAGCGCCGTCCATGCCCACAGCAGCATCGCGAGACCTATGATGCCCAGGTCGTGAAAGACCTGGATGTACTCGTTGTGTGGATGATGCTCCTCCTCGTCTCCCCGGGGTCGCAGACGAACTAGGGCCAGGCGGGCGCTGCCGGGCGCCTGCCCGATCACCGGGCTTAGTAGTGCGTTACCGAATACTATCGGCCACATCGATGCGCGGCCCATCGTATTGAAGTGCCCTACGCTCTCGATTAGCCCTTCCTCCACCCGGTGGAACGATCGCTCCCGGAATGCGGGCACGTTCCAGATCAGCAGGACAGTGATCACCACAATGCCGATACCCCTCAGGACGAGTCGCGTTGGCAGTTGTGGGTTGGCGCGTGAGACGACGACGAGGCCGAGTGCGACAACGCTCGCAGTTCTCGACAGCGTCAGGAGTATTGTTGCGAGGGCGACTATAGTAATAGCGACTGCCGCAGTACGTTCGTTGCTCGACCCTGCGTGGCGGACTTTGGCGAGGGCCAGGGCGAGCACGATGAGCAGATATAGGGCTACCGCGCGGGGTCCGACGAGCCCGCGTGGACCGGTCTCGGTAAATTCAACAAGGCCGATAACAATGAGCACGACATAGACTGCTATCGGAATAGCTACGCTAGAGAGCAAAGCGGTCTCGATCTTTGGTGCGGCAGCTCCTCTAGTGCTGTTCACGACAAATAGCGTGTATACGCCAAGCACGACTGGCAGAGCGTAAAAGATGACGTCCTTCGCCCCCGGCGTACCTAGCGGCGTGAGCGCGAAACGAACCGCTGCCCAGGCAACCAGAATAGCGAGCGGGACCAGAACGCGAGGGATGCGAGCAGCCCTGATGTTGATGAGCAACAGGCCGGTCGCCAGCGAGAAGACGAATGCCCAGCGCAGGCCCGAGAGACTCACCCCTCCCACGCCGAATCTCAGGGAATCAAAGACCCGCAGCAGGCCGGAGAGAGCCGACGTGACGATCACGAAGTAGAGAAGGAATATCGGGTACGCCAGGCAAACTGCGGTCACCGAGGCGAAAACGATCAGGCCGGCGTAATACGGCTTCAGGCCCGCCGGCAGGAAGACCACTGATGCGGAAAGGCCGAGAGCGGCGAGTAGCAGCAGCGCTGATTGGCTGCGCCGAATCGGCTTATGGGTAGCTCTCGAGTCGTTGAATGCCTGGTGGTGCATAGCCTAGGATGTACTCGGCTGGTCTGTTGACCGAAAATAGCCGTACTTCAGAAGCAACGGCGAGGTCACACTGCTTACAAGCATCTTATGACTTGGTGGCAGCGTCCAGCTCCGGTGTGCAATCGAAATTGAACCCGACGAGAATTTGTCGGGGTTTCCGGCCACGATGTGCTGGACTCCGACAGTCGCGGCATTCTGTCCGACGAAATCGAGATCAACGTTCGCACCAGTTATGCGCTCGGCGAGCATACCTAGTGTCGAACGAGGGTCCAGCACCAAGTCTTCGTAGCGGACGCGGATCAGCTTACCGGTGCGCAATCTCAGAAGCTCCGTCCCAAGGTTGAGAGCAGTCCATACGCTTGCGGCCTTTAGCGGTGAGAAACTCTTGAGATAGTCTTTCGGCTTGGCGCGGCTGCTTGCGAAGCCGCGGGAATCTCGAACCAGGTGCACGACCTCGAGATCGAACTCCGGTATCTGGCTCAACACGTATCCTACGGCAGGGTTCTTCGACGAGTCCACGATGACCTGACTATCGCTGCGTTCGGCGGCCGCCGTCAAAAGGTCTCTGACCGATACTGCGAGACGCTCGATGAGTCTTCGTGTGCGCCGTCGCTTGAGTGGCGACAAGAGCACGGGTAGCGAGCGCAACCGAATGAGGTTGGAAGCTTCGCGGCGTGCGTCTACGTCGATGGAAGCGACGAGCGGTGCCCAGAACGGACATCGCTCTAGTGGCTCCCCACATCCACACGGGACGTCCCGTCGCACGCTGGTTTGGTTCGTAACATGGGCAACCGCCTCGCCGATGTTCAGGAAGCCCGGGATTTCGCCGAGCAATCGGGCGAGCAGAGTACTTCCACTGCGTCCGGCGCCCGCCAGATACACAATGCGGAGGCGCGCTGCCGACGTCACCGAATCACCCTTGGTCGCGGAATGGACTGGCTGGGGATGGTAGCTGAACCGCGTTGGCGCATCCGCCTTCGATCCGTTCTACGATCGGAGCCGTGCTTGAATCGCTTCCAGGAGAGCTCTGTCTTCATCGTCGTACCCCACCGCCAACAACGTACCACCGAAAGCTAGGGTGGCCACAAGCACAGTCAACAGCAGTGCGACCCCAGCCGGTATGGTCAGTGCCGAGGTGACAGCTTTGAGCGCCAACAGAGCTGCTGTAACAACAACCACGGCTAACACCGCTTTCAACAACCGCCTATCATAGGGCCAGACCCCAAGAGCTCGCCTTACTTGTATCACTCCGGCAATGAAAAGCGTTGCGAGAGCGGTTGCGGTCGCCGCTGCCGCACCGGTCACACCCCAGCGCGGGATGAACAGAACGTTCAATAGGATATTCAAAGCCAGGGCGGGCGCTGATAGCATCAGCCAGAGGTTCGGCCGACCGGTCATTACGAGCAGAGCGTTCACCGAGCCCGTTGCAACAGCAATCAGTTGGCCGGAAGCGAGTATGATGAGCGCCAGCCAGCCCGCTTCGTATTCGGAGGTAAACAGAACCGTTAGTAGCTCGACCGGCGCCATACAGATCACCAAGAAGGCCGGAAGGCTAAGGTACAGGCCCCACTTGGTGCTTACGCGGTACAACTCCTGAAGCCGATCGGTGTCCTGCGCCTTGTGAAAGCGCGCGATCATTGGAGCACACGCATTGCCGATCGCGGCCAGTACAATGGCGAAGATGATCGAGAACTGTGAGACTGCTTGGTAGATCCCGACGTCTGCGGACGGTCTGAAATGGCCCAGGATTAGCCGGTCGACCCAAACCATGTACGCGCCGAACATGCCGGCTAACGATGCCGGGAGCGAGAAGAGGAGCAACTCCTTGCCTGCAAAGCTAGGCTTGAGGCGCATACTGTAGAGTTCGGGAACAAGACGATGCAGGAACAACAGCGCCATGGACAGAGCTACGGCGAAGGAGATGACGGCGGCCGCCACGGCTCCGCCCAGTCGCATCCCCAGGACGAAAAAGACGGCGACGAGAAAGAGATTGGCCGCGGGCTGACCCAGATCTTGGGCGGCGACCGAGTACTGCATACGTTGGCTGGCTCGCGTTGCGGCGGCTACAACCCGCATGGCTGTGAACAGCAACAGGCCCAGCGCGAACCAACGAAGCACCATCTCGAGCCGCGGCTCGTCAAACACCTCGAGCGCCAGGTAGGGAGCGATGAAGTAGAGCACGGCGGCCATGAGGCCACTTCCCAAGGCCGCCGTCACGAGCGTCTGTATGAGCGCTCCCTTCAGAGCGGCCGGATCATCGTCCCAGTACAGCGATCCATAGCGGACCATCCCGCGGTCGGACCCGAACGTGGCGAAGAAGCCCAGCATGCGGAGGATGGTCCAACCGAGCGCGTATACGCCAAACAGAGCGGGCCCCAGGACCTTTCCGAGAATGATCATGCTGAGAAGCTGCAGACCTCGGCCCGCAATCCTGCCCGTCAGGGTTATGCTGGCTCCCTTTGCCAGGTCAACTGCGTCCGACGTATCGGTCGAAGGGTCTATTGATGGACTCGCGCCAGAGTTGGTAGTCACGACTCAGTACTCCTCGACGTACAGCGGACTGGGGCCGGTGGTGAGCGCTGAAGCGCTCACCACCGTGTCTTGACCTGTGACACGAGTAATGCGAAGCGAGTCGGTTGCAAAGGGTAGGGAAACAGTCTGCGGTATATCAGACCAGATAAGGTAAACATCACCGTCGACACTGCTGAAGCGGTAGGCTTCTACATCGGGTATGTCGGTCAGTCGCTCGAGGGATTCAGCATGCGCCAGCATTCGTGTCATCACGCCGTAGCTGGCAAGAGTCGGGCGCGGTTCGTCACCCTCAATCAACGCCATCCCGCTCCACACCGTGGTGCGGCCGGGCCGTACGGCGATTTGATGCCAGAACATTCGTTCGACGCCGGCGGCAAGAGCGCTTGCATACCGCTTGGGTACCTGATCGGCGGGGGTATCGCTTGGGCGGCCGCCTGTGCGATCGACACGGGGATCGGGGCCACCGGTCTCCGTTACCCAGATCGGAAGGTCACCAGCAAAGGGTCGCGCCTCCTCGCGGAGGAAGGCTATACGGAGGCCAAGGTCCGCCACTGAGTGGTAGAGGTGTGCGTCCAGGATATCGTAATGGCCAGCGCCCTGCTGAAGTATCATCTGAAGCTTGACGAGGTTCTCACGGCTTGCCTTGGATTCCGAATCGCCAATTACCATCTCGAACAGGTTCGATCCGAAGCTCGTCAGCACGACTTGCGAAAGAGGGTCTTCAGACTTTATCGCCTTATAAGCGACCTTGAGAAGCGAAACGTATTCCTCAAGGGGCGCTCGCCAACTTTGGGGTGCCGTCACCTCGTTCTCGATCTGCCAGTATCGAATTCTGCCAAGGTAACGGCGGACCAACTCCCCCACGAAAGAGCCGTATGCTTGTAGTTTCCTTTCGTCGTTGGCTCCGTACAAATCGGTTTGCGTGTAGCCACGGATTGTGACCAGCAAGCTGATGCCATTCCGTTCCGCCGCGGCGACAACTAGGTCAGCGCGATTCCAGTCGAGCACGCCCTCTTCGCGCTCGACCCATTCCCAAGGAACGTTGATTCGCAACCAGCTGGCGCCCGAGGAACTCACCTGCGCCATGATTCGGTTGATGCGCGCAGCCGTGCGAGGGAACGGGCCGTCTCTGTGGACGCCGAATGGAGAGGGGTCAACGTTTGTGATGTCCGAGGTCAGAATGCGTGCAACCGACTGCTCTGGTGTGCGCTCGTCGCCATGTGGTTGAGATGATCTAACCCTTGCGCAATTGGCGGCTACGGTCGCGGTAAGGAGAGCGAGAACGACTCGGGTACAGCGCTTCAGCATGCGCTTGTATCGCTGAGCGATCCGGCAATGAGACGACGGTTCATCACAGAGGCCATAGACGCGGGAGCAGGAAGACGATGCCGGCTATGACGATCAAAGTGAGAGGGACACCGAGGCGAGCATAGTCGGAAAACTTATAACCGCCGGGCCCGTATACCATGAGATTAGTTTGATAGGAGATGGGCGTCAGGAAGGACGCCGACGCCGCCACCGCGACGGCTATGGCAAAAGACCTGTCATTCAGGCCGAGCTCGCCGGCCGTCGACATGGCGATCGGGAACATGAGGACGGCAGCCGCATTGTTCGTGATGATCGCCTTCAGGCCGATAGTGGCGAGGACGATACCGAGCAGCGCTCCTGTTGGGCCGAGGGTTCCAAACGCCTGCACGACGAGTCCGGCGAGTGTGTTGGCCAGGCCGGATACCTGCATTGCCGCTCCGAGGCCGAAGGCCCCGGCGATGACGAGAATCACGTCGATGTCGATGGCGTCACGTGCCTCGCCGGGCGTCACGACGCGGAACAGTACGAGCGCCATGCCGCCGAGGAGCGACAGCTGCAAGATCGGCATCACGCCTAGGCCGGCTCCGACCACGATTGCCACCGCAACAAATCCCACCAGTCCGGCCTTTCTCGTTGCTGCAGGCGGCGAGCCCCCTAACGCGGAGACGAGCAGGAAGTCACTGTGGTCGCGCCAACGTCTCCGGAAGTCCTGCCCGGCCAAGAGCATGAGTGTGTCACCAACCTTCAGCGGCACTTCGCCGAGCTTGGCCTTCACGCTCCCACCGGAGCGGTGCAAGGCGACCACGGCCGCCTGATAACGAGCGCGAAACTCGACTTGCTTCAGCGTCTTGCCGACAAGTGGCGACGCAGCGCCGACCACCGCCTCGAAGAACGTGTGTTGGCTGATCTCCTGATGTTCCATGTGGCGCTGCTCAGCCGAGACCAACCCGCGCATGTTCTGCAAATCGACGATGAGCTCCGCTTTCCCTACAAAGGTCAAAAGGTCCTCGCCGCGGAGAACCGTCCTGGGTGTCACCGGCGCGATCGAGACGTCTTCTCGGTCGATCTCCACAAGGTAGACACCCTGAAGATGACGCAGGCCTCCGTCTTCGACCGATACACCGTCGAGTGGGCCGTCTCTTACCACGACCATGTTCACGACGAACTCGCGCACGCTCTCGCCGAGCTCGCGACGAGCTGGCAGTCTCTCGGGAAGCAGCACTGGCGCTAGCAGGATGATCAGCACTAGTCCCACAACGGCGATGGGTAAGCCGACCCATGAAATCTCGAACATGGCTAGCGGCGGCCGACCCGACGCTTGGAGTAATCCTGAGACAACAAGGTTTGTCGATGTGCCGATGAGCGTCACCATGCCGCCCAGGATAGCCGCAAAAGAGAGGGGCATCAGGAAGTACGAGGAGGAGAAGCCGCGCCGCTCAGCCCAGTTCGCCACCTGCGGCACAAGCATGGCAACGATAGGCGTGTTGTTTAGGAATGCCGACGCCGCTGCTGACGGTATCACCATCCGGGTGAGCGACCAGCGGATACCTTTGCCGGGACCGAGGGTTGCGCCGACGATCGGCGACACGGCTCCGGTCTTCTCGACGGCTCGCGCCAACACGTAGAGGGCGGCAACGGTGATTGGGGCCGGGTTGCTGAAGCCAGAGAAGGCCTGCGCCGGAGTGAGGACTCCGGCGGCGAGCAAGACAATCACGGCGCTCAGAATCGTCGCAGCGGGCGGCAAGACCTCTCGGACCAGCGCGACGATGGTCAGGATCACAACGGCCAGAGTGACCCACGATTCCCAGCCCATGGCCAACTCCCTCAGGCGGGGGGTAGGCCCGAAGGACTAGTCGCCATTTCGCTCGGCGCCGATGTACCCTTCGCGCTCAAGGTGCAGAATGATCTCCTGTGCAGCTTCCTCAGGCGCCATCTGAGTCGTGTCGATCACGACTTCCGCGTCTTCTGGCGCTTCGTATGGATCAGAGATGCCGGTAAATTCCTTGATAATGCCCGCCCGAGCCTTCGCGTACAGGCCCTTCCTATCGCGCTGCTCGCAGACTTCCAATGGGGTTGCCACGTGCGCCAGCACGAATCCGCCGACGGGTTCGATCATGGCGCGCACTTCCTGTCTCACCGACTCGTAAGGCGCGATCGGGGCGCAAAGCGCGATTCCGCCGTTCTTTGTTATCTCCGATCCCACGAACCCGATGCGGCGAATGTTGATGTCTCTATGCTCCTTGGAGAACCCGAGCTCTGATGACAGATGCTTGCGAACGATGTCGCCGTCCAACAGAGTCACCGGTCTTCCGCCCATCTCGAGCAGCTTCACCAGGAGCACGTTAGCTATGGTGGATTTGCCCGAGCCGGAGAGCCCGGTGAAGAAGACGGAGAAACCCTGGCGGTGACGTGGCGGGTGGCTTCGGCGTAGCTCCTTCGCAACCTCTGCGAAGCTGAACCACTCCGGAATCTCGCTGCCATCAGCGAGCCGGCGGCGAAGCTCGGTTCCCGAGATCGATAACGGGCGCGCACCCTCTGGCACTTCTTCGTCCGGTACGTACTTATCCAGGTCCTCCACGTAGACCATCATCTTGAAGGGCACCATCGCCACGCCCAACTCATCTTCGTGCTTCTGGAGAAGCTCCTGCGCGTCGTATGGCCCGTAGAACGGTTTGCCCGACGAGTCGGAGCCGGGCCCGGCGTGGTCGCGGCCGACAATCAAGTGGGTGCACCCGTAGTTCTTTCGGATTATCGCGTGCCACACGGCCTCGCGAGGTCCCCCTAGACGCATGGCCAACGGGAGCAGACTCAGCTTCGCCGTGTTGCGTGGATAGCGTGACTGAACCGCCTGGTAGCATCGGACCCGCGTGTAGTGGTCAACGTCGCCGGGCTTCGTTAGGCCGACGACCGGGTGAATGAGCAGGTTCGCTTCAACGTCCTTCGCGGCGCGCAACGTGAGCTCTTGATGCGCGCGGTGCATCGGGTTTCGCGTCTGGAAGGCCACGACACGACGCCAGCCCAGCCGAGTGAACTCCTTGCGGAGCTCGGCCGGTGTGTACCGCAACTCGCGAAAATCATAGTGAACAGGAAGCTGGAGGCCCTCGATTCGACCGCCGACATAGTACGGATGGCTCTGGTCGAGAAGATAGGCCACGCCGGGGTGTTCGGGGTTTGTTGTCCCGAAGACCTGTTTCGCCTCCAGCTCTCGATCGGGTTGCCACACGTCTTCAATGTGGAGCGCGGCCAGCATCACGCCTTCGTGGTCGCGGAGCGCCAGACTCGAACCCGACTCGAGATCCTTCGCTAACTCCTCTGGCACATCCAAGGTGATCGGCATCGGCCAGATCTCGCCCGTCGATAGTCGCATTTCCTTGCAGACGGGTTCGTAGTCCCCACGACTCATGAATCCCGTCAGCGGCGAGAAGCCACCGTTTAGGATGAGCTCGAGGTCGCAGAGTTGCCGGGGTGTGAGATCCCACGAAGGCCAGTCACGTGACGTCTCATGCAGGCGAGCGGATTCCTCCATTCCGGCGATGAGATTGACAAGCGTTCCGCCATGAGGGGCAATAAGATGATCAGCCAACTTCTCGCTCCTGACTAGTAATCGTTGTTGTGAGTTGATTTCCTGCGCGACATGCTCAACGGCCAGGCACGTCATCGAACTCCGACATGCGATCCGAGGCGCCGGTGGCCTCGATCTGGGTAAGCGCTCTTGCGTAGGCCTCCGGCGCGCCAGCCATGATGCCTTTGACCTTAGGGAACGGCTGATTATATGCCAGTCGGCCTCCGAACAGATCCGTAGCCAGGCCACCCGCTTCGGCCACGATCAGCGCGCCGGCGCACACATCCCATTCGTGCTTCGGGCCGCGGGAAAACGTGACAGCGGCCCTTCCGGCTCCAATCAGCGCCAGCTTGTACTGAATGCTGCCCATGGCGGCCACTTCCCAGTCCGATTCAAATGGTTCGAACTCGCCGCGCTTCAGTTCAGACCTGGAAGCGAGGAGTTCTCGGCCCTCCCTAACGCTGACACCGTTGCCATTGAGAAAGGCACCACAGCCACGCTCCGCCCAAAATGTATCACCTGTTGCCGGGTTGTGAACGACTCCCAGGACCGGGCCGCCCGCATCGACCAACGCGATGGCGACACAGTACTCGGGTAACCCTTTCACGAACTCTTTTGTGCCATCCAACGGGTCGACGATCCAGAGATTGCTTTCACCCAATCTGTCTGAGTTGTCGGCAGTTTCCTCGGATAGCCAGCCCACAGGAGCCAACTCCAGCAACCGCGACTTGAGTAAACTGTCGGCCTCACGGTCAGCGAGCGTGACCGGGCCGGCATCGCCCTTGCTCTCCACGTCGAAATCGGAGTTCTGAATCTCCTGTATGACTTTGCCCGCGGCTTCGGCGGCGGCAACGACAGCGTCTATCATATTGCATCAAACCTGTGGCTTCTGTTCAACGATCTGGATATTGCCTCGAAATAGAAACCGGGGAGCGCTATCGCACTAGTCCGGAAGCGCTCCCCGGGTCGGAGACCGCAGGGGGGTCTCCGCGCAAGTTCTGAGCCGCGGCCTAGCGCGACACCGATGCCGCCTCGCGCACCTCTTGTTCGATCCATGGGTAGGTCATGGCGATGCCCTCGCTGAGGGAGATGACCGGTCGCCAACCCAGCACCTGCTCGATCAGGGTGTTGTCGGAATTGCGGCCCCGCACGCCCTGGGGCTTGGTCGTATCGTAGGATTTGTGGACTTGCTTGCTAGCGGCTGCCGCCGCGTAGTCCACCAGCTGGTTAATTGTGACCATCTCGTCGGAACCAATGTTGATCGGCTCACGATGGTCGGATTGCGTAAGGCGGTAAACGCCTTCCAGGCAATCGTCGATGTAGCAGAACGAGCGAGTTTGCTCACCGTCACCCCAAATCTCGATCGTCCCGCCGTCTTCGATCTCGGCTACCTTGCGGCAGATGGCCGCGGGCGCCTTCTCACGACCGCCGGTCCATGTCCCGTGCGGCCCATAGATATTGTGGAACCGAGCGACTCTCGTCTCCATGCCGTAGTCCTCCAGGTAGGACGTACAAAGTCGCTCGGTGAACAGCTTCTCCCAGCCGTATTCGTTGTCGGGGTCGGCTGGATAGGCGTCAGACTCCCGCAATCCGGGGATCTCCGCTTCTTCCTGCTTGTAGGTCGGGTAGATGCAAGCCGACGAGGAGTAGAAGTAGCGGCCGACGTCGTTCTGTCGCGCTGCCTCCAGCACGTGCGTGTTGATCAGAACGTTGTCGTGAAGGACTTCGGCCTTAACGGTCTCGATGAAACCGATCCCGCCCATGTTCGCGGCCAGCTGATAAACCTCGTCCACACCCTCGGTCGCGGCCAGGCAGTTGTCCCAACGCCGCAAGTCCAAGAGAAGAAACTCGTCCGCGGCTACCTGCATGAACTCGTGTTCTTTGATGTCGACGCCACGCACCCAGTAGCCTTTGTTCTTCAGGAAGTGCACCAGGTGGCCGCCGATGAACCCTCCTGCCCCTGTAACGAGAGCTTTCTTCATTGGTTTATCCTTGGTCTGTGAAGTTGTTGATTGCTCTGCGCTCACATCGCTCCGTCGGCGCGGAAGACCGCTGGCAGCGTTCGGAGCAGAATCCGTATGTCTCTTCCAATCGACCAGTTGCGAATGTAGTCCAGATCCTGAGCTACGACAGCGTCAAAGTCCTTGAGCTGGCTGCGACCGTTGACCTGCCACTGACCCGTGATGCCTGGCAGCACCGAGTAGCGCTGGAAATGATGCGGTTCGTAGAGTTCGAGATCTTCCATGAAGAACGGGCGCGGCCCGACCAGACTCATCTGACCGCGAAGCACGTTCCATAGCTGCGGCAGCTCGTCCACGCTAAACCGGCGCATTATTCGTCCAACGCGAGTCACGCGCGGATCGCCGTCGATCTTGAAGAGTCTCCAGTCACCTGACCCGTTCAGGTGGGCAACATCCTTCTTCTGAGCATCGGCGCCGTCGATCATGGTTCGGAACTTCAACATCTTGAACGGTCGGCCGCCCAATCCCACTCGTGTCTGTCGGAAGAAGACCGGACCCCGCGAATCCAGTTTGATGACAGCGCCCAAAACCAGGAATACGGGGGCTAGCAGCACGAGCCCGATAGCGGCGCCGAGCCTGTCGATGGCTCTCTTCAGTGCCATTTCCGGCAGCCTGGGCACTGCCTTGAACAGTTCGATGATCGTTACGGGCCCACTGATCACAGCCCGCACATCCGCACTGAACACCTGCCGGAAAGGTGGTACCACAAATATCGGTAGGCCGCGCTCCTGGCAGCCGTCCAGTACGACGCGCACGAGCTTGGCCGGTGCATCGACCGATACCACCACGCCGGCCAGAGCCGGATTGCGGCTGACCTCATCCAGCGCCCTCAGCGCGCGCTGGCGGCCACCATTGGTCGGTCGATCGACGACGATAGTCTCGCAGACCCGGACGTGGCTGTCGGATTGTCGGGCGATCCGCTCCGCGTCTTTTGAAGCGCCATCTGGCGTTGTGATCAGAGCGACGCGCCTCAAACCAAACCCAGCTCGTCGTAGCTTCTTGTACAAGGAGCGAGCGATTCGCCGCCCCTGCAACAACGCGATAAGCGCCAGGCTCGTCGTCAGTGTCACGACCGCCCAGGAGAGATTGAGGTTCGAGTAGATGCTCAGGCCAAGGAAGAAGAGCGACGAGGCGAGAACGCTCGCGATTCCGATGCGGGCCAGTGCGTGGGTCGCACGGCCCCCGTAGGTCCCCACTGCGGCAAGCGCCAGTATTTGCAGTGTGAGGAACGCGGGAATCGTATCAGAAGGCAGCAGGTAAAAAGCTTCCCCGCCAAACGACTGGACCGGGAAGCTCAGGGCGGCGATCGCACTTGCTATCAACGTAACCAACGCGACAGCGAGAGCGTCGACGGCCATCAGGCTCGTGACCCTTCCACAGCTCCTAAAGAACTCACGGACGCGCCGACGCCACGCGTGGTCCTTGTCCGTTCGGACATCATGGGGCGCTACGGGCGGTTCGGCCGGCTCAGTTACTCGGCTTTCGCCTCGCGTCTGGCGAGGCTCCGCAACCCTCGCTTCGGCCAATTCTATCGGATTCAAGGCGCTACTTTCCTGCGTGTGGCGGGGCACGCTAACGGTTCACGGTCATCGACCGACCATCGGGGCTGAAGTTGCCGTCCAACGGTCAGGTCGGAGCTACTCTCGCTGCTGACGGTCTCTCTACTTCCAGGGTGCTCTCGAGAGCCAAGCCACCCTGCTTCCCATAAGGCGCTAACAGGGTTAGGGTGCTGTTGCGGGGGTCTCCCGTTGCTGTCGGAGCAGAAAGCTCGTTGGCCTGTAAGTGGAGCAACCCGATAAACCGCGGGGGAGCTTGCGCAGGAAATTCGCGCAAGGGGCCCCATCTTATACATAAGACGTGCCCCTGTCAAGGGTTACGGCATGACGGACAGCCGGCAAGCTTTCCCTTCAAGCGCCGGCGTCCGTTCGCTCAGCCGTCATCTGGCCCACCAGAAACAGGCCAGATGGCCCACTCTCCTTTGTTAGACTGCCCAGACCCCAAAACGTTAAAGAGCGCTCTGGCCGAGGCTGATACGGGGCCTTATTATGCGCGGCGATGAATCGCTCGATTCTTGTTTGCGCCGTCGCCACTCTCATCGCGGTGTCTACGCTAACCGCTCAGACTGCCGCGCAAGACGACTCCGACCCAAAAGACCGGTTCTACACATCGAGGTACTTGGGGCTGGAGAGCTGGACTTACCGCTATATCGATCTACTCGTCGCTCGTGGCACGCTGAAGGGGCTTTCACCCCTTCTTCAGCCGTACCGGCGTATCGATGTGGCGAAAGCGATCTTGGAAGCCGAGGAGGAAGGCGGGCTCACGAGCCAGGAGAGGGATTGGCTGGAGCTACTGAAACGAGAGTTCGAGAGGGAGATCGACAAGCTTGGCCGAAACGATCGACAGGGCATAGCGTTCCGCGCGAGGTTCGGCGCCGGTTTCGATGTTATGACGCACACGCATCGGGATGTGCTGCGCCCTGAGGGTCCCACGAAATTCTTTTATACGTGGGTGCTGAACCTGTACGGAGAGGCGCCCGCAGTGGCCGGGGCCCTGAAGTTTCGCTGGAACGGACACTACCTGAACGACCCACAGTTCCCAGATGGCAATGTCGTTCCGAAACGGGCCTGCGATCCGATCATCGATGAATGCGCCTATAGGATGGATGAGGCGTATATCGAGATGCAGCTCCCCTTCGTCCGCCTCTTCTTTGGCCGCTTATACAGGAACTGGGGTCTGCCGGGCGCCTTTGGCTTCCTGGTCTCGCCCTATGCCTACAGCTACGATCACATCGGATATCGGTTTGGCAACGAACGCATCGGCCTGAATGGCTTCTTCACGTCCTTCACCGATTTCCCCGGTGATACCGCGCGCTACATGTCGACTCACCGATTCGACTGGATGATCCGGGACAACCTGGTGATATCCGTAGGAGAATCGGTTCTTTATGGAGGAGAGAATCGCCGAATCGATCTGGCGCTGACCAACCCGGTTAATGTCTGGGAGATAAGCGCCGGGCAGCCGGGCAAGGGTGGCGCGGTCAACGCGCTCGGGATGGCCGAGGTCTGGTGGCGACCCTTCTCGAACCTCGTCACGTATGGGGCGTTCATGGTCGACAACACGAACGTCGGTGATGAGGGTGTGAGCCACGGGATCCTTCAATACGCCGGTGGGTTGGGCGCCCAGGTCCCGGCTCTAACGCCGAGCATCGGCTTGCGGTTCGATTTCTCGGTTGTGAACAGTCTGGCCTACCGTAGCCGGCTCGGCTTCTTCGAATATTACGCGGTCGGACAAGCCGGGTGGGGGATCGGACTTTCTCACGATCGCGTTGATGCGATCGTCCTGAACGTTCTGGCGGACTGGTTCGTGCTCCCACAGCTCCTCTTGAGGCCCCAGCTCGTCACCATGTGGAAGGGTGAGGCGGATCTCACCGACCCGTGGCCCGACAACGCGTTCACCGACTACCCTAAATTGATGGTCGGCATCGTAGAAACGACCGTGCGGCCGGCTCTGGGAGGACTCTGGCGTTTTCCGTATGGCGACTTTCGCTGGGATCTCGGAGTCAACATCATCGACAACAGATACCACGTAGAGTCTGGTTGGGACGCGGAGGTGGTGGGTCGTGCGACGTTTGAGGTACGGGTCGGCTGACGGCGCTCGGGCTGCGCTAACCTGGCGTCGATTGGTCGTCGTCTACGTGTTGTTGGTCTTCGCCGTCACGCTGGCGCCCATCCCACACGACGCCGCGGTCAGGCTCAGCCTGTCTGGCTTGGACAAGCTGGTGCACGCGGTCGTGATCGCTGGTCTGGCGTTGCTGCTCCAGTGGCGCCCCGGAGCTCCATCCAGAGTGATATCGACGATAGCCGCATTTCTGGTCGCCGGGTCTGTGGCGGGACTGATCGAACTGCTGCAAGAGCCTCTGCCGTATCGCAGCGGTGATGTCAGAGACTTCTTTGCGGGTATTGCTGGAGCGCTGGCCGCCATCCTGCTGTCGGCCGCGGTGCAGATGGCTACGGCCCGCCGCCGCGCGACGGGCCGTAACTAGACTCTGGGGATGGAATCCCCTTAATACTCGGAAGATTGTCGGCCGCTTCCGCTTCCTGTCCCTGGGCGCTTTGCCCGCTTCTTCATTTCGCTCGGCTTAGCCGTCTCGGTGACCTGGGACAGTAGATCGTGGATCTCCTTCTCGATCTCCTGAATCCTCAGCTGGCCAACCGCCATGTTCACACCGCCCGTCGAGACGCCCTGACAGACCATGTGGAACTCCCGGACCTTCTTCAGTAGGACGTTTATCCAGTGGCGAAAGAGGTGATCCTGACGACGATCGTCCAGTCCTGGGGGCGGGCCTTCCGCCTCCTGTTTACCTCCAGCCAGTGCGGCACGAGCTAGTAGCAGTCCGATCAGAAGTCCGAGTGCAACGCGTGCCAGTGTATCCTCAACGAACGTGAGTACCAGCCCAAGCAGAACCACCAACGCTACGACAATAAGCGGCCCTCGCATGCTCTCGTCCATAAAGGGCCTCTCCTTCTTTGAGGGCGGCCGAAGTGCGCGAGTTTGAGCGAAAGTGCAGGCGAAGCAAATATAGTTTCCGGGCAATCGGGCGGCCACCGTCGAGCGTGGCCGGTTGAGTAAGAGTGACGCCGCGCCCGAGGTGTCTCGGTCACTTTGACCGGGATCGGCCGATCGGTCCTTGCTGCATCATACAGTATGATAAGCAGTTAGAGAGTACGGCAGGTGGCACTGAATCTGCATGGCTACTGGTACGGTAGGCTCCTCCCCTGGGGGTCCGAAAGCCCGATGTGGCGGGGAAAAGGTCAGATCGTGAATCTTGGGATCGAGCTTGAAAGAGATATTTCGCCCGCGAAGTATCTGTGGGACAGTCGCGTAGAGTTTCCTGGCTTTGCCGAAGGTGCGGCGGTGGAAGCGGCGATCGAGGCCGGCGTAGCGCTGGAGGCATGGCAAATGGCTCGAGCGAGGCGTTGCTGGAGAATCGTCATCGAATCCGCCGAACAAGCGGGCCGCATGGCGCGCCGGGAAGGTCTCTCGACCCGCAGGCTGGTTGCGGACATTGATCGCGTGCTTGACGCGGTGGAAGTGGTAGTGTTTGACGGCCGCCTGCCGCCGGATATGGCGGCGCGCACAGCGCGAATGGCGGCGAAAATGAGTGCCCGCGCCGTGGAGCACATGCTGCGCTCCTACTGGGAGGAAGGGAGCCAGGACGCGGCGTAGGGGTAATAGTCGGCAGTGGGAGACCACTTGCCGACGAACCCAGCCCCGGTAGGTTTTCGTATAGAGATATAGAGCGTTGGCAGTGGCATAGGGTGAAGTGTGACCCTCGAGCCGTAAGGCCAGGAGGTTTCGATGCATCCACATGCTCGTACTGCCGTCCACTGTTCCGCACTGGTGTTGTTTTCCTTCATAACGGCCTGCGGCGGAACGACCGTTCGGCGTCTCGACCCGGAGTCGACGACCGATCTCAGTGGATTTTGGAACGATACGGATTCCCGGTTGGTGGCGGACGAAATGATCGCCGACTGTCTGACCCATCCGTGGATTCAGAATCACATGTTGCGCTACGACGGTAAGCCCGTCGTAATTGTCGGGACCGTCCGGAACCGAAGCACCGAGCATATACAGACCGGCACGTTCATCCGCGACATGGAGCGCGCCATGGTCAACTCTGGGCAAGTGACAGTAGTCGCGGACTATTTTGAGCGGGAAGAGCTCCGCGACGAGCGCGAGGCCCAGCAGGATTGGGCGCGCGAGGAGACCCGGAAGAAACTGCGGGCCGAAACCGGTGCTGACTACATGCTGAACGGCGATATCGATGTGATCATCGATCGGGAAGGTGGGACGGAGGTCAAGTTCTACCAGGTCGATCTCTTCCTTACCCACATCGAGACGAACGAACGCTCCTGGGTCGGCCAGAAGAAGATCAAGAAGGAAGTTTCGCGCAGCAGCCTGGGCATGTAGGTCCGCCGGGTCAGCAGGATTAGAGTCGTGGGAATCTCCGCGAGTCCCGTCGGGCGGTTAGCGGCTCTGGCGGTTTGCGCGATCGCGCTGGCGGGCTGTTCCGGTCACGCCGATACGATGCATGGTGTCCGCGAGGCGCTCCAGGCCAACGACCTGGACGGAGCCCGGGCCCGCCTGGCCGATGCTGGTCGTGGCACGGACGACCTTCTTTTCGCCCTCGAGGACGGGCTTCTTCTCCACTACGCCGGGGATCCCGAGCTCTCCAACTCGCGGTTCGAGTTTGCGGAGCGCCGCGTGGATGAGCTCTATACCAAGAGCATAACGCGAGCTGCGTTTTCCCTTCTGACGTCCGACCTGATTCTCAAGTTCAATCCCTGGGGCATCGACAACTTCCTGGTCAACTATTATCGGGCTCTCAATTACCTGCAGCTTGGCGACCTGACGGGCGCCAACGTCGAGTGGCGTAAGCTGAATGCCAAGCTCCGTTTCAGCCGCGAGCACGGCGACGCGCCGTATCTCGATCCTCCGTTTTTCAATCATCTGGCGGGTCTCGGGTTGGAGGCCGACGACCCCAACGAAGCCTACGTATCGATGCGGCTGGCTGAAGAGAGCTATCGGGCGTCGGGTCACCAGACTCCCCCCGATCTGGTGGATGACCTATTGCGTCTCTCCGCGGCCCTCGGGTTCGGCGACCAGTACGAGATGTACCGATCCCGATACGGTCGCTCTTCTGAGGCACTCAATAGGCTGGTCTTCAGCCCGGGGTGGAGCCACTACTCCGAGGGTGAACCGGCCGCCGAGATCATCGTCTTGATCGAGGATGGGCTTGTCGCTCCAATCGAGGAGGTCCGAGCCTACATACCGGTCACCGACGGGCGGGCGGCACGTCTCTACGAGGCAGGTATGGACGAGCGTGTGAGGATGGCGTTTGTCATGGCTGAGGAGTATGACGCAGGACGGTATCGAGGCAGCTCGAGTCACAGCGGATCGGGTATCGCGTATGTGATGCCTCTCTCGTTCCCAGTGTTCGGGCCGGGGTTTCCCGCTTTCGAGTGGGCGGAGGTGTCCGTTGCTGATGGCCCGGTCACGAGCGCCCAAAGGGCCGTCCACATCACATCGCTGCAACAACGCGCCTTCGACGACCGGTTGCTGGGCATCTACGCGAAGACGATCGCCCGCGCGCTGGTCAAATGGGCGGCGGCCGCCAAGCTCGAGGAAGAAGCGGAGAAGGAAGGCGGAGATACCGTCGGCGATATCGTGGGGATCCTGGCAAACGCGGTGAACGTAGCGACGGAGCGGGCGGATACTAGAGCCTGGCTCGGCTTACCGGACCGAATCTGGATGGCGCGTTTGCGAGTGCCGCCAGGCCAGCACGAGGTCGAGGCAAACGTCGGTGGTCTCGGTCAGGTTAGTCTCGGTAGCGTCAACGTCAGAGCGGGTGAGCGTGTCTTTCTGAGCTACAGGGTCTTCTAGCGTGTTGGCGATGATCGCTTCGCTTTCACGCTTTGCCCTGCGTGCTGCGCTCTGGGCGATCGATCGCTTCTACGAGGTAGGCCGCGTCGGTCGAGCCGTCCCGGAAGGTCCCGTCCTCGTCATAGCCAATCACCCCAACAGCCTGATGGACGGACTCGTCGTGTTCAAGGTCGCTGGCCGACCGATTCGACCTCTGGGCAAGGCGCCGCTCTTCGAGCATCCACTGGTCGGTCCGGTACTCGAAGGGTTGGGCGCCTTGCCGGTCTATCGGCCCCAGGATTTTCCTGGCGAAACATGGCGCAACGAGAGGACCTTCGAGGCCGCGGTCGGGGCGTTGGAGCGCGGAGAGGCCGTGCTGATCTTCCCGGAAGGTCTCAGCCACTCCGCGGTGCAATTGGCTCGAATGAAGACCGGTGCGGCGCGAATTGCTTTTGCAGCTGAGGAGGCGGCGGATTGGAAGCTCGGCCTTCGAATCGTGCCCATCGGGCTGACCTACCATAGAAAGCACGCGTTTCGAGGCCGGGTGGCGGCCTCTGTAGGTCGTTCCCTTGAGGTCGCTAGTTGGAAGGACAGGCGCCAGCGCGACGAATGGAGCGCCGTCGAGTCCCTGACCGATGCGATGCGTGAGGCGCTTGAAAAAGTCACCCTGAATCTTCCGACCGAGGAAGACCGAGCGCTGATTGAGACGGCGGAGGCGCTGTATGCAGCGGAGAAGGGCCTCACCAGACCGCGGTCGCGAGAAGGGCTCGCCCCACGCCTTCCCAGACTTCAGGCGTTCGCCGAGGCGCTAGCCTGGCTCTACGTGGCCTACCCGGATGAGTATGAAACGTTGACCGCATCCGTTCGTGACTATCGCAAGCGTCTGCGGCAGTTGGGAGTGAGAGAAGGGGAATTACCAAAGCGCCTCCCGATAGCCGGCGTGCTACGCTACACCCTGTCGCAAACGTTGCTGCTTTTCGTCGGGCTGCCGCTTGCGGCGCTCGGCACGGTGGCGTGGTTTCTTCCCTACAAATCACCCCACGTTCCGCTCAGTCTCTACAAACCCGACTACGAAGTGCTGGCCACGATGAAGCTGGCCACGGCCCTGGTCGCGTTTCCGCTGGCTTACGCGGCATGGACATTTGTCGGTTGGTGGGTCGGCGGGCTGTACGGCGCGCTGATCATCGCAGCCGTGCTGCCGTTACTCGGTGCCGCAGCCCTGCATTGGCGAGATCGCTGGAAGCGTGTTCGCGAAGACGTCCGCATCTTCGTGAATGTGGTTCGGAAGAAGACTCAACGCGATGAGCTGGTCCGCGAACGCAGGGCGTTGGTTGAGGAATTCGATGCTGTTGCTATTCGGTGGCAGTCAGAGCGGAGGATGCGGCGCGACAGGGAGTCGGTAGGTTGAGCCGAGGATCTCGAATAATCAGCTTCCCAAACAGCGATCCCGTCCGCTTTCCTCCGGCGGCGAACAAATCACGGCTTCGATAATCTCCGCCAGCTGTTGCGTCGAAAAGGGCTTCTCCAGACAGGGCCGACCGCTTTGTTCGATGAGCTCGCGGGTGCTCTCACTTACGATATCGGCTGTCACGATTATCACCCGGGAACACAGCTCGGGGCGGTTCAGCTCCATCGCCTTCCAGATCCCGCGGCCGCTGACTCCAGGCAGCCGCACATCCAGCAATATGGCATCGAAGTACTGACCGCTCTCGAGCAGTTCCAGGGCGACATCGCCAGTTGGAGCAAGAATAGGCTCGTAGCCTTGCGCGTCGCAGAACCTCTCGTAGAAGCGGCGGATCGTCGGCTCGTCTTCGATGACGAGGATTCTCGGCGGGGTAACCGTGTCTCCGCTGTAAGCGCTCACTTTGACTTACCTCCAGGCCCGAAAAACACCCGAAATGCCACTTCGTCCACGCTAGATTGGCCAAGAATCATAACATTCTGTCTCAAAAGCATAATGTGATTCCTCGGCCACACCTCCATCATTGAGAGAAGTGCCGCCACCGCGGCGATCCGGCAAATTACCCCCTGGAGGTGTTCAATGAAGTTCGTCCGTCTATTGTTCGCGATCCTCGCAATCGCCGCGCTGGGCGCCGGCTGTTCAGATCTGCCCAGTGAGCCCGGTAACTGTCCCACGATGGGGGGGCCTCACTGCAACGAGTAGAATAATCGCGGGGCGGGCGGCTACGCGCAGATGCGCGCCCGCTCCGCAATGATGCTCTGACCCACATCCTCCAGTCGCTCGGATTCTTCTCCGCTGGCTGCCAGCGGCTGGTAGGCCTCTATGCTTGCCGGCAGGTCAGCAAGCCTCGACCTAATCTCTGCTGCTTCTGCTTCGAAGCCTTTTTGCTCCGCTATCTGTAGGCTCTGGTGCAAGAACTCGCGAGCTCTGGCCTGGTCGCCAAAGGCGGAACAGCCCAGCCCAATTGTTCGATACGCGCTCGCCTGCTCGAACGGCATGACGTTCAGGCTCTTGTCGCTGAGCATGTCGTGCCTGAGGGCGTCGAATCGCTCACGGTCATCAAGCGCAACCGCGACGTCAGCCAGTCCGGTAAGCGCTCGTACGCGTGAGGCGGAGTCGTCAGACTGTTCAAGGACGATGTCGAATGCCGCGCTTGCCGCGTCGTACTGTCCCCAGCGATAGAGCGTGACACCACAGTCCTGCAGCGCTCGTAAGCGCTGTTCCTTTGACTCGTAGCGTCTGTACGCCTCCCAACCGCAGGACGCCGCTTCGCCGGGCCGGCCCGCCGAGTCCTCAACGACCATGAGCGCGTGGTAGCAGTATCCCTCGAGCTCACGGTCGGCCACGTCCTGTGCCTCCGTCAGCGCTTTCGTTATTTGGCTTCGTGCCTCGGTAACATGACCACGTCGTAGCGACACGAGGCCCAGATTCTCCAGGGCCAGGATCGCCTGGCTTCGACTGCCCGATATCCTCGCTTTTTCAAGCTGTTCTTGATGGACGCGTTCCGCGCTGTCGAGATCGCCGAGATAACGCTCGGTTACGCCAAGCCAGAAGAGTGCGTTTAGCTGTTCGACTACGTCGGGCAAGTGAGCCGTGATCTCGACCGAGAGAGCGAACGCCGCCCGCGCCAGCCGAAACGCGCCGAGCTTCCGATGATGAAGGCCAAGCAGCTTGAGCGCCGTCCCCAGAGCCGCCGCCGATCCGGAACTCAGCGACTCGTGAAGCTCACGAAGGAGGCGGGCATGCGGTGTATCATCGCGCCCAAACACGCGGTAGTAACGTGATCGAACCTGCGCCATCGCCTTCTCTTCCGCCGGCTCTCCGCGAGCTGCCTGCCGTGCCGCCGCCAGCACGAGCAAATACTCGACTGCGGCCCGCTCTCGCTCACGATCGTCACCCGCCTCGGCGATCGCCTCGATCAGCGGCCGCAGTTCGCTTCGCTCCCCCAGCAAATAGCTCGTCAGATCGACGGTCTCAGGCATCTCAAATGGTCAAGTGCGCTCCACCCAGAACCTTAGAAGGATCGGCTGGGCTTGGTTGTTCGCCCGCGTTAGTCTAGCTTTTCCTTATGGAAACATCGCGCCACAATTGGCTTCCGGCGCATGTCTCGTGCGGGCAACGCATTAACTGCCCGCCAGCTCCTTCGCGTAGTGGCAGAGGCCGGTCACTATTACCGGTGGCCTTTGTTTTCGACGGTATTTCTGCCCGACCCAACAAAGTGTGGCTCAACTCACCCAAAAGCGTAACCTATTACGGTGTAGCCGATTGCGCATCCCACTTGAGCCCGGTGCGACTGGCAGAGTTCGTGCCCTCTCCAGAACCGGCTGCGATCGCCGTCCTTGTTCCGGCAGCCTTTGGCGAGAGAACGGCGAGGTGTTGTGTGACAGCAGCCGCAACAGACATAGGATAGACCACAAGATAAGGCGAACCCCCGGGAGGGGAAACGGGAAGGGGCACGACAGGTGACAAGCAGATACAACGTGGCCGGGATGAGGCGGCGCTGGGGGAGTGCTCAGGATGATCCGGGCTGGACGGCTCGTGTCGAGAGGCCCGTGGCCGATCCCGAGCACGGCGGACGCCGGTTGATTACGGAGTCGATGAAGGGAAGTTTTCTGGCGAAGGAGTCGATCGTCGATTGCCCGGACCCTGGGTGCCGGGGGCTGTTTCTGACTGATAAGAGGGCCATAGAACGACACGGTTCGGGAGCGCGGGTGGTCCTGCACTGCACGCGCAGGCCAGAGGAACACGACATCACGTTGGCGCTGGATCCGTATTCCAGCGAGGAGCAGGAGACTCTGAAATCGGTGCTGTTGAGAGGTGAGGCGCCGGTCTGCTCACGGTGTGGCAGCGAGCTGGAGCTTGGCTCCACCGAGTCGCCCCAGCCTTGGGCAAAAGCGGCAGATGCTCAGCAGGCGTATCATTGTCCCTGGTGTGGAGTACGATGGGTGCCGCCGGTCGGACTCAAATTGCGAGCGGGTTGAGGCTGTGGGGATTACCGAGCATGCAAAGAAGGAGCCCGTCAAGATGAAAGCAGGGAAGGCAGCGTCACAGGATCTTCGCGGCATCGCGGCGAACACAGCGCGGGATCTGGCGCTCGGTCTGAGACTAGCATCGCTGCGGATGGAGAGCTTCGAGCCGGGGCAGGGCAAGGATGCGGCCCGTGAGTTGGCCGAACACCTATCTGTGTCTGCCCGGCGCGCGGTGGAGCTTTACTATCTCGAATCGTTGACACAGGCCGTGGCGATCAGTGAAGGTCCACTCAAGGTTCGGCGCAAGAACGAGTCGGGACTCTTCGAGATGGACGAGTCTCTGGAGATACAGAAGCTGAAGAGCGATGTCCCGGGCTGCTACAACAAAGTAGGATTCGCGATGTTGGTGGAGTGCGAGCTGGAGCGAGCGCGACGTCGCAAGTCGCCAGTTTCGCTGGCCCTGTTCAAGCTGGACCCTCCGAACGAGGACCTGGTCCGTGAAGTGGCGCGGCAAGGTCGTGAGTGCTGTCGCCTACTGGATGTGCTGGGCACGTTCGATGGACGCGGTGTTGGAATGTTGTTGTTGGATACCGGTCCGGAAGGTACGCAGGTAGCCGCGCAACGGGTCCTGAGTTCGTTCCTGTCGACGATGGAGGTATCCGGCGATTCGGATTTCGGAAGCGTGCTGGTCGGCGTAGCAAGCCATCCCGAAGACGGGAGCGAACCGCGCGAACTTCTCGAACAGGCCGACGAACGTGCGGGGGGTTATTCACTGCTTGATGAGGCGGTGAAGGTCGGCTGAAGATCTTTCTGATAGAAACGAAAGAGACGGTGGTACCGATGCGCGGCGCCACCGTCTCTTTTTGCTTGCGTTTAATTCCGGTCTACTACGTTCGCGTTCGGACGAGCAGGACGAACCCTACAAACAGGAACGCCATGTTTGGCAGCCAGGCCGCGAGCACGGGCGGGATGACACCGCCGGCGCCCATCCCCTCGGCAATACGGATGCTGAGCAGGTAGATCAACACCGTCGCAAGTGCGATCCCCACCCCCATCGCTGGGCCGCGTCGTCCCGAGCTCATCCCGAGCGCCGAACCGAAGAAGACAACGATCAAGCAAGCCAGGGGAAAGGCTATCTTCAGAGTACGTTCGACGACCAACTTCCGGGCGTCGCCTCCCGACCGCTCGATGGAGTCGATGAACCGTCCGAGCTCGCGGTAGTTCATTTCTTCCGGATCTTTTGGCTCCGCCAGCAAATCGTCCGGTGTCTCGATGAGATCGGCCTGCAAGAGAGTGTCAAAAGCGAACGTGGCAACGGTTCCCTGGACCGGGTAGTAGTGGATATAGCCGTCCAGCAGAACCCAGCGGCCGTCAAGCCACTCAGCCGTCGGTGCGTAGATGCTGTAGGTGGGGTACTCCGGCCCGGTGCCCTCGCGCTCGATCAAGATATTAGAGATCTGGCCGTTCTCCGCGTTCAACCGCCGGATCTTGTAGGCGCGGCCGCCGTCCGCCCCGTAGACGAACTGATTCCGGACTGTCCTGCGGGAACTGCTTCGCTCTTCTAACGCCTCGGCGCGCAGTCGATTTGTGATCGGGATCAGTTCGCCCAGCCCAAGGCCGACGACGCTCAACGCGGCGCCCATGATAATGAGCGGTGTGATCAATCTGTAGAAACTCACGCCGCTGGCTTTCGCTGCCGTGACCTCGAAGTTTCGACTCATCAGCGCGATGGTGAAGACCGCGCCAAACAGGCTGGCGACCGGAAAAGAGAGCGCCATCTGGAAAGGGAAGTCGTACAGATGGGCCAGCAGGACCTGGTCGACGCTGAGACCGCGGGCCAAGTAAGTATCCAGATCGTCTGTGAGCTTGATGATGACGAACAGTAGGGGGGCTCCCAGAACACAGACCAACCAGACTTTGAGGTAGAGTTTGGTGACGTAAAGGTCGAGTATCCTCATGCGGCGCTCTTCTCTACGACTGATCGGCTCTCACTGCTGGTATTCCGCGGCCTGGCTCGCCGGCGCAGCCCGATCCCGAAACCCAATTTGCGGGCGCCAGACTTGCTCACGAGGTAGAGCGCGACGCCGCCGATAAGCGCGAAAATCACGTTCGGGGCCCACATCCCCCAGAATGGGGTGATGAAATCGCGGTCCGCCAGGTTTTCGCCGCCGATGAGGCCGACGTAGTAGACGCAGAAGATGCTCAGACTGACGCCGATCACCATCCCGATTCCGCCGCGGGGAAAACGCGCGCCAATCGGTGCCCCGATGAGCACAAACACGACCGCCGCCGCCGGGATGGCGATCTTCTTGTGAATCTCCACGGCGTACTTGTTCATTTCACGTCGATGGATCTCGGCCCGCGAGGCTATCCGCTTTAGCTCGTTCTTCATCCGCGCGGCGAAAGCGACGGGACTACCCTTGGGCGGCCAGTCGGCGCGGTTCGACGGTCTGTAGCGCTGGCGAATCGATTGCTCGGTCGCGCCCATGAAATCCTCTGAGTCCTCTCTGGGAGCGGGCCGACCGCTACGTCCGGGTCCTGGTCGGTCGCGACCCGGTCGGAGAGGCTTGACGAGTATTTCACGTTCGGGTATGGACTCCGTTGCTTCGGGGCGATCGCGTATCGGCGTCAGATCCTGAATGGCGAGGCTCAGGCTGTCCTCGATCTGTAGCACCCGCAAGTGCCTCTCGTTGATCTCCTTCTGCATCATCTCGATGTTCATCTCGCGGTCGCTGCGCCAGTCGATCGCGCTTCCACGCTGCAATTCGTTCGTTACCCCAGACACCCGGAACACCTGCTTCTCGTAGAAGGTGTGTTGGTCCATCGCCGGGTCGTTGGCCTCGCGCTCGTGCATTTCACCGTCATAGAGCGTCAGGTAAAGATCCGTCTGGGTTTCGTTATAGGCCATCTGGCCGGAGTCGGCGTATATCACCCTGTCGGTTCCCCGGCGGCCGATGTCGAAGATCACGATGTCCCTGAGCACGCTACGCGTCCGGTCGATAGCCGCCGCTTGAAGGACGAGTTTGCCCTTCACGACTTCGTTCATGACTCGCTCGCGCAACTCGAACGTCGGTTGCTTGCGGCCTATGTCGGACAGTAGCATGCGCAGCCTGTGGTTCGACTCCGGTAGCACGGTATCGTTGAACCAGATCATCACCGACGCTAGAAGCATCGCCATCAATAAGACGGGATACATGAGACGGCCCAGGCTCACGCCGCCCGCTTTGAACGCGGTGAACTCGTTGTCAGAGGCTAGTCTGCTGAACGCATAGAGGACGGCGACCAGAACCGCCATCGGCATCGTCATCGCCAATATGAATGGGATGGACAGACCAAAGACCTCGGCAATGAGATACCACGGAAGTCCCTTGCCCACGAGATCTTGGAATCTCTTGGCCAGCTGGTTCAGGAGCATCAATCCTGTGAGTACGCCTAGCGCCGCCACGAATGGACCGACATGCTCGCGAAGTATATAGCGCCTAAGTATCTTCATCTTGCCATAGAAAATAGGCATAAATGGGCTCAATAAAACTACCCCATATCGGCTAAAAGGTGCGCCTTAGGCTAGCCTTGTCCGGCGGAATCGCCGTCTATCTGGCTATGAGTTCGCTGCCCGGTGAAGCGGGCGGCGTGTTCGGTCCTGAGTTGCCAACTCAGGACACGGCCAGAGCGCGCGCACCTGCGGCCCAGGATACCACTCGGCGGCCGCAGGCTGGGCAGGATACGACCCGGTCGGCGGCAGCTCCGCAGGACACGACATCCCGGGATTCCGTCTCCCAGGACACAGCGGCTACCACAATCGCTCAGGACTCAGTCGTACCTCCGCCTGGCCTCAAGCTCGGCCTTGCGACGTTTCCACTACCCTACGAAGTCGACTTCATCTCCCGACTACCCGACCCGGCTCAGCGTAACGTCGTCTTCCGTTCTCGGGTCAGAAACGGGGGCGATGAGTGGACGGCCCGCGTCCGCGGGAGTTCTCTGTCGCGGCGCCAGGCGATGTGGAGCGGCAGTCGGCCCATCGCGGCGCACGCCGCGCCCGAGGTCGAGGCTGAAGATGTCGGTGTCTTCGAGGACTCCCTGTTCGCCGAATTTGAATCTCCTGAAGATCTGGGCATGGTGGAAGGGTCGGACCTGCTGCCAGACGTATTTGGCGAATACGCGGATCTTGGAATCGCGATTTCGGGGCGCGTCGAGATGGGCGGAGGCTGGAGTCGGTTCCGGCCCTGCAACGCGACGATCGTGAACTGCTCACCCAGTTTGATACCGAACCTCAAGCCCGACATCCAATTCGGGGCTCGAATCGGCGGGACGATCACCGACAGAATCCACGTCAGCGTCGACTACGACAATCGCCGAGAGTTTGACGCGGCCAATAACATCAATGTGTTCTATCAGGGGTTGGAAGACGAGATTCTCCAGCGGATAGAAGTCGGCGATGTGAGCTTTGCGCTCCCTCAAAGTCGTTATCTGACACAGGGGATCCCGTCCGGCAATTTCGGTATCCGGGCCACCGGCCAAATGGGGCCCGTCGACTTCCAGACCGTTTGGGCTCAGCAGAAGGGCGATCTGGGCGTCAGAGAGTTGCAGCTCGGCGGAGGAGGGCAGGGCTTCGAGCAGACCTCGGTCACCGTTCTCGACGACGCGGACTACGAGAAAGGGAGGTTCTACTTCCTCTTCAATCCGAATCGGCTCGACGGCGCTCCGCATATCGACGTACAGGAGCTAATCCCCTCCGACGCGCCGGTAGACGTGCGCCCGAACTCCACGGTGAAAGTCTACCGATACGAGCCGCTGGGCTTCGGTGTGAATGCCCAGGTCCCAGAGGGTTTCATTACGGCTGTGGCGGTCGCGACCGACACGATCCTCACCTCGAGCGGGACGGACACCGTCGTGACCGACACCTTGACCGGCCTCTTCCGGCCTCTGGTTGATGGTGAGGACTACCGGCTGCATCGCAGCGGCCTCTGGTTGATCCTCCGCAATATTCTCACTCCCGCCGAAGGTTTAGCGGTCACCTACGTAGCGGCGAACGGAGAGCCGATTGGCACGTTCAACGCGGAGCAGCAATCAGATGCTCACCAGGCTGACCCCGACAACGTGCCGCCGCCAACCCTCGAACTGATCAGAGGGATCAACCAACGTCCGGGCACGGCGACCTGGACGCGCGAACTGCACAATGTCTACCGGGTCTCGGCCAGCCCGGGCGTGGTGGAAACCAGTGTTGAGTTGATCATTTCACAGGGCCGACCGGAGGTGGGTAACACGTTCCGAGTGGCGTCGGGACAACAGCTGGAGTTCTTGAAGATATTCGGACTCGACGATGATCCCACCGACAACCTCCTCGACTTGTCGCAGGTGTTCCAGCTATCTGGAGCCGGGACGGGTGAGATCTCGGGCCCGGTTGGAACCTACATCATTCCGCCGACGCTTGAGCCCTTCAAGTTCCCGGCGCCGCTGAAGAACGTCAGCGCCGCTCTCGATGGCCAGCCGTTTCCTCTCGAGCCGGGTGACCGGAACGCGACGATCTATGATGAACCGAACGACGTCATCCGCATCGGTACGAATCTCTACCTGTTGACGATCTCGTTCAGACAGCGGTTCGAGGGATTTCTGTCGTCGATATCGCTGGCTCCCGGGATGCGCGAGGATAGTGAGCGGCTCGTCATCGACGACGTGGAGCTCATCCGCGGTGAGGACTACATCGTCGACTATGAGGGGGGCTTCGTCGAACTGCGCGATCCGGAACGCTGGTTCCGCGACAACCCACAGGCCAACGTGCGCGCGACCTGGGAGCAGAAGCCGCTCTTCCAGCTTGCACCGACATCGGTGTTCGGCTTGGCCGTGCGATACCTCGTGGGACGGAATGGCGAATTCAACTTCATCGGCCTCTCACAGTCCGAGCGCACGCTGCAGACGCGACCGGAGATCGGCCTCGAGCCCAGTTCGGTGCTTCTCACCGGATTCTCGGGCCGGCTCCAGTTCGAGCCGAGCTGGCTCTCCGATGTGGTAGACGCACTGCCAGGCATCGAGGCCGAAGCGCCTTCGTTCTTGTCACTCGACGGCGAAATCGCTCTTTCCAATCCCAACACGAATACACAAGGTGCCACATATGTTGAGGATTTCGAGGGCGGTACGGGCTTCAATCTGTTGCTCAATAGTCGGGCCTGGCGTCTCGGCGCGGTCCCGTCGACCACGGCCGGTGCCGAGAGCGTCTTGCCCCTGGTCATGAACGAAGAGAATGCGGCGGAGCTGGTTTGGCAGGACCAGTTTTCCACCGAAGACGGCAGCGTCGCCGGGCCGATTCCGGCAGGGGACATCGACGACGAGCTGCGGCTTCAGGGTGGGAGGGGCACGACGACCGAGCCCGTGATGACGATGAGCCTGCGGATGCCGGAAAACCGTCAGTTGTCGCCCAATCCGAATCCACCGCCGGGTCCGGCGTGGGCGTCGATCACGAACCCCATATCCATCAGCGGCCAGGACTTCACCACCATCGAGTTCCTGGAGTTCTACGTCGCGACCACACAGGAGGTCGCAGAATCCCTCACGCTGGTTCTCGATCTCGGCACGGTCAGCGAGGATGCTTTCGCCATCGACTCGCTGGGCAGCCCATCAGGAATCTCGGAATTGAACCGCGAGGTTGTCCCCCCAGCGGTTTGGAGCAACCTGGACGATACCGGCCTATGGGGAACAGGATGCGAAGCGGTTCCAGGCCAGATCACCTATCCGCTGGGTGACGTCGCAGCCAACTGCACGCGCTCCAACGGGATTGAGGATTCGGAAGACCTGAACCAAAACAGCATCCTAGATCTGGAAGAGCGCTTCTTCCGCTACACAGTGCCGCTGGCACCAGGCAGCCGGTACTACGTGCGTGACGCCAACGATTTCGGTGGCGCAACATTCAGGCTGTACCGTGTCCCGCTGCTGCAGGCCGACCATCAGGAGCGCGTCACGGAAGCCGAATTCCAGAACGTTCGCCAGCTGAGGATAACTGTCACCGGGCAGCAAGACGCGCGGTTGCTCCTCACTCGCATGCGGTTCCTCGGATCGCGGTGGCTGAAGCGAAGTCAAACGGGACTGCAGCAGGGCCTGGTCGATACCACGACGGTGGCCAACCCCAACGCGCTGGTTCAGGTCGGCCCGATCAGCACTCTGGACCCGCGATATGTGTCGCCGCCCGGCGTAACCGAGGAGGCGGCTAGCCAGAGTGACGAGTTCAACCCGACGGCTCAGCAGGTCAACGAGCAGTCACTGGCCATCAGCTTCGAGGAGCTCGGCGCCGATGAACGCGCGGAAGTCTACCTGCAGTACGCGCAAGTTCCGCGCGACTTCCTCACCTATCGAAGCCTGCGTCTTTGGGCCATGGGGATCGAGGGCCCCTGGGGGACCGGCGGTGAACCGCTGCGCTTCATGGTGAAGCTCGGCGAGGATGCGAGCAACGTGTATCTGTATAGGACAACGTTGCCCGCCGTGCCTCCGGAAGCGACGGGGCAGGAGCTTGCGCAGTTCTGGCTGCCGGAAATCCGCATCGATATGAACGTCTTCATCGCGCTGCGGACTGCCGCGGAAGAGATCTTGCTCTTGCAGGGTGGGCTACCGCAGGACAGCGTGTTGGAGCTGTGGGATGTAGACGTCCTCGAGGACGCGGATAGCAGTTACGCGGTTTTCATCGGCCAGAGGTCACGCGCGGCCAATCTAGCAGCGGTGCGGCAGATATCGCTGTCGATCCACAACAGCGGGACACAGACAGTATCCGGGGGCCTGTGGGTCAACGACATCCGGCTCGATGCGCCCACCGATCAGACTGGAGTCATCGGGCGCTTCGACCTGGACCTCCGCGCGTCCGACGTCCTCGACCTGAGCTTTGGGTACTCGACGGAGAACCCATACTTCCGGCAACTTGGCGAACACCCGAGCTTCGGTTCGAGCATGCAATACAACGTCGGCGGCGCGCTGCGGATGGGCAAGTTCGCGCCGGAATCCTGGCGACTCAACATGCCGCTTACGGTCGGGTACACGAATGCTTCCTCGCAGCCCGTGCTGTTGCCTTCGATGGACATCTCCGGCGAGCGCCTTCCGCGGCTGCGCACCGCAGCAACCGAGGGCCTGAGGGTGGACCTTCAACTGAATCGGCAACCCGGTGGTGACAGACCATTCATGGGTTGGTTCCTGGACAATTCGGCTCTGCGGGTCACCTACGAGGACAGGAGGTCGCGAACGGCGCGTTCAGAGACAGAGGCGGATGGCTACTCCTTCAACTACAACTTTAGGTCAGATGTCGCTGATCTCTCGTTCCCGTTCTTTCCCGGAAAAGACTGGCGGTTCCGATTGACGCCGCTGAGCGTTCAGTTCAACGCCAACTACATCGATACTAAATCCGTAACAAAGCGCTTTGCGGAGATCATCTCGCTTCCGGAAGACTCGTTGGTCCAGCCGATCAAAGCGCTTGACAACCGCTTACAGATGAACACCGGCATGAACTTCGAGCTGGTCCCGTCGTTGACCGGCAACTTCGCGTTGGTGCAGGCAAGAGAGATCGCTCCAACGGGATTTCTGGTGAAAGGAAATCAAGCTCGTGAGCTGATCAATGCTGAACGCACGGAGTTCCTGGGGCTCGATCTGGGGTGGATGACGGGTCAGGACATCAACATGAACTGGACCTGGCGCCCAAACGTGACGACCTGGCTCACGCCTCAAGCCTCGATCGATTCACGATTCCGCTTCACTCGCGGCGCCTCCTACGTCGTCGAGCTGGCGGGCGATACCGTTTTGACAAGTGATTTCGATAACTCCCGAGCGCTGCGAGCGTCGGTCGGCTTCAATCTTCCTGTCATGCTCCGCACCATGTTCGGACTAGAAGCCGGCGGAGTGCTCGGTGGTTTCATGGATGTCATGGATCGGCTCGACTTGGTCTCGTTTGGCTGGACAGGGACGCTGGCTTCTCAGTACCAGCGTCAGGATGCCACGCCCAGCGTTAAGTACCGATTTGGCCTCGGCGACTTCCGTAGTTTCCTGCTTCAGGAAGGCGACACCGCGGCTCGTGTCGCGGATACTGAGGGCATGAACATCTCCTCGGGCTTCAGATTTCCTGGGGGGCTGGGCCTGGTTGTCGACTACGTGAACAACAACTCTCTTGTCTGGACGCCCGTGACCCGAACCTTGAACGATGGCGTGACCTGGCCGAACATCACGCTCAACTGGGCGCGCTTGCCTGTGCCCGCCAGCTTCGAGCCATGGGTGGCGGCCGCTAGCTTCAGGGTCGGGTACTCCGTGCGCAGCGCTAGCAGTCTCGTCCCGCGCGCCGACCAGCTCCGCGAGAGCGAGGTTGTGACGATACCGCTGAGCTTCAACTTGGCGTTGACGACCGAATGGTCTCTGTCTTATACCCTCGACTGGAGCGAGGAGGAGCGCCTGGACCCTGTGGGCCGAACTCAGGGCGACCGGCGAAACCACACAGTGCAGATAACCGGACGATTCAGCCCGCTGTCCCAGCAGGGAAGGTTCCGGCACCCGATCAGAATCTCGCTCCGCTTTTCGCAGGACAAGCAGGACCAGTGCCGCCAGCTTGGAAACCCGTTCGAGCCGTCGGATGGGACGGCTGCCCAAGCGCTGTGTGAGCCTTTCATCGATTTGCGGATACGGCGCGTTGACCTGACGGTAGGTACCGACATGCCGCCGTTCGTTTTGGGCTTGCAGGGCTCGTGGCGTGACACGCAGAGCCAGATTGGCCAAAGCCCTGGCAACACCCAGCTGGAATTCTCATTCTTTGGGCAGTTCCTGCTGGAGACCGGAGAGATTCGTTGATGGCTTTGACTTGTTGCAGAATGATCGCGGCGCTCGGTGCGCTTGCCCTGCTGGGATGCGGTGGCGCGGAGGGCGAACCGCCTCGCAGTATGGAATCGTTGGCCTACGCTCCACGCTTCAACGGCTCATCGGCCTACGAACTCGTGAAGCGCCAGGTCGAATTCGGCCCGCGAGTCCCTGGCACAGACGGCCACCGAGCGATGGCGGACTGGGTGGAGGAGTATCTCTCCGAGCGGGCCGATACCCTGATCGTTCAGCGCTTCACTCATGTGTCGGTCGACGGTGACACGTTGCAGCTGTTCAACTTCCTGGCGCGCTTTCACGTCCCGGGCACACGGCCTATCCTGTTGCTCGCGCATTGGGACACACGGCCGACCTCCGACCGTGCAGATGACGCAGCCGATCGCGAGAAGCCCGTCCCCGGCGCCAACGATGGAGCTTCGGGCACCGCCGTCCTCCTGGAGTTGGCGAGTATGATGAAGCAAGAGGCGCCGCCACGTTCGGTCGACATATTGCTAGTGGACGGCGAAGACTACGGTGACTTCGGTGTCGGGCTCGACGTGTTTTTGGGCTCGCGCTATTTCGCTGCCAACTTGCTGGAGGGCTACAACCCGGAGTTCGGCGTTCTGCTCGATATGGTGGGGGATAGGAGCCTCGATATCTATGTAGAGGGCCACTCAAATCGGTTAGCACCGGAGATCGTCGATCGGGTCTGGGGGATAGCACAACGGCTGGGCTTTGGCGACGTCTTCCACAGGCAGACGCGCCATCAGATGAACGACGATCATATCCCCTTGAACGACGCGGGCATCCCGACGATCGACGTTATCGACTTCGACTACCCCGACCAGAGTAACGCCTACTGGCACACGCCGGATGACACGCCCGATAAGGTCTCTGCCTCCAGTCTGGGCGTCGTGGGGGCCGTGATGACCCGGCTCATCTACGTTGGGAGTTAGAGCGCGGACGAATTCGTATTGCCGCTGTTGAGGATTTGTTGATCCAAAGCCCGATCTTCTAAGTGTGAACCTTACCGAGGGAGAAACGAGGGCCCTCATCGTCAGCGCCGCCCTCGTCCTGATCGCGGCGCTCGGCCGGATGCTCGTTCTCGCCCCTGAAGCTGATGTACAGTCCGACGGGCTGATGCTCGCCGGTATAGCTGACTCGACACTGGCGGCCGCGGAGTCTCTCTACGCAGAGGCCGAGCGTCGGCGTCGACCGCTGGCTGCGGGCGAACGCATCGATCCGAACCTCGCCGATGAAGTTGAGCTGGATCGCCTGCCAGGCGTGGGGCCCGCCCTCGCCCGGTCGATCACCGCTTACCGCCGTCAGCAAGGGCCGTTTCGCAGCCTGGAAGACTTGGAACGGGTTCCCGGTCTGGGGAGTAGTAAGGTAGAGCGCCTGGCGCCCTTCACGATCTTTCCGGCCCCAATCGGCCGGGGTCCGGCGACAGGCGACGGGGGAGGCGAGCGTCAGAGCCCGGAACGCCAGGGTCCGAAGGTGGATATGAACCGGGCGACAGCCGAGGAATTGCAGGTACTACCAGGGATCGGCCCCGCTCGCGCCCAGGCCATCGTCCGTTGGCGTGATGAGAAAGGCCCATTTCGGAACTTTCAGGACCTTACGAAGGTACCGGGTATTGGGCCGGCTACTGCTTCGAGGTTGCGGTCCCGGGTCGTGATTCGACCTTGACAGTACCCGTAACTTCTAGCAGAATTAGAACTTGCTGTCTCCCCCCGCCCAACGGGTTTGTTCTACACCCTAGGCTCCGGTCGCAATGGCAACTACCCGTACTAAATCCAGTGACCTTATCGGCGACCTGCTCGTCCGCGAGGGTTTGATAAGCGAGGATCAGCTAAAGCGCGCGCTGCAGGAGCAACGCAGCAACGGGCACCGCCTCGGCTATACCCTCGTAGAGATGGGTGTCGTCTCCGAGACTGACCTGACGCGCGTGCTGGCGCGAAAGTACCGCGTCAAGGCCGTCGACCTATCCCGCATCGGGAATATCGACAAGCGAGTCGTCAACCTGGTCAAGCCGGAAATCGCGGTCCGGCATCTCGTGTTGCCACTTCGCCGCGTGGGGCGCACGCTCACCGTGGCGATGTCCAACCCGACTAACCTGGATGCTATTGACGAGCTTCGGTTTTCGACGGGGTACGACATCGAGCCCGTGGTTGCCGGAGAGTATTCGCTGCGCAAATCGGTCGAGAAGCACTACGAGACCGTTGAGGACGGTCTGGCCGATATTCTCAAAGAGATTGACGACGAGGACATCGAGGTCGTCGACGGCAAGGATGCTGAAGACGAGATCTCGGTAACTGCCCTGCAGGCGCAGGTCGAAGAAGCACCGGTCGTCAAGCTGATCAACGGGATTCTCACCAGCGCCGTCCAGAAGGGCGCCAGTGACATCCACATCGAGCCATACGAAAAGGAAATCCGCATACGGTTTCGCGTTGACGGCGCGCTGAGAGAGATCATGCGCCCGCCGCTCCGCATGAAGGCGGCGCTTACCAGTCGTGTGAAGATTCTTGCCGACCTCAACATCGCCGAGCGCCGAGTACCGCAGGACGGCCGTATCAAGATGCGGATGGGCAAGCGCGTTATCGACTATCGTGTCTCGACGCTGCCCGGACTATTCGGCGAGAAGATCGTTCTCCGTATTCTGGACAAATCGAACCTGCAGCTCGATCTGGAAAAGTTCGGGATGGAGAAGCAGGCGGAGAAGGACTTCATGAACGCGATCCACAACCCGTACGGCATGGTGCTGGTCACCGGGCCCACGGGTTCTGGTAAAACGACGACGCTTTACTCCGCATTGACCAAGATCAATACGGAGGAAGTCAACATCATGACGGCGGAGGACCCGGTCGAGTACAACCTCCGCGGCATCAACCAAACACAGGTTAGGCCGGAAATCGGGCTGACCTTCGCCGCAGCGCTGCGCGCCTTCTTGCGACAGGACCCGAACATCATCCTGGTCGGTGAGATTCGAGATATGGAGACGGCGGGCATCGCGATCAAGGCGGCGCTCACGGGACACCTTGTGCTGTCGACGCTCCACACAAACGACGCTGCATCGACGATCACTCGTATGATCGACATCGGCCTCGAGCCGTTCAACGTGGCATCCGCGGTTAATCTGGTGACGGCTCAGCGACTGGTGCGCCGGATCTGCGGTAGCTGCAAGGCCGAAGTCACGTACGAAGAGGATATCCTGGAGACCGCCGAGATCCCGGAGGACGAACTCAAGGAGATGAAGTTCTTCAGGGGTGAGGGGTGCGACCAGTGCGATGGAACGGGCTACCGTGGCCGGCAGGGACTCTACGAGGTCATGGCGATAGACCCGAAGCTCCGTCGCATGATCATGCATGGCGAGGGGGCTGACGCGATGAAGCAGCAGGCCGTTGAGGATGGCATGCTGACGTTGCGTCAGGATGGCCTGATCAAGATCAAAAAGGGTATCACTACGCTGGAAGAGATACTGAAAGAGACGGCGGCATAAGAATTCCGCTGATAGCCCGGAGCCGGCATATCGTCGGTATTCGCCTCCGGGGTTCTCTCCCCTGCCGCGAGAGACATAGCCTCATTAGTTTTCAGGTCGCGCACCCGTAGTATCCAGGTGCGGTGCGGTAGGCTTTACTCCGAAGTACTCACACAAAAACGAGCCTCGCTGCGAGGCGCTGACCCACGGGCACAACTGAATGGCAACGCTTAGCGTCAGAACACTACTAGAAGAGATGATCGAGAGAGGCGCGTCAGATCTGCATCTTACTGCGGGTGATCGGCCGAAATTGAGAGTCGATGGCGACCTGAATGACGCCAACGTAGACCACGTTCTCATGCCGAAGGACACGCTTCAGCTTACGTACTCGATCCTGACCGAAAGCCAGAAGAAGCGCTTCGAGCAGGAGGATGAGCTGGATTTCTCCTTTGGGATCCAAAACCTGGCGCGCTTCCGCGGCAATGCCTATCGGCAGCGCGGATGCGTAGCGCTGGCCATTCGACTCATTCCCTTCAACATCCAGACGTTCGAAGAACTCGGTCTACCATCTATCCTGAAGAAGCTGGCCGAGCGTCCGCGTGGCTTGGTGCTGGTGACCGGGCCCACCGGCTCCGGTAAATCGACAACGCTGGCCGCGATGGTCGATCATATCAACAAGCTGCGTAAAGGCCACATCATTACGATCGAGGAACCGATCGAGTTCATCCACCGACATCAAAGCTGCATGATCAACCAGCGCGAAGTGGGAAGTGACACGCAGAGCTTTTCGAACGCGCTGAAGTACGTCTTGCGGCAGGACCCGGACGTGCTGCTCGTTGGTGAGATGAGAGATCTCGAGACCATCTCCATGACGCTGACCGCAGCGGAGACGGGACACCTGGCCCTGGCTACGCTGCATACGAACTCGGCAGCCGAGAGCATCAACCGAATCATCGACGTCTTTCCTTCTCACCAGCAATCACAGGTGCGCGCTCAGCTCTCGTTCGTACTCGAGGGTGTCGTGACGCAGACCCTGCTTCCAAAATCGCGGGGGAAGGGCCGAGCCTGTGCCTGCGAAGTCCTCGTGGCCACGCCGGCCATCAGGTCGGTGATCAGGGAAGCGAAGATCCAGCAGATCTACGGCCTCATGCAGGCCGGTAAGAAGCACGGAATGCAGACCCTGAACGACGCGCTGTACCAGCTCTACCTCGCCAGCGAGGTTACGCTGGAGGAGGCGTTGAAGCGCTCATCCGACCCCAACGAGTTGCTACGGATGGCGGGCGAGCCGGTTCCGGCCTAGGCGGGAAACAGAGATGCCGATTTTCATTTATAGCGCCAAGACAGTAGGCGGTGAGATCCAAACAGGTAACGTCGATCTGCCCAACCGCGAAGCCGTTATCGGCTACTTGCGGCGGCAGCGTCTGATACCTGTTACGGTCCGGGAGAAACCGAAGGATATCAGTTTCACCGTTGGCAAACGCATTCGGATGAAGGAGATCGTCCACTTCACCCGCCAGTTTGCCACAATGGTGAATTCGGGCTTGCCCCTGGTGCAGTGCCTCGAGATCCTCGCGCAACAGACTGAAAACAAGTTCTTGGCCGCCACCATCAAAGAAGTACAGGGCGACGTAGAGTCCGGTGCCACACTCGCTGATGCGCTGCGAAATCACCCCAAGGTGTTCAGCGACCTCTTCGTGAACATGGTGGCAGCTGGTGAGGCCGGCGGTATTCTCGACACGGTGTTGTTGAGACTGTCAGTGTTCCTCGAGAAGAATGAGGCGTTGGTTCGCAAGGTGAAAGGTGCGATGATCTATCCGGCGGTGATTCTCGCCGTTGCGGTCATCGCGGTAACCGTGCTGCTCGTCTTCGTAATCCCGACATTCGAGCAGATGTTTGCCAGCGTCGACCTGACGTTGCCGGCTCCGACGCGGCTCGTCATCTGGATGTCAGCCACGTTGCAGGGTTATTGGTGGCTAATGCTCGGACTGTCCATCGCTTTTGTCTACGCCATACGCATGTACTACAAGACGTCGGGAGGCCGTCTGGCCCTCGACAAGTTCTTGCTGAGGGTACCCATCCTTGGCGACCTGTTGCGGAAGACAGCAGTCGCGCGCTTCACGCGGACGCTCGGTACTCTGCTCGCGTCCGGCGTCTCCATTCTCGATGGTCTCGAGATTACCGCGCGCACGGCGGGCAATCGCGTGATCCACGATGCCGTGATGCGTAGCCGTTCGTCGATCGCCGGCGGTGAGACCATCGCCGAACCGCTCAGAGAGTCGGGGGTCTTCCCGCCCATGGTGACCCAGATGATCAATGTGGGCGAGCAGACCGGAACGATCGACGAGATGCTAGACAAGATCGCCGACTTCTATGACGACGAGGTAGACACGGCGGTGGAAGCTCTGTTGGCTGCGATGGAGCCGATACTGATCGTCTTTCTCGGTGTCGTCGTTGGCGGCATGATTGTCTCGATGTATCTGCCGATCTTCGACATGATCAACGTCGTGGGTCAGTAGTCCCGCGGGGAGTGGTGAGGGGTAAGGGCATGTGCGACCGACCCCTTACCCCGTACCCCTTGCCACCTGCCAACTGCCATGCCTGATCAGATAAACTCACAAGACATCCGCGCCCCCGAGTGCGAGCTCACGGTACTGATGCCATGTCTGAACGAGGCAGAGACGATCGGAACCTGCGTCGAGAAGGCGATGAGATCCTTGGAGCGCGCCGAGATCGACGGCGAGGTGCTGATCTCAGACAACGGTAGCACGGATGGATCGCAAGAGATCGCTGAAAAGCTCGGAGCTCGAGTGATACATGCGTCGGAGCGTGGTTACGGCGCTGCCTTGAAGGCGGGTATCGCGGTAGCGAGAGGCCGATTCGTGATCATGGGGGACGCTGACGACAGCTATGATTTCACCGCCCTCGACCCGTTCGTCGAGAAGCTGCGGGAGGGAAACGACCTGGTGATGGGCAACCGCTTCAGAGGCGGAATAGAGAAAGGCGCCATGCCGTTCCTCCATCGCTATTTCGGCAATCCCGTGTTGAGCTTCCTGGGGCGGCTCTTCTTCAAAGCCCCGGTCGGCGACATCTACTGCGGGCTTAGAGGTTTCGATAGGGACGCGATACGCGGGCTCGCCTTGACCGCTTCGGGGATGGAATTCGCCAACGAAATGGTCGTGAAGTCTACTCTCCAAGGCCTGCGTATCGCCGAAGTGCCAACGACGCTCTCACCTGATGGTCGTAGCAAGCGTCCGCATCTCCGGACCTGGAGGGACGGATGGCGCACGCTCCGGTTCCTGCTGATGTTCAGTCCCCGTTGGTTGTTTCTCTACCCCGGCCTTCTCCTGATGGCAATTGGTCTGGCCTCCATGCTGTGGCTGCTCCCGGGCACGCGGACGATCGGGAACGTCGGCTTTGACGTAAACACGCTCGTGTACAGTGGTGCGGCGATCATTCTCGGGTTTCAAGCGATAGTGTTCTCGTTGTTCGCCAAGATCTTTGCGATGGGTGCCGGGTTGCTCCCGGAAGACCCGCGGATGGACAAGCTCCGCAGTCTCTTCACCCTCGAAGTGGGCATCATCGTCGGACTGCTCGTTCTGTTGGGCGGCTTCGCGGCGTTCGCCTACGCGATCGGATTCTGGGGCAGAGCTTCGTTTGGCGAGCTTGATGTTAGTCAGTCACTTCGGATCGTAGCACCGTCGGCGACGGCTCTGGTGCTCGGTCTCCAGATCATCTTCTCCAGCTTCTTCATCAGCGTACTGGACCTCAAACGCCGCTAGAGCTTCCGGTCATTCGGGAGGCTTCACCCTGAAGAGGACCAACGCTCGGTCGTCACGGACGAGCTCCAGGCAGTCGGCCGCGAATCTCTGAAACTCGCTCCAGCCCAGGCGCTCCGGATCGAGACCCCCTGCCACGACGTAGTACCTGAATGACCCGATCCCCAGCAGCACGTGAGTTATCTCCGGCGTGCCCAAACAACCGCCCTCGGGTAGGATCGCTGACAACAGCGGCCAGTTCACAGACAGGTTGTCCTGGATCACTCGCGGCTCGAAGTAGTACCCACGCGCATCCCACAACATCAGAATCCGGCCATCCGAGCCAACTTCCTGCTTGGTCAGATTCACCATGTCGACGTAAGCGGGGCCGATCCTGCTCGCCATGTAATCGTCTGCTGAGCTCAGTCCGACGAAGTGCTGCAGCGCCTGAGACCGGCTCAGGCGATACTGAACCGCAGTTCCCGATGGGATGAGGGCAAGCAGGGTAAAAGAGATCAGCAGAGCGCGTCCAACCGAAGGCGACAAGTATTTCTCGCTCAGCGCCACGGCTATGTACGCAACGACGATGGTCAGAGCCGGGACGGCTGGTAACAGATAGCGAAGATTAGGGCTTGGCAAAATCGCGAGCACGATGACCAGGTACGCTATCGCAGGAAAAAGAAGCCAGTTGATGACTCGATTACGTATGAAGAAAAGCCAGAGGGGCAAGGCGAGGAAGAACGGATTGAGATAGTAGTGAGCTCCTTCGACTTCGATAGAAAGTCGGCCGGGCGCGAAGAAGGCGTCGGGCAGGTTGAACGGTGCCCGCAACTCCCATATGAACTCCATGATCCGCGGATCGACGGAAGCTGGCCAGCTGGCCACACCGAATAACGACGTGAGCCATCCGGGAACCAGCGACTCGGCAAAGAAGGGGTATATAGGCGCGCCTAATAGAATCCAGTTCTTCAGTAGCCACGGAGCTGTCACGGCGGCAAAGCACACTCCGAAGCCGATAGACAGGCGGGCGGTAGCGGAAACGGTTCCCGATTTCTTGTAAGCGGCCCAAACAGCCAGTGGGCCAAGAGCAAGAGCGTAGGGGATCGCAGATAGTTTTGTCCCTATCGCCATTCCCAAGAACGCGGCGGATAGGAAGTACCGATGATTGTCCGCGGTTTCGTCAAGCAGGTCCGAAAGCAAAACGAAACTGGCCAGAAAGACGAACAGCGTGACAGACAGATCGACGCGAGGAGATATCGCGACCAAGAGCACAGTCGTCGTGCCCCAGAAGAGTCCGAGTACGAGGTGGCCCGTTCTGACGGATAGGTACTGGGCGCAGAACGAGTACGATGCAAGCGATAGGAACCCGGCCAAAGCCACGTTCAGGATCGCCGGCCCTGCGTCGCTCCCGATCGCAAGGAGCGGGATGTAGAGCATGTGAATGAGGCCGATGTGTGACTCGTGCAGATTGTCATCAGGTAGGTGGATCCGACCCAGCTCGAGATACTGCGACGGGATTTGCAGGTGATACATGAGCGCGTCCCAATCGACGGGTGGCGCAACCGCGAACAACAACATGGCTGCAACCGCGCCGATCCAGACGGCGATACCGAACCAGGCCAGGCTCTTGCCGTCGACGCCGGGTCGAATTGAGGCAATCGCCGTGCGGACCCATGCAGGGACCCTGATCAGGTTTTTCCAGCTGAGGCCGCCCAGAGCAACGAGCAAAACTGCAATCGTCGTTCTCTGCAGCCCGCCCACCAAACCAACCACGAGCAGTAATGTGGCGATAGAGCCCAGTCCAAGCGCAGCCGCGAATACCAGCGAATCAATCGGACTCTCTGGAAGCGCTTTGAGGGCGTTCAGAATGGAGTGGCCAACAGCAACACACAGAGCCAGCAGAACGAGTACGGTGACAACGCTGAACGCATGGTCAATAACCTGCAGCGGCCCGGTGTAGCTCCCGGCCTGAAGCGAGACGCGGATATGCGCAGCTGTCAGCACCGCAATGAGGAACACCGCCGCAATCACAGGCCAGATCGATCGATCAACCAAGCGCTTCAGCTGCATCTCCTCGCCTCGTCATCTCCGCGCCTGCTCGAGTCTTGCATTTTGCAATACTCCGGGTTATCGTTGTGACGCGCTAAGTTAGCTGTTTCCGGTCCTCGCGGCCGGTCTTCAAGAGTGCCCCCCCCGCTCGACCACCCTGTCTTGCATCGGCAGTTGGGATCAGCGAAGTGATGTCGGAATCAAGCCAATCAACGGTAGACAGACCGAAGGCGGCCACAGACGGCGCGTCAGGACCGCAGAAGGGAATTCTGCGTCCCGCGGGTGACATAGGCCAGAGGTCCGGGCCGCGCCGGGTCGAGTTCGGCGAGCGCGGCCTGGAGATCCTGCGGTGGATCTACATGGCGCGTTTGGGACTCGCCGGCGGTCTCTTCTCAGCGGCAGTTTTGGCCTGGACAGGGGCCTCGCCCGCACTGACCCTTACGGCCTCTCTCGCGTTGGTCATCACTCTGCTGCATACGGCGGCGTCATACTGGCTCACTCATATCCGCAAGCGTGCGGTGGGCGAGACGTTCGCGTATGGTCAGGCAATCGTCGACGTGCTCCTCGTCACGCTGATCATCGACCTTACCGGCGGCCGGTACAGCGTGGTAGCGCCTTTGTACATCCTGCTCATCAGTGCTTACACGCTGATGCTCCCGTTGCGGAGCAGCTTGCTGGTGACGGGGCTTGCCTGTATCGCCTTCATAGCGGATGCGGTCTGGATACAGGGTGCACAGGTCGACACCGTTGTCGTCCTACAACTCGCGATCTTCGTTGGTGTCGCGGTAGTAGTCGGTGTGATCAGCACCAAACTGCGCGAGGCGGGTGCGGCGCTGACGTCGGTGGAAGATGAGCTGCGACAGTTGCGCCTAGAGACCGGCGACATTCTCGGGAACATACCGACCGCCATCCTGACTGTGGACGCGGAAGGTCGGCTCGTGTACGCGAATCCGGCGGCGGAACGACTGCTCGGGTTCGATGTCGTGAGCTATTTCGAGAAGCCCGTCATGGAACAGTTGGCGCAACGGTCGGCCGGGCTGCAGAAAGCTCTGGACCGCACCCGTCGATACCGGATACCGGTAGCCAGCGCTGAGATCAGCGTACATCGCCGTGGGGATGACATACCTGTTGGGATCAGCACTGCGGTGCTGGACCGCCGCGAGGGTACACCCTCGGTTACGGCGATCATGCGGGACATATCGGATCGTAAACGGATCGAAGGATTGCGGCAGCGAACCGAGCGCCTCGAAGCGGTTGCCGAGCTTTCGGCGTCTCTGGCACATGAGATCAAGAATCCGCTGGCGTCAATCAGCAGCTCGGTTCAGCAAATGGGGTTGAAGGAGAGGGCCGACGAGGATGATCAACTGCTCTCGCGGCTCATACTCAGAGAATCGGATCGCCTTTCCAGGCTTCTGGCAGATTTCATTGACTTCGCTCGCCTTCGCGTAGAGCGCTCCAAGCTTCTGGATCTCAGGGAGGTCGCCGCGCACGGAGTCCAGGTGGTACGTCGCCACCCCGCGTTTCGCGATGAGATCGAAGTAGAGATCGAGCTCGCCGACGAGCCCGTCTTGTTCGAAGGCGACGAAGACCTGATGCACCGTGTGGTAACGAACCTGGTGCTCAACGCCGTCCAGGCTTCTGAGAGCAGTCCGACGCGAATCCTCGTCGAGGTGACGAATGAGAACTCGGGCTGTGTTCCGGGTGAGGTCGATGTCGAAGAGCCGGTCGTGCTGCGTGTGACTGACGACGGCCCCGGCATCCCGCAGGGCGACCTGGTCCGCATCTTCGACCCCTTCTTCACAAAGCGACGTGGTGGAAGCGGTCTCGGCCTGGCGATCGTTCATCGTGCCGTGCGCGAGCACGGAGGCATGATCCTGGTCGCATCAGATTCGGAGATCGGTACACGTTTCACTGTTTGTCTTCCGAGGAGCGCAACAAACTCCGAAGGAACCGCAGCGGAGGAGCAGTAGTGAGCAAGAACACCGCGAAGATTTTGATCGTCGACGACGAGGAAAGCCTGATCGAGTCGTTATCCGTTCTGCTGAAGCGGGAGGGCTTTGATGTCATTACGGCCCTGTCCGGCACCGAAGGGCTCGAAAAGCTGAGTCAGAACCCGGATGTCGTGTTGACCGACATCCGAATGCCCAGAGTCAGTGGCATAGACGTGCTCGAACAGACGCGCTCGAAACGACCTGACATCCCGGTCGTCTTGATGACCGCGCAGGCCTCGCTGCAGTCCGCAATACAGGCCGTAAACCAGGGCGCGTACCACTACGTGCAGAAACCGTTCACGAACGACGAACTGCTCGCGATTCTGCGCAACGCGGCCGACTTCGGCAGGGTGAGAGCCGAGAACCGAACCCTCAAGAGCGAGATCCGGCGGCGCGACCGCTACGCCCGGGCCAAGCCGATCGGAAAGTGTGCGAACTTCCTCGAAGCGCTAAAGGTCGCCCAGACGGTCGCTCCTACAGAATCGACGGTGCTGATCCAGGGTGAGAGCGGCACAGGCAAGGAAGTACTGGCTAGATACATCCACGAGCTATCTTCGCGCGCCGATAACTCGTTCCTTAGCATCAATTGTGGTGCGCTGCCGGAAAGTCTGCTGGAGTCAGAGCTGTTTGGGCACATCAGGGGGAGTTTCACCGGGGCGGTTCGCGACAAAGAGGGGCTCTTCGTGGCTGCGAACAGTGGAACGCTGTTCCTCGACGAAGTCGGTGAGATGGTTCCTGCCACGCAAGTAAGACTGTTACACGTTCTTCAGCAGCACGAGGTGATCCCCGTCGGTGCGACCGAGCCGGTTGCGACCGATGTTCGTATAGTCGCCGCCACCAACGCGGACCTCGAAGAGGAGATTCGTCAGGGCGCTTTCCGCAGCGATTTGTTCTACAGGCTAAACGTGATCGCCATTCACCTGCCGCCTTTGCGCGAACGGCGCGACGACGTGCTGCTTCTGGCGGAGAACTTCTTGAATCGTATCGCCGATAACCGCGATACCGAACCGAAGAAGTTGGACGAAGCCGCGCTACAGGCGCTGGTCGAATACGACTGGCCAGGCAACGTTCGCGAGCTCGAGAACGCGCTCGAGAGAGCCGTGGCGATGACCGATAACGGGGTGATCGGGCGTGACGTGCTGCCCAAGCAGGTCATCGAACGACAGCCGTTGCCGCTGGTCAGCGAGCGGCTGCCGGCGAACCCGCCCCTCGAGGTAGTCGAGCGCGCCTACATCGAGTGGGTACTGCGCGCCGAGGGCGGCAATAAGACGCGAGCAGCAGAGGTTCTGGGCATCGACCCCTCGACTCTATATCGCAAGCTCGCCAGGTTCGAGTCGGAGAGCTAGGCCGCTTGTCGAAAAGCGGTGGTGGGGAGGCGGTGAGCATGCCGTGGAGGGCGCATTGGCGGGAGCTTGCCACACTGGTGGCGGTAGCCTTCCTCATACGCATATCGTTTCTCGCGCTTCGCGGCGATTACCTGGATTGGGACGAGGCGCTTTACCTGCTGATCGCCCGCAGCGTCCTGGACGGTGATGGCCTTGCCGTCAACGGCCTCCCGCACATTGCTCTTAGTCCGCTCGTCCCGTTGGCCTCGGCCTTGGTCTCTGCTGTCACTCGCTTGGAGATCCTTACAGCTCAGCGTCTGGTGATCGCGGCGGCTGGGGCGCTGCTTGTTGTTCCGGTCTGGTATCTGATCCGCATCAACTCCGGAGATCGGATAGCCGGGATCAGCGCGCTGCTGATCGTAGGCTGGACGGCGCTCATCGATGTCGGCCCCCGATTCGGGCCCATGTGGAGGCACGTCTATGCGGGCAGCGAACCGCTCTACCTGTTCGCGCTGTTCTCTGCTTTTGCCTGCGGTGAATTTGGTCTGCGGCAAAGGGGTATACCGCGAACAGTTTCGCTCCTTGCCGCGGGAGTGTCACTCGGCCTCGCCTACCTTGCCCGGCCTGAAGCCGTAGTCGTTGGCGGCCTGTACGCGATCTTTAGAGGCATTTCCCTTCTGCGTGGAGGCGAGACAAGAGCGGTGTCGGTCGCCGCTGGGTTAACCGCTATTTCATTTCTCGTCGTCGCCGCGCCCTACTTGCTGCATATGCGCCAGCTCGCCGACTCATGGACTCTGAGCGGCAAGCTGGGCCCGACCAGGGCGACGGGTGACCTGTATGAGGAAGTCGTGCGGGACGACGGAAAGATGCTACCGTATCTCGAGGCCTGGTGGGCTTTGGACGAGGCGCACGATCGGATGGTCAACCCCTACTGGGGGCTTGATGGAGATGAGCCGTTCGAGCTTCGACTCGACAAGTACGAGAAGGTTCTGGCTGCGAAGTGGACACCCGATTCCAGCACCGGCCAGCGTGCCGGCGGCAGGATGTTGGACTACTTCCAAGCGCTCTGGCTTCTGACGTTCCCGCTGTTCGGAGTCTTCGCGTTGCTCGGGTTGCTGTCTCGCGGCCGCTATGCAAGTGGGCTATTCCCGTTCTTCGTGCTTGCAGGCCTCACCGCCAGCCTGCTCACGTCCTGGCAGGTTTTCGTTCTCCCGCGCTTCTTCCTCTACCTAATTCCGGGGTTCGCGCTTTGGGCGGCGCACGGAGTGGTCTTCGCCAGCGGTTTGCGTTGGCTCCGACGGCTTCCGGACCCGGGGCGCGTCATCGCGTTCGCTCTCCTCGCAACTGGCATTGGAGTGGCTGCGGTCAGAACCGTGAGTCATGAGGCAGGAGTTGTGCGGGAGGTTGGCAGCAAGGATCGGACGGCGGCGGAGCGTCTGGCTGAAGCTATCAGTTCGGACCGTGCGGTGATGAGCTGGCATCCGCGACTGGCCTATTGGGGTGAGTGGGAATGGCGAGCACTGCCAGTCGCCACACTCGATGCCGTCGCGCACTACGCCGCGTATCGCCAGGTCGATTTCATGCTCTTGGCGCGAGGCGCCTACTCGCCGCTGGCTCTCGAGTCGGACTACGTGATCATCAGTCTGGACCCGGTTCTGGCCGGCGCCTACCTGGAGAGCGTTGCCACTCCGACTCAGCACGTGCATCCACGGGCTACCCTATTGTCGGTCGCCGACGTCGCTGGATTTCCAGCTGGTCGCATCGCCCCGGCAGAGGATGCGGAGAGCGGAGGCGAATAGTGCGCGAGAGATGGGGCCTGGATGAACGAGTCACGAGCTTTGCCCTGAGCCTTATGGCTCTGGTCTTAGCGGCTCTGACCTTCTTGCCATGGTCCGTCTGGATCGGAACGATTCGCCCAGAGGAGCTGGCCGCCTATCAAGTCACCGTTCGCGGCTGGCTGATATTCATCGCGATCGCCGCACCCGCCGCAGTGCTGTTGTCCGTAGTTCGTGGTCGCGCAATCGATGCGCGGTTCAACGCAGCTATATCGGCGTTCGTTTCGATTCCGTCGAAGCCCTTTGTCTTTGTCGCCGCGATCGTGATGAGCGTTGCGGGCGCTCTACTGTCGCGTCTGTTGTTCGCGCACAACCCACACCTCGTCGATACCATCGCCCAACTCTTTCAGGCGCGCATCTTCGCCGCCGGTTCGTTTACCGCGCCGGCGCCACCCCAGATGGAATTCTTCGCAGCCAGTCACCTCGTAGAACACGCCGGGCGTTGGTTCTCGCAGTATCCGCCCGGCCACCCGGCGTTGCTCGCCGTCGGTATCATCGCCGGCATCCCTTGGGTAGTGAATCCTCTGTTCGCCGCCGGTACCGTGGTGCTGGTGTGCGAGACGGGGCGCCGGCTGCTGGGCGAAGGAAGCGGAAGGCTGGCGGCGATGCTCTACCTGGTGTCGCCTTTCGTGATCATGATGAGCGCAAGCTACATGAATCACGTGACGACGGGTTTCTTTCTGGCGTTGGGGTTCTATTCCGTCGTTCGCTCCATCGACGAGGGTGGATACGCCTGGCCCGCAATTGCCGGCGGCTCGCTCGCGTTCGCGATGACGATTCGACCACTGGAATCTGTCGCTTGGGCGGTCGTCTTGGGCAGTTGGATCTTGGCGCGACGCGGTCTGAAGCCAGCGCTCGTGACAACGGTGGTGTGCGCGATTGGGCTGCTTCCGCTTCTTGCCTACAACGCGCTTACGGTAGGACACCCGCTTCGCTTCGGCTACACGTTGCTGTGGGGAAGCGAGCATGGTCTCGGATTCCACACCGACCCTTGGGGCAATGCGTTTACGCCGCTCCTTTCCTTCGCCAACACGGCGCTCGATTTCCAGCGACTCAACGACTACCTGTTAGGCTGGCCTCTCCCGTCTCTGGTTTTCATCCTCGCCGCCATTGCCGGCGCTATTCGATACCAGCGTGCGCGTTCGACTTCCGTACCGTTGCTGCTCCTGCTGTTCGCCGGCCCTGTAGCCTACTTCTTCTATTGGCATCGGGACGACTATCTCGGGCCACGGTTTCTGTATTCCTCGGTAGTTCCCGCGGTGTTACTGACGGCGATGGGGATTGCGGCCCTCGATCGTTGGGCTGGCCGTTGGCGACCGGCATATCGGCTCTTGCTCATCGCCGGCGCTTTCTATGGCCTTGTTCTCACCGTACCCGAGCGGGCCGGGGTGATCTCGGGTCTCGAGGGCGAGATGAAACTGCACCCGGAAGCTCAGGTGGCCGAGCAGGGAATCGAGGATGGGGTCGTCTTCGTGAAGGTCAGTTGGGGTAGCCGACTGATCGGTCGTCTCTGGGGGTGGCGGGTGCCGGCATCCGAGGTCGAGCAATCCTTCCGCGTCGTCGACGGCTGTCGAATCCAGATGGCGCTGGATACGGCCGACTCGCTGGCCGCCTCGGGCGCCGATTCGGCCCGCGTCCTCACCGGGCTCAGATCACAGCTCGACGAGTGGCGCCAGGACTCCCTTACCGTGATCAGAGGCCTGTTGCCGGACCCAAGTGTGCGAGCCGATACGACACGTGACCTGGAACCTCGTTGCCGACTGGAAGCTGGTGCGGATCGTTCCGGCTTCACGCTCTACGAGACCCTGATCTGGAGGAACGATCCATCGTTGGAGCGCGGAACGATATTCGCCCGGTTCTTGGAGCCGGAACGCAACCGGGCGCTGCTCCAGCGTTATCCCGGGCGTGACGTCTACTTGTATGCCCCACTGACCGCAGAGCGCGGCGAGCTTCCTCGCTTGCTGCGACTCGAGCTGAATGAGCCACCACCGCCGGGAAGCGAGGCGGGCGAGTGATGCCGCAGAACTTCGCGGACCGGAAGCAGAGGCTGGCGCTCGCCATATTGGTTGGCGCCGTGGTCGCGGCGGTTGGGGTCTGGGCACAGAACGACGCGCTCGTCGGCGTCAACTACGACGATGCGATCTACGCCTCCCTCGCCCGATCGCTGGTGCAGGGTGACGGCTATCGTCTGACGTACACGCCAACGGACGTGCCGGGCATCAAGTATCCGCCCGTGTACCCAATAAGCCTGATACCGTTCTGGGAACTTGCAGGTTCGCCCAATTCCGCCTTTCGGGCCATGAAAATCGCAAACGGGATCTACATGGGGATCGCTGCGGCGCTCTTTGTGATTCTGCTGATCGAGCTCGGCCTCCTATCGGCACCGCTCGCTTCCCTCGTCGGGCTCCTCAGCTTTGTTTCGGGCTCGATGATGCTGGTGACAGCAGGCGTACTTTCTGAGCCGCTCTATCTGATCCTGCTATTCGCAACACTCCTCTTGGCCGATCGCACCCAAAAGGAAGCCGCGGACAGAAGGCTCGTCTTGGTGGCCCTGCTTGCAGCCGTCGTCGTACTCACCCGAATGATCGGAATCACACTTGCTGCTGCTGTGTTGACTGCGATTTGGCTGCGTTGCGGCAGGCGCGGTGTGCTTGTGGGCTCGGTAGCTCTCGCGGCAGTCGTCGGAGCCTGGCTGGCGTTCACGATTGCGGCGGCACAGCAGATCCCGGGGCCACTCGTGCCGCGCTACGGCTCATACGCGCAGCTGTACCTATCAGGTGTTGCGGGCTCTCCGTCCGTCGCTCTGGACGTCGCCGCCACAAACGTGGGCGCGATTCTGCAATCGCTCGGCATGAAGCTGGCGCCACGGGTCGGAGCTACCGCGCAGGCGGCGACCGGTGTGCTGTTTCTTGTCCTCGTGGTCTTAGGGGCGCGAAAGTCGTTCGACTCTGCGCCAGCGACGGTGCTCTACCCCGTCTTCTACCTTGTTTTGATCTCGACCTGGACCTTTCCGCCGTTTCGGTTCGTCTTCGCGCTCTACCCGCTACTCCTTGCCTTTGCGGTTGTGGGCACGCTGCAACTGGCGGATTGGTCGGTGAAGACTGCGGCCCGTAGTCGCAACAGCTGGGTAGCGTCGCGTTGTTTGTGGTGGCGCTACGCTGTTCTTGGGTTGGCGGTGCTGCTCGCCCTCGACCTAGGATACCGCGAGGTGCGGTCGGTGTCGCGTCGGGTTTGGGACGGCGCCGAGATCGCGAAATCTCAGGTCACCTGGGAGCTGATCGAGTGGGTTGCTGGACATACGAGTACCGACGATGTCATCGCCTACGAGTTCGACCCGATGCTGGCTCTTTATACAGGTCGGACGACAATCCCCAACAACTACGAGCCACTCCACGTCTGGTATCGCCGGGCCCCCGAACCCGTCGAACGGTTAGCCGAGCTTTATCGTGAGATGGGAGCAGATTACGTGGCGGTGAGAGGCGACGTGACCGTGGCGGTCGCGCCTATCGATGCGCTAATGGGTGAGTATCCCGAGGCGCTGGAGGTCGTCCACGTAACGCCGGGCGGCGTTGTCATCCTGAAAGTAGATGCGGAAGCTCTGGCGGCGAACGATGCGCAGGGTGGAGTGAACGGTTCAGATCAAACGGAGTTTAACGCGAGGAGTGATGGTGAATCTGGAGTTCGATGAGAGCCGCGCCAGGAAGCTAGGGATAGCTGCTGTAGCACTGGCAGCGATTCTCGTCTACCTGAACTCGCTTGCTAACGGGTTCGCGTACGACGATGTATGGGTAATCCGGGACCGAGATGTCGTCCACGACATCGGAAGCCTCTGGCAGATCATCTCGATCGAGTACTGGCCCGAGATCTTTCAGTCCGGTCTCTACCGGCCGCTTACCCTGCTGAGCTTTGCCATCGACTGGGCGTTGTGGGGTGGCAGTCCGTTCGGCTTCCACCTGCTCAATGTGCTCCTCCATGCCGTGGCCAGCAGTCTAGTCTTCGTCCTGCTCATGCGCTTTTTCCCGTGGTGGGGAGCGTTGGTCGGAGGCCTGGTCTTTGCTGTTCACCCCGTCCACACAGAGGCAGTGGCGAACATCGTCGGTCGTGGCGAGTTGCTAGCCGCCGTTTGGATGCTTTGGGCGACGCTGATCTACATTCGTGCCGCACGCGGTACGGGCATCACGGCGGTTACCGTAGCAGCCATCGCGGCCCTCTATGCCCTTGCAGGATTCTCGAAAGAGGGCGGTGTGGTGCTGCCCGGGCTGCTACTGGCCACTGACCTACCGTTACTGGCGCGCCGCCAGTTGGGTTCATTTCGCGAATACGTTCGCTCGAGATTTCCGCTGCTCGCCGCACTCACGGTGGTTCTCGCACTTCTGTTGGTTGCCCGTTGGGCGGTATTGGGCGCTGCGGTTGAGAATGTGCCGGATCCGGTCTTCGCCATCGATCACAGCTTCCCAACCCGCTTCTTTACCATGGCTCGTGTGTGGCCACGGTACCTTGAGCTGCTCATCGCGCCGCTTCAACTCTCGGCCGACTACGGCCCGGCGATCATCCTTCCCGTCAAGTCGATCACTGTCCTGGGCCTCGCCGGTATCCTCGCGGTCGTAACGCTCGGAGCGATCGCTGTCGCGTTCTTTCGCCGTGCGCCCGAGTTTGCCATGGCGCTCGCCTGGTTTGCGGTCGCGATTGCGCCCGTCACCAATCTGTTATTCGTAGCGGAAATCATTCTGGCCGAGCGGACTCTCTACACGCCGTCAGTCGCACTTTCATTCATCGTCGCTTTACTGGTTGTCAAAGCGCGTCCTGCCATGCGACGCTCAGTTCTAGCCCTGGCCCTGCTGTGGGTCGTCGGTTTCTCCATCGTGACCGTGCGCCGCAACCCGGTCTGGCACAGCACCGACACCGTCTTCGAGGAGCTCAGGCGCACGCACCCGGAGTCGGTACGCTTGCTGTTCGGAGTGGCCAGCCAGCTCATGCGAAACGGCCAGTGGGAGGAAGCGCGCTATTGGTTCAGACGCGCGATGGAGATATGGCCGCACCACGGCCCGTACCTCGTCGAGTTCGCTTTCTACCTCTATCAGCGTCGCGAATACCAGGAAGCAGACGAGTTGGTCTCTCGGGCCGTCGCAGACGAGCCGCGACAAAGAGACTGGAACCGATTCCTGATCGCCATCCGCATGAGCGCCGAGGACTGGGATAGAGCCCTGCAGGCAATTCGGGCGGCGCTCCAGAACCTCGGTCCGGATGGTTTCCTTTACCTCATGCAGGGGGAGGCGCTCGCCCAGCTTGGCCGCTACTCCGAGGCACTGGAAGCGCACGAGGCGGCGGTCCGGATTTACGGTGAAGATTCGACGTGGGAAACGAGGTTGATGCTGGCCCTGCTCAGGGCCGCTGCCGGCGACACCGCGACCGCGCTTTCCGATTTGCGCTGGGCTAGGGAGGCGCCGGATGCCCGGATAGAGGTCGCCGATTCTCTCGAGGCGGCGTGGACGGGCGTAAGATGATTTACTGCAAGCACTTACACGAAGCGTACAATCCTATCGGCCTATCGCATACCTCGATTGCGTCCTGCCAGTAGCCTTGCAGAATGCGGCTCTAAGCAAGGGCTTTTGGAGCCGTCCAGGTGGCTTTTCAGGGGGGGTAATCTGTTGTGTCTCAAGCAGTTGGCTCAGTCGGACCGAAAATGGCCCCAAGTTTGCCACCTAGTTGACGGTGACAAAGAAGTGTCTACCCGCGGGAGAAACACAAGGAGGAACGAGATGTTGCGGAGTTCAAAGGGTTTCACACTGATCGAGCTTCTGATCGTGGTCGTGATTATCGGCATTCTTGCCGCGATCGCGATCCCGAAGTTCGCCAACACGAAGGAGAAGGCCTACGTATCGGCCATGAAGTCGGACCTTCGTAACTTGGCTGCGGCTGAGGAGGCGTACTTCGCCGACTACCTGACGTACACGACCAGCACGGCGAACCTGGACTTCAACCAGACGAACCAGGTTACGATCACGATCGGTACGGGCACGGCGAGCGGCTGGGCCGCGACCGCCGGGCACTCCGGTGTGAGCAACACGGCGACGGACGTGTGCGAGCTCTACTACGGTGGTGCTTCAGGCTCGACGGCTACCTCCGAAGGTGTGGTGGCCTGCGGCTGACGAGTGCAGCCCAGTGTAAGCACAAGGGTAGCGCGGAGGGGTACCTCCGCGCTATTCTTTTATAGCTACCCCCGCTGCGTCGGGCTCCGCCCGGCTCAGGATTCCCCACAAATGTGAACCCCCCGCCGGAAGCAACGGTGAAATCAGTAGGTTCTCTGCAACGTGAGCTGACTGTCGCACTAGCGACCTTGCTCGTCGCCGCCTTGGGGCTGGCGGCCGTGGCGGTACTGCTATGGCTACCGGTAGGCGGATCGGTGAGCAGTGTCGTCGTGTTCCTTGGCGCTTTGGTGGCCGTGGACGTGGTTCTGTTTGTGGTATTTGGCAACTACGTGCTGCGTCAGATCATCCTCAAGCCGGTGCGGGCCCTCTTGCATGGCTCGGAGGCCATCGCCCGAGAAGACTACTCTAAGCGTATCCGCCTGGACGGCGCTCCGGAGCTGACGCGTCTGGCGGCGGCGATCAACGAGATCGCGCAGAAGCTGACTCAGAACCAGAAACGACTAAGCGACAACATTCAATCGCTCAACGAAGTCAACCGGGCACTGACCGAGGCGCGGGATGAGCTGGTTAGGGCGGAGAAGCTGGCCTCCGCAGGCCAGTTGGCAGCAGGCATCGCGCACGAGATCGGGAACCCGCTTGGTGCCATACTAGGGTACTTGGAAGTCGCTGAGCGACGGCCAAAGCTAAGCCAGGATCTGCTGGATGATATGCGCCGTGAGGCCAGACGTATTGACAGAATAGTCAAAGGCCTCTTGGATTACGCTCGGCCAAGGCAGCCGGCGCCGCGTCCCATCGAAGTGAACGAAGTGGTCAAGGGCGCCCTGGAGCTTGTGGAGTCTCAGGGCCACTTCAAGGAGATCGAGCTGCAACTTGATCTCAACCCGGTGGAGGCCACGGTGCACGCCGACCCGCACCAGCTCGAGCAGATAATGGTGAACCTTCTGCTCAATGCGGCACAGGCTGCCGATGGTGCCGCCGGTCGTGTGATCAAGGTTTCGACGGACACGATCCCCTACTCGGGAATGGCACCTCCGTCGCGCCGTCGCGATGATCCGGCCGGGATCGACTATTCGCATCTGCGGCGCCTGCAGGCGCGGCGCGAGGGGCTGACACCGCCGCCGTTCTCCAGCGGCATGGAAGTGGTCCGAATTTCGGTGGCCGACAACGGCCCCGGGATCCCGCCGGAGATCATGGATAGGGTGTTCGACCCGTTCTTCAGCACCAAGGAGACGGGGCAGGGAACGGGCCTGGGGCTTGCCGTTTCGGCAAGGCTCATCGAAGGGATGGGGGGTACGATTGCCGTCGATAGCCCCGCCGACATGGGCGTGAGATTCTCGGTTCTGCTGCCGGCGGCCCGCATGGAGCTCGTCGAGGCGAGCGTCGAAGTTGACTAGATCGTCGATCCTGAGACACTAGAGGGTCGAGAATAGGAATCGACATACTGGCGAATCAAGGAATGAACTAAGTGAAGGTACTTGTAGTAGACGACGAAGCCGGAGTGCGCCGCACTCTGTCAATGATCCTCGAAGACGAGGGCTATCAAGTCATCTCCGCCTCCGACGGCAGGGAAGGGCTGGAGCGCGCCCTCAAAGAGGAGCCCGATCTCATCCTGTGCGACATCCGCATGCCGCGCATGGACGGCCTCGAGTTCCTAGAGGAATACCGAAAGAACAACGGCGATGCCCTAGTCATCACGATCACCGCCTACGGCAGCAACGAGCTGGCTGTGGAAGCGATGCAAAAAGGCGCCTACGACTATCTGCCCAAGCCGTTCACCACGGCGGAGGTCGTGCTGACGCTCCGCAAAGCTGAAGAACGCGAGAAGCTCCGCCGCGAAGTGAAGCGGCTGCGCAAAGCGGTCAAGGCGGATCACAGGTACCCGGAGATCGTGGCGAAGAGCGCCGGCATGCGGGAAGCGCTGGAGCTGGCCACCAAGGTCGCCCAACATCCATCCACCGTCTTGATCACGGGTGAGAGCGGAACCGGAAAAGAACTGATCGCCCGCCTAATCCACGATGCAAGCCCGCGCGCCGAACGACCTTTCGTGCCCATCAACTGTGGCGCGATTCCCGAGAACCTCCTCGAGTCAGAGCTGTTCGGGCACGTCAAGGGCGCGTTCACCGGTGCCCACGTCGATCGAGGCGGCCTGTTTGAGGAAGCGGACGGCGGAACGCTGTTCCTGGACGAAATCGGCGAGCTGCCTTCGCAGCTTCAGGTGAAGTTGCTCCGGGCCCTGCAGGAAGGCGAGATCAGGCGCGTCGGCGACAGCACTTCGCGCAAGGTCGATGTGCGTTTGGTGTGCGCCACCGCCCGTGACCTGGAACAGGAAGTCAGGGACAACACCTTCCGCTCGGACCTCTACTATCGAGTCAATGTCGTACGGATTCACCTGCCGCCGTTGCGACAGCGGACCGAGGACATTCCGCCGCTCACCCGTCACTTCATCGAGCGGTTCGCCAAACAACTCGGCATCAACGTGAACGGCTTCGAGCCTTCGGCGATGAAGGCCTTGCTGGCTCACCCATGGTACGGCAATGTTCGGCAGCTGGAGAACGTGGTCGAGCGCGCCATGGTGTTGGCGGAAGGATCGACGATAAGCGCCGTTGATCTTCCGGACTTTATCCGTCATCCGGAAACCTCGGTCGAGGGCCCGGCGGACGCGTTGCCGGCTGATGAGCTCTCGATCAAGAAGCAGGCGGCCGATCTCGAGCGCCGGCTGATCAGCCGTGCCCTTCAGGTAACGGATGGGAACCGTACCAAAGCGGCGGAGCTTCTCGATCTCAGCTACCGAGCTCTGCTGTACAAGATCCGCGACTATGGCCTCGACTGAACGCGGCCCTTAGCCGCCATCGCCATGATGCGCTGAGGTTCGTTTCCGCTCCGTTGACCATCTGTTGATACTCACCTCTCATCGTGCCAGGTGATGAGAGGTTTTTCTTTTGTTGAGCTCGTATCCATCGTCGCCATCCTGGCGCTGCTGGCCCTGATCGCGCTGCCCGCCCTCGCTCGCTCACGTGCTCGGGCTAACGTGACCGCCGCAAAGAACGCTTTTGCGGCCACCCTCGCCCTCGCCCGCCAGTCCGCAGTCCAGTATGGCCGGCTGGCTCGCCTTCACCTCGATCCGGAGATCAACGCGTTCTGGGTGACGGTCGACACCGGGACATTTCTGAACGCCCCCCGTATCGACACCGTCGGTCCGCTGATCGGCGTGACTGACCGTTTCGGCGGTGTCGAGATCGACGCTACCGACGTCACGATATGCTTCGATCCGCGCGGCCTGGCTACGCCCAGGGCGGACTGCGACCTGCCGAATACAACCATCGTGTTCAGGCGCGGTAACGCGGTGGACACGGTCACCCTGTCGAGACTTGGGAGGTTGCGAAGGTGACGGGTGGCGGGTGCCGATCGGGGTTCACGATCGTCGAGCTGCTGGTCGCCTTGATGGTGCTTGTGGTCGGCGTGTTGGGGCTGTCGGCGGCGGCTTCAGTCGTCGCATCGAACCTCCGGATCGCGCGTCTCGAGACCCAAGCTCGCTTCCTCGCCCAGTCGGAGCTTGAACGCGTTCTGGCCGGCGGCTCGGGAGGCGTCAAGACGGTTGATCGCGCTGGCCAATTTCAGGTCGCGGTTGACGTCGGTGGCGCTGATCCGCGCCACGTGAGGCTCACCGTCAGCGGCATCGTTGGCTCCGACACGGTGTCGGACACGCTCATCACTCTACTGCCGTGGTGATGAGAAGCCGGACATCTCGCGCGCGCGTCGGGTTCTCCCTTGTCGAGATGACAACGGCTCTCCTGGTAGCCGGGTTGGTCGTCGCCTCGATTTCCGCGGTCTTCGTCAACCAGTGGCGCTTTCATTCGGCGCAAGCTGAGATCGCCCTAACGTACCGTGCCGCCAGCGTGGCCCTCGAGGTGTTGGTCACGGAGCTTCGGCAGGCTAGCCCGCGCCTTGGCGACATCTACGCCATCGCCAGCGATAGCGTGGCTTTGCGATCCACGACGGGACACGGCGTGATCTGTGATGTGGCCGGTGACCGCGTTGGCTTGCGACGGGTGGCAGGGACGTTTGGCGATGGAAGGGCGGACAGCGTGCTCATCTTCATCGAAGGCCGGATAGAGTCGGCGATCGATGACAGATGGCAGGTTGTGCCGATTCGGAGCGTCCGAGGCACGGGCCCAGGGCTATGCGCGGACCGTCTCGAGCCCGATCTCTATTTGACGGTGGGCGGCGATCTGGCAGGCGTCGAGAAAGGAGCTCCAGTTCGCGGTTTCCGACCCTATACCTATCGATTGTACCTCGCTGCCGATGGCAACTGGTGGTTGGGACAGCGATTGCGCGGTGGACGCATCCAGCCGGTCACGGGCCCCTTCCTTAGCCCCGACGAGGGCGGCCTGAGCCTCGAGTATCTGGATCGCGAAAGGGTTAGGACATGGGACCCTGCGGACTTTGTGCAGGTTGTGATCTCGGTCAGAGCGCGAAGCTTGCGGCCTATCCCTCGAAAGGGGATGCCCGGATTCTTCGTCGATTCCTTGGCAACCACCGTCTTCTTGAGGAATTCATGAGGCGTTCGCTGACGGACGAACGGGGAGTGGCCGTCATCGCTGCTGTGGTTACGCTCGTGCTTCTCGGCGCCGTGGTCTCGGGAAGTCTGGTTCTCGCCGTTCGACAGGCCCGCGGCAGCTCCGGTGGTCTTCAGGCCGCGGCCGCGTTCTACGCCGCCGAAGCGGGTCTCGCGGCATCACTTCGTGGTTGGGATTGGGAGGCCGCCCGTGCGGCGCAGCCGGGCGTGCCGGTTCTCTTGGCGTCCGGCGAGCTTGCCACGGGAGAGACCTTCCAAGCGTACATCGCTCGGAATGGAAGCGGAGAGGCCGACAGAGCGCACTATCTGGTAACCTCCACCGGTCGTGCCAACGGCCCGCACGGAGGGCGTCGAACCGTCGCTTTGCTCCTACGGGAGCCGCTTGACGCCCGCTGGTGCTGTGGCGCAGCTCTGACGGCTGGTTCCCGGGTGAGTGTGGAAGGCGGGGTCATCCGAGGCGCCTCCGAAGATCCTCTGGGTTGGAGACCCACCTCTGAGGCCTGTGCCGATTCGTCGGTGTTGGGGCCGGGAGTCTTGGCCGGGAGCGGGAGCGTGGGTGTGTCGAGCGATGGCGTCGTCGAGGGCGCGCCGGCCGTACAGGAACTCGACAAAGGGCTGGATAACCTCATCGAAGAGATCGAGGTGATCTTCGAGGACCTGGCCGTGAGGAGTGATATCGAGCTACCGCCCGGAGCCCAGCTCCCCAGCCTCGGACCGCTCGTTGACGGCGCCGGCGGCTGCGATACGGAACGAACAGGGAATTGGGGCGAACCGCTGGATCCGGATCACCCTTGTTCTGAGTACCTGCCTGTGATTCACTCCGCCGGGGACCTGACGATCGAAACAATCGGGCGCGGGCAGGGTATCCTATTGGTTGAGGGGGACTTGGCCGTTACTGGCGACTTCGAGTTCCACGGCCTGGTGATCGTTTTGGGCGATCTGCAGATCGAGAATGGTCGGATCTCTGGCACCGTCCTGGCCCCAGGGCGCAGATCTACCGTCAGGGTAGGCTTCGGCGGCCAGTTGGGCCTCTCTAAGTGCGGTGTCCGGAGGGCCCTCCGAGCGGCGAAACTCGTTTCACCGCACCCCCTTGCGCAATTCTCGTGGTTAGAGATATTGGAGTAGGGCTGGCCCTGCAGCCCATTACAGAACCCCCCCGTCGTTGTTGACAAAATGACCGCGGGGGGCTATCATACAGAGCCCTACCCCTAGGTCCCACTACAGCTTAGCAACTTCGGCTTCACCTTCATGTGAAGTGGAGCGAGCTTTCACCTTAGGAACCTAGACCTTTCGACAATTATGGCCATGCTAGGATTGGGTCGCCGCAAGCGAACCATAGGACTCGACATCGGTAGCGGCTACGTCAAGCTAGTCGTTATGGACCATGGCAAGGGCCGGCCGCGCATCGTCAAAGCCGCTGCCACGCCCCTGGTCGCCGATGCCATCGTTGAGGGTGAGGTCATGGATCCCACCCTGGTCGCCAGCACGATACGCTCGCTCTTCGAGGCGGCAGGAGTGAAGGAGAAGAGGGTCGTTACAGCTGTGGGCGGCCGCGATGTGATCATCAAGCGGATCCAGATGGACCGGATGAAGGAATCGGACGCCCGGGAAGTCATCCGCTGGGAGGCCGAGCAGCACGTGCCGTTCGACATGGAGAGCGTCGAACTCGATTTCCAGATCCTCGACCCGTTGGACGAAGGTCTGCAGATGACGGTCTTGCTCGTGGCTGCCAAGCGTGAGCTCGTGGAGAACAAGGTGGCCCTGCTGCTCGACGCCGGTCTCGAACCGGAGATCATCGACGTCGACGCGTTTGCTCTCCATAACGCCTTCGAGTTGAACTACCCAGAGGCCATGGCCGGAGTCGTCGGCTTCGTCAACATCGGCCACGAAACCACCAATGTGAATCTGCTGGAGGACGGGGTGCCGGTACTGACCCGGGATCTGGCCTTCGGCACGCGGCGGTTGCGTGAGAGCCTCCAGAGAGAGCGTGGCTTGACCGCAGAGGCCGCTGAAGACGTGCTGGAGGGTCGCACCAGCGATCCCGAACTGGAAGAATTCATCGGGCAGCGCGCCGAGGAAGTGGCATTGGGAGTCGAGCGAGCCGCGGCTTTCTTGCAGGCCAGCTCATCCCAGGCCGGACTGTCTCGGATCTACGTCTGTGGTGGCGGCGCCCGCGTCGTCCGCATGGCAGAGGCGCTCGCCGACCGGCTGCAAGTCCCGGCCGAACTGGCCAACCCGGTCCAGAGAGTCGATGTGGATCCGGGCGCGTTCGACCTCGTTTCGATCGCAGATATGGGTCCGATGCTCGTACTCCCGGTCGGTCTTGCACTCCGGCGAGCCGCGTGACGCGCACAACCAGCTTTGAACTTTATCCGGATGGATACCTGAGATGCTGGCGCTGATTGAGATGAACCTGCTCCCCGGCGGAAAGCGGGGAGTCGCACGGCCGAAGGGCGGACGGAAGCTATCGCTTCCGAAGTTCGATGGGCTGCAGGATATGGTCAAAGGCGATCCACTGGTCATTCTGGTGATTGCCGGCCTCATCCTGGCCGTCGCACATCTCGGCTTCACGTTCTTCACCCAGGGTGTGACAGCGGACCAACTCGCCCAAGATCTCGAGGTCCAGCTGCAGGACTCGGTGCGATACGCCGAGGCAATCCAGGCCGCCGACAGTCTGAGGGCGCGACAGGATACGCTGCAGCAGAGGACACAGGTCATTCAGGAGATCGACGCCGATCGTTATGTCTGGCCGCACATCATGGACGAGATCTCGACTTCGCTGCCCGACCACACCTGGTTGACGTCGATACAGCAGACCGGCGGAACGGGAATGGGCATCGAGTTCCGCATTGATGGTATGACCGGCCAGACGCCGGCCCTCACGCGCTTCATGCGCGACCTAGAGGGCTCGCCGTTCATTCGTGAGGTCCGCCTCCAGTCGCAGGAACAGATTCAGCAGGGGCAGACTCTCATTCACAGCTTCGTGTTGTTGGCTCGGTATCAGGCGCCTGATTCGACGGCGATTACCACCGAGCCAATCATCGTTGCAGGGGGTTAGCAGCCGTGGCCCTGTTACCAGCTGATCCAAAACAGCGCAAGCAGGCGCTGGTCTTGATGCTATTGGTCGTCGCGGCCATGTGGTGGGCCGGGAGGATCTACTTCATCGTTCCGCGCACCGATGACATCAACCGCGACCAGGAACGACTCGAGGCACTCGAAGGGAGAAACCGGCGGGCTCGCATCGAGGCAAATCAGAGAGACGCTCTCGAAGACCGCATGGCCGTAATGGAGCGCCAACTGCGTGTCTTCGAGGAGTTCATTCCGGACTCCGAAGAGGTGCCTGAGCTTCTCGACGCGATCTCACACGAGGCGGCTTTGGTCGGCGTGGAGATGGTCCGCCTTCGCCCGCAGGCCGCGGAGGCCGGCGAGTACTACACGAAACAAACGTGGGAGCTCGCTGTTCTCGGAGAGTACCACGACATTGGCAGGTTCCTGGCCCGCGTGGCCTCCCTGCCCAGGATCATCAAGCCGGCGAACGTACAGATCTCCCTCGCCCCTCTCAGTCGTGCGACACGAAACATGGAGGCTCCGCTCGAAGTCTCGCTGGTGATTGAGACCTTCGTGATCGGATCAACTCCGACCACACCAGTAAGCCAAGGAGCGTCTCGTGGTTAGCGCCGCTCTAATACTGGCATCGGCAATCGCCGGCCTGGTGCCCACCCCGCACGCCGCGTCGTTGGCGGTCCAGGACACGACGCAAGCGCAGCCAGCCGAAGCGCCGCAGCAGCAAGTTTACCGGCGCGAGACGTTCGTCTACCCGACGGACAATAGACGCAACCCGTTCATCGACTTGGCTGGCGAGGACGCATCGGGACCGCAGTTCGAGAACCTCGATCTCACTGGAATCATTTTCGGGGGTTCCGCAGGGAGCGTGGCGTCGCTGGTGGATCGCGCCACTGAAAAACGATACCGCGTGCGCCGCGGAGACATCGTCGGCAACGCGCGGGTAGTTGAGATTCGGCCGGACGAAGTCGTCTTCCAGGTCACTCAGTTCGGAGTGACACGCAGCGAGACGCTTCGTATCAGGAGACCAGAGGAGGAGCAGGGATGATGCTCCACGCATTGATCTTGATGTTGGCAGCGGCTGGCGGTAGCGAGCCGGCCGCGGTGACCGAACTCCGGGTGGAACCTGTAGCTGGCTACACTGAAGTCGTCGTACGAACCAGTGGTGAGGTCAGCTACTCGGATTTCCTACTCACGGAGCCTCCGCGCCTGATCGTCGATCTCAAAGGCGCTCGGCACGCCCTCGGAAGATCCGACTTCGAGGACATCCAGCGCGGCGGCGTCATCCGGCTCCGCACCAGCCAGTTCCGTGATGATGTCGTGCGTATCGTGGTAGAGTTGACCGAGCCGACCAGCTACACGCTGACCCGACAGGGCGGGGAGATCCGAGTTTCCTTCCCGAACCCGGAGGGCGCGGTCTTCGATTCGTGGGCCAGCCGCTTGGAACGCGATCCGGTGCCGCCGGCACCGACCGTAGCCGAGGCTCAGCCGACTCGCGCCGCTCAACAGCAGCAAGAGACTGCGCCCAACGCGACGTTCCGGCAGGAGGCCACGCCGATCAGCCAAATGCCGCGGATCACGGTGACGTTCGAGAACACCGACATCCGTGACGTGCTGAATAACTTCGCCGACTTCACCGGCAAGTCGTTCGTGCCCGGCGTCGGCGTCGAGGGCGCCATCACGGCCAACATCAGGAACCAGCCGTGGGACCTGGCTCTGAAAGCGATCCTCGACGCACAGGGACTGAGCGCCGTCGAGACGGCGACCGGCATCATCCGCGTCGACAAGCTTGAGAACCTCCAGGAGCGCCAACAGCTGATCCAGCTGCAGACGCAGATCTTCAAGATCAACTATGCGCCTGTGGCTGAGCTTGCGGCGGCGATCGAGCCTGCAATCTCGGAGCGCGGCCGGGTGATCGCTAACGAGGCGACCAACTCCATCATCGTTACCGACCTTCCCGAAAACGTCCAGATCACGCAGCAGCTCATCACCGACCTTGACGTGCGTACGCCCCAGGTCGTGATCTCGGCGAAGATCATCTTCGTCGACCGTAGTGACATCCAGGAGCTGGGAATCTCGTGGGACCTGAAGGACACCGGCGGAAACCAGCTAAACGAGCTCATCCCGGGCCCAACACTCGACCCGCGTCGCTGGGAGTTGGTCGACTCCAACTTCGACGGCGTACCTGACCAGGTCGTCAAGCCGCTGACCACCCAGAACCAGGTCTCGTTCAGCGGCGCCTCTATCGGAGCACTGGCCAACGCCAGAGACCGACTCGTGTTGCCGGCGCTGCAGCTCCTGACATCGGCTGCTATCGGTGATTTCCGGTTGTTCAACTTCATCGAAGCTCTCGAACGTCAGGACCTGTCAGACATCGTCGCCGCTCCCACCATCCAGACGATGGATAACCAGCCGGCCAACATCCTGGTTGGTGAGAAGACGCCCATCCGAGTCGTCGACTATGGCGCTGGCGGTGCGACCGGCATCGGTGGCGTCCCCGGCCAGGAACAGGCTCAGGCCCAGTTCCCACAGTCGACGGTCCAGTTGGAGGAGACCGGCATCAAGCTCAACGTGACGCCGCACATCACCCATGACCGAAGAGTCGTGATGGACCTGCATGCGGAGCGTTCCGGCGTACAGCTCGCTCCCGGCGATATCGGATTCGTCTTCCAGACGCAGGAGGGAACGACCCGTCTCATCCTCGAGGACGGCGAAACTGGAGTGATCGGCGGACTGACTGTCAGCGAAGTCTCGGAGACCATTAGCGGCATCCCAATCCTGATGGACCTTCCCCTCGTCGGCGGACTCTTCCGTACTCGGAAGTCCGATGAAACAAAACAGGATCTGTTGATCCTGGTGACGCCGCACATTGTGGACGACGCGGTCGCATCGAACTGACGCCTTGAATCGACCGACGGTATTCGGTCGACCGCTTGATGCGACCAGTTTTAAAGTGAGGGAGTGACCATATGCGAAGCGAACGGGGATGGACAGCGCGGCTGCTCTATGGTTTGGCGGCTGTGGCTGTTTTGGGACTCACCGCGTGCGAGGAGGATTCCGCCGTCTTCACGCCGTTGGTGGACGAGACACCGCCGACGATCGCTATTACATCGATCGAAGTGTCAGCCGACACCCTACGGATAACCACGAAGTCAGAGGACTTCATCGGACTCGGTTCCGTCGTTATCGATCTGCGGCGCACCGATCAGTTCCAGACCGAGGTCACCCCAACCGGTGACACTATCGTTGTCGGGACCCTGATCACGACAGATACGACCTACACGACGGGGCGGGTTCAGGAATTCACGGTCACCACGACGTTCCTGCTCCCGTTCACCAACCCGACGCTGATCGAAGTCGTCGGGACGGCGATCGATACGCAACTGAACACGGCGAAGACCTCCGCGTTCATTACGATCGGCGGCGGACCCGGCGGCGGCCCCACCGGGCCGTCTGTGATCATCTACTCCCCGGTCGCCGGGATCACCGTTCGTGACAACACACTGATCCGAGTCGGTATTCTGGCGAACGACCCCACGGGCCTGGCTCAGTTGAACGTCACCCTATCGGGCATATCACCGCCCACCGTCCCGGCGGCGGACACGATTCGCTTCACAGAGTTCCGCACCGACGTGGACACCCTGTTGGATTTTTTTATTCCACAGGGGGCCCTAGGGCAGCTGACTATCGAGGCTGAGGCGATAAACCTCAACACGATAAGCGCTGTCTCCATAGTTCTCGTCACCGTCGCAACAGAGGTCCCCGACGACGCTACCCCGCCAACCATCAGCATGCTGGTAACAGGGGGAGTTGAGAGACGGACGAACGAGCCGCCGCGCATGGAGTCCGATGATTCGCTGTTGATCAACCTCGTAGCAGCGGATCTAGAGACCGCAGTTACCCGGATGGGCGTTTCTGTGGTTGTCCGAAACGACCGTGCGGGTGCAACGGCAATAGACACCTTCTACTTCGATAGCGTCTTCAATCCCGCGATTAGCGGTACGGTTCCGTTGACCTTTGCACTCGTGCCGGACTCGCTGCCGGCATCCGTGTTCACGATCGATGACGTCCCCGATACGCTGTTCATGCGAGTGACGGCATGGGCAGTGGACGCCGCTGATCCGAACCGGAATTGCGGCGCGACGGTTGATCCAGATGGCTCAGCCAACAGCCTGCAGTGCACGTCCAATACACCGCCGATCTTCGCCACGGGTCTGCAGGGAGGGTTCGTCGAGCGGTTGATCGTTTCCGGTCAAACGGTGGGATTCCCCCAGGGGGCGCTGATCGCCGACGCACAGGTCGATACGATCCGTCAGTTGTTACTGTTGTCGGACTTCAACTTCGGCATCGTGCGTCCGTTCGACCTGGCCAACGAAAGATTCGATGATGCGGTCCCGGTTGGCTCCGAGCCGTGGGGTCTGTTTATCGACAACAGCGAGGATGGCCTTCTCGTCGGCAACTCGGGAGGTACCAACGTCTCACTGGTGGACCTCGGGCCGAGAAGCGTCGGCGCCAACGGCATCGTTGGTGAGGTCGACCGCTTCCAAACGCAGGACCTGAAGGTGTACCGGATCATCGAAGACTTCGACGCCATCGGACGACCCATCTTCCCGGTGACGTTCTTCGAGTACTCGGACCGACCTCAGTTCCTGGCCCAGGCGGCCAATGGTCTCATCCTCTTCTCCACGGTCCCGGCGTTGCCTAACGAAAGACCGGGGACGATCCGTGAGTACGACCCGGTGCAGCGCGAGATCCGATTCTTCATCCAATACGCGGCTCGTGCCAGCTCGAACAACCCGGAGATCCAGGTCATCAACGCGGACTCCGTGTTCGACATTAACGGTTCCCGGCAGTTCGTGATCTGCGACCATACGCGTGGATTGACGCAGCCGTTCGGACGGTCTTGCATCATCGCGTCGGACTCGCTAGCCGACGCAACATGGCAGGTGGCAAATAAGATCCTGACCGAGGGCTGGGATGTGGAGATCTACTCCGATCTCTCGATTCCGAGCATCGGGCTCCAGGACACGACCTTCGTGGCGGCTAGCGGAGACCGGGAGTTCGTCGCCTTCGGTGAGGCCGACACGCCGGACCGCGCGGGGCGCGTCATCCTCTACCGCTCGGCGACCCAGTCTATCACCAACACGCTGCAAGTGAGCGACTTGCCCGGAAACGCCGAGCAGGCTGTGTTCGGTCTGGCGTTGAATCTGGATGGAAGTCTGGGTGTGGCTCGAGGCACAAACGCGTACTTCTTCGGGCCCGATACTCCGGGCGGCCCCAATGTTCTACGTCTGCTTGGTGTTAACGAGAACATCAACCCGTTCGGCACGGGAGCGGCGCTTCACCCCGACAATGATCAGTTCAGCATTGGTAACGACACAGAACGTCTGTCATTCTTGGGATCGGGCGACGCGAGAATCGAAATGGTGGACACCCATTTCTTCTCATTCTCCCGCGGCCAGATCCTGATCCGGGATCCGATCGTCGGGCCGCTTCGCGTTACCCGGCCACTACCCGGTGACCCGGCCAACGTCGTCGTGAAGCTTTACGGTGTTACTGACAACGGCGTGGTCGTGATACCGGTCAAAGACACTGACATACGGCCGATAAACTAACAACTTCGGCCAGCGACGCCTTGCGGCATAACTGAAGGCGCCATAATACATTCGGGGCAGCTATCAAGAACTGGTGGCTGCCCCGGACTGGCGAAAGAGCCGCCAGACCGACCCCGGACATGAGACGTCTTCGCCGGGGATGGGCCGGCGGCTTCAGCTTTCTCGGCGTGTTCCTGGTGCGTAGGTGCGGCGTCGTCATTTCTATCGAGTGATCTGATGCTCGAACACTTCAGATTCATCACCGCCGGTGAGTCTCACGGGCAGGGCCTCGTCGCCATAGTCGAGGGCATGCCCGCGGGAACGCCCGTTAGCGCTGAAGCGATTCGGCGCGAGCTTGCGCGTCGCCAGATGGGGCACGGTCGCGGTGGCCGGATGAAGATCGAAAAAGACGCGGCGCAGCTCCTTTCCGGCGTGCGCCTCGGCGAGTCGCTTGGTTCTCCCATCGCCATGCTGATACCTAATCGCGATTGGGAGAACTGGGAGACGGCTATGTCCGTCGAGCCGGTGTCCAACGCGACCGACGAGCAGTTGCGCCGCGTGAAACTACCGCGCCCGGGCCATGCCGACCTGGTCGGATTGCTGAAGTACAGGCGCGAGGATGCCAGAGACATCCTCGAACGCTCCAGCGCCAGGGAGACAGCGGCGCGGGTGGCCGCGGGAGCCCTCGCGAAAGTGCTGCTCCAGCAGTTCGCTGTTGATGTGGGCAGCCATGTCGTATCGCTTGCGGGCGTCGAAGCGCGTCGTCGCGCCCCGGACGAATACCCGGACGACATCAACCAGGCCGCAGACACCTCTCCGGTTCGCTGTCTTGATGCGGAGGTGGAAACCGAGATGGTCAGCGCGATCGACGCTGCTAAATCTGCGGGTGACACAACGGGTGGCGTCTTCGAGGTCGTCGCGCGAGGGCTGCCGGTCGGCCTTGGGAGTCACATGTCAGCCTGGAGCAGGCTGGACGGCAGGTTGGCGGGTGCGCTGATGTCGATCCAGGCTATGAAGGGCGTCGAGATCGGCCTGGGCTTCGAGGCGGCTCGACTCCGAGGCTCCGACGTCCATGACGAGATCGAGGCCGATCTCGGAGCTCGTCTCGGCGGAGGGTACAGGCGCGCCTCGAATCGTGCCGGCGGACTGGAAGGCGGCACGACCAACGGCGAGCCGCTGGTCGTACGAGTGGCCATGAAACCGCTGTCCACGCTTATGCGTCCATTGAGAAGTGTGGACCTCGACAGTGGCCAGCCCGCTGACGCGGTTCGCGAGAGAAGCGACGTAACGGCGGTGCCGGCAGCAGGCGTCGTCGGCGAAGCGATGGTGGCGCTGGTCCTCGCCGACGCGATGCGAGAGAAGTTCGGCGGCGACTCGCTGGGCGAGATGAGGGACAACTACGACGCCTACCTCGATCGGCTGAAGCGTCGCCATGGCAAGTAGAGTGGTCCTCGTGGGGTTCATGTGCTCCGGCAAGTCGACCGTGGGACGTCTGCTGGCGGAGCGGCTGGGTTGGGATTTTGTCGACTTCGACCAGACGATCGAACAGAAGGAGAATCGGCGTGTCGCCGAGATCTTCAGAGATGACGGCGAAACGCGCTTCCGCGCCCTGGAGGCGGAGCTTACCCAGGAAGTTGAGGATCGGGACGCGGTAGTGCTGGCACCCGGCGGCGGATGGGTGACCCAGCCCGGTTTGGTCGAGCGTCTCCGGCCGGACAGCCTGTTTGTCTGGCTGAGGGTGCAGCCTGAGACGGTGTACGCGCGCCAGCGGCTGCAGACCGCTGTAGAAAGACCTTTGCTGGCGGTCGAACAGCCGCTGGAGGCGATCCGGACGATCCTGGAAGGTCGTCTCGAGCACTACAGCCAGGCCGACCAGGTGGTCGATACCGATGGTCGAGATCCCAAGGAAGTGGCAGCGCAAATCGCGGAATTGCTGAGCGGCTGACGGACCTGCCGGCGTGCCGGAGTTGACACGCTGTTGATTCCTGCTAGCCATTTTCAGCGTTGAGGCTCGGCGGAACATGCGGGACCGGGTCCGGTGTAAGCGGGTGGAAGGGTGAGACGAGAGGCGTATGGCGAAGAAGACGACGACAAAGAAGAAGACGCCGACTAGGAAGAAGGCGACCGCCAGCGGATCAAAGTCGAAGGGAAACGGCTCCCGACTTCTGATCGTTGAGTCGCCCGCGAAAGCGCGTACTATCGGCCGCTACCTGGACGACAGCTATGTCGTAAAGGCGTCGGTGGGGCACATCCGTGACCTGCCGAAGCGTGACCTCGGCGTCGACGTCGAAAACGGTTTCGAGCCGCAGTACGTGACGATCCGTGGCAAAGGGAAGGTTATCAAGGAGCTCAAGTCTGCCGCCAAAGATGCCAGCGAAGTCCTCCTCGCTACGGACCCGGACCGGGAAGGCGAAGCTATCGCCTATCATGTCGCGGAGCAGCTTGGTTACAAATCAAAAAACGGAGCACGCTTCAAGCGGGTTCTGTTCGAGGAGATCACTCCTGAGGGGATCGCCCAGGGCCTGGAGAACCCCGGGCAAATCGATCTCCGGAAGGTCGACGCGCAGCAAGCTCGACGCATTCTCGATCGCCTGGTGGGTTACAAGGCCAGCCCGTTCCTCTGGAAGCCGATCCGACCGGGGATCTCCGCCGGCCGCGTCCAAACGGTGGCACTGCGGCTCATCTGGGAGCGCGAAGAGGCGATCAAGGCGTTCGTGCCAAAGGAGTACTGGACGGTAGAAGCGCGCCTAGGGAAGGATGAACACAGATTCACGGCGCAGCTTCATCATATTGATGGCAAGAAGCCAGACCTTCCAAACGAAGAGACGGCGCAGGCCGTTATCGATGCGGTTCAAAAAGTCCCCTTCGAGATCACTAGGATTCGACGCAAGGAGAGGCGCAAGAACCCGTCCGCGCCCTTCACCACATCCACGGTACAGCAGGAGGCGGCGAAACGCCTGCGCTTCTCGGCCAAGCGTACCATGCGCATCGCGCAGCAGCTCTATGAGGGTGTGGAGGTCAAAGGCGAGGCCATCGGTCTGATCACCTATATGCGAACGGACTCCACGCGGGTCGCTGGATCGGCCGCCGACCTGGCTCGCCAATTCATTCAGAACGAGTTCGGTGAGAACTATATCCCCACGTCCGCCAGACTCTACTCCGGGAAACAACAGAAGGGGGCTCAAGAGGCCCATGAGGCCATCCGTCCGACCTCGGTTCTGAGGACGCCGGACTCCTTGAAGGGCGACCTGGATGCGGACCAGTTCAAGCTCTATCAGCTGATCTGGTTCCGATTCGTCGCCTCACAGATGGCCCCGGCCGTATACGATACGACTACGGTCGACTTCGATCTCAGCGGCGCCGATGGTCGAGACTACCTGTTCAGGGTAACGGGATCGGTGCTCAAGTTCGACGGCTTTACGCGTCTCTATCGGGACGTGCACGAGGAGGGCGAAGGGCGCACACTGGATGATCTCGCGCCGCTTCCCGAGGTGCAGGAAGCCGATGTCGTCCAGCTTCATGACATCCAGAAGACCAGGCACGAGACAAAGCCACCGCCGCGCTTCAGCGAAGCCAGCCTGGTCAAAGAGCTCGAGAAACTGGGAATCGGGCGACCTTCCACGTATGCCTCTATCCTGTCCACCCTGGTCGAGCGGACCTACGTGGAACTGGAGAGCCGGAGGTTCCACCCAACACCCCTTGGTGAGACCGTCGTCCAGGTCCTGATTCGGGTCTTCCCTGACACTTTCGACATCGCCTTCACCAGCAGTATGGAAGAGAATCTCGACCGCATCGAGGAAGGCGAAGCCGAATGGCATCAAGTGCTGGAGGAGTTCTACTCGCGCTTCAGGGAGCGTCTGGAATCGGGCGAGGCCGACCTCGAGAAGATCATCATCGACATCGTTCAGGTGAAGGACACTGTCTGCGATCTTTGCGGCAGCCCGATGGTCGTGAAATGGAATCGCTACGGACGGTTCCTTGGTTGCTCGAGCTACCCTGACTGTAGAAACACGAAATCGATCGACCAGCCACCGGATGTTGATCTGGAAGGCGAAGAATGTCCTCAATGCAGCGGCGCACTGGTCGTTAAGAGTGGTCGCTACGGGCCATTCGTCGCTTGTTCGAATTATCCCGACTGCCGCTTCACGCGCGCGATCGATGCGTCCCAAAACGAAGCTGCCATCGACGCGAAGTGCCCGAAGTGCGACAGTCCGATGGCAGTCAAGACGGGCCGCTTTGGCGAGTTTTTGGCTTGCACGGCGTACCCCGACTGCAAACACACCCAGCCAATCACCCTCGGATTCCGCTGCCCGGTCTGCGGTGACGGGGAAGTCGTAAAGCGTCGCACGCGGCGCGGTCGCACCTTCTACGGTTGCACACGCTATCCGGAGTGCGAGTGGTCGACCTGGGATACTCCAACTCAGGCCACATGTCCGGTCTGTAGCTCGGAGGTTGCGTTGGCCAAGACTTCCAAGAAGAAGGGCGATTTCCTGCGATGCGCTGCCTGCTCTCACGAATTCGCAGCAGACAGTGCAGAGACGGCGGATACAGGCTCGGGTTGAGGCTGCTGCTCTAGCTTCTAATGCCGGAAGTCGTCGTCGTCGGTGGTGGCCTGGCTGGCTCCGAGGCGGCCTGGCAGCTCGCCAGGCGCGGGCACCGCGTTGCGTTATACGAGATGCGACCGGCAGCAACCACGCCTGCGCATCAGACCGACGGCCTCGCCGAACTGGTCTGCAGCAACTCATTCAAATCTGAAGAAGAGACAAACGCTCACGGCCTGTTGAAGGCCGAGTTGCGCGTTCTCGATTCACTGTTGCTTCGCGTCGCCGACGAAACGCGCGTTCCGGCAGGCGCCGCGCTCGCCGTCGATAGACAGCTGTTTTCCGATGGAGTGGAGGCGGCAATAACCGGCGAACCGAACATAGATGTGCGGCGTGAAGAGTTGATCGAGCTTCCTCCGTCGCCCGCGATCATCGCCACCGGCCCGCTGACATCGGATGCGCTGTTTGAGAGCATTCGACAAAGATTGGGGAGTGATGGCCTCTACTTCTTCGACGCGATCTCGCCCATCGTGTCGACCGAGTCCATCGACAAGTCGGCGAGCTTTAGAGCATCCCGGTACGGCAAGGGCGAGGATGATGCCTATATCAACTGCCCGCTCGACCAAGAGGGGTATGAGGCGCTTCTCGAGGCGCTCCGCGGTGGCGAAGAGTACCGTACGCCGGAATGGGATGATGTTCCCTACTTCGAGGGTTGCCTCCCGATTGAGGTGTTAGCGGAACGGGGTCGCGATGCTTTGCGCTTCGGGCCGTTCAAGCCGGTGGGGCTCACGGATCCGGTAACGGGCTCGCGACCGTTCGCCGTCGTGCAGCTGCGGCGCGAAGACAAGGATGGTCGGATGTGGAACCTGGTGGGCTTCCAGACTCGACTCCGCTACCCCGACCAGCGCCGAGCCATTCAACTGATCCCTGCGCTGCGCGAGGCCGAGATCCTGCGCTACGGCCAGATCCACCGCAATAGCTACATAAACTTCCCGGCGCTACTGTCACCACACGGATCTGTGCTGGATGATCCCGGCTTGATCTTTGCCGGCCAGCTGACCGGTGTGGAGGGTTATATAGAATCGGCGGCGACCGGATTGCTGGCCGCGCTGAACACCGATCGCCTCGCTCAAGGGAAGGAACCGGCCGTACCGCCACCAACCACAATGCTCGGCGGTCTGCTTCGCTACCTTCGAGAGGCGGATCCGGATAACTTCCAGCCTATGAACGCGAACTTCGGGCTCCTTGACCCCCTGCCAGAACCGGTGCGCGGTAAGAAGAAGCGGCGCGAAGAGTTGGCCGCACGTGCCAGGCGCGACATCCGGTCGTGGGTCGAGGGGCTGTCCGACGTTGGGCAAGCGGGCCAGGGATACCGAGGCCAACCGCATCGGTGAACGCACGCGCACGGGACTACCTGAGGCATCTGCAGGACGAGCGCCAGCTGTCCCCACATACGGTGACGGCATATCGGCGTGACCTGGGAGACCTCTGCTCGTTTCTCGATGACTACTACGGTTCCGACGAGTGGATCTGGCTAGATGTCGACCGACTGGCCATTCGTGCTTTTTTGAGCCACCTGACTATCTCGGCGCTCGAGAAACGGACCATAGCACGAAAGCTGTCGGCTGTGCGTAGTCTGTTTCGCTTTCTTCACCAGGAAGGCGTGGTCGAGGCAAACCCGGCCCGGCAGGTCCGTGCGCCGCGTCAGGGGCGTGCTTTGCCCGGATACCTGACGCAGAAGGAGATGGCTCAGCTGTTCGACCTGGCGGCGCAGAGCTCGGAGGATTCAGGCTGGCGCGGTGCACGTGATCGTGCGTTGGTCGAGTTACTGTATACAGCGGGCCTGCGCCTATCCGAGGTTCATGCGCTGAACGTTGCCGACCTGGATGCGGCGCCCGGCAAGGTGAAAGTGCTTGGAAAGGGTGGCAAGGAGCGCATCGTCCCGGTTGGACGCCATGCCGTGACGGCGTTACGCGAATATGCGCGCCGACGGGAGCAGTTCTTTGGAGACGCGACACAGACGGACCCGCTTTTCGTTTCGGAACGTGGCACGCGACTATCACGACGACAGATACAGCGTATCGTTAAGAGCTTCATTGCTCTGGTGGCTGAAGAAGGAGAATTGAGCACACACTCGGTGCGCCACTCTTTCGCGACCCACCTGCTGGACGAGGGCGCCGATCTGATGGCGATAAAAGAACTCTTGGGCCACGCGTCGCTCTCGACCACACAGATGTACGCGCATACATCGAGGGAGCGATTGAAGCAGGTATACAAGCTGGCGCACCCCAGAAGCTAGGACGGAACATCCATGAGCGATCGAGTGATTCACGGTACGACCATTCTCGCTGTCAGGAAAGACGGACGCGTTGCCTTGGGAGGTGACGGACAGGTGACGGTCGGTGACACCGTCATGAAGGCAGAGGCCCTAAAGGTCAGAGCGCTCAAAGATGGTTCCGTGCTGGCAGGGTTCGCTGGATCCGTTGCTGACGCCCTGACTCTGTTCGAGAAGTTCGAGGAGAAGCTGGATAGGTTCCCCGGCAATCTCCCGCGGGCGGCGGTGGAACTGGCAAAGGACTGGCGCAGCGATCGCGTCTTGCGCCGCCTCGAGGCGCTGCTCGCCGTTGTCGATGCCGATCACTCCTTCCTGCTATCGGGCAGCGGCGAAGTCATCGAGCCGGATGACGGAATCGTGGCAATCGGGAGTGGTGGGCCGATGGCGCTTGCCGCCGCCCGTGCGCTCACGGCCCATTCGGAACTCGACGCGGCGGAGATCACTGGAAGCGCACTGCGTATCGCGGGCGAGATATGCATCTACTCGAACACCAACATCACCGTATTGGAGCTTGGGACTCAAAGCTGATGAACGATTCCGTCGAATCTCGATCACCAGAAGAGCTGCCTGATTCTCAGAGCGACTCTGGCGCGGACCAGAAGGATGAGCTGACTCCACGGCAGATCGTCGCTGAGTTGGACAAGTACGTGGTAGCTCAGGATGATGCAAAGAAAGCTGTCGCGATCGCCTTGCGGAATCGCTGGCGTCGCCAGCAGGTCTCTGAGGAACTCAGGGACGAGATCATGCCCAACAACATCATCATGATCGGCCCCACCGGGGTCGGGAAGACCGAGATCGCGCGCAGGCTGGCACGCCTGGCAGGTGCGCCTTTCGTCAAAGTCGAAGCGTCAAAGTTCACTGAGGTTGGGTACGTAGGCCGCGACGTGGAATCCATCGTCAGGGATCTGGCCGATATCTCGATCAACATGGTCCGCACCGAGCGCGAGGACGAAGTACAGGAGGTCGCTGAGGAGCGTGTCGAAGAGCGCCTGCTCGATTTGCTCCTGCCCACGGGGGAGAGCCCCAAGCCAACCCCTCTGGCCGGATTCGTCGTGTCGTCCGGCGGAGAAGCCGTTGATCAGCGCGACGAGCCTGACCAGGAGGACGATGAGGACGAGTTGAAAGAACGGCGCAAAAGAACGCGCGAGAAGCTCCGGACGCTGCTCAGAGACGGCAAGCTGGAAACCAAGGAAATAGAAATCGAGGTCACGCAGACGAACTTCCCCGTCGTTGAGTTTCCTGGCATGGAGGGGATGGACTACAACGTCTCCGAAATGTTGCAGGACATGATGCCCAAGAAGAGCAAGCGGCGCAGCGTTACCGTTTCAGAGGCACGACGAATCTTATTGGGCGACGAGTTGGACAAGCTTGTCGACATGGATGATGTGGTGAACGAAGCGCTGGACCGCGTCGAGCAAATGGGCATCGTCTTCTTGGACGAGGTCGACAAGATAGCCGGCGAACGGGGGTCGGTCGGTGGTCCTGATGTATCTCGTGGCGGAGTTCAGCGTGACTTGCTGCCCATCGTCGAGGGATCGAACGTACAGACCAAGTACGGAATGGTCCGCACGGATCATATCCTCTTCATAGCCGCCGGCGCTTTCCACATGGCCAAGCCGTCTGACCTCATTCCAGAGCTCCAGGGCCGGTTCCCCATACGTGTTGAGCTGAAATCGCTTACCGAGCAAGATTTCGTCCGCATCCTGACCGAACCCAAGAACGCTCTCCTCACGCAGTACAGTGCGCTCATTCAGACCGAGGGCGCGACGCTCAAGTTCACCGACCCGGGCGTCGAGGAGATCGCCAGAATCGCCGCTGATGTGAATCAGCGTATGGAGAACATAGGCGCCAGACGCCTGCACACCGTCCTGACCACTCTCCTCGAAGACGTGATGTTCGACCTCCCCGACGAAGGCGACACCAGCATCACCATCGATGATGAGTTGGTTCGTGAGCGACTGGCCAAGGTCCTGAAAGACGAAGATCTGCGCCGCTATATACTGTAGCGAACATTAAACATTGGGCATGGACCATTGGACATTGTGAGTACGTCGGCATTCAATGTCCCGTGGTCCGTGCCCAATGTTTAATGTTCACTCCGCAAGATATCGTAGTCTCCCACCCCAACGCGCCTCTTCTATCCCCAGGCCCTCCCTCCTGCTAAATTGGCAGTCAGCTCCCCAAAACCACGCGTCGATTGCGACTAAGAGGACCATCATGGCAGAGAATCTCAAGAAGACGCCCCTTCACAAAGAACACCTCGCCTTGGGCGGCAAGATGATCCCGTTCGCCGGGTTCGAGATGCCCGTACAGTACCCGGCCGGCGTGATTACCGAACATCGGCAGGTGCGAGAGCAGGCTGGCCTGTTCGACGTTTCGCACATGGGCGAGTTCCTGGTGAAGGGCGAAGGGGCGGAGGGGTTCGTCAATTTCGTCGTGACAAACGATGTATCGACCCGCGTATCGGGCCAGGCCCAATACAATGCCATGTGCCTCGACTCGGGCGGCATCGTTGACGATCTGCTGGTATACAAGTTCGCAGAGGATCATTTCAAGCTGGTCGTGAACGCCGCGAACTTGGACGGCGACTTCGAGTGGATTCAGGGCCTGCTGAAAGAGTACGGCGCATCGGGAATCGAGCTTGTGGATGAGAGCGATCAAATCGGCCTGCTGGCGTTACAGGGGCCTGCGGCGGAGTCCATAATGGACCCCCTGACCGATCTCGATGCCTCCGCGATGAAGTACTATCACTTTGCGGAGGGCCAGGTTGTCGGCGAGCCGTGCGTTGTCAGCCGAACCGGCTACACGGGCGAAGACGGGTTCGAGATCTACTGCGATACGGGTTCCGCGGTGAAGCTGTGGCGGGCGATCCTGGAGGAGGGTGGCGATCGCGTGTTGCCGATTGGATTGGGGGCACGTGATTCGCTTCGTCTCGAGTCCGGCCTCGCTTTGTACGGAAACGACATCGACAGAGAGACCACACCACTCGAGGCGGGACTTGGCTGGATCGTGAAGCTCCAGAAGGGCCAGTTCAAAGGTCGCGATGCTCTGGCCAGCCAAAAGGAGGCCGGTCTGGAGCGCAAGCTCTGTGGCTTCGTGCTCAAAGAGCGTGGCTTCCCAAGGCCGGGCTGCGAGATTGTGATCGGCGGCCAGACAGCCGGCACGGTCCGGAGCGGCATGGTCGGCCCGACAGTGGAGCAGGGCATAGGAACGGGGTATTTCCCCCTCGAGCATTCAGCGCCGGAGACGCCGATCGAGATCATGATCCGCAATCGAGCCCTCCCGGCCGAGGTGGTGAAAATGCCGTTCTACAAGGATGGCTCAGTTAAGCGGTGATCCGAATCGCGATTCTCACGGTCAGCGACGGAGTGGCGGCTGGTACGCGTGACGATGCGGCCGGCGCCGCAGCCGTCGGCTGGGTGTCCACCAACGGTTGGGCCCTCGCCGAGCATACCACGGTGGCTGACGAGCGATCGCTCATCACGGCGGCATTGGTCGCCTGGGTTGAGCGGGGCGATGTCAACCTGATCCTCACGTTGGGAGGGACGGGCTTCGGACCGCGCGATGTCACCCCGGAGGCAACCCTGCCCATTCTCGAGAGGCCGGCGCCGGGGATCGCCGAAGCTCTGCGGGCGGCCGGCAGAGAATCAACAGCTTGGGCGTCGTTGAGCCGCGGTGTAGCTGGCATCAGAGGTGCCACGCTGATCGTCAACCTGCCGGGCAGCGAGACTGCGGTCCGTGAAGGCCTTGCTGTGCTGCAGAGCATCGTACCGCACGCCGTCGAGTTACTCGATGGCCGCACCGAACATCTGTAAAGCCCTACGATCTGCGATGGCAATCATCCTGATAACCACAGCCGACCTTGAATCAGCAGGTCAACTGCAGAAGACCTTCGAGCCCGAGGATGATGTCAGGTTCGTAACAGCTGAGTACGATGCGCGTGAAATCCTCCGCTCGGGCGAGATCGAGGACTGCGCTCTGATTCTCACGGGTGATGTCCAGGCGCCCGTAAGCCGCGAGTTGATCAAAGCCGTTAGAGAAGGCGGCGGTCACATTCCGGTTGTGGCCATCCAGGACGAGGAAAGAGATCGAGTCAGCGGCGGATTGGAGGAGATCGGCCTGGACGAGCGGTTCACCAAACCCATCGACGCCGACGAGATCGCACTGGTCGTACGCGGCCTGATCCGTGTCAAGCGAATCCAGTCGGAGATCGGGATCGTCGGCAACTCGAATGCCATACGCGAGGTAGTCGAACGTATCGTTCAGATGGCACCGGTCGGAACGACTGTCCTGATAACCGGTGAGAGTGGAACCGGTAAGGAGCTTGTGGCGCGAGGGCTCCATAGGCTATCGCCGCGGCGAGGAAAGGCATTCATCGCAGTCAATATCGCAGCCATGCGCGAGACCTTGCTCGAGTCGGAGCTGTTCGGTCACGAAAAGGGTGCCTTCACGGGGGCTAGCTCGCTGCGCAAGGGGATGTTCGAGCTGGCCAACGACGGTACGATTTTCCTCGACGAGATCGCTGAGATGCCTCCCAGCTCGCAGACGCGTCTGCTTCGGGTGCTCGAGCAGCGCGAGTTCATGCGTGTCGGCGGCCATGACCACATCAAAGTCGATGTCCGAGTGATCGCGGCGACGAACCGCGACCTGCGTCTAGCGGTCGAGGCCGGTGATTTCCGACGGGATCTCTACTTCCGGCTGAACGTGCTCCACATAGACATGCCGTCACTTCGCGAACGACGCGGAGATGTCCCACTGCTGGTTCACAAGTTCATCCGAGAGTTCAGCGGCGAACACCAGAGAGAGTTCCGGGGAATCACCGCGGAAGCGATGGAAATCCTCGTCGCCTACGACTGGCCGGGTAATGTCCGTGAGCTAAGAAACCTCGTGGAATCAATGGTCGTGCTCGCGCCGGGAACGGTGATCGCCCCCAATGATATCCCACCCGAGGTTCGACGCGGCGCGTCACGCTCGGTGCCGGCCCAGTTGCTCATCCGACCACCGGTAATTCAAACGGAGGGCGGCGAAGCCGGCGACGGAACGCCGGCTCGTCTGCCGGAGATGGAGCTGTTCTTCCGCACGTTGGTCGAGCTGAAATTCGACGTGGAGGATCTCCGGAGGGAGTTCGAGGCCTACCGGCGTCGGCACCCCGAGCTCACCGGCGCGCGCGAGGCCGGTGTGCTCGAGATACCGCTCTCCGAAGCAGTGCGTGATGGGGAAAGCCCCGCCGGCGTCGAGGTTGATCGAACGTCAACGACGTCGGAGCTGGATGATGAGGCAATCGTGTTCCGACCCGGCATGTCGATGGAAGAGCTGGAGAGGGCGGCGATAGAGGCCACATTGAAGAGCGTCGGCGGAAACAGAAGAAAAGCGTCGGAGAAGCTGGGAATCGGCGAGCGGACGCTCTATCGAAAACTCAAGGAATACGGTCTGGATGTATGAAAGGCGGTGGCCCATATGACCACCGCCTCGTACTCGCCCTCGTCTTCTATTCTTAGCTAGCCGCGTGCTCTGCTGATCACCCGGCCCCTTTCGGCTTCCAGCCTCGGGATCACCGAAGCCCAATCAAACGACGTGACGCCGCCGTACTCCAGTTGGATCACCACGTTCAGATCGATGGCAGAGTCGAACAGGTAGAGAGCCGTCTGTATCTCCTGCTGTTTCAACTGCTCGCGCCCCCACTCAGGAGTGATCGGGATGATCCCCACCGGTCGAAAGAGGATTCCACGATTGAGTATAACCAGATTTGTGGGCTCGTAGGCCGCCTGGACCTCGTACGTAAAGAACGAGACCTGGAAGACAAGCGGGTCCTGGCGTAGTCCGTTGCGCGTGGCCAGGTCCCGGATCTGTTGGGACCGCGTCTCCACCGTGCGGTGCAATCGCTGGTAGGTGTCCGGAGCAGCCAGCCGGATCACCGCCTCCGCCAGCGGCGTGGCCTTAAGCTGAACCCGACCGGATTGCAGGGCGACGGTGAAGTCATCCTGGCGCAGCGTGCCGTAGCCAGGTGGCGGCAGAGATTCCGTTTGAGTACTTCCGACCGGCTGGACGTTGGCGGTACTGTCGCTAGTCTGCGGGGCCGACCCACAGCCGACGATTATCAGCGCGACGACCAACGCGGTCGCGACTCGTGCAGTGTGTCCGATCATTGGGCCTCATGCCTCTTTGCGTTTGGCCTCAGGCTCAATGATGAGCATGGGCGGGGTCTTCTTCTCGACGCATTCCTCGGTGATGACAACTTCGCACACGTCTTCCCGGGAAGGAAGCTCGAACATGATGTCGAGCATCAACTCCTCGATGATCGCACGCAAGCCGCGGGCGCCGGTTCCACGATCGATCGCCTTCCGCGCGATGGCCCGCATCGCATCCGGCTCGAATCGCAGCGCGATATCCTCAAGCTCGATCATCTTCTGATATTGCTTTGCCAGGGCGTTCTTGGGTCTCTGTAGAATCTCAACCAGAGCGTCCTCATCTAGGTCATCCAGCGGAACGACGACAGGGAGTCGGCCAACCAATTCGGGGATAAGCCCGTAGCGAATCAGGTCCTCGGGCTCGACGTAGTGGAACGCCTTATACGACTCGTCGTCCTCTACGGTAACCCCTGCACGCGCCAGGTTTTCTTTGCTACGCCCGAAGCCTATCTGCCGCGCGCCTATGCGCGATTCGATGATTTTCTCGAGCCCCGCGAACGCGCCACCACAGACGAATAGAATGTTGCTCGTGTCGATCTGGATGTATTCCTGCTGCGGGTGCTTTCGTCCTCCCTGTGGTGGAACGTTAGCCACCGTGCCTTCCAGGATCTTGAGTAGCGCCTGCTGCACGCCCTCGCCCGAGACATCACGGGTGATCGAGGGATTCTCTGATTTGCGGGCGATCTTGTCGATCTCGTCGATGTAGACAATTCCGCGCTCGGAATCCGCGATGTTGTAGTCGCCCGCCTGAAGGAGTTGAACCAGAATGTTCTCGACGTCCTCACCGACGTAGCCGGCCTCGGTCAGCGTCGTTGCGTCGGCGATGGTGAACGGGACATCGAGCAATCGCGCCAGAGTTCTGGCAAGCAGAGTCTTCCCAACGCCCGTTGGGCCTACCAACAAGATGTTCGATTTCTCGATCTCGACGTCTTCGACCAGGCCCTGGTTGTTGATCCGTTTGTAGTGATTGTAGACCGCGACGGACAGCGACTTCTTGGCCGGGTCCTGACCGATAACGTACTGGTCGAGCGTGTCTTTGATCTCGACAGGCTTCGGGATATGCGTCAGCGTATCTGCCGCCGATCGCTCCTCTTCCTCGGCGAGGATCTCGTTGCAGAGTGAGATGCACTCATTGCAGATGTAGACGTTGGGCCCGGAAATGAACTTCTTGACCGAGTCCTTGGACTTACCGCAAAAGGAACAACGTAAATGCTTGTCGCCGGGCGTAGTCATGAGAGCCTCCCTACGTGCTACTTACCCTTCCCATCTTCGTCAACGACGTCGCTCTTCTTCGTGATGATCTGATCGATCAGGCCGTATTCCACTGCCTCCGAAGGCGACATGAACCGGTCGCGGTCGGCATCTTCCGTCACCTGCTCGATCGACTGCTTGGTGTGATTCGCCAGGATCTCGTTGATCCGCTCTCTAGCGTAGAGTATTTCCTTGGCCTGGATTTCGATGTCTGATGCCGTCCCCTGCGATCCGCCCGACGGCTGGTGGATCATGATGCGAGAGTTGGGAAGCGCCAACCGCTTGCCCTCCGTCCCCGCGGCCAACAGCAGGGCGCCCATCGAAGCCGCCATCCCCATACAGATCGTCGAGACAGGGGCTGTCATGTACTGGATGGTGTCATAGATGGCCAGGCCGGCGTAGACACCACCGCCCGGACAGTTGATGTAGAGGTAGACATCCTTGTCCGCGTTCTCGGCCTGCAAAAATAGGAGCTGAGCGATAAGGACATTGGCTACTTCATCGTTGATGGGCGAACCGAGAAACACGATTCGATCCATCAGCAGGCGCGAGAAGATGTCGTACACCTTCTCCCCACGACTGGAACGTTCAATCACATAAGGTGCGTATGGCGACATGGCTGTGTCTGCTTCTCCTGATGGCTGGGCTTGTACGCTCCGGGCACCGCGGCCCGGCTCACTTGATCTCAGACTGCTCGCGCAAATGCGCGAAAACTCTGCTGTCGACGATGGCTTGCTCTATCTCGCGGAGCTCGCCCGACTTCGCCAGCCGGCCCCGTAGCTCGCCGACTGATCGACCCGTTTGCTCGGCCAGAACGGCCAATCGCTCGTCCACTTCTTCCTTGCTGGCTGCGAATTCCTCGTCCTCGGCAATCCGCTGGAGAATGAGCGTGCGTTTGATACCCCAGATGGCCGCCGGACGTGCCTCTTCTCGGGCGCTGGCCACCATGTCGGGATCTGCACCTTCCGGCGGTGTCCCGATCAGTGCGGCGGCGTAACGGTCGACCATCGAATCCGGCACCTCGAACGGGTTCGCCTCGATGATATGCTCGATGATCTTGCGGTCGATCTCCAGGTCAGCCTCGTGCTCTTTGTGCTTGAGCAAGTCCTCGCTGACCGCGTCGCGCAGCGCCTCCAGGTTATCGAAGCTTCCCAGCGACTTTGCCAGCTCATCGTCCATCTCGGGCAATTCCTGCTCCAGTACTTGATTGAGCTGGATTCGCAGGCGCCGCTTCTGTCCGCGCATGGATTCGTCGTCGAAGTCGTCGGGGAACGTGACTGTGAAATCTTCGGTGGCGCCGGGTTGCAGAGTCATGATCGCCGACTCCACCTCGGCAATGGCGCGGCCCTGACCGAGCGGAAACTGGTGAGGTTGGGGTTCCCCGGGCTCGCCGGTCTCCTCATCCAACGGCGTGATCGACACCTCGACGACGTCGCTCGCCACCGGAGGCCTGTCCGCCGGCTTCCAAAGCGCCTGCTGACGACGGATCATCTCAAGCTGTTCTTCGACCTCAGCCTCCAGGACCTTCACTTCGGACCGGTCGATTCGAAAGCCACCCAGGCGCGCGAGCTTGATCTCGGGTCGGATGTCAAATGCCACTTCGAACGTGAATTCCGAGTCCGGCGAGTATACCACGTTTGCCACCCGTGGCTCGCTGATCGGCTCCAGATCCTTCTCTTCAATCGCTTCTCGGAAGGCGGCGTCGACGATCTTCTGTTGCGTCTGCCGATCGATCTCCGGGCCCCACCTGGCCTCGACACGCTCTGGCGGGACCTTGCCCTTCCGGAAGCCAGGGATGCGCGCCTTCTTGGCCAGCTGCTTCACCACCTTGGCGCGCTCGGCCTTCACCCGTCCGGCAGGGACGGTGATCACGAGTTTGCGGCCCCAGGCCGCCGGCTCTTCGACGGAGATCTGGAGATTGGTTGTGGTCTGGGACACTAAGTTCTGGTCCTGTGTGTGTCGTGTGGAATGAGTGCGAAAGGGGGGACTCGAACCCCCACGGCCGGGTGGCCACCAGCTCCTAAGGCTGGCGCGTCTACCGATTCCGCCACTTTCGCAGGAGCCGTCAGCCCGTCCTCTACTTTACCTGAATGGCAGAAAAATTCAAGGAATGAGCGGGAATGAGCGGAGGGTGACCGGGCTGGACTGGCCCGGTCACCCTCCGCCGGATCTCACTATTCGGGGACTTCGATGTTGATGATCCTGTTAGTCAGGCCACCGTCTTGCGTCAGCACAAATCCGTCGAGCGAGACGACGCCGCCGGGCCCGACGTCGCCGAGAGCCTCATCGAATTCGGCGACGCTTGTCACCCGGCTTCCGTTCACCCGGTGAACCAGAAAGCCTCGGCCAAGGCCGGCGTTGAACGCCGGGCCGTACGGAGCGACTCGGGTCACCAGGACGCCTTCCAGATCGGCATCAGCGGGGAAGCCCGCATCCACGAGTACCCGGCGATCGGCTTCATCGACCTGGATGCCCAGCATGGTATTGGACGGCCGCTCGCCGGACTCCGTGGTCCGTATCTCGGGCTGCTCGATCTCCGCTTCCGCCAGGCGGACGGTGAACTCCATCCGCTCACCATAGCGGATGACCGTGACGTTGACCTTGTCTCCCGGCTCGAAGGCGGCCACGGTCCGCTGAAGCAGGCCGACTCGCTCAACCGGTGTGCCTTCGACGGCGACGATCACATCGCCACGTCGCATTCCGGCCTTCTCGGCGGGGCTGTCATCGGTGAAGCCCTGAATGACGGCGCCCCTGCGATCCGGTAGACCGTAGACCCTGGCGTCTGCCGCGGTGACTTCTTCGATGAACACTCGCAGTGCGGCGCGACGAACGCGGCCGTACTCGAGCAAGTCCTCCATCACGTTTCTGGCCAGGCTGATCGGAATGGCGAACCCGTAGCCCTGGTAGAAACCGGTCGCGCTGGCGATCGCCGTGTTGATCCCGATTACATCGCCACGATAGCTGACCAGCGGGCCGCCCGAGTTGCCCGGGTTGATCACGGCATCGGTCTGGATGAGGTCTTCGATCGCGTAGGAGCTGCCGCCGGCTGCCTGGCGGATGATCCGCAGATCACGGCCCTTGGCGCTGACGATCCCTGCCGTAACAGTGAACGGCAACGCCGATGACCCCGAAAAGCCGGGGTTACCGATGGCCATCACCCACTCGCCGACCGCGACGGCTTCCGAGTCGCCGAGTCTTACCGCGGGCAGCCCCTCGCCATCGATCTTGAGCACCGCGACGTCTGTTGTCGGGTCGCGGCCGACCAGTTCACCCTCGAACCGTCGACCATCCGGTAGCTCGACCATGATCTGCTCGGCGTTGGCGACCACGTGGTTGTTGGTGAGGATGTACCCGTCCGGCGTGACGACAAAGCCGGAGCCCGAGCCCAGAGGCACGTCGTAGTCCACGTCGGGCTGCTGACGAAACGGCCCGAACAACTCCTCGAACTGACCTGGCACGTTGCGCGAGCCCGATATGGATATCGACACCACGGCGGGCGTAATCGTCTCGGCGATCGAAACGAAGGCCTGGCTGACCTCCGCCAGGGTGTGAGACGCAGCGGCAACGCTGGGTTTCTCCTGATCCCCTGCGACGGGGTCAGTGGCGACCGGGGCAGAGACCTCGGTCGCGGCGACGTTGAACATCGGCTGGGCGGTGGCCACGTCGCTACCGGTCACCCAGCTGAATCCTGAGGCCAGGCCGAGGGCCAGCGCCAACGCCCCGGTAGTGTAGAGGACGACCTTTAGCTTACTGCGGATCGGGTCGCTCATCGCAAGAATCCTCCTGTGCTTCGAATCTGGTCCCGGTTCATATGTGTCAATACGATCTGCTACACGCGCAGTTTCGGCGCGGTTCCGTTTTTCCTTCCATGAACGGGGCGGGGCCCCGTGAGGAACCCCGCCCAACAATATAATAGATGCCTAAGTGAGCTCAGATGTCCCTAGCCTCAGCCTTCCTTCTCCTCGTCTACGATCTCGTAGTCGGCTTCGACTACCTCTGGCTCGGCTTCCTCGGCCTCCGGGCCGGCGCCCTCCGCGCCTGGTTCGCCTGACGCGCTGGCTGCGCCCGCCTGCGCCTCGTAGAGCTTCTGGCCCGCCGCAGCGAATGCCTGCATCAGCTCATCGTGAGCCTTGTTCAGCTCGGGCAGGTCCTGGCTTTCCTTGAGCGACTTCTTGGCCGCCTCGAGGGCGTCGTCCAGGCGCGTCTTGTTTTCTTCGTCCAGCTTGTCGCCCCATTCGGCCGCGTCCTTCTCGACCCGGTAAACCAGGGTGTCCAGCTTGTTGCGGAGTTCGATGAGCTCCCGCGCCGCGTGGTCCTCCTTGGCGTGCTCCTCCGCGTCCTTGACCATCTTGTCGATCTCGTCATCCGCCAGGCCAGACGTTGCCTCGATGCGGATCGTCTGCTCCTTGGCCGTCGCTCGATCTTTCGCCGATACGTGGAGAATACCGTTCGCGTCGATATCGAAGGTGACCTCGATCTGCGGTACACCGCGCGGCGCCGGTGGTATTCCGGTCAATTGGAAGCGGCCGATCGTCTTGTTCTGGGCCGCCATCGGCCGCTCGCCCTGCAAGACGTGGATGTCGACCGTGGTCTGCGTGTCCTCGGCGGTGGAGAACACCTCCATCTTCTTCGTCGGGATCGTCGTGTTGCGCGCGATCAGCGTGGTGCTTACGCCGCCCAGCGTTTCGATCCCGAGGGACAGAGGCGTCACGTCCAACAGCAGAACCTCGCTCACCTCGCCGGCCAACACGCCAGCCTGGATCGCCGCACCGATACCCACGACTTCGTCAGGGTTAACACCCTTGTGCGGATCCTTGCCGAAGAACTCCCGCACGATCTCCTGGACCTTCGGGATACGCGTCGAGCCACCGACCAGAATCACTTCGTCGATGTTCTCTGGCTTCAGCTTCGCATCATCGAGCGCCTTCTCCATGGGCGGCATAGTCCGCTGAATCAAGTCCTCCACTAGCTGCTCGAACTTCGCTCGCGACAGCTTCGTGTTCAGATGCTTGGGTCCGGACTGGTCTGCCGTTACGAACGGCAAGTTGATGTCCGTCTCCATCGTCGAAGACAACTCGCACTTCGCCTTTTCCGCCGCTTCCTTCAGCCTCTGCAACGCCATCGGGTCCTGCGACAGATCGATTCCTTGGTCCTTCTTAAACTCGTCGACCAGCCAGTTCATGATCCGCTCGTCGAAGTCGTCGCCGCCAAGGTGCGTATCACCGTTCGTCGACTTCACCTCGAACACGCCTTCGCCGAGCTCGAGGATCGTAATGTCGTACGTGCCGCCGCCAAGATCGAAGACCGCAATCGTCTCGTCCTTCTTCTTGTCCAGGCCGTAGGCCAGCGACGCCGCCGTCGGCTCGTTCAAGATCCGCATGACCTCCAGACCGGCTATCTTGCCCGCATCCTTCGTGGCTTGCCGCTGTGAGTCGTTGAAGTAGGCCGGCGTCGTGATCACGGCCTTCGTCACCGGCTGACCCAGGTAATCCTCTGCGGTCTGCTTCAGCTTCTGCAGCACCATCGCAGAAATCTCCGGCGGCGAGTACTTCGCATCGTCTATGTTCACAAAGGGACGATTGTTGGAGTCACATTCGACGTCGAACGGATACCTACCGATCTCCACCTTCAACTCGTCGCACGTGCACCCCATGAACCGCTTTATCGAATAGACCGTCTTCTCGGGATTGGTGATCGCCTGCCGCTTCGCTACCTGCCCGACAAGGCGTTCGCCGTCCTTGGTGAACGCCACTACCGACGGCGTGGTCCGCGACCCTTCCTGGTTGGGGATCACCACAGGATCGCCACCCTCCATCACCGCGACCACCGAGTTCGTCGTGCCGAGGTCTATCCCGATGACCTTTCCGTTGCCATTTGCCATGAGCTGTTCTCGGTTGTTGAGATTGTAAGCGTCTGCCCTCCCGCCCCTCCATCTGCGGGGCGCGAGGCGCGCGTCATTCGCCAGATACCTCACGCGTGAGGTGCAACCCCCGTGCCACCCAGGGCTCAACAAAACAGGCGAAAAGCCCGACAATCTGGCGCGTTATAGCGCTTTCATGCCAAAGCGGCAGGGATTGGCGTTCGACGAACGCGGTTGACGGCTGGCGACCCGCCTCTCTAGGTTGGCGACACAATGATTCCATTCAAAGACGAAAACCCCGCGGAGCTTAGGCCGTACATAACCGTCGCGCTCATCCTCGCGAACGTAGCCGTCTGGGTGTTCGTCCAGGGGATGGGTGTGAATCTGCAAGCCTCGGTGTGCGAGTTCGGGCTGATCCCGGTGGAGGTGACCGGGAAGATGCCTCAGGGCCCGGAGGTTTGTCGGCTGGGCGGGCTGACGTGGGGAGCGGTCTTCACCTCCATGTTCATGCATGGTGGCTGGCTCCATCTGGTCAGCAACATGATGTTCCTCTGGGTATTCGGAAATAACGTCGAAGATTCGATGGGCCACGTGCGCTTCGTAATCTTCTACTTGCTTTGCGGGGTCTCGGCGACGCTGGCGCATATCGGGTTTCATCCTAGCTCGGCGCTCCCGACGGTAGGCGCATCAGGGGCGATCAGCGGAGTCCTGGGCGCGTACATCGTGCTCTATCCACAGGTGCGGGTGCACGTCTTCTTCCCACCTTTCTGGATTCTGCCCATGCGCGCCTGGGTTGTATTGGGCTACTGGATAGCGATCCAGCTGTTCATGGGCCTGGCGGATATCGGAGGAGCGGTGGGCGGCGTGGCCGTATGGGCGCACATCGGCGGCTTCTTCGTCGGGTTGGCTTTGGTCAAGTTGTTTGAGCGTCGGCAGCTTGTGGAAGCGAAGCGGGAGGGGCGGCGCTTGGATCGGGATGAGATACGATCCAGGCATTATTGGTGGTAGTTAGACGTTCGACGTTCGACGCTCGTCTTCCGACGTTCGAGACTATCTCGACAGCCGACAGCGGACAGCCGCCGCTCGACGCCCCAATCCTATTCGCCGATCGACTTCCGACTCCCGACTCACGTCCAGCGACGACGGACGTAGTGGGTCGGGCGTCGGCCGTCGGTCGCCGAGATCAAGCCGGCAGCCGGGCGGCGGCTGTCCGCTGTCGGCTGTCGACTCTGAACGTCGAACGTTCAACGCCGAACGTTGGCCCAATGGTTTAGTGGTCCGTGTCCGGCGCCGAGGCCGGGAGCGGTTTCGATCGCCTGGCGGGTGAAGCGGCGGGCGTCATCCACGGCTTCGAGGCGTGGCTTGCCGAGAGCCAGTCCGGCGCAGATCGCCGCCGATAGCGTGCAACCGGTTCCGTGGGTGTGACGGGTATCGAGGCGCGTGTCGCGCCACTCCTGCCAGTTCTCTCCGTCGAAGTAGATGTCGATCAGGTCGGTGCCGGCCAGGTGGCCGCCTTTCAGCAACACCGACGTGGCGCCCTTCTGAACGAGCGCTTCCGCGGCGGCTCGCATGTCGTCCGCCGTTTCTACGGGGCGCCCGGTGAGGATTGCGGCCTCCGGAAGGTTGGGGGTGATCACTTCGGCCAGCGGCAGAAAGAGTGACGACAGTTGGGCTACAGCCGCGTCCTCGAGGAGCGGGTCGCCGCTCTTGGCGACCATCACCGGGTCGATGACCAGCCGTTCGAGGCCCGTCGTTCGCACCGCGTCGGCCACCGCCTCGATGATGGCAGCGTCGGCCAGCATCCCGGTCTTAGCCGCGGCCGGATGAAGGTCCTCGGCAACCGCTCTTATCTGCGCGGCGACGACATCCGGGGCGATCTTCTGTATCGCTGAGACGCCCACCGTGTTCTGAGCCGTGATGGCCGTGATGGCCGAGGTGCCGTAGACGCCGAAAGCATGGAACGTCTTGAGGTCGGCTTGAATACCGGCGCCGCCTCCACTGTCGCTGCCGGCGATCGTCAGGGCCACTGGGCGGCCTGCCATTTCGTTCCCTTTCTTCGTGTGTCGCTTGAGCGCACATTTGGGCCGGTTCGCAGCCCAACCCGGATTACGCTACGAACGAGCTCAATCGAGCCTAAATATGACGATCGATCAGCCGAAGCTGAACAGCCGAACCAGCTCACGCAAGCACATGGCGATTGCCTTCCTCGTCGTCACTGCTATCGGAGTATTCTACACCCTGACGTTTCGGGAGGGGCACGATTGGGGTGGCGACTTCGCCCTCTACCTGCAGCACGCGAGTAACATCGCTGAGGGGCGTCCGTACGCCGAGACACCCTATGTCGCCGACTACAGCATACCGATCTCCGTTGGCCCGCCCAGCTATCCCCCACTGCTTCCCCTGGCGCTCGCTCCCACGTTCGCTTTGCAGGGCGGCCTCGACTGGACGTTGGTGAAATCGGTAGGTGTGGTCTTCTTCTGTCTCAGTTTGTTCGCGGTCTACGCGTTCGTGCGCCGACGGCTCGGGCACCGTCGTGCGCTGCTTGTCGTTCTGTTGCTGGCGCTCAGTCCGTACTTCTGGGGGCTCAAGGATCAGGTCTTGTCGGATGTTCCCTTCACCTTCTTCGTCTACCTGACATTCATCCTGGCGGAAGTCGCATTTCAGGAGCGGGACCCGAATCGCCGGATCGTGATGACTCTGGCGATGGGTCTTTCGGTCTATCTGGCCATGGCGACGCGGGCGCTGGGTGTCACGCTGATTCCCACGCTCTTGATCTACGAAGCGCTTCGCGTCAGGAAGATCCCGATCCAGTCCGTCGCGGCTACGGTGGTCGTGCTCGCCCTTCGATTCGCGCAGGGTTTGGCGTTGGGGTCAACCGGTGGCTACCTGCAGTCCTGGCGCCTGGACTTGTTTGGCCTGGCTCACGGGATCGTCGGCTACCCGTTCGAGTTACGGGCCCTGTTTTGGAACGGGTACGTGAACGGAGTAGCCGTGGCGATCATGTTGATCGTGATGGGGTTGGCGATCTATGGATACGTGACTTCGATCAAGCGTGGGATAACGGTTCCGGAGATATTCGCGGTAGTCTATATGGCGCCGGTGGTCATATGGCCCATGCGGCCGAATGTCCGATTTATGATCCCGCTTGCACCTCTTTATTTTTACTACGCGCTCATCGGGCTGGACCGTCTACGCTCCCGGCTGTCGCAACGCGCAGCAGTCAGGCTCTCGCTCGCCCTTGCTATGCTTATCGTCGGCTCCTACGTAAGCGGCTACACGCGCGTCGAGCGTAGTCACATCAGCAATGGTATCGCCCATCCCGATGCCGTGGCGTTGTTCGAGCACGTCCGCGCTCGCGCGGACCGCGACAGACTCTATTTGTTCTTCAAGCCGCGGGTACTCTCTTTCTTCACGGGCGCCCGATCGGCTGTCGATTATTACCCTGACGAGAGCGCTGACCTGTGGAGTTACTACGAGCGCATCGGCGCCACGCACCTGATCAAGCGGCAGGGAAATCGACAAGCGGGCGACCTTATAGCGGCTCATCCCGGTTCCTTCGTATTAGAGTTCGAAAACCCGGATTTTAGAGTCTATCGGATCGAACGACCGGCAACGTTATCGGTCAGAGGGCAAGATTGATCACTCGCAATCAAGTCAAGCGGATCAATAGGCTGAAGACGCGAAAGCGGCGTGATGAGGGGGTCTTCCTGGTCGAAGGGGTCCGCCTGGTCGAGGAACTGCTGGATAGCGAGCTGCAGGTGGAGTTGGCCGTTGTCGCGCCCTCCCTGGTCCGTGTGGAGCGCGGTGCTCAATTGGCGAAAACGATCCGTGATTCCGGAATGCAACTGGCTGAGGTGACGGACTCGGAGTTGTCCGAGCTGGCTGATACCGAGACGCCACAAGGCGTCCTGGCTATCGCGCGTGAGCCGAGCTGGGAGCTGGCGAACCTCCAGCCGGGTGACCGGACCGCCATGCTGGTCTATGATCGCCTGACCGATCCTGGCAACCTGGGTACTCTTATGAGAACGGCCCACGCGTTGGGGGTGGATTGGTGCGTCGCGCTACCCGGCTCCGTCGATCCCTGGAGCCCGAAGGCGGTTCGTGCCTCTGCCGGCTCTGTCTTTCACGTTCCCGTCTCTCGCGAGCCGTGGCCGGAAGTCATGAACTGGCTTCGGGAGCGCGACTTCACCATCTTCTGCGCCGATCCCGGCGGTGAGCCGGTCACACGGGGCGTCGTGAGAGGTGAGGGGTTCGCTCTCGTGCTGGGGAACGAACCGTCGGGGCTCTCGGAGGAAGTCCGCAATGCATGCGACGCGCGAATCGGAATTCACCTGTCGGGGAAGATGGATTCACTCAACGTGGCTACGGCCGGTGCGCTGCTCCTCGATCGATTGATCGGTGATCCGGACCGGTCTTGATGTCCCGCGCACCGCGAGCACGTAGAACATGAACCGAACTGAATGGCACTGAATGCCTGAACCGATCATCTTCACCTACCTGGCGGTCGTCGGGCTCTCCCTCGGATCGTTTCTCAACGTTTGCATTTTGCGGCTTCCCGCCGGTGGCTCGCTCTTGCGCCCCCGATCCACGTGCCCGTCATGCGACCACCGGCTTGCCTGGTTCGAGAACATCCCGGTATTCAGCTATCTGTTTCTGCTCGGACGGTGTCGAGCCTGTGGAGTCCGCATCTCGGTCATGTATCCGTTGGTCGAGCTGGCCACGTCCGGAATCTGGGTGGGCTCCTACCTCTACTTCGGAGACATGTGGGGTACGCTCCACGCGGCGATCTTCGGCACACTGTTGTTCGGCATAGCCGTCACCGACGCCCGGGAATACATCATCCCGGACGAGTTTAGCGTCGGCGGCCTGATCGTCGGTCTCGCACTGTCCTTCGCGCCGGGCAGGCCGGAGCCGCTCTGGGCATTTGTTGGCGCGCTGATATCCTTTGCCGTGATGTACGCTGTTGCTGTCGTGGGTGAGTGGGTGTTCAAGAAGCCGGCGCTTGGCGGGGGCGATATCAAGATGATGGCGATGATCGGCGCCTTCCTGGGTCCGCTCTACGCGCTGCTTACGATCTTCGCGGGCTCGTTGATCGGGGCGGTGATCTTCGGCCCCATCAGCCTCAAGACCAAGAAGCTCGTCCCCTTCGGCGTCTTCCTCGCCGTCGGCGCTGCCGTCGTCTACATATGGGGAGCCGACATCGTAGCCTGGTACGTAGAAGAAATCCTGCGCCTTTAGGAGCCCAAAGAACTCTCAGCCAGCGACGAAGACCGACGAGATTCGACCGTCGGACGTCGATCGCCGAATTGTCCTCGGCCGTCGAGCGCCGGCTGTCCGCTGTCGGCTGTCGAAGTAGTCTACGACCCCGAAGGACTCCCCGGCACTCGCTTGAGCCGGGCTCGTAGGACCTGCGTGTCGGTCGCGTCCGTCACCTCGATCAATACACCTTCCTCGGTGATCTTTTCGCCCGGTTCGGGAACGCGGCCCAGCACGTCCAGCAGGTAGCCGTTCAACGAGCGGTGTTCCAGCTGGGGGAACGTCGTGTTGAAGAAATGATTGATCTCGCGTAGATCGGCGCTGCCGTCGACCAGGATCTCGCTGCGTCCCAGTCGGAGGATCGGCTCCTCCGCTACGTCGCTTTCATCGACGATCTCTCCCACCAGCTCCTCGAGGATGTCTTCCAGCGCCACCAGTCCATCGATCCCGCCGTACTCGTCGATCACGATGCCCATATGGATGCGCCGCGCCTGGAAGTCGACCAGCAGCTTGTCCAGCGTGATCGTCCCCGGAACGAAGAACGGCTCCCGGGCGAGCGCCCGCAGCTTAACATCGCGCTGGCTGGAGATGAGCGCTTGAAAGGCGTCACGCGTGTACAACACGCCCGTGATCTTGTCTATGCTGCCGCTGTACAGCGGGATTCGGCTGTAGCGCACCATGCGAAGCTCCGGCGCTACGTCCGCCAGGGTGCGCTCCTCAGACCAGGCGACCACATCGACGCGCGGCGTCATAACGTCGTAGGCGGTCGTTTGGTCGAGCAGAAACGCCCGCTCGATCAGCCGGCGCTCGTGCTCCTCGATCAAGGGTTCGCCGTTTGCCGGGCCCACAATGTCCGCGATCTCCCGGTGAGAGATCCCCGGCATGATCTCGTCGACCTCTGGAGCGAACATTCGTGTGATCAAAGCCGCAGGCCAGGTGAACAACGAGAGCGGTTGGCTGAGTAGCCAGACCGGGACGGATGCGATGAGCGCTGTGCGTTCGCCTCCACGTTGGCCCAGCAGCTTGCCCATGAACTCGGCGAATACCACGACCATCACGGCTATCGCCACGGCGATGAGCGTCGGGACCAGAGAGTTGTCCGCCACCAGTGACGCAGCGCTCCAGGCGGCATAGGCGGCGAGCGCCGCGCCGGCGACGCGTACGATCCACAATGACGCCAACATCCAGGTCGGGCGCGCGCGCACGCCCTTCAGGAAGAACCCCCCGCGCTTCCTCTCGGCTATGATTTCCAGGACGCGAGCGTAGGGGATGGAGAGCAGCAGCACCGCCTCGGCGGCTGACGCAGCGAGGACGAGCGCCGACGCGAGTCCGAGCAGCACCACCTTCGCGATCATCGACGGTCCCTCAGCACCCGCGGCTGCTGTGCGCGGCAGCAAATGGGGTTTCTACTTGGAGGCTCTTCCGCGGGGCTGCTAACGCTCATCGTCTACATCCAGTCCTGGCTGAGGTCTAACAGTTGCCTGAGGACGTCTTCTGGCGTCTGGCCGTCGGCCTCCGCCTCGAAATTCGTTACCACCCGATGACGGAGCACGGGCAACGCCACGGCGCGCACGTCTTCGTAGTCCGGCATCGGACGCCCATCCAGGGCCGCGCGGGCTTTGGTGGCGAGAACAAGATGCTGCGTCCCGCGGGGACCCACGCCCCAACTCACCCACCGTCGGATGAAGTCCGGCGCCTCCTCCGCCTCCGGCCGACTCGCGCGGCAGATTCTCACCGCCAGCTTGATCAGGCTCGGCGGGACCGGCACGCGCCGCACCAATCCCTGAAACTCCTCGATCTCTGCCGCCGACATCACCGGCTGCACTTCCTCCATCTGGTCCGTCGTGGTTCGACTGGCGACCTCTTCCTCCTCCGCCTTCGTCGGGTACGTGATCCGCGCCTCGAGCATGAAACGATCGAGCTGCGCCTCCGGCAGTGGATACGTCCCTTCCTGCTCGATGGGGTTCTGCGTCGCCAGCACGAAGAACGGACGCTCCAACTTGTACGTCTCCCCGCCTGCCGTGACCTCCATCTCCTGCATCGCTTGCAGCAGCGCCGCCTGCGTCTTCGGCGGTGTTCGGTTGATCTCGTCTGCCAGCACGACGTTGGCGAAGATCGGTCCGGGCACGAACCGGAACGCACGCTTACCGGTGCTGACGTTCTCTTCGATAATCTCCGTGCCCGTGATGTCGGATGGCATCAAGTCCGGAGTGAACTGTATCCGGCTGAATTCGAGCTGCAGCGAGCGCGCCAGACTTGACACGAGTAGCGTCTTCGCCAGCCCCGGTACGCCGACCAACAGGGCGTGGCCGCCGGCAAGAATCGAGACCAACAGCACTTCGATCACCTGGCTCTGGCCAACGACCTGCTTCGCCAGCTCCTGCTCCACTCGAGCGCGGGCCGCCGCCAGCTGCTCCAGCAGCTCGACGTCGCGGTCTCCCGCAACCGCTCCCGCACCGGGATGACCCGTCGGCTCCGCCATCACGAGAGTCTGTCCGGAGAAAGGGCCGCTCCGGGGTATGATTTAGTAAGTGAGATCACAGCTGTCTGTCACGCGGTAGGCAGTGAGATTGGTGCTGCGGCGGGCGCCGAGTCGGCTCGAAACGGCGCTCCACAGCGCGATTGAACGGGGTCTGTCAACGTCCACAAAAACAAGGTAGACAGGGGGAAAAAGGGACGTCAAGGGCGGCTTGATATCTTTGTTGGCGGGTGATATCTTCCGGCGGCCCGAACGGCCAAAATCCCAACCAGACGAGGTAAAAGTGCGGCATCTGCCCGAAGAAGAGCGGCGCCGGGTCGGAGCCTACTACGAGCTGGGATTCGCGTTTGCTGGTGCGATAGCGCTGTTCGGCGTGGTCGGCTGGTTTCTCGATGGGAAGCTCGAGACGACCCCGATCTTGACGGTGGTTGGCCTCGCCTTCGGGGCGGTCGCCGGGTTTTACTTCTTGATTAGCCGTGCATTCGAGATTCAAAAGCGGCGCGGCGGAGACGACAAGAGCGAAAACGGGAGTTCGAAGCCATCAACGAAGGCTCCGGACGTGAAGGATTGAGCAGATGGGCCGTGTACGCGGGCGCGACTGCAGCGCTGGTGGGAGCGTCCGCCGTACTTGTCGGTCTGGTCTTTGAGTCACCAGCGCGATCCGGCATCTGGGCTGGCCTGGCCGTTGCCTGGCTGGTTCAGGCGTTGGCGTTCGCGATCTTGATCTTTGCCACCCGCCGGCGCCCAAAGGGGGTCCTCGCCGGCTGGACGGTGGGCACTCTTCTACGGCTCACAGCTCTAACGGTTCTTGCCTGGCTGACGCTGGCCGGCGCTCTGGCGTTGCCGGCGGAGCCGACACTGATCGCTCTGGTGCTCACTCTCTTCGCGCTACTGCTGCTCGAGCCCGTCTTCTTCCGGTTTCAGGTCGGTACAAGATGATTGGGATGTTGGGTCAATTCTGGTTCCTGCTGTCGCAGGCCTCTCATGGCAGTGAAGGTCAGCAGGACGTGGGCGCTGTGTGGAACGACCACATGATGATGGAGGTGGCTGACGGGAGCCACTTCATCATTCCATTCGTGAACTTGGAAGTGAACCTGCCGCACTGGCCGCCCCTGCACATCGGTGCGCTGACCATCGATCTATCGCCGACAAAGCACGTGATCTGGCTCGCGATGGCCGCGACGTTTTGCGCCATCGTCATGATTTGGACGGCGAGAAAGACACACGGCCGTGGATCGGCGAACGCCCCCAAGGGCCTGGCGAATGTGATCGAAGCGTTCGTCATCTACGTGAGGGACGAAGTGGCGATGAGGAACATCGGGAAGGGCGGCGAGGGCTACGTGCCGTTCGTTCTCACCCTGTTCTTCTTCATTCTGTTCCTCAACCTCTTTGGGCTCGTGCCGTTTGGCGCCTCGGCCACCGGGAACATCGGGGTCACCGCTTCACTCGCCATCCTCTCGCTGGTCGCGATCGAGGTGGGCGGCCTGATCCACCTGGGACCGAGGGCGTACTTGAAGACGATCGTCTACGTGCCGGAAGGACTGCCGTGGTACGGCCAGATCCCCATGGCGTTGATCATGACGCCGGTGGAAGCGATCGCCAAGCTGGCCCGGATCTTCGCGCTGGCTATCCGACTGTTTGCCAACATGACGGCGGGTCACCTGGTCATTCTCTCGCTTGTCGGCCTCGTATTCATGGCCGGGGCGGCCGAAGGACCGATCAAGTACTTCGTGGCGCCGGCGCCGGTGTTGATGGCGGTTGCCATCATGATGATGGAGATATTCATCGCTTTCTTGCAGGCTTACATATTCGCGATGCTCACTTCGGTCTTCATCGGCCTGGTGAGGCATCCGCACTAGCAGTTCGAGTACGATTCGAGAACTGAAGCTCCTAATGGAGGGAGGTTGACTGAAATGATCGACATTTTCGCCGCCGTACAGGGCGCTGTGACGCCGGGCATCGAGGCAGAGGCTGCTAAGAGTCTCTATGGTACGATGGGTGCGACGATTGGTGCGGGCCTCGCCGTGATCGGTGTTGCCCTCGGCATCGGCCGTATCGGTGGCTCAGCCACAGAGAGCATTGCCCGTCAGCCGGAAGCTGCCGGTAGCATCCAGACGGCGATGATCATCACGGCGGCGCTGATCGAAGGTGTTGGGCTGTTCGCACTGGTGATCGCGCTGCTCAAGGGTTAAACGAACACGCGGGTGTATTCCATGTTTGCGCGCTCTGAGGTCAAGGGTCGCGCGGGCTTGCTGGCAAGAATCATCGTCAGCGCCGCGTCCGTTCTGACCCTATCACTCGGTTCGGCAGGCCTGCTGTTGGCGCAGGATGACCACGGCGCCGGCGGCGGCGGTGGCGGCCTGTTCGACATCAATTGGCCGGGCCTGATGTTCTGGACCTGGCTGATCTTCATCATCCTGCTGCTCATCCTGAGAAAGTGGGCGTGGGGTCCGATTCTCGGCGCGCTGGACGCGCGCGAAAAGCGCATTCAGGACGCGCTGGACGGTGCGGCAGCCGAACGAGATGAGGCACAAAAGCTCCTCGACCAGCAGCGCCAGGCCCTGGCGGAGACCCGGGACGAAGCGCAGAGCATACTGGCGGATAGCCGCAAGGCAGCCGAGCGGTTGCGGGCCGAGATGGTCGACGAGGCGCGGGGCGAGAAAGACCGCATAGTGGCGGGCGCTCGCGACGAGATCCGGCACGAGCGGGACCAGGCTCTCGACGCGCTGCGTCGCGAAGCCGTGGACCTCTCGATCCAGGCCGCCGGTCGCGTACTGGACAAGAACCTGGACTCGGACGAGAACCGGCGGTTGGTGGACGAGTACATCGACAGCCTGGTGAAGAGCGAAGGCGACGGGGCCGACTGATGCAAGAGGTAACGGTTGCTCGCAGCTACGCTGAAGCTCTGATGGAGCTTGCCCTAGCGGACGATGCTGTGGAGCTCTACGACCAGGAGATGCGGGTTATCGCCGATCTCCTGCGTACCGAGGAGGAGTTCAGGCTTTTCCTCGAGACGCCCCGCATCGACCCAGCCGAGAAGAAGCAGGTGACGCGAACGGTGTTGGAGGAGAAGGTGCCGAAGCGGCTGCTTCACTTCCTGCTGATCGTGATCGACAAGCGCCGCGCGCGCCTGCTGCCGGCGATCGCCGACGAATTCGACCTGCTGGTCGATGAGCATTTCGGGCGGCTCAGAGTCGACGTAGCCCTCGCTCACGAGCCCGACGAGAAGCTCAAGACCGATCTAAAGAAGCGACTTGGCGTGCTTCTCCAGAAGGAAGTCATCCCACGCTACCGCATCGACCCGCGCCTCATCGGCGGCGTCGTCATCAGGGTGGGTGGCAAGATCATGGACGGATCGATCAGACATCGACTTCAACTGTTGCGCCGCAGCCTCCTGAAGACGGAGATCTGACGGAGAGCCGCGCAGAACCATACAAGAAGAGCTTATGGCCAGGACGGGGAATCAGCTAACAGCTAGCGAGATTAAGAAGGCGCTGGTCCAGCAGATCGAGCGATACGAGGCGGACCTGCACGCCGAAGAAGTCGGCGAGGTTCTCGAGATCAGCGACGGCGTGGCCCGCATTTGGGGTCTGAAGTCGGCGATGTACAACGAGATGCTCGAGATCGAGTCGCGGGAGACCGGCGACACGGTCATAGCGCTCGCCCTCAATCTCGAGGAAGACAACATTGGCGCCGTGGTTCTGGGTGACTACCTCGCGTTCAAGGAAGGCGATACGGTGCGCTGCACCGGCGAGGTGCTGTCTGTGCCTGTAGGTCCGGAGCTACTCGGCCGGGTCGTGAGTCCGCTGGGCGAGCCGCTGGATGGAAAAGGCCCGATCGAAACCAAGCAGACGATGCGCGTCGAGCGCAAGGCGCCCGGCATCGTCTACCGCCGGCCCGTGAAGGAGCCACTGCAGACGGGTCTGAAAGCGGTCGACTCGATGACGCCGATTGGGCGCGGCCAGCGCGAGCTGATCATCGGCGACCGCAGCACCGGCAAGACCGCCATCGCGATCGACACGATCATCAATCAGCGCGGCGGCGACGTCATCTGCGTTTATGTCGGCATCGGTCAGAAGGCGTCCACGATAGCGCAGCTGGTGCATCGGCTGGAATCCGAGGGTGCTCTCGAGTACTCGATCATCGTGGTGGCCAACGCCAGCGACTCGGCAACGCTCCAATACATCGCTCCTTACTGCGGTGTGACTATGGCCGAGTACTTCATGTACAAGGAAGGCCGTCACACCCTTTGCGTCTACGACGACCTCACCAAGCAGGCGCAGGCGTACCGCCAGCTCTCGCTGGTTCTGCGGCGGCCGCCGGGGCGCGAGGCGTACCCCGGTGACGTCTTCTATCTGCACTCCAGGCTGCTGGAGCGAGCCGCCAAGATTACCGACGACGTAGAGGTTCTGAAGGGGCACGACGAGATCGAGAAACCGGGCGGATCGTTGACGGCGCTCCCGATCATCGAGACGCAGGCCGGCGACGTGACGGCCTACATCCCGACCAACGTGATCTCGATCACCGACGGCCAGATCTATCTGGAGAACGACCTGTTCTACTCCGGCGTTCGTCCCGCGATGAACGTGGGCATCTCCGTCTCCCGCGTCGGCGGCGCAGCCCAGCTGAAGGCGATGCGCCAGGTCGCGGGTCGCCTGCGGCTGGACCTGGCCCAGTACCGCGAGCTCGAGGCTTTCGCCCAATTCGCCGCCGAGCTCGACTCGGCGACGCAGAGACAGCTGGCGCGTGGTGAGCGGATGGTCGAGGTGCTCAAGCAAGGCCAGTACCAGCCGCTTTCGGTAGAGAAGCAAGTGATGATCATTTTTGCCGGCACGGGCGGGCACCTGGACGACGTTCCGGCGCCAGACGTGCGTGTGTGGGAGGCAGGTTTCCACGACTTCATGGAGGCGAACCACCCGGATATCGGGTCGGAGATCCGCGAGAAGGGGGTTATGTCCGACGAGTTGCAGGAGCGGTTGGCCAAGGCGATCGAAGAGTACAAGGAATACTTCGCCGCTAGCCACCGGTCCAAGGACCATGTGACGGCGACGGCGGGAGCTCAGTAGAGGCTAGACCATGTCGGCCAAAACACGCGATATCAAACGGCGGATCCAATCCGTCCAGGGCACTCGCCAGATCACCAGAACCATGGAGATGGTCGCGGCGTCGAAGCTGCGCCGTGCCAGGGAACGAGTGGAGGCCGCGCGTCCCTACGCCGCTAAGCTGGGTGAGGTGATCTCCGGGCTCTTCACTTCGGAGCTGGCAGAGAAGTACCCGATCCTGCGCCAGCCGAAAGAGATCCGCAATTCGGCGCTCATACTGCTTACGAGCAACCGCGGGCTGGCTGGCGGCTTCAACGTCAACCTCATCCGGAAAACGCGAGTCGCACTGGCCGATCTGCGCGGTGAAGGCGTGAACGTGGAGTTCCACGTCGTTGGCCGAAAGGGCATCTCCTTCTTCAAGTTTCGCAAGGAGCCCATGGTGTCGCAGCGGCTGGACATCACCGACCGCCCGACGATGGAAGATGCTCGCTCTCTGGTCGATGCGCTCATTCCGCGTTTCGAGTCCGGAGAGATCGATGCTGTCGATGTTGTGTACGCGCAGTTCAAGAGTGCACTGTCGACGCCCCCGGTACTTCAGCGGGTCCTGCCGGTCGCCGCGCCAGTTGATGGGGATGGATCGCGGGCGTTGAACTATCTGTTCGCGCCGTCCTCGGAAGAGATTCTCACGACCGTTCTTCCGCTCTATGTCCGGAACTCGGTGTACCGAGCATTGGTGGAGTCGGCGGCCGCGGAGCAGGGCGCCAGACGGACAGCGATGAAGGCCGCCACTGACAATGCCGACGAGTTGGTGACGATGCTCACCCGCGACTACAACAAGGCCCGGCAGGCGCAGATAACGCAGGAGCTCACAGAGATCACCGGCGGCGCGGAAGCGCTCAAGGGTTAGATGAAATCAGGCGGGAGCGATCGCAAAAGACGCTCCCTCAAACGCGAGCAGCAGGGAACATGGCTGAGAACATCGGAAAGGTTGTCCAGGTCATTGGGCCTGTCATCGACGTCGAGTTCGATCCGGAGAAACTGCCCGAGATCTACACGGCGATCCGGGTCCGCGGAGGCGAGGGTAGTAGCATAAACGTCGTCTGCGAAATCCAGCAGCACATCGGGCGAAGCCAGGTGCGCGCGGTCGCCATGGATTCCACGGACGGAATCGTCCGTGGCATGGATGCCGTGGACACAGGCGGACCGATCACCACACCGGTCGGTGAAGTGACGCTGGGCCGCATCCTAAACGTGCTGGGTGATCCCGTGGACGAGCAGGGCCCGCTCGACGTGAAGGAACGCTGGCCAATCCACCGCAAGCCGGTCGAGCTCGAGAACCTTGCAACCACCACCGAGATCTTCGAGACCGGGATCAAGGTCGTCGACCTGATTGCCCCGTACATGAAAGGCGGCAAGACCGGCTTGTACGGCGGTGCCGGCGTGGGCAAGACGGTGGTGATCATGGAGCTGATCCATGGCATCGCCACGCAGCACGGGGGCCGGTCCGTCTTCTGCGGCGTCGGCGAGCGGACCCGCGAAGGGAA
>JBDHJS010000077.1:0-9937 GCA_039586795.1 Gemmatimonadota bacterium
TGTGGACGCCAGCGGCGGTCGACGCGACGGGTGGGTGTATCGCGTATGGACGGAATTCCCGATGAGAGGTGCGAACCACATCCTGTTCTCGCGCTCGACCGATGAGGGCCGGAGCTGGTCGAAGGCGGTGAAGCTATCGACTTCGGGCAGTGGCGTTCAGGCGGCGATGCCGGTGGTGGGCAGAAACGGCGAGTTGTTTGTCGCGTGGGAAGATCGTTCGGGAGCCGTTGACGGGCTCATTCGCTTTCGTCGTTCTGACGACGGCGGCGACAACTGGGGCCCCGAATTGACGGCCGCGCGCTTCACCCGCATGCAAGATGCTACGGCGACGGCCGCGTGTTTCAGACCGGCGCTCAACGGCTTCATTCGAGTCAGCGAATTCCCGAGCATCGATGTGGACCGCAGCGATGGGGCGGGAGAAGGCAACATCTATATCGCCTACTCCGCCGACCCGGGCCGCCAGCACCGCGGCGACATCTCCGACGTGTTCGTCGTTTACTCCGAGAACGGCGGCAGAACCTGGAGCGACCCGGTGAATGTCGTTAAGGGTAGAGCGGTGAAGCGGGGAGCCGACGAGACGACGAACGACAACTTCATGCCTGTACTCACCGTCGCACCGGACGGTCAGATCAACGTTTTCTTCTACGATCGGCGCAACGACCGCGCAAACCGCAAGCTCGACATCTACCGCGCGCTGTCTACCGATCACGGGCGTACCTGGATCAACGATCGCGTCACCGCCGAGTCGTTCGAGGTGCCGCCCCTCAACCCCAACTTCGACCCGTTGGTCAAGAACTGCTACATGGGCGACTACAACGACGCCACCATGGATGACAGCGGCTTCTATCTGACCTGGGGCGATAACCGGAGAGTGGTCAAGACGGCCCGCTTCCCGACGGGGCGGCCCGACCCGGACGTGCGCTTTCGAGCTATGGGATTAGAGGATTAGGGGCTACGAGATTCGGGGGTTCGGAGATTGGCTTTATCCTCGAATCCCCAGATACAATCCCACAACCTCGTAACCGCCGAATCCCAAAATCCCAGAATCCCAGAATCCCAGAATCGTCTCCGCCGTCCGCTTCCGAACAGGGAGTGCCGATAGCGAACACCGTCTGACGGGGGCGGGCCTGCCGAAGCCAGTAACTCGTTTTTAGTTAACAACTTACATTTGACATTCTCCCGCCGTTTGGCACCGGAATTGCCCTCTCACTATTGGTTACCCGGCAGTCGAGCCCTGATGACCATCGGAGATTTCCGCGTATGACTCTCATACAAGACCTGCGGTACGCAGGACGGTTGCTTCGCAAGCATCTCGGTTTCACGGCGATCGCGGTGGTGACGTTGGCGCTGGGCATCGGGGCCAACACGGCGATCTTCAGCGTCATCTACTCGGTGCTTCTGCGGCCCCTACCGTTTGGAGAGCCGGACCGGATCGTCCAGGTCTGGGAGTCACGTGTGGAGCAGGGCTGGACGCGAGCTTCGGTGGCGCCGGCCAACTTCTGGGACTTCCGGGACATGCAGCGGACGTTCGAGGATCTGGGCACGTACCAGGGACGGAGCGTGAACCTCACCGGTTACGAGTACCCGGAGCGCCTAGACGGCGGATACGTTTCGGCGGGGTTCTTCCGAATTCTTCAGGTGTCGCCGGTGTTGGGTCGGACGTTCCTGCCTGGAGAAGACCAGCCGGGGGACGGCAATCTCGTCGCTCTGTTGGGGAACGAGTTCTGGCGATCGCGATTCAACGCCGATCCGGACATCATCGGCACGACGCTGACGGTCAACGATCTGCAGTACACAATTGTCGGCGTGCTGCCGCCCGGGCGTCCGTGGCTGAACTATGCGGACATCTTCATGCCGTACGTTCGCGATCCCGCAGCGACACGTCAGAGCTTCGAGCTCGCGGTGATCGGACGAATGAAGCCGGACGTGACGTCGGAGACGGCGCACGAAGATCTTTCGTCCGTCGCCCGACGTCTGGAGGAGCAGTACCCGGAAGAGATCGCCGGGATCGGTGTTTCCATTGGTTCCTCGAGCGAGTGGGTCGCGAACGACGACCTTCGTCGCGCGCTGTGGATTCTGCTGGGCGCCGTTGCGTTCCTGTTGCTTATCGCGTGCGTCAACCTGGCCAACATGCTATTGGCGAAGGCGACGGGCCGCATGAGAGAGACCGCGGTGCGGGCCGCGCTTGGCGCTGACCGCGGCCGCATTACCCGACTGGTGCTAACCGAATCCCTGTTGCTCGGGCTCGTCGGTGCCGCCGCAGGACTGCTACTGGCCGTGTGGCTTATCGATGTCGTCCGGGGATTCGATCCGGGTGGCATTCCGAATCTTCAGGAGGCCGGTCTCAACCCGTGGGTGCTGGCTTTCACGATCTTCGTCGGTGTGGCGACGGGGGTACTTTCAGGTGTGGTGCCGGCTATCCAGATGCCTCGGGTGGACTTCTCCTCCGCGTTGCGGGAAGGCGATCGGGGCGTGTCGGGCACTCGCGGACAGAAACGCCTGCGCAGCTCGTTGGTCGCCGCCGAGGTCGCGTTGTCGTTGATACTGCTGGTCGGTGCCGGTCTGCTGATCCGCAGTTTCGGCCAGGTGATGGGCGTGGAGCGTGGCTTCCAAACCGATTCCCGCCTCATCTTCGCCGTCAGCGTGCCCGACTCGTACGACGATGCTCAGGAGTCCCAACTGCGGCGTGACTTTCTGGAGCGCGTGAGAGGAGTGCCTGTGGTACGTTCGGCCGCCGCCGTCAGCATGAGGCCGGTGGTCGGCGGAAGTACGGGGATGGGCATCCTTCCATCGCGTCAGCCCGAAGAGCCCGACGAGGACGTGCCATGGGCGACGTGGCGCATGGTCACCCCCGAGTACTTCCGGACGATGAGCATCCCGCTGCTACGAGGCCGAGGCTTCGATGAGCGGGACGGCCTCGATGCGGAGTCGATGACGATCAACGGCGGCGTCATCATCAGCGAGCGCCTGGCCGCGCGTCTGTTTCCCGGCGAAGATCCGATTGGCCTCAGGGTGGACTTGTGGCGGGGACAGGGTTCGCTGGAGGCCGAGATTATCGGCGTGGTCGGGAACATGCGGGAACGAGGTCTCGATCGAGACCCGACGCTCGCCGTCTATCTCCCGTATCGGGGGCTCGGTTGGTCGCCGAACTACTTTGTCGTGCATGCGGCTGGTGATCCTACGGCGGTCGTACCGACCCTACGCGCTCAGCTGGCCGAGCTTGACCCCGGCCTTCCTATCTCACGCGTACAGACCCTGGACGAGCTGATCAGTGATTCGGTAGCTACCCGTCGCTTCAACATGTTTCTGTTGGCGATCTTTGCTGGTGTCGCCCTCCTGCTCGCACTCGCCGGGATCTATGGCGTGCAGTCCTATTCCGTCACGCGCCGCACCTCCGAGATCGGCGTGCGCGTCGCGATGGGCGCCACGCCGGATCGCATCATCAAGCAAATCATTCGTCAGGGGATGGTGCCCGCTGTCTTGGGAATCGTCATCGGCCTCATCGGCGCGTTCATTCTCTCGCGCCTGATGTCCGACCTTCTATTCGGGATCGCCGCCAGCGATGTGATAACGTATGCGGGCGTCGCGGTTCTCTTGACTGTCACGGCGCTGATCTCGTGCTACCTGCCGGCGCTCCGCGCACTCCGCATCGATCCAGTGATCGCTCTTCGAGAGGAATAGATCATGGACAGCCTCCTGCAGGACATCCGCTACGCCACCCGCCAGATCGTCCTACGACCAGGTTTTTCGTTGCTGGTCGCGCTGACGTTGTCGGTAGGTATCGGCGCCAACGTCGCAATCTTCAGCGTGATGAAGGGGTTGATACTCCGAACGCTCCCATACCCAGAGCCCGAGCGTGTCGTGGCCATTTGGGAGACCCACCCGGACGGGCGTTGGTACCAGCCTTTCACTTCTCCCGACTATTTCGATATGCGGGAGCAAAACAACACGCTGGAAGAGATGGGCGTGTTCCGTTTCAACTGGCTTAACCTGGCCGGGGAAGGCGAAGCGACGCGCAACTTCGCCGTGCGCGGTACCGCAAGCACGTTGCGGTCCTTGGGTGTGCAGCCGGCGCTTGGCCGTCTGTTCACGGATGAAGAAGACATCGCTGGGAACCACACGGTTGCGATCCTCAGCGACAGGCTCTGGAAACGGCAATTCGGCAGCGATCCCAACGTCGTCGGGCGGCGCTTGATGATCGACGGTGAGAGCTATGCCATAGTCGGGGTGATGCCGGACGACTTCGAGTTCCCGCGACCGTGGAGCCAGATGACGAACGATCCGGAGCTCTTTGTGCCGCTGCCGCTCTCGCGCGCGGACAGTCTAAGAGGGTGGCACTCCTTTGCGGCCATTGGTCGAATCAAAGACGGTGTGACGGTCGAGCAGGCGGAGGCCGACCTGCGGAACATCGCCTCTAGTCTCGCCGAACTATATCCGACGACCAACGCCCAAGTAACGGTGTGGATCGATCCGCTAATGAGGCGGTCGCTGGGGTACGTACGCTCCTTCCTATTGATTCTGTTGGCGGTCGTCGGCCTGGTGCTGTTGATCGCCTGCGCGAACGTCGCGGCCATGCTGCTGGCTCGCGGGGCGAACCGCATGACGGAGTTGGCGATCCGGGGCTCGATGGGGGCCGGGCGCGGTCGGCTGATCCGCCAGCTGCTGACCGAGAGCATGATTCTTTCGGTGTTGGGCGGCGCGATCGGTGTCGTTCTCGCCCTATGGGGTGTGGATGCCCTGAAGAGCCGAATCCCACCCTACATCCCCCGGGTTGAAGGAATCCGTGTCGACGGTGAGGTGTTGCTGTATGCGGTGCTGGTTGTCGCGGCGACCGGCTTGATATTCGGGCTCGTGCCGGCACTGTTCGCGTCGCGTACCGATCTGGTCGGCGCACTGAAGGAAGGGCGTGGAAGCCAGTCCGGGGGGCGAAAGCACAACCGCGCTTTGGGCGTCCTCGTCGCCGGCCAGCTAGCGACGGCATTCGTGCTGGCGAATGGCGCAGGACTGCTCGTCGCCAGCTACGTGAACGTCTCGAATCTACCGCGTGGTTTCGACACGGCGGAGGTGATGGTTGCCGGTATCTCTACCAACGGGCCGGGCTACCAGGAGACCGCGCAGCGACTGGTTTTTTGGGATCAGCTGCTAGAACGGGTTGCCGCGATACCGGGTGTGGAGTACGCCGCCACGGCCAACAAGATTCCAATGAGCGGCGGCAACAACTTCTCGCTGCTCGTAGAAGGGGAGACGTACGACTTGGAAGCGCGACGCCCCTTGGTCGAGCGCTCCTTCGTTAGCCCGGACTATTTCGATGCGATGGGGATCGCGTTGCAGTCGGGAAGGCTTCTGGACGAGACCGATCGGGGCGAGCCGGGCGTGTTTGGTGACCTGAACCTCGTCGTCAACCAGGCATTCGTCGACTACTACTGGGAGGGTGAAGGCGCGTTGGGCAGACGTTTGCGGGAGAACGCGGCGGATCCTTCCTGGACCGCGACCATCGTCGGCGTGGTAGAGAACGTTCCCCAGTGGGGCGCCGAGTACCGGCCGATTCCGGAGATCTATGCCCATCATAGCTACCAACTGTGGTCCGAGATGAAACTGGTCGTGCGAGCCGCGGGCGAGCCGCTGGCTCTGATCCCTAGCGTTCGCGGGGCCTTGCGAGGGTTGGATGGAAATGTGCCGCTGGCCGATGTCCGAACCATGGCTACCGAGCTCAAAGAAGCCACCCAGCGGCGGCGATTCTTCATGACGCTCGTCAGTCTCTTCGCGGTCACGGCGTTGATCCTCGTCATCGCCGGCACCTACGGCGTGATGTCGTACTATGTGTCGCGTCGTACTCACGAGGTTGGCGTCCGGGTGGCGCTGGGCGCGAACCAGCGCAATGTCCTGCGGTTATTCCTGCTACAGGGTCTACGTCTGGTCGGTATCGGAGTCGTGATCGGACTGGCGGTGGCCGCGGCGTCGGCGACCGTTACTTCGAGTTGGCTGTTTGGTGTGAGCCCGTTCAGCCCGCTGTATCTGGCGGGCGGAGCGCTGTTCATGACCGCTATCGCCCTGGCGGCGATCTCGGTCCCGGTCTTCCGAGCGACGCGGGTAGATCCAAACGAGGCATTAAGAGTTGAGTAGGGGATTCAGGGATTACGGTCTTCTGGGATCTGGCGTTGAGCCAACCGCTGAATCCCGTAATCCCCTAATCCCCTAACCGCCGAATCCCATCCCCGTTTTCTATCGGCAGGATCAGAGTGGCTATGCAACCGCTGCGGTCATGGCGGTTCATCAATTCCAGTGAACCGCCGTGGGCCTCGGCGATCTGTCTACTGAGCACGAGGCCGATGCCCGAGCCGCCGGGCCGTGTGCTGAAGAACGGGACGAAGATGTTCTTGGTATCCGATAGTCCGGGTCCCTCGTCCTGAACCCATACCCGCACGTTTTCTCCGCGCCGCGACCATCCGACTTCCACGCCGCCCTTTTCTTCCAACGCCGCATCGACGCCGTTTCGCACCAGGTTGATCAACAATTGGTCGAGCTGGTCGCCGTCCGCCTCGATCGTCATGTCCGGTCCGTCGTGCACCCTCACCGACAGGCGCGTTTCGAGCTCCGCCACGCGATGCACCCAGTTCCCCACGTTGACCTGGCCCGGTGTCGGCGGTGGCAGCTTGGCGAAGTCCGCGTAGGAGCCCATGAACCGACCCAGCGCCTCCGAGCGGCCGGCAATCACGGTGAGGCCCGAGCGCAGGTCATCATCCAGGTCGGCGGGAGGAGGTTGACGGCTCATGAGCGTCAGCAAACTCTCCGCCGACGACTTGATGGGCGCTAGCGAGTTGTTGATCTCGTGGCTCAGCACGCGGATCAATCGCTTCCACGCCTGACGTTCCTCCTGGCGCAGGGCGCGGCTCAGGTCTGTGAGTACGAGAAGCTGATGCGGGACGCCGCCCTGCCGGAACGTCGTGCGCCGGACGTCCCAGCGACCCATGCGACCTTGAAACGATAGTTCGAGTGTCGTGTGGGCCACGGTCTCGAGCGATGTCTCGAGTCCCAGCGATTGCGCGTCCCGTCCGATCAGTCGCTCGGGCGGACCGCCGAGCAGAAGGAAGCCGGCGCGGTTCGCCAGCCTGAGTCGATTTTCAGCGTCGAAGGCGAAGACGGCGACATCGATCTCCTGCATCACCCGCTGAAGCAACGCCACGGCCTCCAACGCACCGACCTTTTGTTCCCGTAGCGTGTCCCTGAGGATGTTGGCTTCCAGCATCGCCAGGCCCAGCGGGTCGTCAACGCGTGCTTGTCTTGCCTTGATCGAGTAGTCGCTCTCGCGCAAGCCAGCCAACATGTTGGATAGCGTCTGCAACGGCCGCACGACGCGCTCGCGCACGGCGATACCGAAGCCAAGCCAGATCGATACGATGAGCAACGTGAAGGTCCACTGGACGTGTGGGCGCCAGGCAGCCGTCCAGATGAAGAACAAAGCGAAGAGCGAGCCTGGGAGACCCGCGACCAGGGTCATGAAGAACACACCCTGGTCGTGGCGGAGCTTCTTCATTCGCCGTTCTTGCTAGGGGTCGATAGCTCGTAGCGTTGAAGTCGTCGGTACAGGGCACTGCGGCTTAGCCCGAGCGCCGATGCGGCATGGCTTACGTTACCGGCGCATCGATCCAGCGCCCTCTGTATAAGATAACGCTCTGCCTCGTCTAATTTCATCTGTTCGAGAGCGCCGCCGCTGTCGGACCGGGCGCGGATCCCCAGATCCTCAACTCTTACGCTGTTGCCACGCGTCATCAGCACGGCGCGCTCGATCACGTGTTCCAGCTCGCGCACGTTGCCGGGCCACGTGTGCTCCAGAAGCGCCTGTAAGGCGGGTGGATCGAATCGAAGTTCGGGTTTTCGATACCGCTCGGCTTGTCGCCGCAGGAAGTGATCGGCGAGCAGCGGGATATCCTCGCGACGGTCACGCAGCGGCGGTAAATGAATCTCCACGGTATTTAGTCGATACAGCAAGTCTTCACGGAATCTGCCGGCGCTGACTTCGTCTGAGATCGTGGCGTTGGTTGCTGACAGCACACGCACGTGGACTTTGCGAATCTTCGATGAGCCGACGCGCTGCAGTTCACCACTCTCCAGCACTCTTAGCAGCTTCGCCTGCTGCTTGAGCGGTACGTTGGCGATCTCATCGAGAAACAGCGTGCCGCCGTTGGCTAGCTCGAAGCAGCCCGTCCGGTCGGTCTTCGCATCCGTGAATGCGCCCTTCACGTGGCCGAACAGCTCGCTCTCGAACAAGGTCTCGGCGATGCCGCCAGCGTTCACGGTGACCAGCGGCTTATGCGCTTTGTCTGATGCGGCGTGAATCCAACGAGCAACGACGTCCTTTCCAGTACCATGTTCGCCGCTGATCAGGACGTTCGCTTCCGAGGGCGCGATGCGCTCCATGATCTCCAATACGGGCGACATGGTTCGGGACTGGGCGATCAGCTCCGGCAGGCCGTCTTTTCGCAGGCGGCGGTTCTCGTCCGCCAACTGTTGTTCGCGCCGCAGAGCTCGCCCCAGCTCGATCTGGGTGCGGAGGTTAGCCAACAAACGCGCGTTGTCCCAAGGCTTCTGCACGTAGTCACGAGCGCCGCGCCGCATCGCTTCAACCGCGGTCTCGACGCTGCCCCACGCCGTCATCACGATGACCGGGAGCGTGCTGTCTAGCCCGCGCAGCTTGGCCAGCAGGTCGAGCCCCTCCTGCCCGGATGTCGTATCTCGCGTGTAGTTGAGGTCGAGGAGCACGGCGTCGAAATCGTTCGCCTCCACCGCCTTCAAGACGCCAGCCGGCGACGTCGCCGTCTCCGCCTCGAAGCCCTCACCCTTCAACAACAAGCGCAACGCCTGCAGAACGTCCTGCTGGTCGTCCGCGACAAGTATCCGCGCCTTTGTATTCCCCTGACTCACTCTCTTTACCCCTTACTCCTTACTCCTTACCACCTACTAGTCCTTCTCAACCCAGCCATCCCGCAGATTGATAACCTGGTTCCCGTACGCCGCCCAATTCTCGTTATGCGTCACCTGGATGATCGTCGTCCCCTGGTCATTGAGCTCCTTCAGGGTGTCCATGATCATCTTACCCTGGCTGGAGTGCAGGCTCCCCGTCGGCTCATCGGCCAGGATCAGCTTCGGATCCGCGACGAGAGCCCGCGCGACACCAACCAACTGCTGTTGTCCGCCTGAAAGCTGGCTAGGGTACAGATCCTTCTTGGCCACGATGTTGAAGCGGTCAAGAATATCGGCCACGATTGCCTGCCGTTCCGACCGTTTCACATCCCGGTAAGAGAGCGGGATATCCAGATTCTCGGCCACGGTGAGATCGTCCAGCAGATGGAACTGCTGGAAGACGAAGCCGATGTGCTCTTTGTTCAGCGCATTCCGCTGCTTGGTGCTCAGCTTGTGCACCGCTGTATCGAACAGGTAGTACTCACCCCGCCAATCTCCATCGTACATGGCGAGTATGTTGAGCAGGGTGGTCTTGCCGGCGCCGGAGGGCCCCATAATGGTGACAAAATCACCCTCGTTCACCTTCATATTGATTTGCCGTAAGACGAAGGTCTGGCTCGAGCCTACCTGATACGACTTCTCGACGTTGTGTAGGTTGATCATCGCATGTCTCGAGTCGTATCGCCTCAGAAGCCGATTTCGTGCAACTCGGCGGCCTTTTCGCCGTTTTCCTCGCTAACAACCTGGCCGTCGAACAGGTTCACGTTGCGCTGAGCATAGTGCGCGTAGCGCGGATCGTGCGTGACCATGCAGATCGTCGAGCCTTCCGAATGCAGCTCGCGCATCAGATCCATCACGTGCTCGCCGTTCTTCGAGTCGAGATTACCCGTCGGCTCGTCCGCCAGCAGGATCAACGGCTGGCCGACGATCGCTCGCGCCACCGCCACACGCTGCTGCTGACCGCCCGATAGCTGCG
>JBDHJS010000078.1:0-9883 GCA_039586795.1 Gemmatimonadota bacterium
AACACGATGAAGCACAACCCGATCAATACCGCCGCATATCCCAGGAACGTCTGCTTCGCAGGTGGCCGGGCAAACGTGATATCAATGTTCTCCGTAGTGGGCTCCTCTTCGCCGGCGACCAGTTCGGTCGTGTCGCGCTGCTCCACGACCAGCGTCCAGGTCTCGCCGATCTCCGGCCGCGACCGCACGGCCAGCGCTCGAGCGTTCTCCACGGGTATGCCGGCGATGCTGCGGATGTAATGTCCGACTCGAAGGCCGGCGCGTTCGGCGGGGCTGCCGGCGTCGACGCGAGTCACCGTGTTGTTGCCGTCGGTGAGGTAGCCGTAGTAGGGCACGTTGCGTAAGTCGATGGCGCCCAGAATACCCCAGATGATGAACAGCACGGCCAGAACCAGGAACGGCGTCTTGTACTTTGCCGCCTGTGGCTCGCTCATGGGTCCGCTCCTTCGGTTCAGTTCGTACGTCTCGGCGGTAGCGTCTTCCGATTTCGCCGTTTCGAGCGAACAGCGTGCCGCCGCTTTTTGCTAGGGAGTCTTTCTATGGGATCGGGTGGCTGGGGGTAGCACGTCGGTGTCGACGGCGGCTGAGGATAGCAGCCCGGCACGGACGGCGGCCGGGGATAACATCCCGGCAAAGGATACAAAATCCTGCGAAGACCCAGCATGGCTCTAGGTGTCCTAAGGATGCCTACGAGCCGGTTCGGGGGCAAGTTTCGGCCCCTTTGGGGCCGTTTATACACGTTCTTTTTGTCCAATGGACGGACACACGAACTCGGGCCCGGGCCTCAGCGTCGACCGCCGCCGAGGTAGCTCTCGGCCATCCGTTTCTACGATTGTCCCTCGGCACGTCGTTTGATGCCCTGGAGCATCCGTCTCTCCATGACCCCGTGTCCAACGCCGCCGAGCCAAATCATTAGGGATGGTGGAAGACTTGCTAGTAGTCGGTAGATTCGGTGGATAAGGAGAACCTGGTCTCCGTCTCGCGGATCGCGGGCAAGGTCGCGCCATTCAGCTGACACTCGCGCTCGCACCAGCAGGCGTGTGTCTGAGTTGTGCACTTGTTCCAGAAAGAAGACCCAGCTCACGATGACCGTGGCATCTGGCCCGACGACCGTAAGGAGGAGTGTGCTTTCGGGAACTACGTCTGCCACCACGAAGGCATCGGTCGCACCGGGAAGGGCCGGGACAACCTGGCCGACGACGACTTGCTGATGTTCAGGGAGAATCCGCGTTGCACTGGGGCGACCACCGTTGTCGATGAAATCGTAGGAGTACCACCCGCCTCGGTCGGCGCCCAACTGTGCCAACCACGGCCATACGCTCGAAGGCGGCGCGGCGATGGTAATGCCGTGCGTCCAAGCGGCGACAGCGGTACTTACCCGTGAGTCGCCGGGTAGGGAGCGGCGGTGCTCCTCTGCCGACGCACGGCAGCTGAACTGGAGTGCACTTGCCCAATGATATCTCGTCGGAATCATCCCTGCTTTCAGGGTAGTGCCAGCTTCTGAAGGAGTGCTTGGAAACGCGGGTGAGATCGTAGCGGATCCGCGATCGGCTCCACACGGAGAAAAAGCAGAGCTCCAGACCGATTAGCGTAGGCTATGTCGAACCCGTCTAGTGCCTCGTCATAGTCCCCTAAGCCTAAGTGAACAAGCGCGAGATACTCGGCCGGGACATATCGGCCTTCTGACTCTTCGCCAAGGCGCTCTAGAATAGAAGCTGCTTCATCGTGTTTCCCCGACTGCCCGTAGGCGTTGCCAAGTAGCGCCAGTGCAAGCTGTTCCGGCGCGCCCAGCGCCAGCGCCGCTTCGTACTCGGCGATCGCTTCCTCTGTCTTGCCCTGTTGGAGATAGGTCCACCCCAGTCCCACGTGGGCGGTGGCAAACGTGGAGTCCCTTTCCAGGGCACGGCGGTATTCCTGGATTGCCAGGTCGTAGTCCCGGGTTAAGTAGAAATAACGTCCGAGAGCTGTCGTCATGACCAGCGACAGCGGATCGAGCTCTTGAGCGTGCTTGATCGCGGCGAATGCTTCTTCTTCGCGCCGCATGGCGATCAGGAAGAGAGCAAGCCAGTGATGAGCGGGCGCATAGCCCGGGTTCAGTCGGATGGCCTGCCTGTACTCCTGTTCGGCACGCTCCCAGTCCCACTCGTAGTAGAACAGGGTATTAGCAAGCGCGGCATGGGCGTCGGCTTGGTCGGGGTCGAGGTGCAGGGCGGCTTCCGCATCAGCCCGCGCTTTTGGGAACGCGTCGGCTGGGCGCGCCAAACCGTAGTCATAGGCGCCCTGGAGGTTGTACACGTCGGCACGACCCACGTAGGCCATGGCGTACTCGGGGTCTCGGGCGATTGCGCTGTCGAAGTACTCAATCGCGCTGGCGAATCCTTCGGGTGTGCGCTGGTACCAGTGGTGGCGTCCCTGCAAGTACAGTAAGTAAGCCTCGAAGTCTTCTGTCGAGTGGTGTACCAGCGGATCAATGCTCTCGCGCAGCAACTGCGGCCGCAGCGCGTCCACAACGGCCTGCGCGATCCCTTCCTGGACCGCGAATACATCCTCCAACTGTCGCTCGAACCGATCCGACCATAGGTGGTAGCCGGTCTCCGCATTGATGAGTTGAGCTGTCACGACAAGCTGGCCGCCGTCCGACCGGACGCTGCCCTCGAGCACGGTCTCGACGTTCAGCTGTCGGGCCACATCGCGGACGTCCACGTCCTTGCCCTTGAAGGCGAACGCCGATGTGCGGGCCGTGACGCTCAAGCCTTCTATCTTGGAGAGGGAATTGATGATCTCCTCGGTTAGCCCGTCGCTGATATACTCGCTGGTGCCGTCCCGGCTCATATCGTCGAACGGGAGCACAGCGATGCTTGGCCCGACCCGAGGTTGAGCCCGCGACATCCAGACGCCTATGGCTGTCGCCGCCAGCACCAGGATGACTGAGATCGCGGCGGCCCTGCGCCAGGACCATCTCCGGGTGCGCTCGGGCGCCGATGTGATCTGGGCGCCGGCCGTCCCCTCTACGGTGGGCTCGTTGAGTTGGATCTGGCCAGCGTTGGACTGTCCCGTCGAGCCCGCAACCGCTGCCGGTTCGGCGCGGAGTCGTTCGGCTAGTGCAGCAATCTCTGGGTCGGGTTCGGCACCAAACTCCTCCCGGAGAAGTTGGGTATGGGACTGGGCGTGCTGGAGAGCGGCCGCTCGGTTTCCCGCCGCATTCAGCGCCTGCATTAGACGGAGCGCGATCTTCGAATTGTAGGAGTCAGCCGCGGCCAGGCGGTACCATGCGTCGGTTGCGCCTGGAAGGTCGCCGGACTTCTCCCGGAACTCCGCCAGCGCTTCCAGCGCTCCGCGATACCTTCGCGCGCAAAGCTCACGCTCTTCCTCTGCCCAGCGCTCGAACTCGGGCGCGTCAGCAAGATAGACCCCGTCCAGGAAGGGCCCGGCATAAAGCTCGATCGCTCGTTCGTAATCCCGGCGCTCGATCGCGTCTTCGAACTCCGCCAAGTCCGAGCGGACGGCTTCCGAATCGAGACACAGCTCATCACCCTGGGAAAGCAGGACGTTTTCGCCCAGCGCTTTTCGGAGATCGTAGGTGGCGACGGACAGCAGGTGCCGGGCCTGCTCTTCGCTCTGTTCCGGCCACAGATAGCCGATCAGCTTGTCGCGAGTGAGGCAGAAGCTCGGCGCCCGGGCCAGTAGCGCGAGGAGGGCTAGCCGCCGCCTCTGCGCTGCCCGCCCCGTCAGCGCGGTATCGTCATGCGCCTCGATCGAAAGGGTGCCTAGAAGCCTGAGGTACGCCACAGAGTTGATAACCAGTTGATGGATATCCGAAGGCCAGTTTACCCGGTTGTGCCAACTTACCCGGGTCACTACATCGGGGCTAGGGAATCCTGATTCCGAGCATCCCGAGCAGCGAGAGGGGTGGAGAAGATGGATAATCGTTCTTGGCACAGGTTCTATGAGACGCGTGTCCCGCCGGACATCGACTTCGAGGATGTCCCCATCCCCCGGTACCTCGATCGCTCCGCCGCCCGATACCCAGATGCTCCCGCCCTGATCTTCATGAACCGCCGCCTGACCTACCGTCAGCTCAAGGACGAGGTCGATCGGCTCGCCACGGCGTTCGCCGCTCTGGGGGTGGAAAAAGACAGCAAGGTGGCGATCCAGCTGCCCAACCTGCCTCAGGCCGTGATCGCCCACTACGCCACGCTCTCCCTGGGGGCCCAGGTCGTGATGACGAACCCGCTGTACGTGGAGCGCGAGATCGAACACCAGTGGAACGATGCCGACTGCTGCCTGGCGGTGGTGGCGGACTACCTGTTCGAGCGCCGAATAAAGAGTATCCGCGACAAGCTCCCGGTGAAGCACTACGTCATCGCCTCGATCCCGGAGTACCTGGGGCTCCCACACAGGCTGCTGGCGCCGCGCAAGCTGAAGAAGGCGAATCCACCACTGGTGGCAACAGTCCAGGCCGACGAGCGGACTCACTTGATGCGCCGGCTGATCAAGACGACGCCACCCAAGCCACCCCAGGTGGAGATCGGGATGGATGACATCGCCGTGCTGCAGTACACGGGCGGTACGACCGGTGTCTCGAAGGGCGCCATGCTGACTCACCGAAACCTGTCGTACAACGTTCAGCAGGCCGGTGCGTGGTTCACGAGCCTCGAGCGCGGCAAAGAGGTGTGGCTGTCCTGCTTGCCCCTGTTCCATGCGTTCGGGATGACCGTGAGCATGAACTTCCCCGTCTACGCCGGCTGCGCGATGGTTCTGATCCCCGATCCCCGAGCTATATCTCAGATGATCAAGAGCATCGCCAGGCACCGAGTGACGATGCTTCCCGCCGTCCCGGCGCTGTTCAACGCGATTGCGAACCACGCCCGAGCGAGGAAGCTGGACCTCACGAGCGTCAAGTTCTGCGTCTGCGGTTCCGCGCCTCTGCCGGCTGCGGTCCGCGAGAGATTCGAGAGCATCACGGGTGGGTTGATCGCCGAGGGGTTTGGGCTAACGGAGACTTCGCCGATGACTCATGCGAACCCGCTACTGGGCAAGCGCAAAGCGGGTAGCATCGGAGTCCCGTTCCCGGGCACCGATGCCAAGGTGGTGGCGCTCGATGATGCCAGGACGGAGGTGCCGCCCGGTGAAGAAGGCGAGCTGCTGATTAAAGGCCCGCAGGTCATGAAGGGCTACTGGAATAGGCCGGACGTGACCGAAGAGACGATCCGTGACGGCTGGTTGCACACCGGCGATATCGCGATGACCGACGAGGACGGGTACTTCTACATCGTCGGGCGGAAGAAAGACGTGATCATATCGGGCGGCTACAACGTCTACCCCGACGAAGTAGACGATGTCCTCAGCGCCCACCCTGCCGTGTTGGAAGCGGCGACAATCGGGGTCCCGCACGTACGTCGCGGCGAGACCGTCAAAGCGTTCGTCGTGCTGAAGGACAAGCACACGGTGACCACCGAAGAGCTGGTAAAGTACAGTCGGAAGCAACTCGCTGCTTACAAGATTCCACGGCAGATCGAGTTCCGGGATTCGCTCCCGAAGAGCGCGGCGCTCAAGATTCTGCGCCGCGAGCTGCGGGAGCAGGAGTTGGCGAAGCACAAGGACCACTCAAGAGGAAGTGCGTCATGACTGATAAAGAGCGAGAGCGGCTCCTGCGGGAACTGGCGGTTCTCGAGCGAGAGCAACAGCAGGTCCAGCGCGAGTTGCAGCGGTTCAAAGAGCGATTGCTGCGTTACGAGGCGAAGGCCGCCGACGATGTCGCGGATGACGTCGAAGAGGAAGTGGTCGCAACTCCAGCGCCGCCACCCATCGTGGAGCGCGTCGAAAGAGTCGCCGAAGCTCCGCTGGTTTCACGTCCCGCGACAGCGAGCAGCACGGCCGACACCGCTGTGCAAGAGCGCGAGAAGAAGTACGCCGATCTCGAGTTCTGGCTCGGCGGGCGCGGACTTCTGCTCCTAGGTGTTACGGCTCTCGTGCTCGCGGTCGGCTTCTTCGTCAACGAAGCGATTCAGCGGGGTTGGATGGGCCCGGCGGCGCGAGTCCTGCTCGGAGCGGGCGTCGGCGTCGTAGCCGTGGTTGCCGGCGAAAGAATACGCGCCTTCGGCTATCGGACCTACGGCCTCTGGCTCGCCGCAGGAGGGTTCGCGGCCATCTATCTGTGCATCTGGACAGCGGCCGCTCTCTACTCACTCGTCTCCACTCCGCAAGCTTTCGCCCTGATGTCGGTCGTCGTCGTTTCGGCCGGGGCGCTGGGTCTGCTGCGCAAATCTGAGTCTCTCGTGGCGCTGGCCGCGCTGGGCGGCTACCTGGCTCCGCTGCTGCTGCGCGTCGAGACGACATCGAACGTGTTCGGCCTCGGCTATCTGGCCCTGCTGACCGCCGCCGGCCTTTGGGTCGCATACCGGGGGAGATGGTTGTACCTGGCGAGCCTCGCAGTGGTGGGGGGCACGTTCTTACCCATCGCCAACACCGGCGATCCCCATCTTCACGGAGTCTACCTCCTGGCCGTAGTGGCTGCTGCTTTGGGGATCTCACGCCGCCACGGCTGGCATTACGTGTCGCTGCTGACGGTTGCGCTGGGATGGCTTTCGTTGTGGGCTGGCGGTGAGGGGTGGGGAATCACCGGCATAGAGTTCGCAGCCTATGCCGCCGTCCTTTGGCTGGTCGGCCTGGTCGCCAGCCTGGGGATGACGGACTGGACCTTCGAGGAGCCGGGCAAGCTTCTGAGGGGAGCCGATGAGCTAACCGGTCACGTTCTCACGCTCATTCCACCCTGGGTCTTCTTCGCCGCCGCGATGGTGGGTCTCGAGGACTCGGTCTACCGGGATTCGAGCGACGCGATCGGCTTCGCGCTCGCCCTGGTGCTGGGCGTCGTATACGTGAGTCAGGCAGTATGGGGCAGACCCGGCAGCGGTGCCGCCAGTTCCGCCATGCGCATCGGGTTGGGCTGCATCTTCTGGATTGCCGCGCCGGCTATTCTCTGGGAGAACGTGGAGCTGGCGCGGGCCTGGCTCGTGGAAGGCGTAGTGTTCACCGCGGCGGGCATCGGACTAAAGAGCGTGCTAGCTCGGGCATCTGGTCTCGTCGCTTTCGCCCTGGCGGTGTTCTGCTATTGGATCTCGGTCGAGCTTCGTCCGGAGGTCGACCCGGCGTTCATCAGTGGCTGGGGTCTCACCGGGCTTGCCGCTTGTCTCGGCCTCGCCGCGTGGTGGCTTGCTCTCGGGCGCCTCGACAGCCTCGAGTCCTGGGAGAACGAAGTGCGCCCGTTCGTCTTGCTGGCGCCTGCCGTGTTCTTCCTGACCTGGGGAACGGCAGAGATATTCCGATTCTACGATCTGCTGGGTGACGCCGCACGCTGGGAGCTGGCCCGCGATCTTTCGATCAGCTCCTTCTGGATGGCGTATGCTGCGGTTCTTCTCAGCGTTGGCTTCTGGTTGAAACAGCCACCGGTCCGCTGGGTCGGACTGGGAATGGCGCTTATCGCCGCCGGTAAGGTCTTCCTCTACGACCTGTCACAGCTGTCAGAGCTCTACCGGATCGCCAGCTTCGTTCTCCTGGCAATTGTCCTGCTCGCACTGTCGTTCGGGTACCAGCGTTTGCGCCGCGCCTGAAGTGCTGATGTTTGTCCGGCGCTTTCGTCGATAGGCCGAGGTAGATATGAAGCGACTCAACAAAGAGATCTGGGGCTGGGCGCTTTACGATTTTGCAAACTCCGCGTTTGCCATCACGGTCTATGCATTGGTGTTTCAGGCGTATTTCGTGAACGTGCTAGCCACCAGCGGGGCCGACGCGGCCGGCGATCTCGTTAGAGAGGTGACGATCCTCGGCGTCACGATACCCAGCGCCACGCTTTGGCCCTGGACGGTGTTTTTGTCCATGGTCTTGATTGTGTTCATGACCCCCCTCATCGGTGCGGCGGCTGACTACGCGGCGAAAAAGAAACGCTTCCTCATCTTCTTCTGCTACGCCGGCGCCGGTACCACCATGCTGATGGTCTCACTGAGCGTGGGGATGTGGAAGCTGGGGATGCTGCTGTTCGTCTTGTCCAATATCTGTTTCGTGGGCGGTAACGTCGTCTATAACGGACTTCTCATTGATGTTGCGCCTTCTGAAGATGACATCGGTTTCGTTTCGGGTTTTGGTTGGGGGCTGGGCTACATCGCCAGCTTTCTCATGCTGGTCTTCAACTTCGCTCTAATCTTTTTCGAGATCCCCAACCCGGAATGGGCCAGGCGGTTGTCATTCCTGAGCGTCGGTGTATGGTGGGCCGTCTTTGCCATCCCGACGTTCTTGTGGGTGAAGGAGCGGGCCGAGCCCAAGCCGTTACCGGAGGGCGAACGTTTGCTCACGGTCGGTTTCTCCCAGATCCGCAAGACGGCCAGGACTTTGCCGCTCTACTCTCAGCTGCTGCTGTTCATGGGGGCGTTCTTCCTCTACAACGATGGCATCCAGACGGCCATCAGCCAGTCGGCCACGTTCTCGATTGTGGCACTGGATGCTACCCTCGAGTCGATTATACCAGCATTCGTGATGGTGCAGCTCGTCGCTTTCTTTGGCTCTCTGCTATTCATCTGGATCGAACGGAGCGTGGGGACCAAGCGATCCCTGGTCGCCTCACTGATCGTTTGGGTCTTGCTCATCGGGTGGGCGATGGTGATGCAAGGTTTGGTCGAGCTCTACATCATGCTCTTCTTTGGTGGCCTTGTCCTTGGCGTATCCCAATCGGCGTCCCGCACCATTTATGCGCTGATGATCCCACCGGGTCAGTCGGCGGAGTTCTTTAGCCTTTACGCCATCGTTGGCAAAGTGGCCTCTCTGGTGGGCCCACTTCTATTCGGCATCGGGGCTCTGTATGCGGCCGATCTGGAGGGCGTACCGGTGATCAACTCGATGGCTGGCGCAATTCTGCCACTGTTTCTGATGATTCTGATTGGCACCCTTATGCTGATGAAAGTAGACGTGGAAAAGGGTCGGGAGCAGTCACGTATGTGAGCAGGCGGCTCGAGTGTTCAAGCTGTTTCTGCTTGACCTCTGCTTGACCGGATTGGCCGAGGTTGGACGTGCTAGACCATGTGGCGCGTCTCATACACGGAGGCACAAATGCTCAGTCCGCGCTCCCTACAGACCTTAGCGGTCCTGCTCGGCCTAATCGTCTTTCAATCTGGCTGCTCGCTCATTGGCTACGGCGTTGGGTCTTTGATTGATTCCGGTAACAAGCGGACGGTCGCGTCGGAGAGCTTCGCGCCCGACACGATCGAACCCGGCAAGCTTATAAAACTGAGGCTCAGAGGCGGCGGCACCGTGGATGGTGCGTACCTCGGAATCGAGCCGATACCGGACGAAGAGTACGCGAAACGCTACGCGCGGGCTCGCGAACGGTACCTGCCGAGTATCCAGCTGCCCGAGCTTGGTGACACTGTCACCCTCTGCATGATCGGGGGTGGCGAGCTGCATACGGAGCTCCTGGGGTTCGACCTCTACAACGTGTTGGTTCGGACGCCGGGCGAGCCGGGCCTCGAGAGTGTGAGCCCGGAGGACGTCGATCAACTGCTTGTCGGGGGTGACGCTTCTATTCGGGGAGAGACGCTTGCGCTGCTGCTTTCGGAAGGCGCGCTTCCGTTCCGCTCGGCGATCGCCATGCAGGTGCCGCCTACCACAGGGCGTGCTGGTGGGAAGCGGCTATTGCCTATAGACGAGGTCCTGTACATCGAGTGGAAGCCCGGCACCGGAAGAACGGTGGGCACGATCGTCGGCTTGACGTTCGATCTTGCTATTCTGACTGCCGCCGTCGTATGCGCCGCGACCGATTGTTTCGATATGTCTCTCGGCTTGACCTTCGCTTCCTACTAGAAGCCGGTGCCAAGCTCAGATCCATGCTGAGAGC
>JBDHJS010000001.1:0-202327 GCA_039586795.1 Gemmatimonadota bacterium
ATACACCCACCCGTCGCGTCGACCGCCGCTGGCGTCCACAGCGATCAGCTCTTTGTCCTGGAACGCGTCGGAATCGAGACCGGGGATCAGCACCGGCTCCGAGAACTCCACCGCCCCATCGGTTCGTGTCGACCGGGCCACGCCGACGAAGGAACGCGATCGATTGTCGAGGGCGAGCGTAGCGAAGTAGAAGTTCCCGTCACGATCCGTGGCAAGCGCCGCGTCGCCGAGGTTCTGGCCTCCGCCGGCCGGCTTCAGTACCCCAGCGTCAGTGAACGTCTTCCCTCCGTCCAGCGAGTATGCGAAGCCCGTCATGCTCCGCGCGCGCTGAAACTCTCCGGAGTCGTTGTACCCGACCACGACCACATCGCCGTGACGTGCAACGGACGTCTCGCTTTGCGTTGTGTTGTTGCCTCTGTCGATGGAAGGATCGTTGACCAACACATCGTCCGAGGGCGTCTCGGTATATTCTCCGCCGCAGGCCATGGCAGGCACTACCAGCAACGGCCCCAGCGCTCTGAGGGCTTTCCTCATCATGCCGTTCATCTCGATGGTTCTCCCTCAGCCACCCAACTGTCGCGTGAGGGCGTCCAGAATCGTGCTCTCGAGGGTACCGTTGGACGGTAGCGGCCGACCACCCAGCGGGCCTTCACCGCCGCGCACCGTGGCGATGATCGTCGGCGACACCGTCACTCGTAGACCGCCATCCGCTGCCGGCTCTACCGTCAACTCGAGGATGTAACGGCCGCCCTGCTCGCCGATGAAGTGGCGAACATCTTCCGGCACGAGCCGCGCCAACTCCTCCATGCCCAGGCTGACGGACTCGCTGTTCAGGCGCGCCAGGTTGCTGGCGTTCAGCGCATCCAGCAGTCCTGGATCGAGCTGGTCCATCAGGTCGGCAGACAGCGCGCCCTGACCCGCCAGTACATCAGTCAGGGCGTCGATGACGTGACCGGGACTCTGCATGTAAACAGCGAAGTTCTGAAATCCAGTCATCTGACCATCGCTCTCGTATGAGCAGGCGGACGCCAAAACGGCGAAGGCGACTGCCGCCAAGCTGCGGACGGGCCGTCGTATCACGTGACCTGCCATATGCCAAACGGTCTCCCTATACGGGCTCCAGGTGGCGGCTAGCGATTGGAATGTATAGATCCGCCGTCCCGGAGGCGAAAAGCTCTTGATCTCACCTCACCCTACGTGGCCCGCCGAGCGCCGGTTTCGGGCTGTCGGCCAGCCGCCCGGCGCCGTAACTTGGCGGTGTACCCACCAATTCGGACCCCTCAGAGCGGAGCCGGACCGATGGCATGGCTACTGCTGATTCCCGTAATCCTCGTGGCTTCTCTGGCGGCGCTATGGATTGTCGGAGAGCGCGGCCACCTGATCCTGCCGTCCACTCGCGCATCGATGCGACCGCGCCGATCCACGCCGCCGAGCGGCAGCGGGGGGGGCGGCGGCGGCCGCAAGCACGGCACACTCAACGCCCTGCACGGTTACGTCTATGGTCGCTGGCCATACCAGTACATCGACTTCTGCGTAAACGTCCTGCTGCCGCGTTTGAAGAAGCCCGAGCACAAACGCTGGTGGGCGAATCACTATCACGGCAAGGTGCTGCCCACGGAGCTGGCGCGCCGGATCATCACGCTCGAGCGTGATATCAAGCGCACCGATCTTGAACAGATCGTTCCCTACCCCATGGCTCGAGACATCGTGCTCAAGGGGCCGCCGGGCATCACATTGCTCGAATGCCCGTGCCGCCACGCTCGCGAGAACCCGTGCGGGCCCACGGACGTTTGTATGGTAATCGGCGAGAGCAACTTCACCGTCGAGCATCAACCGCAGCGTTCGCGACGCATCACCCAGGAGGAAGCGTTGGAGGTCCTGGCAGCCGAGCGTGAACGTGGCCATGTGCACACGGCTTACTTCAAGGACGCCTGCGGGGATCGATTCTACGCCATCTGCAATTGCTGCAAGTGTTGCTGCGGTGGCCTGGAGGCGATGGTCAAGCACGATGTGCCGATGGTCGCTTCCTCTGGCTACGTGGCCCAGGTGGATGAAGAAGCTTGCATCGCCTGTGCCGACTGCGAAGCCGCCTGCCCGTTCGAGGCGATTGCGGTGAACGGTCACTCGCAGGTGGACTGGGAGGCCTGCATGGGCTGCGGCGTGTGCGAAGCCCAATGCGAGATGGAAGCCGTCACGTTGGTTAGGGATGAGAAGAAGGGTGTCCCGCTGGATGTGTGGGAGATCGGTAGTCGACAACCCGCAGCCGCTGCGAGCCTATAATGACCGAGCACGACCTGTCACAAGGCGACTTCTTCGCGCCACCGGATCCGATCGTCACGTGCAGAACGATTGATGAGTTGCACGGGCTGATACGGAACTGCACGAAGTGCGAAGAGCTGGTGGAGTATCGAAGCCAGGCCGTGCCGGGCGTCGGACCGCCGGATGCCCGCGTCTTCTTCATCGGCGAAGCACCGGGACGGTGGGAAGACCAGAAGGGCGAGCCGTTCGTCGGCGATGCGGGCGGGTATCTGACCGAACTGTTGGGCAAGATCGGGCTCGATCGCAAGCAGGTCTTCATCAGCAACATCGTCAAATGCCGTCCACCTGAGAACCGAAACCCGAAGGCGCCGGAGATGGAAAACTGCGCGCCGTATCTGGAGCGTCAGCTCGCGCTGATGAAACCCGACCTCGTAGTGCTGCTGGGTCGCTTCGCCCTCGAACGCTTCTTCCCGAAGGAGAAGCTCTCGGAAGCCGTCGGCGTCGAACGCAAACACTTGATCGGCGGACGCGAGATCACCTTCCTACCCCTTTATCATCCAGCGTTCGGAATCCGACGCCAGGATCTGAAGCCGGAGATCGAAAAGAAGTTCTGGAAGATACGAGAAATACTCGACGGGCTGGAAAAACCTACCTGAGGAATTGGTCTACTAAGGATTAGGTGTTAGGTGTTGAGGATTGTTTTCAAATCCTCAACACCTAACACCTAATGTTCTTTCTTTTCTATTCGTAGCGCAGAATGGCCAGCCCGGCATCGGTCGTTGCATTGAGCTGAAGCTGCAGGGCCGTATTGTCGCCCGCGGCGTCGAGCTCGACGTAGAGCGGGCTGGTCGCGGCCATGAACTGCCTGATCGCGGAGCCGCGGAAGGTGGCGAACGTCATCTGCATCGGTTGCAGAGCGTACACCGGGCTGCCGCCGCCCGGTGGAACGACTTTGACGATCTCACGAATGTCCCACTTCGGTATCGTATAGCGCTCCGCCAATCCCGGTATGTTCAGATCGTCGGCCCACGCCGCGACGGCGAAATCGGCGAACATTCTGAAGAACGACTCGCCCGTCCGCTGCTCCACGTTGTTCACGCCGCGCTCCGGCTCCTGGGTCAGGTCGCGGAGCATGAAGTCCCCGTACTGCTCGAGAATCCAACGCAGGAATAGCGTCCAGCCACCGCGCTCGCCCAACGAGCCGCCGCCTGTCGTCGCGGTCATGGAGAATGAATCCGGCGCCACCAGATAAGACGCGACACGGGCGAACACGGTCGAGTACATCTCGTTCGACAGATCCGTGTCACCATCCTCGAACAGCACGTCGCCGCCCTTCTCTTCCGCCATGTGAGCCAGACCTTCGCTGAGCCACAACAGTTCGAGCGCCGGCAGCGTCGGCGTATCGAAGACCTTGTAGCGGAAGTTGATCAAGTGCTGCGTCTCGTGGACCATCACACCGGGCAGCTGTCCGACGGCGAACTCCCGACTACGCGGGTCGCTATGGATGCCGCTGGGGTCCGGAACCAAACCGTAGAAGATCTCCGAGCCGTTAGAAAAACGGCACTCCGGACAGCCGGCGGCATTGGGAGTGAAGAGGTCGAGCCCGAAGAAGAACCCGACGATCACACCGTTGGAGCCGCGCTCCGTCAGCGAGTTGACCACCGGCGACAGCAACACCACGACCCGGTCGTTGTCATCCACGTCCGTCGGCTCGCCGAAATAATCGACATCAACTTCGTAAAGCCGCTGGTCATAGAGCTTGCCGAGCGCCTCGATGTCCGACTGCGTCAGTCCGGGAGCCGGCGAAGCGTCATCGACATAAAGCAGGGTGTTGCCGCCAATGAACTGCAACGTCGCATTGATGCGGTCGAACGCGTTTTCGTCGACATTGCCTGCGTTCACGGCATCGAGGTCGCTTACGACCCAGAAGCTGCGTCTGTCTCCAACGCTCGGCCCCGCCATCAATTGCGGCGCCCGGGATGACTGCGCCGCAGGCAGGTTGGCGGCCGCCAGACGGGCTTCGATGGCACGCAGACGATCGTGGAAGCTGGTCTGCGGATCGACTCGCGCGTCATCGGCGGGGTCAAGTGCCACGTTGCCCGCCCCAAGGGTGACCTGGAAGTTGGCGTTCACCTCGAGCTCGGCGCTCAGCGCGACGAGGAGGTATTTCGCGTTGCCGCCGTCAGCGGGCAACAGCGCGCATTGAACATCGCTCGTACCCTCGATCACCAGGACCTGACCCACCTGGAACGGATCAGCCGGTACACTGACGTTCAACGTTCTCGAACCGGTGGTGACACCGTCGGCGCGCACCCTGACGTCGACTGCCACACCGGAGGCACTGCAGACACCCGCCGGCGCCGGCACTATAACTTCGAGCGTAGTTGGAGTGCCCACGGTACCGTCAACGACTTCGCCAGCGACACCGTCGAACAGCACAGACGCCGACAGCGACGGCAGGTTGTTCACTCTTACCACAATGGTGTCGCCCGGATCGGCGCTGCTTGCGGACAGCGAGGCGATCGTCGGCGCAGGAAGCACGGTCACCGCCGGGAACGTCACCGGGGTAAGACCCAGCACCGAGGCCTCGAGGACCAGGTTACCGGTCCCCGTGCCAAGCTCCACCCGTGTTGACGCTTCGCCGGCGGCATCGGTCACCGAAGAAGTTCGCGTCGGCGCGCCCGACCCGCTGACGACTCGCCAGTCAACCGAGATGCCGTCTTCGGGAGCGCCGCCGTCTTTGCGAACGACCTCGGCGACGAACATCTCATCCACGACCGTCCCGGCCAGGCCGGAGCCCCCACCACCCGACACCGCGTTCAGCTGATACACGTTCGGGTCCAGCGCCGTCGGACCGTCCTCATCGCCGCCACAGGCAACGGCTCCGATCACAACCGACAAAACGAGCGGCTTAACTAGCCAACGGGGTGCCATGTGCTCCTCGCTTTTTACCTAGACAACCGCGCACGCGCGACCGGATGATCTAACACACCTCCGGCCGATCGACGCTCGCGGCGCCAACCGGCAGTCTCACAATAAAACGCTGGCGGTACCGTTTGGGAATGCTGAAACGGGGAAAAAAACGGCCACCATACTGTGGGACGAGTGGCAGCTCTGGAACGTTAAGTGGCACGCTCGGCTACCTCTTGAAGTCAGCCGCCGGGCTCTTCTTCGGGCTCGATATCCGTAAGATCTATTACGGGACCACCCATCTGGCTGGAGCGCCCGGTTCGGACCCGGCCGACGATCGTAATATACGCAAGTTGCGGCACGCTTTCGACCACAGGCAGCAGATCGTCTGGCACCGCCAGATAGACGAACCCGGCGTCGCCAGCCGGCCCGCGGGCCAGCAGGAAGGGCTCGCCCTCCTCGAAGTCCCGGCGCGTTCTCTCCGCTCGTTGCAGAGAGATGATCTGGACGCGCCAGCGCACCAGAGCGCCTCGGTAGCGGGCCGGGTCCGCCCGCAATTGGGCGGGCGTCAAGTCGCCGGTATCGGCCAAGCGAAGCAGCGAATCGAACGCCTCCGGACCGTAGACCCAGCCATCGACCCGAATCCGTATCCAGTCGCCGGTGCGGCCGAGGACCTGCGCCTCGGCTCCCGGTTGGAAGGTCGCGACGGTGTCACCGCCCGGCGTCGAGTAGACGATGAGCGGGGCCGCCGCGACGACATGTTGAGGACTCTCGCTGGTTGGGATGGTCTCGGTGGCCGTGTCCGCGGACTCCGTCGCTGGCGCCTCGGCCTCGTAACCCAGCTCGAGGGAGGCCCTCCACAACCAACCGCGCCGCGTCACACGGACCCAGTTCCCGTCGGTGGTAACCCGATCCAACAAGCAGCCGCGCAACAGGCGGGCCACGATCACGCCCTGCGGCTGAAATCGCAGGTTTTCTCCTCCGGCTGCGCTGACGCGCAGGTCGAAGCCCCCCTGATTGGCATCCGACACCGACGGCGCCCAGATCCACCCCGAAAGTTCGACTTCGACCCAACCGCCCTGTTCGTTGACGACGGGAAGCTCGGCGCCCCGCAGCACGGTGGCGAGCTGTGTACCGTTGGGCTCGCGTCGGAAGTTCTCCTCAGCGACGACGACTCGTGCTGTCGTTTGGGCCTCGACGGCGAGCGGCCACGTCGCGGCGATCAGCAACGCAGCCCGGCAGGCGTACAACAGAGTGGATCCAGCTCTCATCATCTCCCTCCCCGCACCTGGGCGGCGGCCGGTCGGCCTTGCGCCCCTACCACGCGTAACGTCCTGAGAGTCGATTGTCAATTGCCGGCTGCTGTTGCGCCCGGGGCGTTGTCGTGTAAACTGCCCACCATGCGGAACTACATGCTGTTGCTGGTGGCCATCTCGGTATCGCTGGCCGCACCGAACCGGCTCGGTGCTCAGACGATCGATTCGCCCTACCGGTTCCTCTCTTTCAAGCGAGATGTCGGCGTTTACGTCGCTTACATATTCGCTGACGCAGGGGGATGGGGGCTGGGTGCTCAGCCGGGGCCAGCCATCGGTCTGCAGGGGGCGATGCGTATTAGCGATCCGCTCAACGTCAGCGTGAACGTCTCCTATTTCCCCACGGAACGTAACGTGATGGACCCCTCTACCGGCGAATCGAGGCCGGAAAAGCTCGGGACGACACCGTTCAACCTGCTGATGCTCAGCGCGCGACTGCAGTTCAACTTGACCGGGGCGCGAACCTGGCATCGACTCGTGCCGTACCTGATCGGCGGTGCCGGCATCGCCATCGATGTCGCGGGAGATGTCAACTGCTCGATCCCGAACAACCCGGACCCGACTTGCGACCTGGGGCCGCTCGAGCGATTCAACTTCGGCACCAGCTTCATGGGCCAGGTCGGCTTCGGAACGGCTATTGTCATCTCCCGCCGCATCGGCGCCCGGATAACGTTCGAAGACAATATCTGGCGATTGACGACCCCGGAGGGCTGGTTCCTCGGAGGGATCAACCTGCTGCCCTTCCCTCCGTCAAAGGAGTGGACCAACAACTGGCAGCTCAGCTTCATCGCTACCTACTGGTTCTGAGCCACGTGTTGAACAGAACGCTGCTGCTCGTCGCCCTCCTGGCGATCTTGCCCACCGGGGTGAGCGCCCAGACGACGCCCAAGTGGTCGCTCGGGGGAACGTTGTTCGGCGTGACCTACACCTCGGAAGCGAAGAGCGTCGATGTGGCGTTGGTGAGCGGTGGCCCGTTGCTGCCCACGGGCGAATCGAGTCTTCGCGCGGCGCCGGAGGTCTATGCGGGGTTCTTCCCTCACCCCAACCTCGTCGTGGCTCCCGGACTCGCGTTCGCCTACTACAAGCCCGACGGTGGCGATTCCAGCTTTGGACTGGCCATCGACCTGGCGCTAGAGTGGCACTTCGCCGGCGTCGCCGGCAATTCGTTCTACGCTGCCGTGAACGGAGCGTACTTGAGCTGGGATCTGGGCGCTGGCTCCGACTCCGACCTCACGGCTGGAGCGGCCGTCGGCTACCGGACCCTGGCGTCCGCCTTTTTCGGCCTTCGATTCGAAGCCGTCTACCGACGCTACTTCGACCTGGAGGAGAACCAGATCACGGCTCTCATCAAGGCGGAAGTGGTCTTTAACTGAGGGACTGCCGGGCCATGCCGGGGCGTTTTTGGCCGGCGGCCGGAGATCGGCCCAGATCCTTGCGCACGAGGCGCCGGGGGTGCCAGATTACCCCAGTTCCGATCAGCCCTTTAGCCCCATAGATTCTGGTCGGCCCGGGAGATCGTACGTTCCAAGCGCTTTTGACATGGAAGGTGGCGGCCGGACCGGGCTTCCGGCTCAGCGCCTGGATTCGAGCCGCACCTCTGTATTTCAAGGAAGCTCCACAAAGGAGGAGACACACATGAGACGGATCACTTGGTTAGTTCCGGTGCTCGCGATCGCACTGCTCTTTGGCTCGGTTCCGCAGGCCGAAGCTCAGGTCGAGCGGCCCTGGGTGATCGAGCTGTATGGTGGCGGATTCATCCCGCTGAGCCCGGAAGGGTGGACCGACGCGGTGGACATCAGTGCCGCCCTGGGCGCCACAGTGGGCTACCAGATCATTCCCAAGATCTACATCCTGGCCAACGGCAGTTGGGGGCTGGTGACCGGCGCTACCATTAACAGCATCAAATTGACAGACTGGGACGTGTTTTCATACTTCCTGTCCGGCGCGTACGACTTCACCGAAGGCAAGTCAGTTAGCGTACTCGGTCAGGTCGGCGTTGGCGCTCAGACCTTGAGCCCAAGCCAAGAAGGGCTAGAGTCCGAGACCAACTTCGCGGCCAACGGTGGTTTCAAGTTCTATTGGTATATCAACCCGCAGATCGGCCTGACGTTGAACACGTTCGTCGTCGTGGCGTTCGCTGAGGACGACACGATCGTGAACCTGCCGCTCGCCGCGGGTGTCTTCTTCCGCTTCTAGCGGACGCTGGACCGGGCCCAGTTCTACTGAGGCCTAGTTCGATTGACAGGGTTCAAGTCAGTAGTCAGGGGTCGCGCCACAGGATGGGTGCGACCCCTTTGTCTGCACTGCGCGGTTCTCCTGGCGCTCACCACACCCGCATCGACCGTCGCCCAGCAGACTGATACCGCAGCCGCGGACACCGGCAATGTAGTCGCGCTATACGAACTCGAAGGCATCACGGTTAGCGTGACCCGCGGCAAAGAGGAGCTCGTCAAGCTCCCCTACGCCGTCGGCCTACTTAGCGCCGCCGAGATCCAGGGTCTCGAGGCGACCATCACACTCGATGAATCCTTGATCGAGATCCCCGGCGTCATCGTCAACAACCGCTACAACTTCGCACTCGGCAACCGGATCGCGATTCGCGGAACCGGCGTACGCTCGCAGTTCGGCGTTCGCGGGATACGCATTCTTCAGGATGGCATACCGTTGACGCTGCCCGACGGGCAGTCGCAACTCAACAACCTCGATCTGGCGGCGGCCGGTCGCATCGAGGTGATCCGCGGCCCCGCCTCGTCTCTGTACGGCAATGCGTCGGGGGGCGTGATCAGCGTACAGACGGAGCGCCCACCGTTCGTTCCGTTTCGGCCGGAGATCTGGCTGTTGGGCGGCCGCTTCGATAACGGAAACAACTATCAGAAGTACGACCTGAAGGCGGCCGGAGGGTCGAGTAGCTTCGACTACGGCGGCCATCTGAGCGTCTTCCAAACCGATGGCTACCGGCTGCATAGCGACTCGAAGTACACCCTGTTCAACAGCACGCTCCGCTTTCGGCCGGATGAATCGTCCGAACTGACGGCGATCGTCAACTACGCGAACTCACCACAGGCCGACAACCCCAGCAGCCTGCCCGATTCGTTGGCGCGCACCGTCCCCGATACGGCGCGGGACATAGCCCTTTCCCCAGAGCAGTGTCCACCTGATCCGGGCTTCGGCGGTTGCCAGAACCTCGGCGAAGAATCGAAGCAGGGGCAGCTGGGACTGCGCTACCGAAGGTGGTTGGGCGACGCTCACGAGGTCGCGCTCATGGGCTATGGCGTCTTACGGGAGTTGAACAACAGGATTCCCTTCACCCTCATCGAGCTCGAGCGGCGTGTCGCCGGGGCACGCGCCGAGTACCGCCTGACGCCGACGGCCGGCAAGCTCACCGCCCTGACGACTGGAGTCGATCTGGACCACCAGCACGACGACCGTGTCGAGCATGCCCGTGATGATCAGCAGCTTGGTCCGGTGACACTCGAGCAGCTCGAGTTGGTGACGGCGCTTGGAGTCTTCGTTTATGGCGGTTGGCTATTCAGCCCCGCCCTTCAACTGACGGCCAGCGCCCGGTACGATCTCGTTCGGTTCGAGGCGGACGACCGACTGACCGCCGACGGCGATGACTCCGGGACCCGAACGATGGATCAGCTCAGCCCGATGGCCGGGCTCCGCTACACGCCGCGCCCCTGGCTGAACCTGTATGCCAACGTCGGCCGCTCTTTCCAAACGCCCACGACCACCGAGCTCACCGACACGTTGGGCGGATTCAACCAGGAGCTCGACCCGGAGCGCGCCATCAACTTCGAGGTTGGCTTCAAGGGCACGGCCGGCGGCCGCCTGAGCTATGGCCTGGCGATCTTCCGCCAGGACATCGTGGATCAGATCATCGGCTTCGAGGCGACGAATATCGGCCGGGCTTTCTTCCGCAATGCGGGATCGAGCGACCATACTGGCGTCGAGGCGGCGTTGTCGGCCCTGTTGACCAAAGGCCTGAGATTCGCCATGGCCTATACCTACTCGAACTTCCGCTTCGACGAGTTCGTCACCGATCTTGGCGACTTCAGCGGCAACAAAGTACCGGGGGTGCCTCGCAACCAGCTGTTCCTCCGGATGGCCTACGGAGTCGCCGGTTTCTCCACCGTGTTGAGGCTTACCGCCGTCGGCGAGTATTTCGTGGACAACGCCAACGCGAACCGCAACGACGGATACATCTCGGCGGACTTGCGGTTCGGCTACGACCTGCGATTGGGTACCGTCTTGTTGGTACCGCTTCTGGGCATCAACAACTTATTCGATGCCCGCTTCAATTCCTCCGTCGTCGTCAACGCGTCACGCGGTAACTTCTTCGAGCCGGCGCCGGGGCGGAACCTGTACCTCGGCCTTCGCATGCGCACGCGCTGACGCACCCGATTTAGGAGCTCCATCAAACTGGCTTCACGGGCACGCGGCCTCTTATATTGGCGCCGAAGTCCACTCCAACCTGCGAAAGGCCGACTGATGGAGCACGAGCAGCTCGCGCCAGAGGCGCGCACGAGCTTTGGTCGCCGCTTGCTGGGGGCGGCCACCTTCAAGATCGATGTTTACGAAGAGGTCGAGCACGACGAGACCGCTACGACCCAGGCCGCGCTGGTGGTGGGGCTGGTGGCGCTGGCAGCCGCCGTGGACGGCCTATCGATGGGCCCCGGAGGAACGATCGCCGGCATTCTGGGCGCCTATCTGGGCTGGGGGCTCTGGTCCGCCACCTGTTACTGGGTCGGCGTCCAGCTGTTCGACGGGATCGCCGACTGGGGCGAACTGCTTCGAACGGTGGGTTTTGCCCAAGCGCCGGGGATCCTGCTGGTGCTTCGCCTCATACCTGGCGTTGGGTTTCCTCTGCAGCTGGGGATCCTCATCTGGATGGTGGCGACGGTCCTTGTGGCGATTCGACAGGCGCTAGACTTCAACACGGGTCGGGCACTGGCAACGGCGCTGGCCGGATTCGTGCCTTACATGATCGGGAAACTTCTGATAGAGTTATTGTTCGGCATCACGCCGTCGCTGATGCCTTAGTATCCATCAACCTGGGTCTACATGTTCTACGATCGACAGGGCGACAGCTATATCCTACGCTTCGAAGAAGGCGAGGTGTTTCCGGACCGATTCCTGGAATTCCTCTCAGCCAACTCGATAGCGGCGGGCGCCTTCACAGGCATAGGCGCGATGAAGAAGTTCGAGATCGCCTACTTCGACGCCACGCGAAAGCAATATCACGACCGAGAATACGAAGAGCAGGTGGAGGTACTCGCGCTGGTCGGTAACGTCGCCCAGATGGACGGTGCGCCGCTGGTTCACGTTCACGTCACCCTGGGACGCCGTAATTTTTCTGTGCTGGGCGGCCACCTGCGGAGCGGCGTCGTCTGTCCGACCCTCGAGGTGGCACTAAGCGTGTTTCCCGAACCGATCAAGCGGAAGATCGACCCGGCCTTCGGGCTCCCGGGCCTTGACCTAACCAATAGACTCTAGACTATGCTCCTGGACCAACAGACGATCGACATCATTAAGAACACAAAGACAATCGCCGTTGTCGGCTGCTCACCCAAACCTTACCGGGACAGCAACTCGGTAGCGCGGTACTTGATCGAACAAGGGTTCGGCGTCGTCCCGGTCAATCCCAAGCACGATGTGATCCTTGAAGTAAAGGCCTACCCCGACCTGTTGACGGCCCGCGAAGGTGAAGGTCCTATCGACATCGTCAACATCTTTCGCGCTCCCGAGCTAGTCGTTCCGCACGTGCAGGAAGCGATCGAGATCGGCGCGCGCCTCGTCTGGATGCAGCTCGGTGTCATCAACGATGAGGCCGCGCTGCTGGCCCGTCAGGCGAACGTTACGGTCGTCATGGATCAGTGCTTGCGAACCCAGCACAAAGAGCTGAGGCGCCAGCGTCTTCTGTGAGCCCGGCGAGCGACTCGGACCGTCAAACACTGGGCGTCGTACTGGCCGGTGGCCGCAACGTCCGGTACGGCGGCCAGGCCAAAGTGTTGGAAACCGTCGCCGGTGTTTTGATCGTCCGGCGCGTAACTCGCGCCATGGAACGGGCGACCGGGAACGTGGTTCTGGTGGCCAACGAGCTAGAGACCTACGACTCACTCGGTCTGGATACGCGTCCCGATGTGAAGCCCGGCCTGGGAGCCCTGGGCGGCATCTACACGGCCGTCACGTGGGCGGAGGAATTGGGATGCGATGGCGCCCTGGTGGTAGCCGGTGACATGCCGTTCCTCTCTTCGGCACTCCTCGAGCGGCTCGTCGCCGATGCAAGCTCTGGCCGGGCGGTCGTGCCGGAAAGCGACTCTCACCGAGGGCTCGAACCGTTATGCGCGTTCTACGGAACCGGCTGCCGGTTAGCCATCGAGGCGGCCATCGCTCGCGATGACCTGCGTGTCATCTCCTTCTATCCCGATGTCGAGCTCCGCAAGATTCCCAAACAGGAGGTCGCGAACTACGGCGACCCCGGCGTCATGTTCATGAACGTGAACACGCCAGAGGATCGCGAACGCGCCGAGGCGCTGGCCCGGGGCGAGGATCCCGAATCATGACGGGCGGCACGAAGCGGGCGCGCCAGCCGCGGGAGCCCGACTGGCTCAGTTACCAGGACGCCCGCGAGCTGATACTCTCACACGTCGGACCGCTCGAGCACGAGAGCGTTCTTCTGACCGAGGCGACGGGACGAATACTCGCGGCCGACGTCGAGTCCGCCATCACGCATCCGGCGTGGGACAATTCGGCGATGGACGGCTTTGCCGTTCTGTCCCGGGACGTGGCCCGAGCCACACGGAACAACCCGGTGATCCTTCAGGTCATTGAGGAAGTCGCCGCCGGTGAGTTCCCCACCCGATCCGTAGGTCCGGGTGAAGCCATCCGTGTCATGACGGGAGCCGCGGTTCCGAACGGAGCCGACGGCGTCACCCGGCTCGAACACACAGAGCCGGGCCCGAAGCCCGGCACGATAAGCGTGATCGACGGGAGTGACGCCGGCCGCAACATCCGACGCCGCGGAGAGGATCTCAAGGTCGGCGCGCGACCGCTGTCGGCGGGCACCCTGATCCGCCCGGCGGAGACGGGCGTGCTGGCGATGCTCGGCCAGCCCTCGGTACCGGTCTACCGGAAGCCTACCGTCGGCATCCTATCGACGGGAAACGAGCTGGCCGACTTCAACGAGCTGGAGTTGGTGCACGCCGGCAAGCGTATCATGAACTCCAACTCCTACGCGCTCGCCGCCCAGGTCGTGGAAGCGGGGGGTGAGCCCGAACTACTCGGGATCGCCCGTGATAACCGGGAGAGCCTGCGAACGCATCTGGAGGGCGCTGCGGGCTGCGACGCCCTGATCACATCGGCGGGCCTCGCGGTGGGCGACCACGACTATGTGAAGGAAGTGCTGGATGACCTGGGAATCAGTTTCCTGTTCTATCGGATCAAGATGCGACCCGGCAGCCCGTTCACGTTCGGAATGCTCGGCTCGATGCCTGTCTTCGCTTTGCCGGGCAACCCGGTGTCGTCGATGGTGACCTTCGAGGTTCTGGTTCGACCCGCACTTCGAAAGATGGTCGGCCTCGAGGAGTACGACCGGCCGTTGCGCCGCGTGCGCCTGGCGGAACCGGTCACGACGAAGGGACCGCTGACCCACTTCTACCGCGCGACGCTAGACCGGGATGGCAGTGGCTGGTCGGCCCGGCTTACGGGGCCGCAAGGCTCGGGAATACTCACTTCGATGTCGGAAGCGGATGCGCTGATCATCGTCCCGGCGGACAGCAGACTACCAACCGGAACCGAGCTGGACGCCATCGTACTGCGGGAAAAGTAGTCGACCCGGTTCTTGTAAGCGGCGCGAGACCCTTGGTCGCTTCCGCGGAACTCAGAATCTCAGAATGAAAGCTGCACCAAGCACGAAATCGACGGAGATCGATTTCGGTTCGGCGTTCAGCTGTTCGGATGGATTGATCAGGTGGAACCGGAGATTGATGCGAAAGGCCCGGCGGCGTGTAGAGGCAAACTCATATCCCGCGCCAATTATCCCAAACGGCTCCGTGAAGCTTCCGGGATCAGTGATCTGCGGGTCATCGCCGGCCGAAGTGACGTGCTGAGCACCGCCCCCCAAGATGAAATAGCCGGGAATTTGCGGCTTCACTCTCAACAGCAGTTCGCCACCGAACTGAAAGATATTGAAATTAGCGATCCCGGTGGCGACGGTCCCGTCCTGGCTCGTCAACTTCTCGTCGGTTCGTGAGTAGCTCCCGAAAGCGCCGAGCGTCAACGTTCCCGTGGCACGATAGTCGAACCGCAAGCCGACGGCCAGGCTGTTGTTGAGCTTGACCTCAACCCCACCGAGCGTTTGACCCCGCGTGCCACGGAAGTTGAAGTCCAAGAATAGTCCCGCATCAAAGCGTGGCAGCGTGTCTTCTTCTTCGAACTGTCCCCGCGCCGGCGCCACAAACGATGCCAGCAAAACGAGCGCCAAGACCGGTACTGCGATCCTCCGCGAGAGTCCCATCGCTACTCAGCCCCCTGAACGCAACTTGCGAATCTCTTCGGTCAGTCGCGGAACAACCTCCGCCACGTCGCCCACTATGCCGTAGTCGGCGACTTTGAAGATCGGCGCCTCGGGGTCCTTGTTCACCGCGACGATGCACCCGGCCGTTCGCATCCCGGCAAGATGCTGGATCGCACCGCTGATCCCGATGGCGAAGTAGAGAGGTGGCGACACGACCTTACCCGTCTGGCCGACCTGTTCCGAATGTGGCCGCCAGCCCGCGTCCACAACGGCGCGGCTGGCACCGAGCCCGGTGTTGGGGCCAAGAGCGTCGGCCAGCTCCTCCAGCATCTGCCAGGCCTCCGGTCCACCCAGTCCTCTACCGCCGGCGACGATCGCTTCCGCTTCGGCTACGTCGGGACGCTCCTTCTGCACGCCTGCCTCGACCTCGACCCGAGTGCGTTGCGCCGCCGGATCCAGATCGGGCGTCAGCTCCTCAACCTGCGCATCCCGCGGAGCTTCCGTCGCCGCATACGACCTTGGGCGCAGACTCGCGATTGCCGGCTCTCCCATGAAGCCGACCTTCTGTATCACCTTGCCGCCGTAAGCCGGTCGCAACGCAACCAGGCGACCTTCCTCCATGAAGATCTGAGTCGCATCGCTGGCCAGGCCCGCTTTGACCTGTGCCGCCACCCGCGGTGCGAGATCCTTACCTAACGCGCTAGCCGTGAACAGGACGACCTTCGGCGATCGACCGTCGATCACGCTCTTCAACACACCGGTGAAGGCTTCCGGCGCGTAGCTAGCGAACGCATCATCCGCCGCAACCAGCACGGCGTCGGCTCCGTGCCGAGACAACGCATCCGCCGCCGCGGCGATACCGGGCGGCCCGATGACGATCGCCGCCAGGTCGCCACCCATCGCATCCGCCAGTTGTCGACCCGCGGTAACGGCTTCCAGCGCCGCTTTGCGAAGTTCACCACCCCTTTGCTCTGCGAATACGAGAACGCTCATATCTACTCGTCTGCTTTCTATATGGCCTTTGCCTGTTCGCGGAGCTTGCGGACGAGCTCGGGGACCGCGTCGGATCCCTCACCGACTATCTCGCCCGCCGAACGCTCCGGTGGAGGCGTCATGGTTATGATCTCGAGCTTCGATTCGGCATCACCGACGTCAATCTCCTCCAACGGCTTCTTTTTCGCCTGCATGATGCCTTTGAGGCTGGCGTAGCGCGGATCATTCAGCCCCTTCTGGGCCGCGATAACAGCCGGCGTCGCAAACGTGTAAATCTCGTGACCGCCCTCCACCTCCCGCTTGGCCGTGACCTGGCCGCCGTCGACCTTCAACTCGACGACTACGGTTGCGCAGGGAACATCGAGCAACTCGGCCACCATAGCCGGCACCTGGAGGTTGTCGTCATCGATCGCCTGTTTCCCGAACAGAACCAGATCGTGGTCACGGTCACGGATCGCATCGGCCAGTTTCTCGGCCGTACCCAGGCCATCGACCGACGGCTCACCCTTCAGCAGGACCGCCTGGTCGGCGCCCATCGCCAGCGCCGTACGGAGCGTCTCCTTTGCATCGTCTCCGCCAAGCGTCAACACGGTCACGCTGCCATCGCCCGCCGCCTCCTTGAGCTTCAGAGCTTCTTCGACGGCGAACTCGTCGTAAGGGTTGAGAACGAATTTGACGCCCTGAGTGTCGACGGAGTCGCCGGCTATCGTGATTCGGCTCTCCGAGTCGGGCACGCGCTTCACGCAAACTATGATGTTCATCTCAGCGATTCGTGTGAGGTATGTTGAGTGTTGTGCTGCGGTCGTCGAGCCTATTCGCGCGCTGCTTCGAGTTGCTCGATCTCGTCCGCCTCCAACGCGCAGTACCGGTGCAGCACCAGATCGATCAACCGGTCCGTGAGGTCCGCCTCCTTGGCCCGGTCCGTAGCGCTACCACGGATCTCCCCGGAGCGGAGCTTCCGCAGCCTGTCCGAAAGCCAGCCGGCGAACGCCTCGACCACGTCGCGGTGCGGGGCGCCCTCGCCGTGCTCGCCTTCCGTGTGCGAAGTCACCAGCGCGTCGATCAGCGCCAACGTGCCGGGAAAGACGAGGGCAACCACGGCGCCCTCCTCCATCGACTCTTCGCCCGTCTCTTCTTCCCAGGTCAGCTCATTCTCGTACAGCTGCTGCGCGTTCTCCAGCAGATTACGATGCTTCTCCTCGGGCGTGGGTTCGGCTGGCCACTGCCTGGGCAGCTCGCGACCCAGCACTTCGGACATCGTGCTCAGGCGCGCCTCGATCTCCGAGCTTGCTCCGGGTTTTGCTTTCTTTGCCATAACGGTGGTCCGCTTTCCAAGTCCATCAATAACGCGGATCGGTGCGTGAGGACAGAGGGCACTTCGGCCCGTTAGATATCCATACCGCGCCGGAGCGCGCCAAGCAAGCGACGGATCACACTCCGCTGTGCCGCTAGAAGGGGTTTGTCAAGAGGTCAGGTAGCGTCTCAGGCGTCGCAGGTTCCGTCGGTCAGCGCGGATCGGGTCTTTTCCCTTCGGCGTTTCGATCACCTTCGGCACGCCGGCGAACCGCTCGTCGCGCATGACTCGTCGGAACGGCCTGTCGCCCAAGGTGCCGTCTGCGATCCCCTCGTGCCGATCAACACGGCTACCGAGAGCGGTCTTCGAGTCGTTGATGTGAAACAGGCGCACTCTCTCGAGTCCGACGGCTCGCTCGAGCTCTTCCATAGCCGCATCGTAGTTGCCGACTATGTCGTAGCCGGCGGCGAAGATGTGGGCCGTGTCGATACACAGTCCCAAACGTTCGTCATGCGACGGTCCTGCGAGCTCCAGAAGCTCCGCCAGCTCCTCGAAGCGCCAGCCCAGTGCCGTCCCCTGACCCGCTGTGGCCTCGATCAGCACCGGTGTCCGACAATCGATCTGATCGAGGGCACGACGAATCGCTTCGGCGTTTCGTTTGAGACCGGCCGCCCGGTCGCCATCCGTAGCGTTACCAGGATGGGTCACCAGGAAATCGAGCTGCAACGACTCACAGCGCTCGAGCTCCCGACAGAACGATTCGAAGGACCGCATTCGCAGCGCATCGTCAGGGCTGGCCAGGTTGATCAGGTAAGAGTCGTGGGAGCCAGCGATCTGGATCCCGTGCTTGGCACGCGCCTCCCGAAAGGCGCGAGCCGTCTCTTCAGTTATGCGGGATTCCGCCCACCGCTGGACTTGCTTGGTGAAGATCTGGATGGCGTTGGCGCCAATTTCGGCGCCTCGGGCGGGCGCCAGGTCGATGCCGCCTGCTGTGGAAACGTGGGCACCAAGTAGCAGCGCCGCGCTGGGATCAGAACGCGACAAAGTAGGCGACGGCGGCCACTATGACGGCGACGACCGCGAGTCCGACCTTGAGCGCCAAGCCTCTCTTGTGCCGGCGCTCATGTTCGTCGACCACCCCGGTCACGAACCCACTCCAACGCTCAGGGTCGGGCTGCGGGATCGGGGTCTGCTGTAGCAGGCTTACGGCGTTGGCGCGGTTACGACATTCAACACAGCTCTCGAGATGCGTGCGGACCTTCCGGTCGTCCTCCTCGGACACCCTACCGGCCAGAAATTCGGGAAGCAGGTCGGCGATCTGATCACAAACTTCCCGATCTGTCATGTCAGCGACTCCCTCAGCTTCTGTATTCCGTGATGGTAGTTCACGCGCGCCGAGCCCTCCGAACAGCCGATGATCTCACCGATTTCCTTGAAGCTCAATCCTTCGTAGATGCGGAGCGTCACCGCGCCGCGTTGCTTCTCCGGCAGCTCGGCCAACTCGGCCGCCGCTCGCGCGTAGGCGTCGGCCCGTGCCGCCTTCGCGTCCGGTGGCGTGCGAAAATCGGGGAAGTCGGCGCCTGTGTTCAAACGGACTTCGCCGCGCCGCTTCTGCTTCCTGGCCACGGAACGCGAGGCATTCAGTGTGATCGAGAAGAGCCAGGTGCGGAAACGGCTGTCGCCACGGTAGTTCTTGAGACCATCGAAAGCGCGAACGAAGACGTCTTGCGCGACATCCAGGGCCTGCTCCGGGTCGGATAGCCAACGCACGGCAAACCGGTACACGGCGTCGCGGTGCCGCCTCACCAGTTGCCCGTACGCTTCCCGGTCTCCTTCCCGGGCTCGCTCGATCAAGACGTTCTCGTCCATCCCCGAATAAGATGACCGTAAGGTGGCCGATGTTAAAGGCTTGTCAGTCAGCCCCCATCCCGGCCCCTACTCCAAGAATCCCCGAATCCCTATTTTTAGCCACGGAAGGGCGGACGCAGTGGAGGGAGAATCGGTCATGAAACAACTATCGAGAGCAGCGGCGGCTACGTTGGTGGGCGCCTCTTTCTTTTTGTGCGCCGAACGGAGCCCCGGCCAGGTCGTGGCCGAACCGGCCATGCTCACCGCTGGCATCCCCGCCGGCGAGACGTTTCTGCCCTACGTAGCGATCCCCGACAACGGCTTCGTGCTGGCGGGGATGATCCGCTTCCCCCTCTCCGCCGAGGTCGATATCGGGGGTCGAGCCGGACTCTGGCTGATCGATGACGCGAAGGACACGCCCTTCGCCGGCGCCGACCTGCGCTACGGCCTGCTGGGTCGGACGCTCTCCGATGGCGGCGGCTTGCTCAACCTGAGCTTCGATATCGGTGTCGGGGTCAGCGAGCCCGGCCCGACGCTATGGAAAGTGCCGGTCGGCTTCATCGCCGGAATCGGCTTTAAACTGGCTGGCGGCGACTCGGAGATCTTCGCTTTCCCGAGGTTCGAGCTGGGGATAAGCTCGGGCGACACGAGCACCGACACCGCCCTGCTGCTCGACGTGGGCGGCGTGTTCACGCTCACGCAATCGCTGGGCGCGATGTTCGACTTCCGGTTCGGAAACGGGGTCTTCTTCGAGGGCGAGAGCGTGGTGATCGGGCTGGGCGCCATTTGGCGGCTCTAACTCACTCCTCTAGCGGTACGGGACGGTCTCGCTCCGAATCCACGACGCAGATGAATCCGAGCGCCTCATCGGCCGCCGCTCGGAATTGATGCGGATCACCGCTGGCCACATAGACGACGTCGCCAAAGCCGATCTCTTCCCAGCGCTCCCCTAGCCGGACCTTTCCCTTCCCGCGCAGAACCATCACCGCATGCTGATGCTCGTGGCACTCGAACGTGCTGTGCCCACCGGCCGCAATCTCGAAATAGCGGAAGTGGAACGGAGCGCCTTCACTTGCGCCTACGAGGCGATGACGAGTAACGCCGGTCCATGTACCGTCGGGGTCCTTGTAACCGACGGGGCTGATGCCGGACCAAGAGTATTCGTTGAATCGTAGGACTTTGCTCTTTTCGGGGTCTACGCTCATACGCTAACGGAAAAGTGAACATTGAACATTGGGCATGGAACATTGGACATTGAGTTTGCCTCAATGTTCACACCGCCTTAACCTCAACCCCGAGTCCATGCGGATATATCATCGTCCGAAGCCCCTCATCCGCCACCTTCGCCATTTGAAGCGCTTCTCCAACGCCTTCAAGACCAAACCGATGTGTCACCAGATCCTCGACCTCTATTCCTCCGGCCGCGAGGAGCTCAAGTGCTTCCCGCGTATCGATCGGACCGGCTGAGTAGCTGTGCGTGATCGTCACTTCCTTGAAGTAAAGATCGTGCGGCCGATAGGCGACAACCTCATCGGGAGGCGTCGGCGTGAACACCATGACGACAGCGCCGGGCGCCGTATGAACCAGGCCAGCCTCGACAGCGGTAGCCGAGCCGGGTCCAACGATGATCTTCTCGGCTCCCCAACCATCGGTAGCGTCCTGCATCTCCTCATCGAAGTCTTCGGATGTGGGGTCGAGCGCCAGGTCGGCGCCGGCCTTCAGAGCGTAGTCGCGACGAACTTCCACGGGATCCGTCACGATGATCGGCTCGGCTCCAAAATGCCGGGCCAGCCGCAGATTTATCAGACCCATCGGCCCGGCGCCGATGATCCACGTGCTGTTGCCCGGTGTCATGTCCATCTTACCGAAAGCGCGAAGACTGCACGCCACGGGCTCGATGAAGGCCGCCGCCTCATCGGACAGTTCCTCCGGGATCTTGAGCACGTCGAGACGTACGATCTCGGCCGGCACACGAACGAACTCGGCAAACGCGCCCGGGTCGAGAGATGTCTCTCGGAAACGGGCACACGAGGAATACATGCGGCGCTGGCAGGCACGGCATTCCATGCATGGAACATGGTGGTGGAAGAACACCCGGTCGCCCACCTCCAGCCCTTCGACCTCGGGCGTTACCTCGTGCACTACGCCCACGGGCTCGTGTCCCAGGACGACCGGCACCTTGGTGCTCACGTACCAGTCCATCGCGTCGCTGGAGCAGACCCCGCACAACGTGACCATCACCCGGATGTCGCCAGGCTGCAATTCGGGAAGCGGCACATCCTCTACGCGCACATCATCAAAGGCGTAGGCGCGGGCCGCGGCCATCATCGGTGTATCTTTTGAACTCATAGAGTAATCGCGACCTTCACGGCTTCACGCTTCTGCATGCGCTCGAACGCTTCGGGGAGTTGTTCAAGACTCATCTGGTGAGTGACCAGAGGGTCCAACGCCAGCGCGCCGCTGACGATCAGTTCCCAGGCGCGACGTACGCTGTCCGGCGTATAGTGAAAGCCGCCCTTGAGGTTGATCTCGTCATAGTGAATACGCTCGGTATCGAGCGAAACCATCGCACCCTTCTCGCATCCGCCAAACAGGAGCACTTCTCCGCCCTTACGCACCAGCGCCGCCGACGCCTCCCAAGCTTCCGGGCGGCCGACGCACTCCACGACCGTGTCGGCGCCAAGACCGTCGGTCAATACGTCGATCGCGGCTCTCACGTCGGCGACGCTGGCATCGACGATATGATCGACCCCCACCTGTCTCGCGATATCCAATCGCGTAGCGTGCTTGCCGACCAAGATGACCTGGCCCGATCCACGCAGCCGAGCAACCTGGGCGAAGAGAAGTGCGATGGAACCGTCACCGACGAATACGACAGAGCGGTTCCCGTTCAGCTCGATCAGGTCGGCACCGTGAACCGTGCAGGCGAGTGGCTCCACAAACGCGGCATGCAAGTCAGAAACGGAATCCGGGATGCGGTAGGAGTTGCGGTTGACGACGTGGCGCGGGACCGTGACGTACTCGCCGTACGCACCCAGCACCATATCCTCGAACAAATACAGACACAGGTTCTCGAGCCCCTTGAGACAGTAAGCGCAATCGCCGCATGGTGCCGTCGGGGCGGCAACCATGCGGTCGCCGGGCTGAAATCCCTTCACACCCGAGCCGACCGACTCCACTATTCCAGCCCATTCGTGACCCAGCAACCCAGGGACCTTTAGCCGGGCGTGCCCGCGCTGAAACGTCTTGAGATCCGTCCCGCACGTCAGCGCCACCGATACGCGGGCCACCACCTCTCCGTCGCTTGGCTTTGGCACGGGGACGGAGTCGAGATGTAACTCGCCGGGGCGAGTGAGATGAAAGACGCGCATGCTAGACATAGAGGGAGGAAGCTAATGGGTGTTGGCCATTGAAGCTACAGATGCATGCAGTCGAATATTGAACATGGGACATTGGAAGTTGCAGTCGGCGTCGAACGTTGACGTTCACGTTCCGTGCTCCATAGGCAACGTTCAATGTTCAAGCAGGCTTGCGTCCAACGGGAGGTTGACCCAAACTCGGCTGTCTATGGCTCACATCCCTGACGGATTCCTCTCCGCGCCCGTCACCGCAGGCACGCTCGTCGCGGCTGGGGCGTTGGTCGCTCATTCGGCGAGCCGATCGCGCCGCGAACTGGACGAGCGCGCCGCGCCCACGCTGGGCCTCGCGACGGCGGCGGTCTTCGCGGCGCAGATGATCAACTTCCCGGTGGCGGCGGGCACCAGCGGGCATCTGATGGGTGGAACGTTGATCGCCGTGATGTTCGGGCCGTGGTCCGCCTTCCTGGTGATGACGGCGGTGCTCATCGCCCAGGCGCTCATCTTCGCCGACGGTGGGATCACGGCGCTAGGCGCTAACATCCTGAACATCGCCGGAGGAGGAGCGCTGTTCGGGTATGTCGTATACTGGATGATGACGGCGCTGATCGGCGCCGGAGCAGCGAGGCGCGGTCTTGCGGCAGCGGCAGCGGCCTTCCTCGGCATGGTCGTGACAGGTATTGCTGCCGGGTTCGAGCTCGGGCTGTCGGGCGTCGCGCCGACGCGTTTGGCGGTGGGCGCCATGGCGAGCGTGCATGCGATCATCGGCCTGGTGGAAGGGTTGATTACCGGACTGCTCGTCGCGACCCTGGCTCGCAAGCGGCCGGACATACTCTATCGTGTACGCGACGCGTCACCCGTCGGCGCACCACGACCGGTGGTGCTTGCATCGTTGGGCGTCATGGCGGTGCTGGTCGGCGCGTTATCCGTCATCGCTTCGACGGCGCCTGATAGCCTGGAGCGTGTCGCCATCGATTTAGGTTTTGCAGACGCCGCTTCGACCACGCCTTGGGCGCCGCTCGCCAACTATCGCGCCTGGGTGCCCGGGCCTGCCGGAGTCCTCATCGCCGGCATCGTCGGCATCGCCCTCCTCTTTGCGGGTGTGATGGCGATGGTCCGGGCCCTGACACTGAGCCGCGCATCCCGAGAGGGCTAGATGGGTTTCAAGCATCTCGACCGCCACGCCGGGCGTCATTCCTGGTTGAGCGAACACACCACGCCAGCGCAGCGACTCTGGATCGCGATCGCCGCCGCCTTCGTCGCCGGGCTGATGCCGTCCGGAGCCTGGCGTGCGCTGGCGGTGCTCGCGGTGGCTGTCGCGCTCGGTGCGTGGCTCGCTCGAGTTCCGGCGACGACTCTGCTCAGCCGCGTGGCATTGGCGCTCCCCTTCTTCCTGCTCCCGGCGTTGGCGCTACCCGTCACCGTCCCGGGGGCAGCCGTGGGGGAACTTGGTCCGTTCACGATCACCGAACCGGGCGTGCAGCGCGCCCTCGAGATCATCGTTCGAGCCACGCTAGCTGTCTCAGCCGTGTCCATCCTCATTTCGGTAACTCGAGCTACCGATCTATTGGGCGCTATCCACCACTTGCCATTGCCGCACCTGATCAAGCAATCGCTCGCGCTGGGATACCGCTACCTCTACTTGTTGACCGACGAATTCGAGCGCACGCGGCGCGCGCTCAGGAGCCGCGCCGGCCACACCTCGCTTTTCCGCGCCTGGCGCGGCCGGGCCGCAACGCTATCGCATCTTTTCGTTCGCGCTCACGCACGCGGAACGCGCGTCCACGCCGCGATGCTGAGTCGCGGTTATCGCAGCGAGATGCCGACGCTCGCACCTGCCGCACGTGTCCATCCGATATGGACCGCAACGATCGTATTCTCACTCGCGATGATCTGGGTCGCGGGCTACCTGGAGGTGCGCGGATGAGCTGCGGTAGTGACGCCGTGGCATACGGCGTTGAGTTCAGCGGACTTGGTTACAGCTACCCGGGTTCTGGCAGCCCCGCCCTGCGTGACATCACGCTCACCGTTCAACGTGGCGAGCATGTGGCCATCGTCGGCCCGAACGGAGCCGGGAAGAGCACGATGCTGCTCCACCTGAACGGAATACTCGAGCCGACCACCGGCTCGGTAACGATCGACGGCGTCGGAGTGATAAAGGAGAACTATCGAGAGATCAGGGGTCGCGTCGGCCTGGTCTTCCAGGACTCGGATGATCAGCTCTTCATGCCCACTCTCCTGGAGGACGTGGCGTTCGGACCGCTCTGCAATGGAGTGCCGAAGGACGAAGCACACGACCGGGCGCATCAAGCGTTGGACGCCGTCGGACTCGGTCACGTCGATGCTCACCGTGCCGCGCATCACCTCAGCGGCGGCGAGAAACGCCGCGCCGCGCTGGCGACGGTGCTCAGCATGGATCCGGGCGTCCTTGCCTTCGACGAACCCAGTTCCGGATTAGACGGGCGGGGTCGTCGAACCATCGCCGAGCTTCTCCGCGAACGTCATCAGACCGCTATCATCGTGACCCATGACGTCGAGTTTGCGGCCGCGGTCTGCACACGCATCGTGATCCTGGACGGAGGGCAGCTGGTAGTGGACGGGCTGACTGCGGATGTCCTCGCTGATAGTGAGCTCCTGCGACGCCACGGCCTGGAGCTGGCCCGCTGGCTCTATGAATAGAAACGCCCCTGACCGGCGGAACCGGCCAGGGGTTTGATGAAACAAGCGGGCCAGCTTTCCAGCTGGCCCGCTTCCTTCCGATCAAGGTACCAGTTCGTCGATCGAACTCACCATCAACCGCCGAAGAAGAACCTGTAACCCGCCATGAACTGCCAGACCTGGTTCTTCACACTGAAAGTATCCGAGTCGGTATCATCGTTGACGTTACCCAAGCCCAGGTTGTACCACACGTCCAGCATGATAGCTCCGCTGCCAACCATGAAGTCGACGCCACCACCAAAGAAGACGCCGTAGTCGACGGCGCTGGTTATGTCCTTAAAATCTTCGGTCGTACCGTTCGTGACCTTACTGCTCACGTTGAACGCTACCGTCGGTCCTGCATAGATACGCGGCCCAATCGGGCTGTTCTCGATCGGGATGGTCAACGTGAGAGGGACCAACAGCTCAATGTAGTCGATCTTGGTCTTGAACGTCTCTCCGAGAAAGTCCTCCTTCGCTCCCTTCTGCACGTACTGGGCCTGGAACTGAAGCGCGAAGTACTCGTGCAGACCGAGAGCGAAGAATAGACCGCCGGCGAACCCCAGCTTTGAGTCCGTCCCTTCTACGTCACCGCCCACATTCGCCAGAGAGACACCCCCCTGAACACCGGCGCTCATGTTCTGTCCCGCCGCGGGGCCCGCCAGCAGGCAGAGCAAGACCGCCGCTACCGTAAACACACCGAGTCGTTTCAACATTCTCATACCCCCTTTGTCCGAGTAAGACATTGAGGCTCGGCAGTTCCTGCCAAGCGTGGTCGGTTACTACTGTATCACGGCACCACAGAACTGTCCCAACGGAATCTTGTTAATTCTGAACCTCGCCTAACACCCATCTCTAGATTATCGAAATGATCAGACCCGCTGACAGTATCAGGTCGACCTGCCACTGCGAGTTGGTGCCCCCGGACGGAAGGTCTGCACCCTCCAAACTCACCTTGTAGGCATAGACATCCGCATCACCACGAATCGCGAAGATGCCGGGTAGCTTGAAGCGAACGCCGGCACCCACCACGCCGCCCAGGTTGGTCTTCCCCTCCGTGACGTCGGAGTACGCGTCGCCGCTCAGCCCAACAATCGCCACGCCGCCACCGACGTGGATCCCGATCGGGCCCGGAAGCAGCTTGAGAACCAGACGGCCATCCGCCATCCATACAGACGCGCTCGTATCCGCTACCGTCGTCCCATCATCTATTTGGGCGTCGCTGAAGGCATAGACACCGTTCGCCTCGAAGCCCAGGGGGCCGGCTAGCCACAGCGTCAGGCGACCACCCACCGCCAGTCCGCTCTTCTGGCTCCCCTTCACGTCTCCCAACAACGGGATCGTCTGGTCGATGATGTCCTGCGTGGGGACGTAAACACCGAGGTAGGGCTCGAAATCGAGACCGGGCAGCTGCCCAAATGCCGGCGTCACGCTCAGCACTACGGCCACCATGGCGGCCCCAAACCACTTCTTCAGCATGTGTACCCTCCGAGATGGAGATGTAATATGCAATACATCACGAGCGGGAGAGCTCTTCTACGCGATGGGGGGGGCGTTTGGGATATGGCGCCAGACAGGCGCGCCTGAAAACCTGCCGAATATAACAAATATCACGCGAAGGTGTTAGGCCTACTTGATTTACGCCCTCGGAGCGGATGAACCAACGCGACGGAAGTATGCCGATGCAGGATGCTGCGCCATCCTATCGCTGCAAGTCTGCCAACATCTCCAGGGCGCGAGCGTTCGAGGGATCATAAGATAGGCCGTTCTGGAGGGCGGTGATCGCCTCCTGGCGACGGTCTTGCTGAATGTAGATCGCGGCGAGAGTGAAGTTTGCCACGGCCATGCTGGGATCGAGGGTCAACGCGCGTCGAAAAGACTCTATCGCACTATCGACGTTCCCGGCCCTGATGAGCGTATTGCCAAGGGTCACGAAGAGCCGGGCCTCATCGGGTTTCAGATCGATGGCCTCCGTGAACAGTGCGATGGCAGCATCGAACTCCCCTTGCAGGGAGAGCGCGACCGCCAGGCTCTCCATCGTGTTGGGGTCGTTCGGATCGGCCTCCAGGCTTTCCCTCAGATAGCGGATCGAGGCCGCGAGATCGCCGGCGTTCCCGTATCCGACGCCCAAGTTTCTCAGAACTTCCGGATTGCCGGGGAGGATTTCTGCCGCTTTTTGATAGGCCGCAAGCCCGAGCCGCGGCTGATTGAGCGCCGAGTAGGTATCGCCGCGGAAGCTCAATACCCACACCCAACGCCGCCGGATCGCCCAATCCTGCTCATCGAGCCGACGCAATCGCTCCGCCAGGAATTGCCGGACTGCAGGGTCGCTGCCATGTGCCAGATGCAGACTGGCCAGCGCCAGTGCCTGAAGGTCGGGATCGTCGTTCTGCGCCAGCTGCATCAGACGGTCAACGATCGCTTCCTCCAAAGCGGGCATGTCAGGAGTGAGGTACGTCAGGTTGAAGTAGGCCAGGTTGGTGAAGAGCAGCGGAACGTATTCTTCCTCCGGCATCAGCATCAACCGCGCTGCCTCGTTGCGGTCTTCGACGCCTCGAGCTTCGATCAGGCCTCGTATTAGACTCTTGGGCGGCTTCAGCTCGCCATACCACTCCTGGACCTTTTCCTGCACCTGAGACAGAGACAGGTCGCCGTGACACTTCACGCAGGCGTTCTCGATCCCGAAGAAAGCGTCGAGCCCGGGGCGCGGAATGGGAATCGTGTGGTCGGAGCGCGAATAGCGAAGCTGCTGGCCGACATCCGGCTCCTGCAGGTACGGCATGTGGCAGTCGATGCAGCGGCCACCCGGCGCGCCGACCGGATGATAGGTGTGCGAGTTGATCAGCACGCGCTCTTCATCAAGCCGCGGGCGCGCTGACGCCACCTCCCAAGCTTCGTCGCTCAGCTCCGAGCGCAGGACCTCGACTTCGGTAGCCTTGCTGGGATGACAATCCAGGCATTGTCCATCGCTGAAGCGACCGACCAGCGGCTCCCACCAGATGTCTCGATAACGCTGACTGTGCGGATCGTGGCAATCCACGCAGGTCATCGACCCGTTCAAATAGCAGTCGCTGTAGAGATGCTGCTGCTGATAGGCGAACACGCGGATACGACCATCAGGGAAGTACGGGCGATAGCTGAGCAGAAGCATCAGATCGCTGAAGTAGTCCTCCAGCGGTTCGCCCGATATGTAACCCGGCTGCAGCTCGGCCTTGACCGCGTGGCATTGGAAGCAGACCTGGAGCGATCCGTCCTTGTCGAGGGTGGCCAGGGCCTCGACGCCGATGTCTGTGACGGAATCGATCGAATCGGAATCCGCGATCTCGATGTGTCGGCTGCCCGGTCCGTGACACGACTCGCAGTTGATAGCCAGGGTTGTGAATCGCGTCTCGTAGTTCTTCGCCTCGAAATCGTAGCGGACGGTGATCTGGCTTCCGTGACACTGCTGGCAGTTGGCGACGCCCTCGGAAGCGCCGAGCACCCGGTTCGGCGGCCAGTCGTTGCAGGCGGCCAGCGCGAGATCAGGTGTAATGGGAGCCCAGCCGGAATCCGCCCGACCCGCCGTCTGGCAGAACCAGACCTCTTCCTGTCGGATATAGTCGAAGGGAAGAAAACGATAGGTCCCGTCGGGGAACTCGGCGAAGAAGGCTTGCGTGCCCCCGCCCACCATGTGTCCGCCGCCCACGACGCCGGCAACTTCAAACACCTGCTCGATGCCGCTCGCCTCGCGAACGTGAAAGACCGGTTGACCGGCATCCGTCCGCGGCGTCACCACGGCATCGGCAAAGCGAATAGGCACGCCATCGAACGGAGCGATGATGCGTACATCGCCCGGCAAACCGCCCGCGTTCCCGTGGGTCGAGTGCTTCCAGAGGTCGTATTCGTGTTTGTGGCACTCTTCGCATTCGTCAGAGCCGACGAAATCGTCATGCGAAACGGTCGCTTGCCGCTCGTGGGGCAACGGAGCCGGGAAGTCCGTTCCTCCAGACGCACCCCCGCGATCGAAGATCATACTGCCGACGACAATTGCCGCTAAGACGGCCGCCGCTCCGGCCACCCAAGGCAGCCAGCGGCGAAGGTCGGGCCGCTTCCGCTCGCTCATCGCTTGTTGTCCCTCGACCAGGCGGGCCCCTGACAGTCGCACAACTCGCGAAGGTATCTGACCAGGCTCCAGATCTGCTCGCGGCTCAGCGTCCGGCCGTAGGGCGGCATCAGGTGGCTCAGATTCATGATGTAGCCACCGGAGTAGATCGCATCGAACAGCGAGTCATCCGGTCGCGCCGACATATACTCCGCGTCGGCGTGCGAGACGGGCTGCACAGCCAGGCGCTCGGCGTTGGGCCCATCGGCCGCGCCTTCCGTGCCGTGGCAGCTCGCGCAGTAGTGCTGATACAGCGTTTCGCCATCGGTCTCGTCTTCCGCGATCGGCCCCGAACGGGGAAGCTGCGTCGGCGGTGCGTCGGAGGACGGCTCTCTCTGCAGCAGAAAGTTGGCGATCAACTCGAGCATCGATTCCTTGACCAGCGATTCCTCTTCGAGCACCTGCTCATCACGCTCCAGCCCGATCTGGAAGCCGAACCGCTCCCCCACCCACAGATACTGCTCCGCCATCGGCACGCGGGGCATCACCGTCCCGGGAATCGTGCCCTGCGGGTTCCGAATCATGGAAAAGACGTAGTCGGGATCGCGCGTGACCTGAAGCTGGGAGAGGCTGGGGCCGATCCTTCCGCCTTCACCGCCAAGCTCGTGGCACCCCAGACAGGGGAGCTTGTCGCGCACCAGTCGCTCCGCCTTCTGCATCTCGAAAGCGGAGAGCGTCCGCGCTCGCGCGCTGGCCGGCAGGTTCTGACCCAATGCCTGACCCACCGACACGCCAAGGAGTAGCGCGCCGCATGTCGGAACAGCGGTTGAAAGGCGACTCAAGCTGAGCATGGGTCGCTAGTGTAGACGGGGCCAGCCGGGCGCGCAAGCAGCCGGAACGGCCGCGCCGCGCGAATAATTGACTCTCGCGGCCGTATCCGTTATCCGTCAACGGTTCCCGACCGCATGTGGGCCTTCACAGCCGCCTACGGACCACCAACTACGGCACCCCGGGATTATGCAGGACAGCGAGAAGGAAAAGGGACTTGCGAGTCGCATATGGCGCTCGATCATCCGCGGGCCAGTCTACCCGCGCGACGATCGCGATCGCAAGTGGCTCGTGGTGAACAACCTGATTCTGCACCTGCGACCGATCCGACTGCCCCGGAAGTCTCTGAAGTACACCCATACCTTCGGGCTGGGTGGTATGTCGCTCGTCCTCTTCACGCTGCTCGCGTTGACGGGCATCCTGCTGATGTTCGTCTACGAGCCGTCGCCCGGCCTGGCCTACGATTCGATCCAGAGCCTACAGAACCAGGTCCTGTTCGGAAGGATGGTGCGCAACGTTCATCACTGGAGCGCCAACTTCCTGATCCTCATCGTCTTCTTGCACCTGCTGCGTGTCTACTTTACGGGCGGCTACCACACGCCACGCCAGTTCAACTGGGTGATCGGGATTCTCCTGCTCGTCTGTGTCGTCGCATCGAACTTTACGGGTTACCTGCTCCCTTGGGACCAACTCTCGTATTGGGCGATCACGATCGTCACGGGCATGCTCAGCTACGTGCCGTTCGTCGGCGAGTGGCTGCGAGAGGTGATCCGCGGCGGACCGGAGATCGGGTCGGCAACGCTGATCAACTTCTACACCCTCCATACGACCGTCATTCCCGTTGCGCTAATCCTGCTAATGGCATGGCATTTCTGGCGCGTACGAAAAGCTCATGGCGTGGTCTACCCGAGGTCGATTGGCGAAGTACGCGAAGAGAAGCCCGAGTACGTCCTGACGCTTCCCAACCTCTTTCTGCGTGAGGTGGCCGTAGCGTTGATGCTCGTCGCGTTCATCATGCTCTTCGCCCTCTTCTTCAACGCACCGCTCGACGAGGCCGCCAATCCAGGGATGAGCCCCAACCCGGCGAAAGCGCCGTGGTACTTCCTGGGGATACAGGAGATGCTGCTGCATTTCCATCCGCTGTTCGCGGTCGTCATCATCCCGCTGTTGGGCGCCATCGCCATCACCCTGCTACCCTACCTGCGCTACCAAGACGATACGGAGGGTATCTGGTTCATGTCGCGCCGCGGCAGGCGGCTGGCGATCGTTGCGGCGGCGACAGCCCTGGTCTTCACGCCGTTCTGGATCGTGCTCGACGAGTACTGGCTGGACCCGATGAGCTGGTTTCCGAGTCTGCCGCCGGGTATCAGCACGGGGTTATTGCCGACCGCGGTCCTCGCGGCGTTACTGGTCGCGTTCTACATGACGATGAAGCGGAGTCTGTCGGCATCGCGGGATGAGGCGATACAGGCGTCGTTCGTTCTGTTGACGGTGGCGTTTGTGATTCTGACGGTGACGGGGGTCTGGTTTCGAGGTGAGGGGATGCGGCTTGTTTGGCCCTGGGTGTATTGATGGGAACAGGGGAAGAGGAGTGAAGGAATCGGTGTATGGAGTGTGGAGTTTGGAGTCTGGAGTTCGGAACGAGGTTGGGATGAAGCGCTGGTAAGAGAGTGAGATGGGGAAGCGACGAAAGAAGTCGGACAAAGGCTACCGGGTTGAGGGTAAGGGGCCTAAGGGGCCGCGGCCGGAAGAGGTAGACAGTCCATCGGCGCTGGGCGAGACCGAGGTCGACCAGGTCGAGGCGGTGGAGCTCGAGCCGGTCGAGCCGGTTGCGGCCGAGGTACGCACGGAGGCGAAGGAGCCGGAGCCCGTGGTGGAAGAGTCGGCAGCGACGGCGGCGCCGACGCGACGAGGCTTCTTCCGGCAAGCCTGGCTGGTGCTGGCGGGGCTGGCGGTGCTGGAGTACGTGTGGGTGGCGCTCAACTTCTTGCGGCCGCGGCTGACCCCGGAGCAGGCCGCCGGTGTGGTGGTCGCCGGACCGGCGGAGAACTTCGAGCCCGGCAGCGTGACGCCCTTCCCCCGGGGCAAGTTCTATCTATCGAGGTTGGACGACGGTGGCTTCCTGGCTCTATCCCGCGAGTGCACGCACCTGGGATGCACCGTCCCCTGGCTCGACGACGAGGGACGCTTCATCTGCCCTTGCCATGCATCGGAATACGATCAGCGAGGAGTCGTCGTCAGTCCGCCGGCGCCGCGACCCCTCGACCTCTTCGCCGTTCGCATCGAGAACGGCGTGGTCAAGGTGGATACGAGCGAACCGCTGAAGCGGTCGATCTTCGAAGACAGCCAGGTCACGGAGGCCTGAGACTTGAGCGACGGGACGACCGAACGCACTTCGCCCACGGATACCCAGCCCGATGACCTTCGCAGCTGGCGCGTCGCTGGATTGATCGCTCTGGCCGTCATCGTCCTCAGCGTCCCCGTCCACCTGATGAAAGAAGGTCGATCCCGTACCGTTCCGGTGACGCTGGAAACCGGCGCGACGTTCGTGGGCAGCGACGCCTGCGCCGATTGCCACGAAGAAGAATACGAGGCCTGGATTGGCTCAGATCACGACAGAGCCACGGAACTCGCGAGTGACCGCACCGTGCTCGGCGACTTCAACGATGCCGAGTTCGCCGACGGCGATGTCTTCGCCCGCTTCTACAACAGAGCCGGTCGGTACTTCGTATACACACACGGTCCCGACGGTGAGCTAGCGGAGTTCGAGATCACTCACACGCTGGGCTTCAATCCGCTGCAACAGTATCTGGTTCCCTTCTCCGGCGGTCGCCTACAGGCGCTGACGATCGCATGGGATACCGAACGCGGCGTGTGGTTCGACATGATCCCCGACCGGGCAATCGATTCCAATGACTGGATGCACTGGACGCGAGGCGGCCAGAACTGGAACAGCATGTGCGCCGAGTGTCACTCCACCAACCTGGCCAAGGGCTACAACGCGCTGACCCGCGAGTACGCGACGACTTGGTCGGAGATCGACGTCGGTTGCGAGTCGTGTCATGGACCGAGCTCGCTCCACGTTGCATGGGCCGAAGTGACGCCCATGGCACGCCTGCGGTCGGAGAACTACGAGCTCGTGATCAACACGTCGGAGATCGGCCCGGCGCAGGAAGTCGAGATGTGCGCGCCTTGCCACTCGCACCACGTAGATTTCGACAGACATGATCACACGCAGACGGAACTGATGCAGGAAGGGGTACCGTCTCTCCTGCGAGAAGATCTCTACTTCCCCGACGGACAGATCATCGGAGACGTCTACGACTACGGTTCGTTCCAGCAGAGCAAGATGTACCGCAAGGGTGTGCGCTGCGGCGATTGCCACGACGTCCACGATCTGGAGCTCACCGCGGACGGCAATGATCTCTGTCTGCCCTGCCATCAGGCCAGCATCTACGACAGCTACGACCATCACTTTCACGAGGAACGCGTCGACGGTGCGCTGAACGAAGGCAGGCTTTGCGTTAAGTGCCACATGCCGGAGCGGAGCTTCATGATCGTCGACCGGCGCGCCGATCACAGCATCCACGTGCCGCGGCCAGATCTGACGATAGAGCTCGGCGTGCCGAACGCGTGCGCTTCCGCCGGGTGCCACGACGGCGAGAGCGATAGGTGGAACGCCGACTATTTCCGGCAGTGGTACGGCGAACACGCCCGGTCGCACTTCGGGACCACGCTGGCGGCGGGCCGCGAGGGACGCCCGGAAGCGCACGAAGGCTTGATCGAGATCGCTGGTGACACGCTGTATGCGGGCGTGGTCCGCGCCACGGCGCTCTCGCTGCTCTCCTCCTACTCCGGCGCCAGAAACGCCGAAGCGTTCAAGCTGGCGCTCGCCGACGAGGATCCGCTGGTTCGTTACACGGCGGCGGAGTTCGCCAACAGTCTCACGCTTGCCGAGCTGGTCGAAGCGATGACTCCGCTGCTCTTCGACCCGGTCAAGGCGGTTCGATTGCAGGCGGCGCTTCGGCTGGCGGGAACGCCCGCCGGGATGCTTCAGGACTACCAGCGCGCGCAGCTCGACGAATCGCTGCGCGAGTTCCGGGACGCGATGACGCACTCGCTAGAGTTCCCGTTCGCCGAGTACAACCTCGGGACACTACACCTGGCGGAGCGAGACACGGCGGGCGCCGAAGAGCACTTTCGAGCGGCGATCGAACTGGACGAGCGCTATTTCCCGGCGAAGTTGAATCTAGCGCAGTTGCTGTGGTCATCCGCGCAGTACGAAGAAGCCGAGCGATTGCTCCGGGAAGTGGTGAGCGACGCGCCTGAGCTGGGCGAAGCCTATTACTCACTGGGGCTGCTGTTGGCGGAGATGGAGCGCTATGCGGAGGCTGAGTCATTCCTTCGTCGAGCGGCGGAGGCGATGCCGGGACGATCGCGGGTCTATCTCAACCTGGGGCTGGTGGAGCAGGCGGCGGGGCAAACGGCGTTGGCGGAAGCGGCGCTGCGGCGCGCGTTGGAGATGGAGCCGGGGAATCTCGATTATCAGTTTGCCCTGGCGGATCATTTTGTGCGGCGTGGTGAGTTTGGGCGGGCGCTGGAGGTGGCCGAGCGGATGGTGAATAGTCATCCGGGGAGTGAGGTGGGTTTCCAGGTGAAGATCTATATCGAGGAGATCATGCAGAAATCGGCTGACGGTGTGGTTGGGTATGGGTCTTATGATCTTCGCGGGATTAGTGATTATTACATTCGGGTGGGTGGGGCTTCTCGGTGATCGGCGGTCGACGGTCGTCGTTCGACGGGTTCGACGCTCGGACTATTTCGACAGCCGACAGCCGACAGCCGCGTATCGGCGGCCGAGTCCTGTTGGGCGATCGACGTTCGACGCGCGACGTTCGTCGGTCGGCGATCGTGAGTTGGTCAGCTTTTGAGTTTTTCGTTGCGTTTTGCGGTTCTTATGCTGGTGAAGACTATTGCGATAGCCCGGTCCGTGTCCTCCACGGCCTGGTCAACGGTATCGGCGTCTCCCAGTTCCAGGCGTTGGATGTAGCAGAGCCAGCTCATCGTCTCGCGTAGCTCCTTTAGGCACAGACCCAATTTGTGGATGAAGTCCTTGCGGGATTCGGCAGCGTTGGCCTCGGCGTGTAATGGCGCTGGCGCGGTGGAGCACCGCACCAATTGGCCCGCTACGTGTTTGCCCACCCGAGTCGGCGGCAGATCCTCACATATCGCGGCCACCTTCACCGCCAACCCGATCAACCGATCCTGCAAGTCGTAATACGTGGTAACCGTCTCCGGCAGCGTCTCCATACACCCCTCCCAGAGGGAAAGTCCAACAACGAGCGTCGCGCGTCGGGCGTCGATCGCCGAATTGTCCTCGGTCGTCGGTACGCGGCTGTCGGCTGTCCGCTGTCGAAATAGTCCGAACGTCGACCGCCGACCCCGACCGCCGATTGTCGAACGTCCAAGCTACACCCCACCATCAACAATCCCTCAACAAGAAAAAGCGCGGCCCAAAGCCGCGCCTTTCCCAAACAACACCAACCAGCAAGAACCACCACTCAGACAAACAACCTCTCGAGCCGGTTCAGGCAGCTCGTCCAGCCTTCCTCATGCCCAACCTTCGCCTCACCATTCGGAAACAGTTCATGGCTCAGCATAACCTCAGTGGATTCTCCAACCTCATTGAACTCCACCGTAACGATCGTCTCCCCGATCGATTCCTCCTGCCAATCCCACGTATAGACCAAACGACTCGGCTTCTCGATCTCACGATAGATGCCCACCGCCGTGTGCACCTTGCCTTCTGGCGACTCCATGCGGATCAGGTAGCGGCCGCCCACCGTCAGATCGACCTGTGCGTCTCCAACGTTCATGCCTTCGGGACACGACCACTTCTTCATATGCTCCGGCTGGGTCCATGCCTCGAACACTTTTTCACGACTGGCCTTGATCACCCGGGACAGTCGCAGTGTGGTTCCGGTGTCTGTGCTCATGATTCGTTCTCCTTCGGGTTGGTTGGGGCCTCGGTTTCTGCGTCAGGCGCGGCGTTTTCCAGGTAGCGCGCCAGCGAGTCCAGTTGCTCTTCCCAGAACTGCCGATAGCGCTCGATCCAGTCCGCGGCATCGCGCATCGGCTCGGCATCCAGCTCGCAACGACTGATCCGCCCGTCCCGGGTGCGCTGGACCAGGCCGGCCCGCTCCAGCACCCGGAGGTGCTTTGAGATGGCCGGTCGCGAAACGTCGAACGGTCGCGCCAGCTCACCGACGGTCGCCTCCCCTTTCGCCAGGCGCGCGAGAATAGCGCGGCGGATCGGGTCGGCGAGGGCGCCGAAAGTGAAGTCGAGTCTTCTGCCATTGGTAACCATATGGTTACCAATATAGCGGCACCCCACCTCTACGTCAAGCGCAGCCTCTCTTCAGGCTATTGTCGATCTGAATGCTCCAAAAAGGATAGAAGGAGGCTCGACTACCCTACCTGTCGAGCCTCCCTCCACTCGCTGTCTACCGCTGGCGTGGTGCCACGAGATCAGCCGACGCCGAACAACAGCGCCAGCGCCCAGGTCCGGTTCTTCACCGAAGCCGCGTCGGTCTCCGCGATGTCCGTCAGGCCGTGTGTGTAGGAGAGGTCGAGACCGAGGAACATCACCTGCAATCCCAGGCCGCCCTTCAAGGCAAAATCGAAGCTGTTGGTCTGGGCGCAGGAAAAACCGCCGAGGCCAGCCAACAACCCGCTCTCGCTGCAGTTCACTTCGAAGTTGAGATCGACGCCCCCGTACAGCCGGGGCCCAAGCAAGCGACCGATGATCGGCAGCTTGAACACGGCCATCACGGGAACTTCGATGTATCCCGGCTGCACCTCCGAGCTCGTGCAGCGATTCCAATCTGGGCGCTACCCGAGCTCGCCAAGAGAAGAACGAATGCTGCCGCCATACCCGAAGCAGTGATCGCACGCATTTCCTTCCCAGCCTTTCAGACAAGTGTGGATGCGGCCAGCAAATGTCGCGGCACAGTCTATCTCTTCTTCAAGATCTTCTCAATTCTCTTCCAAGGGGTGTTCCATACCAGCAAGCCGTTGAACGCCGATACGTGGGTGATCGAGCCGACGATCTTGAACCCGGCTCTCAACGACGACTTGAGCGACGGGATCTTCGAAGGCGCGATCACGCTGCAGCGGACATTAATGCCGTTTGCCCGGCAGTGCTCCTCGATCTCGTGTCGGATCATGTCCGCCAAACCACGCCCGCGATACTCGGGTGTAACTTCTATGTAGTGAGTGAACATGATGTCGGCCGCTAAAATCCGCTTACGACCCAACGCAGAGAAGACCCCGCGCTCACAGATACAGTAGCCCACCACGTTCTTCTCACTCTCGAGACCAGGCGACCGCGTCGCCAGAAAGACCAGACAACCTTCCTCCAGCCTGCCTTCGAGATCTTCGAATGAATCGCGCAACGAAGGCGGCATCTCCACCCGCCCCTCTCGTAGCGCGGCCACCGATTCAAAAAGAACGCATTCAGCGTCGCCCGAGGCCGCTACACCCGGCGGCACATCGACGGCGTCCACCGCTTTCGCGACGATGTATTGCTTTCGGCGACGATAGAGCCAAGACATAAGATCGAACTGCCATAGTGAGGGCGGCCACGTCAAAAATACCGCCACCGAGACAGTCAGGAAACGAGAAGCCCCCGCTTGCCGAAGGCCCATCATTCGTGTCTCTTGTGAACGGAATCGCTAGCCCGTCGGCGTGACAACCTTTGGAGAGCGTGTGGATGAAAACGTTCGTGTCCTGCATTCCCGCAACGATCCTGTGCGGTGCCGTCTTCGGCATCGCCAGCGTTGATCACGTCGCAGCTCAGGCCACCGACCCGCAGACACGCTCCGCTTCGTGGGATCGACACGTCGCGCTTGAGCGCGAATCGCCGTTGAGTGAATTCCCCTGGAAGGCCGTCGGTCCGAAGCAGGCAGGGGCCCGGGTGGAAGCGATCGCCGTGCCGCCCGGCAACCATGGAACCATCTACGTTGGCGTCGGTTCTGGCAACCTGTGGAAGACGGAGAACAACGGGCTCACCTGGCGACCCATCTTCGAGAAGCAATCGACGTTCACCATCGGCGATGTCGCCGTCTCACCTTCGAACCCGGACGTCGTCTGGGTGGGCACCGGCGAGACGCAACCGCGACATAGCGGCTACTCGTATGCGGGGACCGGCGTCTTCAAGTCGACCGACGCCGGTGAAACCTGGCGAAACATGGGGCTCCGAGACACGCATCATATCGGGAAGGTCCTCATCCACCCCACCGATCCGTCCATCGTTTACGTCGCCGCCATCGGCCACTTCTGGTCGCGCAACGCGGAGCGCGGCGTGTTTCGAACCAGCGATGGCGGTGAGAGCTGGGAGCACGTCCTGTCCGTCAGCGACCGAACCGGCGCCGTGGACCTGGTCATGGATCCCTCAGATCCCGCGACTCTCTACGCATCGGCGTGGCAGAGTGTGAGTGGCGAGCCAACGGTGGCCGGCCCGGAGAGCGGGATCTACAAGAGCACGGACGGTGGCACGTCATGGACGAAACTCACCGCAGGTCTGCCCGCCGGCCCCCTCGGCCGTATCGGTCTCGACGTCGCGCCCGGCAGGCCGAACGTCGTCTACGCCTTCATCGACAACTGGAACGAGTACACCGGCGAACAGGACCCCGACCGGCCGCGGGAGATCATCGGCGGCGAGGTCTACCGGTCCGACGATCGCGGCGCTTCCTGGCTTAAGGTGAGCGGCGACGACGTCTACCAGGTCTTCCGAATCTACGGTTGGAAGTTCACCGACATCCGCGTGTTTCCGGATGACGAAGACGAGATCTTCATCCTCGGTCTGCGCGCCTTTTATTCTGCCGACGGCGGCCGCACCTTCGAGCGCATCGGCGAGCAGATCATCCGCATGCACGACACGCAGGGACTGATCATGCATCTCGATCACCACGAGATCTGGATCGATCCTCTGAACCCTGACCGCATCCTGCTGGGCAACGACGGCGGCCTCTTCCAATCCTATGATCGTGGAAGAAGCTGGCTGCACATCAACAACATCCCGGCGGCGGAATTCTATGCGGTGTCCGTCGACATGGCCGAGCCCTATCGGATCTACGGCGGCACCCAGGATAACGCGGCGCTCTACGGTCCCAGCGATACCGAGCTCGAAGACGCGACGGATGATCCGTGGGAAAACGTCTACCTGGATCGCTGGACGGGCGGCGACTCGTTCGATACGTACCTCGATCCCACCGACAGCACCATCGTCTACTACGAACACCAGCACGGCGCTATGCGTCGCATGGACATCACGGATGATTCGGTGCTCACCGGCTCCGCGGAGGGCATCCGGCCCCGGCCGCCGGAGGACAGCGAGGAGCATTGGCGCTTCGGTTGGTACACGCCGATCGTAATCTCGCACTACGATCCGTACACGCTCTACGTCGGCGGTAATCGCCTCTTCAAGTCGACGAACCGCGGCGACGAGTGGCAGCCGATCAGCCCCGACTTATCCGACGAGGCCGGCGGCCAGCGCGCCGTCGTTCCCTTCGGCACGATCACCATGATCTCGGAATCCCAATTGCAGCCCGGGTTGATCTACGTGGGCACGGAGGGCGGCAGCGTTTGGCTGACGCGTGACGAAGGCGAAAACTGGACGAAGGTGAGTGACGGGCTTCCGAAGAAGTGGGTGAGTCGCGTCGTCGCGTCAGAGCACGATCTGGGGACTGTCTACGTCTCGCTCACCGGTTTCCGAGAGGATGATTTCCGAACCTACATCTACCAGTCGAAGGACTTCGGAGAGTCATGGAGATCGATTTCCGGGAACCTCCCCGACGAATCGGTCAACGTGATTCGAGAGGACCCGCTCGAGTCGTTCATCTTGTATGCGGGGACCGATCTGGGCGTTTACGTCTCTCTGGACCGCGGAGGAAGCTGGCACTCGCTGTGCGCGAACCTGCCGACGACGCCGGTGCACGATCTCGTCATCCATCCAAGGGACGATGAGATCGTCATCGGCACTCACGGTAGAAGCGTCTTCGTGGCGGACCTGGCACCGCTTAGGGAGCTGACCGCACGCCGACGTTAGTTCTGCTAGCGGCTCCCGCCCAGCTGCTTGCCAACCACCAGCCGGAACTGCAGGGAGTTGTTCTTCGTGCTGCTGTTCTCGAACACGTCGGACAATCCCCACACCCAACGCGTATCGATTCCGACGAACACTCCGTTGTCCATCCACTTACCGAACATGAGTCCGACCGGTATCGTCCACTGCGTGCTCTTGACGTCCGGACACGCATCGACAACCCCGCTCGTGCTACACGACACCTCGAACCCGACGCTGACGCCGCCGTAACCCCGGACGATCGTCCCCCAGCCCCCGACGATCCCTCCACCGATCAACAGCGGAATGTCGATGTAACTCACGCGGGTGTTGTTGCCGCCCATCTGGACCCAGTTGGCTTCCAAGTTCGCCTGGACGTTTTGGCCAAAAGTGCGGCCGATCATCAGGCCGGCTGTCCCGCCCCAGATGGTGTTGCTGAAGAACCCACTAGTAGATGAATAGCTCACCGTGGCTCCACCCTGCACGCCGGCTAGTGTGACACCGCTTTGCGCTTGCGCCAACGTCGCGACCGTCAGGGCGAGAGCGAGTGTCAGTCCGAGTATCTTTGACAATGTCATCCTCTTCGTCTCCCACGTGTTGATGTTCGTGTCTGTCCGTCCAGTACACTTTCCCGCATGGTTTGGGCGTCCAATTTCGCGACAGGAGAGGTCAGCGGCAAGGAGGGTCTAGCCTCTGGCACTCGGCAAGGACGCTGGAGTATTGCGCTCCCCTTACCTTCGTTCCAGACTGAAGGCCCATGAGCCACGAGACCGAGATCCGTTCCCTGCCCTGGCGCTACCGGCTAGACGTGCTATCGCCGGATGAGCTCGCCGAAGTCCACGGCCGGACGGTGGATGTCCTCCACGAGATCGGCATCGAGGTGGGCTCGCCGGCAATCCTCGAGCAGCTTGCGGCAGCCGGAGCCGCCATCGACCTGGAGTCGAGACGTGTGCGCTTCCCCCGCGAGATGACCGAGACGGCGGTCGCTCGCGCGCCACGTAACATCACCTTCGCGTCTCGATCACCGGGCTGCGATTTGGAACTGGACGGCCAGCGCGGATACATGAGCGTCGATGGCTGCGCCTCCGATGTCATCGACCTCGACACCGGCGATCGTCGACCCTCTACGAAAGCTGATGTGGCCACCATCACACGGGTCGCCGATGCATTGCCAGAGATCGGATTTGTCTGGCAGCCGGCAGCGGCCCGGGATGTGCCGGCCCCGGTCCAATCTCTGCACGAGTTGCACGCCCAGTTGGCCAATACCGGCAAGCACATTCAGATGATGACCGCGGCCGAGCCGAACGCTGCCCGGGGTGTGGTCGAGATCGCTCGGCTGGCGGCCGGCGGTGACTCGGAGCTACGGCAGCGGCCCATCATCTCGAACTTCCAGTGCAGCACCAGCCCGCTGATGTACGACGGCGGCGCCGTGGAGGCCGCCATCATCTTCGCCGAGGCCGGCGTGCCCTGCGGCTTCGTCGTCATGCCCATCGCCTGCGCGACGGGGCCGGCCACATGGGGCGGCACGCTGGTCCAGTCCAACGCGGAGGTGTTGGCCGGGATCGTGATCCTCCAGACGCTGGTGCCTGGAGCGCCGACCTTCTACGGGTCGTGCGCGACGGTGATGGACCTGCGGTCCGGCGCCGCGGCGTGCGGCGGACCGGAAGATCTGCTGCTGCAGATGGCGTCCGCTCAACTGGCGCGTCACTACGAAGTGCCTTCCTCCATCGGCACGTTCGCCACCGGTTCGAAGTCGCCCGACTGGCAGGCGGGACTGGAGAACGGGCTGTCGGGTTTGGCCAGCGTGCTCTCCGGCGCCGACATGCTGTGCGGCGCCGGTCTGCTGTACGGCGCCCGCGTCTACTCGGCGGAGCAGCTGGTCCTCGATACGGAGATCTTCTCTCTGCTGAGGCACATGGTGGGTGAACCCATCGATGCGGGCGCGGGTCTGCTGGACGTCCTCGACGCCGCGGGACCGGGCGGAGAGTTTCTGAGTCAGCGGCACACACTAGAGACGATGCGCAGGTTATGGCTACCTCGGATGTTCGACCGCAGCGAGTGGTCGGAATGGGAGGCGGCGGGCAAGCCCGACCCGCGTGAGGCGGCGCGGGCGCGGTTGCGTCAGATCCTCGACGAACACAAACCCGACGTGCTGGATGCGGAATTGGACGCGGAGATTCGCCGCGTCATCCAACGCTATGAGGAACAAGGAGACAGCATCTGATGGAAGAGCTACTTGCATCCCTACGACAGGCAATCCTCACGCAAGATGAGGAAGGTGCGCTGAAGGCGACCCGCAGCCTGTTGGAGTCGAGCATCGACCCGCAGACGATCCTCGAGTCGGGTCTTACCGAGGCGATGCTCGAGCTGGGACGCAGGTGGAAATGCGGCGACGCGTTTCTTCCCGAGGTGGTCGTCGCCGCCGACATCTTCGCGCGCTGTAGCGAGCTGGTGGAGCCCGCCCTGCTCGAGCGTCGCGACGATCGACTCCCCGCCCACCGCCTCGTGCTGGCCACGGTCCAGGGCGACCTGCACGACCTGGGCAAGAACATCGTGGGTGCGATGGCAAAGACCGTCGGCTTCGAGGTGGTCGACCTGGGCAAGAACGTGCCGACCGACCAGATCGTCGCCGCCGCCAAAGAGGCGAGCCCGTGCATCGTTGGGCTGAGCGCGCTGTTGACCACCACCATGCCCCAGCAGAAGGTCGCCGTCGAAGCGATCAAGGCGGCGGGCCTCGGGCCGGCGGTGCGAGTGATCATCGGCGGAGCGCCGGTCACCAAGGAATGGGCTGACGAAATTGGCGCTGACGGCTACGCGCCCGACGCCGCCAGCGCGACCGAGCTCGCGCTGTCACTCGTCGACTAGCCGGGGAGTTCAGGTGGAGACCGTCCTGCAATCACGCACTCGTTCCGTCACGATCGGACCGGAACACCCGTTCGTGATCATCGGCGAACGGATCAATCCCACCGGCCGGAAGCAGCTGACCGAAGAGTTGCTCCGCGGCGACATGGAGACGGTGCGTGCGGACGCCATCGCCCAGGTTGGAGCCGGTGCCGATGTTCTCGACCTCAACGTCGGGGCGGTGGGCGCAGACGAAGTGCGCCTCTTGCCCGACGTGGTCACCGCCGTACAAGACGTCGTCGACGCGCCGCTCTGTATCGATTCGCCGAAGCACGATGCGTTGGAGGCGGCGCTGAAGGCCTGCGACGGCAAGCCGCTCGTCAACTCGGTTACCGGCGAAGATCACAGCCTCGATCGCATCTTGCCTAAGGTGCGTGAGCACGGCGCGGCGGTGATCGGCCTGGCGCATGGCGACGCGGGCATCTCGATGAACCCGCCAGATCGCCTGGACGCGGCGCGCCGCATCGTGGAGCGAGCCGACGAGCTCGGCATCTCGGCCGAAGACGTCATCATCGATCCGCTGGTCATGTCGGTGGGCGCCGACCCGCAGGCGGCGGACATCGCACTCGAGACAATGCGCCTCGTACGTCAGGAGCTTGGCGCCAACCTCGTGTGCGGGCTGTCCAATGTCTCTCACGGCCTACCGGGTCGCGCCGATCTCAGCTCCGCGTTTCTCGCGATGGCCATCCAGGCCGGGCTCACGTGCGCTATCGCAAACCCGCAATCTCCGCAGGTGATGCGGATGGCCCGCACGGCGGAGGTGCTCGCCGGTCGCGACCCCTACGCCAAGCGGTGGATCCGCGCCTACCGGGAGGAGATGGGCAGATCGGGGGGCGACTGACCGGCATGGGTTCGCCCGATCACGAGGTCCGCTTCCAATCCTCAGGAAGAACCGCTCGCGTGGCGAGCGAGACCAGCGTGCTGGCCGCGGCGGCCTGGGCCGGCGTCTCCGTCGATTCCGCCTGCGGCGGACACGGAACGTGCGGAGACTGCCGGGTCAGGATCGTCGAAGGCGCCGTTCCGATCACGCCCGCCGACGAACAACATCTCTCTGAGGCCGAACGCGTCGACGGCTGGAGATTGGCCTGCCGCGCGATGGTCCGCGGTGACGTTCTCTGCGAAGCCCCGGAACTCTCCGAGCACCCTCGCGCCGCGGTAGAGGGGATCGGACGCGACATCGCGGTCGAGCCGGCGGTCAGGCTCGAAACCGTCCCGACGGGAACCGCAATAGTTTGCGGCGACCACCAACTCGACGTCATCGAAGTCGGGTCACCCCGGGGGCTCTACGGCGTGGCTTTCGACCTTGGCACGACAACGGTAGCCGGCGCGCTCGTCGATCTCGTCGAAGGCGACGTCGTGGCCGCGACGAGCATGGTCAACCGACAGGTCACCGCCGGGGCAGATGTAATCAGCCGTGCCGCCTTCGCCCGTGCGAACGCCGATGGCATCAGCCAGCTTCAGAGCATGGCCGTGCAAACTCTGAACGAACTGGTGCTCGTGTTGTGTGGTCAGGCAGGAATCTCGTCGGCTGGCGTGTACGAGACCGTCGTGACTGGCAACGCCATCATGCTTCACATCCTGCGTGGCCACGACCCGCACCCGCTGGCCGTGGCGCCATTCGAGCCGGCGTTCCGGGAAGCGCTCGACACTGAAGCCGCCGAGATCGGACTCGCCGGCCATCGACAGGGACGACTGCAGACCTTCCCGATCATCGGAACGTATGCGGGCGGCGATACCGTGGCCGGCCTTCACGCCACCGACCTGGTACGAGGTGACCGCCCACGGCTCCTGATCGACCTAGGCACGAACACCGAGGTGGGGCTCGGATGGAGCGGACGGGTCGTCGTCGCTTCGGCGCCCGCCGGACCCGCTTTCGAGGGCGGAAGCGTCCGCTGCGGGATGCCCGCGGTACGCGGGGCGATCGTTCGGGTGAAGATCGGCTCGGATGTCGACCTAGAAGTCATCGGCGGCGTAGCGCCGCGGGGCATCTGCGGCTCCGGGCTGGTGGACGCCGTCGCCCAACTGCGTCGCGCCGGTCTCCTCGATCGAACGGGTTTGCTGACTTCGAAAGATGAAGCGCCGGACCATCCACTGGCTGATCGCCTGAACACAATAGACGGCGCGCGGGTTTTTCGCCTGACCGACAACATCTACTTAAGCCAACTCGACATCCGGGAGTTGCAGTCGGCGATCGCCGCGGTGGCGGCAGCCACCCGGATCGTCATGGAGGAAGAAGAGGTCGATCCCGCCGATCTCGCCGACGTCTTCATTGCCGGCTCGTTCGGCGCCGCACTCGACCCGGCCAGCGCGAGGATCGTCGGGTTGGTGCCTTCCGTTTCTGATCACGTGGTTAGCAGCGTAGGCAACGCGGCGATCGAGGGCGCCAAGGCAGCGCTGATCTCGTTCCGTGAACGCCAGGTCGCGTTCCAGATTCCTTCCCACGCTGAATACGTGGAGCTGTCAGCCCACCCGAAATTCAACGACACGTTCCTCGATGCGATGAAGTTCCCTGACTTGGAGGCGTTGTCATGACCCGCCCGGCCCGGCCGGCGCCGCTGGCGATCATCGTCTGCGGGGCGCTCGCCGTGGACGTGCGGCGCATCCTGGACGAACGCGATTGGCAGGCGGACGTGTACGGCGTGCCGGCGATCCATCACATGCACCCGCCGAAGATCGTCGAAGCTGTGGATACGCTGCTGGGCGAAGTAGCGGATCGCTATGACAAGGTGATCGTGGTCTACGGCGACTGCGGTACCTCGGGCGCGCTGGACCGAATGCTCGAACGCCACCGCGCCGAGCGGACGGCGGGCGAGCACTGCTACGAGATCTACTGCGGATGCGGGTTCGGCGAACTGGCCCAACGCAGCCCGACCACCTATTTCCTCACCGACTACCTGGCCAAGAACTGGGACGAAGTCGTGGCCGCGGAGATGGGGTTCGATGAGAACCCAGCTCTCAAGGAGCGGTTCTTCGCCGGGTTCACCTCGATGACCTACCTGAGACAGTCAGAGGACCCCGATCTGCTGGAGGCGGCAGAGCGCGTTGCCGCCTCGCTGGGTCTGCCGCTGGAGATCGAGACCGTCGGCCGCCGTGAACTCGAGGCCGAACTCGAGCGTTTGATCAGCAGCCGCTGACCCTGTCCGGTCACGCCCGGCTTCTGCGCATAAGGAAAGTAGGACCGCAGAAGGCCCCAATTACCAAGGAAGAGGCACGTGACGCACGCACCTCCAGTACCCGACGTTGACGTCGAAACGCTCCGTTGCGAGATCCGCAACGAATACGCTGAAGTCGCCGAGAATCCCGGCCGCGGCTTCCATTTCCACACGGGCCGGCCCCTGGCGAAGATCCTCAGTTACGAAGAAGCTTTGCTAGACGCCGTACCCGAGAGCGCCATCGAGTCGTTCGCCGGCACCGGCAACCCGTTCAGCCTGGGCGCGATCGCGCCGGGCGCTCGGATCGTCGATATCGGCTCCGGCGCGGGAATCGACTCCCTCATCGCCGGACACCTAGCCGGCACCTCCGGCCACGTCATCGGGGTCGACATGACACCCGAGATGCTGGAGAAAGCGACACAGGCCGCGGAACAGGCGGGCATGGCCCAGGTCGAGTTCCGAGAGGGCTACGCCGAGGCGCTGCCGGTCGACGACGGCTGGGCGGATCTCGTCATCTCGAACGGCGTCATTAACCTCTGCCCGGACAAGGTTGCCGCATTCGGCGAGATGCACCGCGTCTTGAAGCCGGGCGGCCGTATCCAGATCGCCGACATCCTGGTGCAGAAGGCCGTTCCCCTCGATGCGAAGCGCGACATCGATCTCTGGAAGGGTTGAATCGCGGGCGCTCTGCTGGAGGCAGAGCTTCAGGCGACGGTGGAGGCGGCGGGCTTCCACGGGTTCGAGATCACCTGGCGCGATGACGTCTTCGCCGGCGCACCACAGCAGTCGAGCGCCGCCGCTTTCGGGACGCTGGGGATCAACTTCCGCGCCGCGAAAGCCCGATAGTCCGGTCTTCAGAGCATCCGGCTCGGGAGTGAGTTCCGAAGTGCTCAACGCAACATGGACTTCTCGGCCCCGCGGAGCCCGGGCCGCGAGTCAGAGATTCAACGCCCCGTAGAGGAAGCCGGTAAGAGCGGACATCGCTACGACCAGAACGATGAAAACCGCGGTCTTCTTGGTACCGATCACACTTCGGATCACCAAGATGCTCGGCAACGATACCGCTGGACCGGCCAACAAGAGCGCCAGTGCCGGACCGCTCCCCATACCGCTGCTCAACAGGCCGTCGAGGATCGGAACCTCAGTCAGCGTGGCGAAATACATGAACGCCCCGGCGACCGATGCGAACAGATTCGCCAACGGTGAGTTACCACCAACCGCGTCGGCCACCCAACCTGACGGAATCAGACCCTCGTGTCCCGGGCGCCCTAACAGAAAACCCGCTACCAGCACACCCGCCAGTAGCAGCGGAAGAATCTGTTTGGCATAACCCCAAGACGAAGCGAACCACTCTCCCAACTCGCCGTCGCTGGTGCTCGCCACAGCTGAGAGCCCCACGGTCGCCGCGACGAATGGAACGGAGGGCCGTCCGGGAAAGGCCAACGCGAGCCCGACAGTGGCTATAGACACGGCCAGCAACTGCCAGACCCTCATTCCGAACCAGCGTACGAGAACGATGCCCAATCCAGCGGCGAGCAGAGCCGTGATCGTCCACTTGGCGGCGTAGATCTCGTGCCAGATCCCCGCCGTCATCCCCGGTCTGCCCCAGTTGGCGAAGACCAGAATGCCGACCAGCAGCATGAAGTAGAGAGCCGTCTTCCAAATGGGCCGGCCTTCGTCCGATACGGGAAGCTCGGCCTTCGTCCTTTCCCGTTGGCTCTCTCCGCGACGGAAGAACGCGTGCATCAACAGACCGATGACCACCGCAAATACGATGGCTCCCACGGCCCGGGCAATCCCGAGGTGCGGGCCCAGTATTCGAGCCGTCAAGATGATTGCCAGAACGTTTATCGCCGGACCCGAGTACAGGAATGCGGTGGCAGGCCCGAGGCCGGCGCCCGTCGCGTAGATCCCCGCAAACAGCGGGAGCACGGTGCAGGAGCAGACGGCTAGTATCGTACCCGATACTGAGGCCACGCCGTATGCAAGTGCTTTGGGAGCTCGCGGCCCGAGGTAGCGAAGCACTGACTGCTGACTGACGAACACTGAGATCGCACCGGCGATGAAGAAGGCCGGGACCAGGCACAACAGTACATGCTCGCGGGCATACCACTTGGTGAGCTCGAGGGACTCGTTCACCGCCCCGTCGAATCTCGCGTTACCCACCGGTAGGTACCAAGCGGCGATGAAGACGCCGACGATCACAACCAGGGGCTTCCACTCTCGCCCCCACTCCAGGGCCACGGTCCGTCGCTTGCGACGGCTCCACCAGTTGGCGAGGCGTTCCCGCGCACTCAGCCTGGACTCGCCTACCTCGGCTGCCGGGCCCGGCGCCTGCCCAGTCGCACCGGTGTCCGCGACCGTCGTTGCTCGCCTCGGCTCCGTCACCGAACCCATGTCAGAGAATCAGGATCGGGGGTATGTGAGTATCGCCTTGATCTCTTTCACGCTCGGCACCCGACCTGCAACCCTGACCCGTCCATCGACCAACAGTGCAGGCGTAAGTGTGACACCTCGTTTGGCGATCTCGGCCACTTCATGCACGTACTCGACCTCGGCGTCGAGGTCCAACTCAGCTACCGCATCAAACGTGTTGCGTTTTAGAGTCTGACACCTCGAGCAGCCGGGGCCGATCACCTCAATCCTCATTTCGAGAACCTCCGACATCATTCGAATTCTCTAGGGTTCAAACAGCGCCGTGAGCCGGCGCCTGAGCTCATCGCGCACTCCGCGGAACGAGTCGAGGATCTCCTCATCGCTCCCTTCTGCGGCGGCCGGATCGGAGAGCGGCCAGTGGACACGCTGCGCTTCGCCCAGCCACACCGGACAGACCTCCTCAGCGCACAGCGTGATAACAGCGTCCACGTCGGGTCCCTCGAGCTGACGGATATCGTCGATCGCTTTGGAATGCTGGAACGCAGCATCTATACCCGTTTCTTCCAGCGCACGAATGGCGAAAGGGTTGACCCGGGACGGTGCCGACCCGGCGGATGAGATGACGACGGTATCCGGCGCCAGGTTCCGGGCGATTCCTTCCGCCATCTGACTGCGCGCCGAGTTTGCAACGCAGAGGAAGAGCAGATGTCGTGGTTGCAGTGCGCGAAGTATGCGAGCTTCGATCAACCACTGGGGAGGTACGCCATCCCCGTCATCGTAACGGCGGCAGGCGAAGGCCGGCGGACCGACGTCGGGCCCGGCCACATCTTCGCCGTTGACCCGCACCGTGGGAGATCCGGGAAAAGCGAGTTGCTCAGCTTCCGTGACGTCTCGGATTTCCTTGTGAATGACCTCGGCATCGGGCGTCAAGAGAGCCGTCGTCTCCTGCACGAGCCGCCGTGCCGGCTCGGCATTGGGACAGTCGGGTGTGGTGAGGACTTCCAGGCGCAGGGTCATTCTCTACTCATCTCCTCCAGCCATTGCCGCGGCCGGGGCCGCTTCGCCAAAGAAACGACGTTTCAACCACAGCGACACTTGCACGAGGCCGATCATCACCGGCACCTCGACTAGCGGGCCGATGACCGTCGCGAAGGCCGGCTGTGACGCGATCCCGAACACGGCGATCGCCACGGCGATGGCGAGCTCGAAATCGTTGCTGGCCGCTGTGAGCGCAACCGTCGTGGTCTCCGGATACTCACCCCGCAGGAAGCGCGCGGCGAAGAAGGTGATCACGAACATCGCCACGAAATAGATGGCCAATGGAATCGCGATCCGAACCACATCATACGGAAGCTGCACGATCAGCTCGCCCTTTAGGGAGAACATCACGACAACGGTAAACAGCAAAGCCGCCAAAGTGATTGGGCTGATGCGCGGGATGAATACCCGCTCGTACCATTCCCTTCCTTTGAGCTTCAGCAGTGAAAACCGCGTGATGAGACCCGCTAAGAACGGGATGCCCAGGTAGATGAACACGGTACGGGCGATCTCTCCCACGCTCACATGCATCTCCGCACCCTGAAACCCGAAGAGCGGCGGCAGCAGCGTGATGAAGAACCAGGCGTAGAACCCGTAGAACAGCACCTGGAAAACGGCATTAGCCGCCACCAGACCTGCCGCCAAGTCGTGGTCACCCTCTGCCAAGTCGTTCCACACCAGCACCATGGCGATACACCGCGCGAGTCCCACCAAGATCAAGCCGACGGCATAGCCCGGCATGTCGCGCAGCAACAGGACGGCTAGGAAGAACATCACCAGCGGCCCGATGACCCAGTTCTGCAACAGCGACAGCGCCAGTATCCGCTTGTGCCGCAGGACCACCCAGAATTTCTCGTAGCGAACTTTGGCGAGCGGCGGGTACATCATCAGGATGAGGCCGATCGCAATAGGAATGGAAGTCGTCCCGATCTGGGTCGCACGATTGAGCGCCTCGACCGGCTCGGGCCACAGATAGCCGATCGCGACTCCCAAGGCCATGGCGGCGAAAATCCAGACCGTCAGATAGCGGTCGAGAAACGAAAGTCGCCGCGCTACGGAACTGTCAGCAGCCACTATGAACTCACTTTCGATCTAGAAGGCGCCACCTCCCGCGGGGCCGCGGCCGGATGACAGCGCTTGGCTCTCATCTCGTCCAGTTCACCCGCGACCTCCGGAACCGGGACATCAGCCAGCACCCGCCGGAGCATCTCGAGCAGGGTCCGCTGTTCTTCGCGCGTCGGCTCCGCGGGATGGTAGTAGACCCACAGACCATCCCGACGGTCCTGCAACAACCCGGCGTTGAGCAGGTAACGAAGGTGCCGGGACGCCTTGGACTGCGAAATCTCGAGAAACCGCTCAACCTCGCAGACGCAAAGTTCCCCGTGGCGGAAGATGAGAGCGAGGATCTGAAGGCGAACGTCTTCGGAGAGCGCCTTGAACTGCTGCGTCAGCTGGAGCATGATTATACCCGTGTATGCGGTTATACATGACAAACATACCCCAGCCTGGCCCTCGCCACAAGAACGTGGGCCGCACGCGCGGGCAATTGCAGGCACGCGCGCTCCTGGCTTCATTGGCTGCCGAGGCGCACTTCCATTCGCGTCATGCCGCCCTTTTCAGAACGCACCGTAATCGAGAGACGCGGGTCACTTCCCGCCGAGCGTACCACGTACTCGAAGGTCCGGCGCGCGGCGGCTGTCCCAGTCCGGCCCTGGGTGTCCCGCGTGCCGAGAAGGTGGCCGAGGTCGGCCCGCGCCTGACCTGAGACCAGCTCTGCATCGGATAGGTCTAGAGTCACGCGGACCGGCACCGCGACATTCGCGTCCAGCGCCCGCCGTGTGATGTTCGTCGGCAGATAGCCTTCGTTCTCGACGACGCCGGTGATCTTGAACAGGCCGGAGCCCAACGACTCGGTCTCCACGTCCTTGAGAACCACCCGAGGGCTGATCTCAGCCAGCCACAGCATCCACGGCACGTACAACTCGAGCTCGCCCTTCAAGAACTGCGACGGTGGGTTCTGGCGCGTGAACTTGCTGCGCCAGCCGCCGATCTCGACCCGGCCAAGCTGGGGATGGTCGTAGGCCGTCCAATCGGCGAAGCCTTCACCGTCCAGCTCTTCCTCGTTCCATCGGTGCCGCTCGGCTTCCGAGACGTTGCCGTCATCATCGTAGTCGCGACCGAAGCCGCCCCAGAACTCGGGGACGAAGGCGACAACACCGAAGTCCCAGTACGACCACGAAATCAAAGTGCCGTAACGGTGGATGCGCGGGTTGCTGTAGCTGGGAATTGCTCGTTGCCCGGTGGTCGATTCGTACTTACGCGACATCTCCAAGATCAAGGACTGGTCAGACAGAACGTAGTCGTCCCACGATGTAGTGGACGGGAGTCGGAACAGGAAGCCACCGGACGTGTGCCCATGGAACACTCCGGTGATGTTGCGGTGCGAATTGAGGAACTCGATCGTCGCCCGGGTCTCGGGCTCAGACAATGGATAGGGTCCTGCACCGGTCTGCTCGAACTCCATCCCCCAGTTGCGCGGGAAGTTACGATTCATGTCGATGCCGCCTGGCCCATCTTCGTTGAACAGGCCGTCGTCATCGTCATCGATTCCCTCTGAGTAAACCGCGAAGAACTCGCCCTCGAAGTCCTCATCGCCGCGGCGCTCCATGATGCGCGAGTCGGACCGGTTCACCTTCCAGCGACCGTTGGCATTGGGCACACGCATCTGCGTGATGGCGCCGTCGCCGTCCAGGTCGTTCCCCGGATCCTCATCCAGTAATCCATCGCCGTCCTGGTCGTACGGGCGTGGGGTGCTCCGCAGGTTCTGCTCAGTATTCAGCGCGATGTCCGCGCCATCCGGATTGAACTTCGGCCGGACGTACAGCGTCCTCGTATCGACGAGGCGAGTGACCCGGTCATCACTGCCGTAGTTGGAGAGGAGATACCAGGCGAAGTGAAGCGCCACCTCGGCACCGGTCAGCTCGCCGGCGTGGATATTCCCATCGTAATAGTAGCCGGGTTTCTCGCCCGCTGCGCCCGTACCCTTGTTCGTGATCTCCAGGACGAGGAGCGGCGTACCCTCCAGCGTCTCACCGATGGAGTACAGCCGGGTTAGCTGCGGATACGCTTGCGCCCAATCCTCGAGCAACGCGTATGCCCGCTCGGTGGAGTGGTAGGTGTTCCAGCTGGGATCGCGGGGGTTCTCATCCTGGGCGAACAGCGGTACCGCCGAAGAAGGAGCGAGCACCAGGCTCCAGCAGGCGAACACAATCAGATAACGCCTAATGGCATCAGCAGGCATACGTGGGCTCCTGTGAGAAATGGGGGCTAGTCTGGGATGGCTAAAGATGCAGGCTGACCGGCCGCGCCGCGAGTGCGCGCTAGCGATGCTCCCGGCTGGCGAGCAGCGTCAGGCGCTCCGCCGCGTAGTCGACCAGCGGGCGAAGTTCGGGGTCGCAGTCGCGCCACAGCGCGATGAAGGTTTCGTAGTGATGGGCAGCCAGGGCATCGTCGCCCAGGCGCTCGTAGATCTCGGCGCGCTTGAGATGGGAAGGGGCCAGGTAGATCAACTCGCGCGACGAGCTGGCGGTGAACGAACTATACCAGTTGAGAGCTTCCTCTTCGCGACCGGCGGCGGCGAGCAACTCGGCCCGGGTATAGCGCTCGAAGGCCTGCGCGTAGAAGAGTGAGGCGGCCATGTTCTGGTACCAGCTTTGTACCGTCGCCTGCTCCAACTCGTGGATGGCATCCTCAGGTTCTCCCTCGGCGATAGCGACCTGAGCGCGGATCGACTGGGCGAGGTCGCCCGCCAGCTCGGTCACCTCGTCGGGTCCGTCGAGCTGCCCCAACTCCTGTGCGTACTGCAGCGCCGCGCCGCCGTCATCGAGTCGCGCGCTCAGAAGTCCCAGCAGGTAGAGCCTCAGGTGCGCGTGCGCTTCATCGTGAACGCTGGACCACGTCATGCGCGCCGCGCTCTGGCGCCACTCGTCTGACGTCCAACCCCGAAGCTCGGATCGAATGGCTTCCAGCTCCGCGTCAGTTGTACCCAGAAACGGAGTGGCGGAAAGCAGCGCCCTGTACTCGAGCGCCGAAACGGCATCAAGGGAGGACGCGATATTCAATTCTACCCTGGCGTCCCGCCATTTCCCCTGAGCCAGGAGCAGCGATGCGCGGATCGTGTGTCCCAGCGCGCGTACATCGGAGGGGTAGGCGGGGTCGGTGAGCATGCCGACGACTCCCACGGCGCCATCCAGGTTGAGCGTGAAGACCGGGACGCTCCAACTCATGACCATCAACTGGTCGAGCTCGGCGAATCGCATCTCGGACATGACTTGCTGCTGACCCTGCTCGTCACCGATCACGAACTCCCGCAGCGCGCGAACCTCGAGCGCCCTGTCGTCGTCGGGATGAAGCGCCAGGTAACGTTCGACCAGCTCTACCAGCTCATCCGCATCCCCTTCCAGGGCGGAAATCCGGATCAAGTGCGTTAGGGCGTGGACTTCGTTGGGCTCGAAGAACAGGACGCGCTCGAAGGGCGCTCGGGCCTCACCGATGGAGCGACCGTAGTACGGAGCGAAGTGGAAGAGAAGCTCACCCAGCTGGATCCACGCCTCAACGTCATCCGGGTGCGTGCTGAGGATCGCGCGGTAGAGACGCTCCGACTCCCTGGGATCGCCCAGCCGGTAGGCGTGAAACGCCTCGAACAGGTCACGGTCGTGATCGGAGAGCCGACTGCTCAGGCGGTAAGCCTGTTGGGCGCTGAGTTCGACGAGATCGGAGCGCACCATCCAGTCGGCGGCGACGCCGAGGCGATACCAGGCGAGGGCGAAGGTGGTGTCGAGCTCGGTAGCGAGCTGGAACGCTTCGGCCGCCGGCGCGAAGTACCCCGCGCGAAACGCCCGCTCCCCCTCCAGGTAAGCCTTGAGCGCCGGTAGCGAGCTGGTCGTCACTTCGGCGATGCGAGTCGCGCCGCTCCCAAGGCTTTGGCCGACGAGAAGCTGCGCGGCTACCTCGTCGACGAGATCGAAGAGACTCTCAGCACCGCCCTCGGCAGATGCGTGGGCGACGGCGTCGAGCCCCGCATTCGGATCGAACAGCGACGCGTCGAGCTTCAAGTTTCCGCGCACCTCGACGATACTGCCGAGCACGTAGAGGCCAGCGCCCAGACCGCTTGCAATACCCTGCGCCTCCTCAGGATCCGGCACGCCCAGGCCTTCTTGCTCCACCAGGCTCAGCACGGCGCGCGGGTCGGCGCTGCGCAATTCTCCCGCGCCGTCCAGCGCGGTGCTCAGCAAGTCGACCATCCCCATGCTGAGATAATCGAAGCTGCTGCTGCCACCCACCGAGAACGGCAGCACGGCGATCCGCATCTGCGAGACCGGCGGCGATCGTGGCATCCACAGGTCACGCAACCCCCAGGCGCCGCCGACGACGATCACCAGCGCGAGCGTCGCGGCCAGCGCTTTCGACAGCAGCGTGGCATGGCGTGCGGCCGATCCTTCCTGCGCTCGGTTGAGCGCAGCGCGAAAGGCGCCCGCGTCGGCCCAGCGGTCGGCCGGCTTCATGGCGAGGGCGCGCTTAAGGACTCGAGCCAGATTCTGGGGTACGCCCGTCCAGTCCGCCTCCTTGACCGGCGTGAGCATCGACCAGCGGCGGCCGGTGAGGGAGTCGTAGAGTACCATTCCGACGGCATAGAGGTCGGTTTGCGTCGTGACTTCATCACCCGTGACCTGCTCCGGCGCCATGTGGCCCGGCGTCCCCACCCGCTGGCCCGGCTCGGTGATGGTGGAATCTCTATCGTGGTGCTTGGCGATCCCGAAGTCGCCGAGCAACGCATGGTCGTCAACGAGGAAGATGTTGCTCGGCTTGATGTCGCGATGGACGATGCCGCTCCCGTGCACCGTTTCCAGCGCCGAGAGCATGTCGTTCCCCAACTTCACCGCCTCTTCACGGGGCAGCGGGCCGCGATCCAGCCGCTCCTTCAGCGTCTCCCCTTCCACATAGTCCATGATGTAGTAGAAGGACTCGCCGATCTCGCCGGCGTGGTAGATGGAAACGACGTTGGGATGCCGGATGCGAGCCAGGATTCGGGCTTCTTCGAGGAGACGTTTCGATGCCCGGGGGTCATCGAGATCGTGACGGTGGACCTTCACGGCGACGGTCCGGTCCAGCACCGTGTCGTGGGCCAGGAAGACCGTCCCCATCCCACCGCTCGCCAGCTCCCGCTCCACCTCGTACTGAGGCGGAAGAGCTTCGCGCAGCCGCTCGAGCAGAGAGCTCATGCGCGCTCTAACCTATGGAATGGGAGAGCACGAACCCAGGTATGGGGCCCAGGAAGGCGCAAAAGGACCGATCGCAGCGAGGACCTCCGGTGTCGGGGCGTCGTTCGGGAACTGCTGGCCGCCAAGAAGATGGGGCTTTGGGGGATTTAAGGCCAGTTATCCCGCACAATTCCGCCAGGCGATGCCCAGCGCGACGATCACAAGGGCGGCGACTGCTGGAAGAACCCAGGCGGGCATTCTCGAGCGCGAGCCTTCCCCTGAATTCCGGATCGACGCGGCGAACTCGCCAACGCTACCCTGCCGTTCCGCCGGGCGTTTGCTCAGCGCTTTCATCAGCGCCCCCCGCATGCCCCCGGGAACGGAGCCGGGAAGCGGCTCGGGCCTCTCGTAGATGTGCTGTTTCAGAATGTCCGAGATGTTCGCTCCCACGAACGGTGGTTGCCCGGTCAGCAACTCGTAGACCACGCAGGCCAGGCTGTAGAGATCGGTTCGCGCGTCAATCGTCTCCAACCCCGCCAACTGCTCAGGGCTGACGTAGAGCGGCGTCCCGACGATGGAGCCGGTGGCGGTAAGCGTGGCCTGATCGGCACCGCACATCGCGCGCGCCAATCCGAAGTCGGCGACGATCGCTTCGCCGTTGGAGACGAGAATGTTCTCCGGCTTTATGTCCCGATGCACGATACCCTGTTGGTGCGCGTGCTCGAGTGCCTCGGCCACATCAATAGTGAGCTTGATCGCCTCCTCCACCGGCAGCTTCCCGCGGCGTCGAATCAGGTCACGCAGCGATTCACCATCGACGAACGGCGTAACGTAGTAGGCCAAATCCCCCGCCGTCCCCGAGTCGAGGAGCGGGAGGATGTGGGGGTGCTGCAGCTTCGCGGTCACTCGAATCTCACGCTCGAATCGAGTCAGCTCGGCGCCCGAGGCAAGCTCCGGGTGGATCACCTTGATCGCGACGGAACGTTCGTGCTTGCGATCGCGAGCGCGGAAGACCGTCCCCATGCCGCCGGCGCCGATCTCGTCCTCCAGCTCGTAGGTATCGGACAGCGCTTCGTGGATTATCTCGTGGGGATCGCCCATGCTAGCCCGGGAGCGTGTAGTCTTTGAGGTTCAGCCGTCGCGATTGAACACCGAATGATGACTGCAGATATCGACTCGACGCAACCGGTGCCGCTGACGCCTCAGGCCGCGTCGGTGCCTTCGTGATCGATGGAAGGTGGCTTGCCGTACTCCCTACTTCGTAGCGTGAGAACCGTGACCTCGGGAGGCGTGCCGATGCGAAACGGGATTCCCCAGTAGTTGGTGCCCGGGTTGATGTAGAGCAGCGATTCCCCCTGACGATGGACTCCCATCGACAAAGCCAGGAATGGTGAGGCGGCGTTCCAGTTGCGGCTGGGAATTGCCAGCTGGCCGTAGTGGGTGTGACCGCTGAGCGTCAGGTCGACTCCGCGAGCGGCGAGTTCCGGCCACAAGGCGGGGTTGTGCGCCAGGGCGAGAACCGGCTCGCCCTTCGGAATACGAGCGAGCGTGCGATCGATATCGGGCGCCGCATTCCGACCTTCGTGATTCCACGCTCGTCCGGCGGGGTCGCCGGCACCGGCGACCCAGAGCCGGTCGCCGCCGCGCTCAACCGCAACGGCCTCGTTCACCAGCACGGTGAAGCCGCCATCCAACAGCCCCTGCCGCACCGGACCCCAACCCGCGTAAACATCGTGGTTGCCCGCGATGGCGAAAACGCCGAGCGGAGCATCCAGGTCGCTGAAGGCTTCGTTGAAGTACTCGACATCGCGTGGGAAATCGTCGACCTGGTCGCCGGTGAAGACGATGATGTCGGGATGCGCGTTCCGCGCCGCATCCGCGACACGCGTCAGGTAGCGCCGCGACGTGTGCGGACCGACATGTAGGTCGGAAATCTGGACGATACGCAGCCCATCGAAGTCGTCGGGCAAGTTTGGCAACAAAACATCGAGGTGCCGCACGACCAGTCGTCGTGATCCTAGATAACCGGCCAGCGAAACGATACCCAGCAACGCACCGACCGTCGCCAAACCCCAGCGGCCCGCCACGCCTCCTGCTCCGAACCACACACCCACGGCGGCCACCGTCACACCCGCCACGGCAAGCAGCGGCATGACCAGCATGGCGTACCAAAACGGCCGGAGCACGAACAATCGAGTGAGCGCGGAGGGATAGGTGGCGCCGCCCAGGCCACGCACCAAGACGAACACCGGTAGGCCGCCCAGCATTGCTACGCCGGCGACCGTCACCCACCCGCCGGGCAGGACGGGTTGGAGCAACGAACCCACCACCAGCCAGGACCCGCCGAGCCATACCGCGATGAACGTGAGCACCCGGCGAAGTGGAAACGTCCGCCTTCGCTTCACTTCAGCGCTCTGAGCGCGCTCCGATTCCGGCCGCTGGATCGTGTCCAGCGCTCTGTCTCCCGTCACCGGGTCGCCCCGCTGATATCGACCTTTCTGAGGCGCGCGCTGTTGCTGACGACGTTGATGGAGCTGAAAGCCATGGCGGCTTCGGCGATGGCCGGGTGGAGGAAGCCCAGAATCGCGACGGGTATCGCGATCACGTTGTAGAAGTAAGCCCAGAACAGGTTCTGTCGGATCTTGCGGAACGTGGCCCGAGATAGACGGATCGCTTTCACAACCGCCGACAGATTGCCCTGCACGAGGGTCACGTCTGCGGCCTCGATGGCGATATCGGTGCCGGTGCCGATGGCGATACCCACGTTCGCTTGCTTGAGCGCCGGCGCGTCGTTGATGCCATCGCCGACCATAGCGACGTCGCGGCCTTCGCTCTGCAACCGACGCACCTCGTCCACCTTCTGATCGGGCAGTACCTCGGCGATCACACGATCGATGCCGACTTCTCGGGCAATGGCGTTCGCGGTGCGTTGATTGTCGCCGGTAAGCATGACGGTCTCGAGGCCGAAGCGCTTGAGCTCCGCGATGGCTTCCTTCGAGTCGTCTTTCAGCGTATCGGCCACGGCGATCACCCCCGCAAGTCGATCGCCGACCCCAACAAACATTGCGGTCTTGGCCTCATCCTCCAGGCGATCCAGTTCCGTGGCCAGCTGATCGAGCGTGATATCGTGTTCCTCCATCAACCGGGCGTTCCCGACGACCACGAGCTGCCCCTCGATCGTCGCGACGACGCCGCGACCGACGGCCGCTTCGAACCGTGATGCGCTACTGGCAGTCACACCGCGCTTCAGCGCTTCAGCCACGATGGCGCTACCCAAAGGATGTTCGGATCCCAGCTCGGCGCCGGCAGCGTACCTGAGCACTTCGTTCGCATCTCGGCCCGCCGCCGGCACGATATCGGTCACACCCGGTTCGCCCCTGGTGATAGTGCCTGTCTTGTCGAGGACGATCGTGTCGACCTCTTTGAGAGTTTGGATCGCCGCTCCGCTCCGGAACAACACACCGTTCTCGGCGCCCATGCCGGTACCGACCATCAGCGCCGTAGGCGTGGCGAGGCCGAGGGCGCACGGACAGGCGATGACCAACACGGCCACTGCGGCGAATATCGCCAGCGAAACGCGACTCAAGCTCGGGTCGACCCACGGCAGAAAGCCCGAAGCCCATTCGGCGATCGAAGCGAAGGCGCCGGGGAAGATGAGCCAGGCGAGGAACGTGGCGGTGGCAACCGCCAGAACCGTCGGAACGAAGACGGCGGTCACACGATCGGCGAACTGCTGTATCGGGACCTTCGTGCCCTGGGCCTCTTCCACCATGCGGATGACGTTGGCCAGGAAAGTGTCCTCGCCGACGCCGGTGGCCCGGACCCGAAGCAGTCCTTCTTTGTTGATCGTGGCACCGATGACCCGGTCGCCCTCAGCCTTCTCCACCGGCATCGATTCGCCCGTAGCCAGTGACTCATCGACTGAAGAGTGGCCGCCAATCACTTCGCCGTCGGTGGGAATCTTCTCGCCGGGCCGCACGATCATCACGTCGCCGACTTCAACCTCTTCGATGGGCACCTCGACCTCGGCACCGTCCCGCTCGACGCGAGCGGTCTTCGCCTCCAACGACAGCAGCTTCTGAATCGCGGCGGACGTACGACCGCGGGCCCTGGTCTCCACGTAACGGCCGGTGAGGTGGATGGCCATGATCATTCCACCGACGCCCGCATAGTTGAGCAGCTTGGGCGCAAAGCCCAGATCGTAAGCGACGGTGACGAAACCAGTGGCGAAGGCGACGGTGGAGCCGATGGCGATGAGGGTGTCCATCGTCGGCGTGCCGTTCACCAGACTCCGGAAGCCAGCGCGAACTGTGTCCCAGCCCCAAACGAACAGGACCGGTGCGGCGAGGACGATCATCCCGATGTCATAGGCGAGCGCGGAGGGCCACATGACACCGAAGAACATGTGGGGGATCATCCAGGCGATGATCGGCGCGGTCAGCACCCAGGCGAAGACCATCCGGCGTTGCGCATCATCGACCTTACGCTGGTCTTCCTCGAGACGCTCCCGCTCCCGTGCCAGACGGCGCTCGGCGCCCGCGCGCTCAACAGAAGCCACGCCGTAGCCCGCGGCCTCCACCGCGGCACGCATGTCATCGACGCGAACCTGACCGGGGATGTGCGACACGGTCGCCTTGTGAGTCGCGATGTTCACAGCCGCCGAGTCCACGCCATCCAGTTCGGCCAGAGCCTTCTCTACCGCTGCCGAGCACGAGGCACAGTGCATCCCCTCAACATCGAGAACGACCGTCTGCGGCTTCGCCTTGACCTCAAAGCCCGCCTTCTCCACGGCACGGCGAAAGTCATCGAGCCCGACCTGGCCGCCGTAGTATTCAACCGTCGCCTTTTCGGTTGCCAGGTTCACACTCGCCTGCTCCACACCGTCCAGTCCGGCCAGCGCTTTCTCCACCGCCGCGGAACACGACGCGCAGTGCATGCCGCCGATCTCGAGCGTCTCTTTCTTCAATGTTCGTTGAGCCATCATCAGATTCCGCCAAAACAACGGGCGCCGGCCCCGGAATGTTCTCCGGAGCCCACGCCCGAGTCTATTCAGTTCAGACCGCTTACTGCTTAGCGCTTACCACCCACTACCTACCACCTACCACTCACCACCTACCGACCGCCACCGCCCTCTTCGTGGTGCACCCGATGCCGCATCCGCATACCCTGCCCATCGCCCTCACCTTCCATATGCATACGCATCTGCCGCATACCCTGACGGCGAAATACCTCGGCGCCTTCCTTCCAAGTCTCGAACTTCTGGCGCTGCGCATCGTTCAGCACGCCCAACGTCTGGCGCTCCACGTCGATGAAGCTCTTGGCCTGGGCGGTGCGGAGTCGAGCCAGCTCGTCGATGGCGCTCTCCATCGCGTCGTAGTCGTCGGCTCTGCGGGCTTCGGCGAGCGCTTCGGCCTGCTTCTGCATCTGCTCGCGCATGCCGGTCATCAGCGCCTGGTGGCTGGTGTGTACGCCCTCGAGCTGAGTGACCTGCTCCTCGGAGAGCTCGAGATCGTCCTTGAGGCCGATCAGGAAATGCGGGCCGAGGTGCGCCGCTCCCATGCGGGCGCTGGTCCTCATGTGCCGCATGCCCTGCCGCATACCCCGCATGCTCATCCGGCCCTGTCGGCCCATCTGGCGCATCATGCCGCGGTGAGCGCGCCGCATCTGCGCCGTGGTATCCTGCTCTGCTTCTTGAGCAGCGCCAACCGCAGGTAGCGCCAGGAGCGCCGCCAACGCGAGTGCTGCTGCTGCTGGGAATCGCATATTCATCTTGCCCAAACCTCCATCAAAGCTGTCGGTGCCGCGTCTACAATACTGACAGCTAACGATCCGAAAACGCTAGCTGACGGTCGGCGCCCGATCAGCGAACGTAGCGGCCCAACAGGTCGACGATCTCCTGCCTCACCTGCTCCGCCGCCGGACCGCCCTCCATGATGGCGTGGGCGGCGCAGCGATCCAGGTGGTTCCCCAGCAGTTCGCGCTCCACGGCCCGGAGCGCCGAATGGACGGCGGTGCACTGCTGGAGGATGTCGGGGCAGTATCGCTCTTCGTCCACCATGCGCTGAATTCCTTCCACCTGCCCGCGGACTCGGGCAAGACGCTTGAGCAGGTCGCGCTTGGTGTTGTCGGCGATACCCATTGCATGTGAGGGATTCTCTGTCATCCGGCAGGGCCTCCTCTGTAGAGAGTATATGCTATACTGGGGTATAGTATAAGAAACCCGTCCCGTCTGCAACCCCCTCCCTCCTGCTAGTGCTCACGCTCGTGACCCTGTTCAACTCTATCACGAGCAGGAGATGAAAAGAGATACGGCCGGCCCCGTGACACGAAGCCGACCGTCTACTGTCTACCCTCTACTGTCTACCGTCTACCGCGCCGATCGCTCCCGTAGGTAGTTCGCGATGGCATCCGCCTCACGGTCTGTGAGCGGCGCGATATCCATGGCGTTCATCAAGCCACGCATCCGGGCAACGATGGCGTCCCACCCGGCGGCGGTGTGTGCGCGCGGCGACGGCGGCGCGTGACAGATGGCGCACCTCTGCATGAAGAGGTCGAGGCCGGGTCCGTCCGTCAGTTCGCCGGGTTCGGCTTCCGGCAACGCGTTCCTCTGCAGGTAAGAGAGGATCGAGTCGGTCTGCTCCGGCGTCGGGTACTCGGCCGTCTCGAGTCCAGCCATCACCACGTCGCCGATCAGGCCGGTTGTGAGCGGGCCGCCTAGTCGGTACTCCAGGGTCTGAGCCCGGTAAAGCATGTTGCGCAGCAAATACGGCCATTCGGTCGCAGTATGCATCTTGGGTGACGGCAGCCAGTGGCACTGGATGCAGTAAACTTGGAGAAGGCCGGCGCCGCGCGAGCCGGGTTCGGGCAGCTGCTCCGGTGTGTAGTTGATGGGCGGCAGACCGGAACCGACGGACGCGATCAAGCGCCAGCGCGTACCGCGTTCCATGGCGGCGGTGGCGGTTCCACCGAGCTCGGCGAGCACGCTGTCGACGACGGCGATGTCGACCTCCTGGTTCGCCTGCTCCTGGACGCAGCCGGCCGCCACTACCGTGAAAGCAAGCGCGGCGAGGACACCACCCAGTCGCGACCACTTCTCCCGGCTCTGTCTGTGCATTCTGACTCCCTCACGCCTCGTTTCGTCGTTCTCTCAAGCTGGCGATGCCAGCAACCGTATAGTCTATGATCGCGATGACGGACGCCACGGCGACGACCACCACGAACAGTCCGACCTGATCCGGCGCAAAAAGCAGCACGCCCAGCGTCACGATCTGCAATACCGTGACCAGCTTGCCGCCGGGTCGGGACCGCGCCACGACATCGACGCCGATCACCTCCGCAACCAGGAATCCCAGCCCCACATAGAGGTCGCGGGAGATCAGGATCGCGAATTCCCGCCACCCTAAATAGGGTCCCGGGAGGAATGCCGCCAGAGCGATCAGCACGAACAGCTTGTCGAACAGCGGGTCGAGCAGCGCGCCGGTTCGGCTCTCCACGCCCAGCTTCCGGGCGAGCCAGCCGTCGAGAAGATCGGTGACGGCGCTCAGGAACAGCAAGATGCCGCGCCAGAGAACCGTGTTGGTCGCGAGGAAGATGAGCGCCAGGGGGAGCCGCAGAGCTGAAATCAGGCTGGGCAACGCAGCCAGCGATGAGCGACGGGCGCCTGCAGCTGCGTTCACTGCTCTTCGCCTCCGCCGGACCCGCGGTCAGGTTCCCCTGCCCCGATCATACTCCCTCCTCCGCTCCTCCCTCATTCGCGATCGCTGTAGTCCAGTGCCAGAACAATACGCCCCCGTCCGCGCCGCCGCGAGACCCGGCGGTCGTATTTCGCGGTTACGCCTGGCGAACCCGTTGAATGACGGACCTGAAGGCCGCCGGCTCGTACCCAAAGACCTCGTGAATCGCATTGCCGGCGCCGGGCACGATGCTCTCGTGCATGAGCATCTCCAGCTGGTCCGAGGTCAGCGGAGTCGGCAGCCGCCAGCTCGAGGCGAGATCGACGAAGGGGCGGACCAGCGATACCGGAACGTGTAGGAACTTCCTGCGCACGCCATACTCCTCGCATACGATCTCGAGCAAGCGGTTGTAGGTCAGCTTGTGAGGCCCGCCGATGTCATAGCGCGTCCCGGCGAGGTCCGAGCGTTCGGCGGCCTGTACGAAGATGTTCGCCACATCCTCCACATCGACGGGCTGCAGCCTGTAAGTGCCGTCACCGATCACCGGAAGAACGGGCGCGTGGCGCACCAGCCGCACCAGGAGCTGAGTGAATTCGCCTTCCGGCCCAACGATGACCGACGGGCGGAAGATCACTGACGGGATCGCGGAGCGCTGTACGGACTCCTCAGCCTCGTGCTTCGTTCGCATGTATTCCGTGCCCTCTGAATCGGAGCCCAGGGCGCTCATGTGAACGAACTTTGAGACGCCTGCTCGCTCGGCTGCTTCGAGGATGCGCGCCGTACCTCTCGTGTGCACGGCCTCGAAGGTCACGTTGGGCGGTTTCTCCCTTATGATGCCCACCAGGTGAATGACCACGTCGCACCCGTCGATCGCGTCCGCGGACAACGCGCCAACGAGATCGCCCGTGACAAGCTCGACACCGAGCTCGCGAAGCTCTTCGCTGCCTGCCGGCGAGCGGACCAGCATGCGAACGCCATGGCCACGCTCCGCGAGACGCCGGACCACGTAACGGCCGACGAAGCCGGTCCCGCCGGTGAGGAATACCGTTAGCCGTCGATCCGCCGTGCCGTTCATATTCGGGTTATTTCCCCTTGGGCCGGGAAGGCGTTCGAAGCACCGTTGGTCGCCGAGGCCTCCGCAACCCGGATCGCCCCATCGCCCGACCGAGCACCTGACGCGCATTCTCGTAGGTCACTCGAGCCACCGCCTCCATCGGGTCCAGCCAGGCACACTCCCGGATCCCCTCGGCTAACTGCGGGCGCGCTTCTTCGTCCGGGTCGCCGATCAACAAGAAGTAGTCGCAGAACTTATGCACCAACGCTTTGCTCGACCGAAAGTACCAGTCCGTAGTAGCAAGCTGATCGGCGATTTCCAGGCGTTCCAACCCGGTTTCCTCGCGACACTCGCGAAGCGCGGCGTCTCGATTCGTCTCACCGGCTTCGACGTGTCCCTTTGGAAAACCCCAGTTGCCGTAGCTGTCCTTTATCAACAGAAATTCGATGTCCCCAGCCGCCGTCTGCCGTTGAATGACACCACCAGCACTGAACTCGATCCGCACGGGCCGCAGACCCACCATTCAGACCTCCACGAAACTGGGCGCGGGAGCCCGCTGGAGGGCGCCGAGCTCGGCGGCGCGCTTGAAGAACTCCTGGAGCCCGGCGGCGAGCTCCGCGTTCCAACCGTATTCAAGGCTTCGCCAGTAATCGAGCAGTCCCTCTGTCGTCCAACCGAACCCGGCGGCCAGACGGCCGGCGAGCTCCGGCAAGCGCTCCATCGACCAGTCGCGCGACGCGTGCAGCGCACCGGTCAGTCGGGTCAGCTCCTCGTCGCGTTCGCGGCCCGTGGCGGTCTGCCAGAGCGCGAAGACGAAGGGGAGGCCCGTCCAATCCTGCCAGACGCTTCCCAGGTCGTGAGCGCTCAAGCCGTCTCTCGTTGACTGGCGATGCGCGATGTCGCCGATGAACAGCGCGCCGTCGGCGCCGGAGGCCAGAGGGTCTTCCGATTCCTGGTCGAACCAGGAGTACTCCGGACGGATGCCGACACGCTGCGTCAGTATTATCTTGAGCAACACCACCGAAGTGGCGGAGGATGTGGGTATCGCGATCCGCGAGTCATCGGTCAGTTGTTCGATCGGCACTCGGGTCAGGAACTGGATCGTCCGGACCGGCCCATTCGCCGAGATCGATAGACCCGGCAACGCGCGGTAGCGGTCGGCGTGTCTGCCGTACTCTATGCTGGATGCCGGCGCGACATCGATCGCGCCGCGCTCCAGCAGGGCGTTCAATTGGCCGGGCACACCGTGGACCAGCTGGACGGACGGCGGCGGTCCGACCTCCAACAGCTGGCCGTGCACGGGATAGCAATTGCTGTAGTTTATGTGTCCTAGCCTGAGCATAGTTGAGCAAGCTAAGTTGAGTCCGTGTTGGCGGGCAACGCCGATGGTGTGACGAGCCGGACAGCAGCCCGCACCGGAGAGAGGAGCCGATACCGTTGTCGATGGCACACATACGTTGGTCGCAGCTCCGCATCGGGCTGTTTGTAACGGTGATCTCGATCGCATCGGCCATCGTCGTGTTCTTCATCGACCGCTTCAGCGATATGCTCTCCGAGCCCTACACGCTGTATTTTCACACCCTCACCAACCAACCGCTAGCACGGCGGGCGCCCGTATGGCTGGCCGGGCAGCCGGTTGGACACGTTCAGAGCTTGAGGCTCTTCACGCCCGAGATAGGTCAACAAGACGTGTTGAGCGTCGAGATGGCCATCGACCAGAGCGCCATGCCTTTCATCACAGAAGGCGCCGGCGTACGGGTCACCAGCGCCGGCCTGCTGGGAGAGGCCATCGTGAACATCACGCCGGCCACGGAGCCGGGACCGCCGGTGCCGGAAGGATCGGTGCTTCCCGCCGCGTACTTCATCGACCCGCAAGAGGCAACCCACAAGTTCAGGGCGATCTCCGACTCGCTGAAGCCGGTTATCGATCGGTGGGGCGAGGTGCTTCAACTGGCGCGGCACGGAGACGGTACCCTGAGCAGGTTGATGCGCCAACCGAGTGACCTACTGGACCTACACGCCAATCTGCAGGCCGCGGCCGTGACGCTCGACACGGTGGGCCGGGTGGCGGGTGGACTGGCGGGACTATTCAGCGAACCCGACGTGCGCGGCGCGCTCGACCAACTCGGTCCCCGTCTCGAGACGCTGATGAACCGTTGGAACGACCCGACCGGAAGCGTCGGTCAATTCAGCAGCGACACGACGCTCGCCACACACCTGGAGAGCATTCAGCGCACCGTGGCGCAGGTGAACGAGCGCCTGGAAACGGGAGACGGGACGCTGGGCCGATTCAAGTCCGATCGGGCCCTAGCCGAGGAGTTAGAGCGGACACGGGAACTACTTCAAGCCCTGCGGCGGGACCTCTCCGGGGGAGGCTAACAATCCCCGAACCTCGTAATCCCCGAACCCCCGAATCCCATCACCTCCCCCGCCGACGCCCCCTCCTCGCCTTACCCAGATCCCCTCTCTTCGGCAGCGACCCATCAATGATGAACGTGATGTCGCCTTTGCCGTCTGAGGAGCGGGAGGTGACCACGATCTGATCGACCTGGCTCTTCGCATCGTCCACCGTCACCTCGAAGTTGACCTTCCCGTCGGCCGATGTGATTCGCGTCCGTACTTTGTCGCCGGGATCGCGCTCGGCACAGGTCGCCGGATTCCGAAACAGCGTCTTGGTGGACTGACGGTTACCCGCCGACAGCGTGCGGGAGATCTTGATCTGCCGCAGCCAGTCGGGCTGGTAGCTGATTTTGTACTTGGCACCGTGCTGATCGATGCCTTCTCCATCGCGATTATGCCGGGCCATGCGGTAAGGCTCCCCCCAGGATGCGGCGCGGCGGTGTCGCCAAGAATAAAGAAAGGGCCTTCAATTTTTGCGGAGAGTCGTCGCGCGTCAAGTCACCGCGGTCTGTTTCTTCAGCCTCATATGCGGAACGGAACCGGAACGAAGCAGAGCAAGAACACGATCGCCGTCGCCAGACCGACATAAGCTCTCTCTCGGTTCAGCCCCTCCCGCGCATCGAACAGCGGCGGATGCTGGATCTTGCCGCGACCGACCGCGAAGACCAGCGCCGCCCAGACCCACCATCCGGCCCAGAGGAAGCCCAGCGGAATCAGCGCCAGGAAGAAGGTCCAGGCCAGCGCCCGCTGTCGTTGGCCCACGACCGCGTAGAGGATGTGCCCACCGTCCAGTTGCGATATGGGGAGCAAGTTCAACGCCGTGACGAACAGCCCCAGCCAGCCGGCGAAGGCGACGGGATGAAGCTCCAATACCTGGCCGGGCCCAGGGAAACCGAGCAGCGCACGGGTCATCGCGAGGAGAATCGGCGAGCCTCCCAGCCAGAAGACCTCCGTTCCCGCGAACCGTACCATCAAGAGACCGGGCAGCTCCGCCGTCACGTTGAGCACCCTACTGTGCGCCAGCCCCCACCAGAGTACGGGTATCGACACGAGGAAGCTCATCAGTGGGCCGGCGACGCCGACATCGAGCAGTTGCCGACGGCTGAGGACCGGCGATCGCAATCGAATGAACGCGCCCAGGGTTCCGATCACAGAGATGTAGGGCGGAAACGGAATGAAGAACGGAGGGGTCACGCTGATCCGGTAGTGCCGCGCAGCGAAGTAGTGACCGGCTTCGTGTAAGGCGAGGATACCTACCAGCGTGAGTCCGAACGGGAGGCCGGCCGGCAGCTGACCCAAATCGATGCCCACCGGAACCGGTATCCACCAACCGCCGAACAGCGTCAGCGCGATGAACTCAACCGGTTGATGGCCCGACAACAGACTCCCGGCTATGACCGTACTGAACAACGTAGCGAGAAAGAGCAGGCTGTGCAGCCACCAGCGCTCGCGCCGCGGCGCCGCCTGGAAGAGCAGCATTTCGTACCCGAAGGCACCTTTCCGAAAGGCGTGCGAGCCTTGCCAATCGGCAAGCACTTCCCGAACCTCTGGCGAACGGGGGTCCAGGCCCGGCAAGAGAGTGCCAGAAACGATTCGACCCTTACGCACGGGCTCGACGCTATAGAAGGCGAGGATCCGGGCAAGCTCGGGTAGCACTTGACCCGCTGGTGTAGGGCTGTTAGTATGCGAAGTCACCGACCAGCACCCCGCGTCACTGCGCCGCGACCAATTACTCCAGAAAACAACAGAAAGCAGCTTTCGAGTAGAGCACGTAAATCCGAGGAGTTCAATAAGTTAACCCTCTCCGCCTTTCACGTCTGGCGGTAGGTGATTCCAAGCCAGGGCCCCTATCAAAAAACGAACTCCCCAGCCTAGAAACTGAACGACCACCACACGAGAAGCATCATGAGTAACTCCCTAGACATAGCCGAGCTTAAGGCCAAATCGGTACAAGACCTCCATGAGATGGCCGAGGAGCTCAACATCCAGAACTACTCCGGCCTGCGCAAGCAGGACCTGATCTTCCGCATCGAACAGAACTTGCTCGACTCCGACGTGATCCTCCGCGCCGAAGGCGTGCTGGAGATTCTGCCGGAGGGCTACGGTTTCCTGCGCAGCCAGGACTGGAACTATCTGTACGGTCCGGATGACATCTACGTGTCTCCATCACAGATCAAGCGATTCGATCTGCGGACCGGCGATACCGTATTGGGCCAAGTGCGGCCTCCCAAAGAGGGCGAGCGATACCTGGCGCTGCTCAAGGTGGAGGTCGTCAACGGTGAGGATCCGGAGAAGTCGAAGCATCGGATCAGCTTCGACAATCTGCGGCCCCGTTATCCGGAGGAGCGCATCACCCTGGAGCGCAAGAACGGCGACATCGCCAACCGGATCATCGATCTGGTCGCGCCCACCGGGAAGGGTCAGCGCGGCCTCATAACCTCGCCGCCGAAGGCCGGTAAGACAATCCTCCTGCAAAAGGTCGCCAATGCGATCACCGAAAACCACCCCGACGTTCACCTCATCGTTCTGCTCATCGACGAGCGTCCGGAAGAGGTGACGGACATGGAGGAGCACGTCGATGCTGAAGTGATCGCGTCGACGTTCGATGAGCCAGCCGATCGTCACACTCAGGTCGCCGAGATGGTGATCGAGAAGGCCAAGCGTCTCGTAGAGCACAAGCACGACGTTGTGATTCTGCTCGACTCGATCACTCGATTGGCTCGCGCCTACAACGTCGTTGTGCCCCACTCGGGTAAGATCCTGTCCGGTGGTGTGGACGCCAACGCGCTTCACAAGCCGAAACGGTTCTTTGGCTCGGCGCGTAACCTGGAAGAGGGCGGCAGTCTGACGATCATCGCGACGGCGCTCATCGAGACCGGTTCCCGAATGGACGAGGTGATCTTCGAGGAATTCAAAGGCACCGGCAACATGGAGATTGTCCTCGATCGACATATCGCCGACAAGCGCATCTTCCCCGCAATCGACATTAACCGATCCGGAACGCGCCGCGAAGAATTGCTGCTCGACGAGAAGACTCTCAACCGGATGTACCTGCTCAGAAACTTCCTCGCCGATATGCCGCCGGCGGAGTCGATCGAGTTCTTGATTCAGAGGATGAAGCGGGCGGAGAATAATGACGAGTTCTTGGATTCGATGCAGGAAGGGTGATTGGGCGTAGGGGGTTGAGGGTAGAGAGTAGAGGGTAGGAGGCGGACGCGCAGCTGACAGTCAAAGAACAGAAACGGCCGGACGTGCTTGCCGCGCGCCGGCCGTCTTCTTTCCCCCTACTCCCTACCCTTCACCCCCTACGCCCTACGCGTCACCACTCTCCCCAAGCAAATCTTCATACTCCGGATTAACCACCAGCCGTCCCGACTCACTCTCAACCACCTCCCTATCCCAGGGGAAGACAACAATGCCGTCCGTGGCAAGGGCGAAGTAATCGGGCTGGTAGCCGCCTTCGCGGACCAGAGACGTGGCGGTGCGCACCTCCGTGGGCCCGACGTCGCGTACGGCGGCGAGGGCGAGGCGCATCGTGTCGCCGCTGTCACAGATTTCATCGACGAGTAGCACATTGCGGCCCGCCAGTTGCGGCGGTGCGACGGACAACACCTCCGGGCGCTGAAGCGAGCCATCGTCGTCCTCGCGGCGGGTGATCTTTATGGCGTAGAACGGCTTCTGAAGCATGGCGGCAACGACAGCGCCGGGGATCACGCCGGCGGCGGCGATCCCGACAACGACATCGGGCTCGAAATCGCGAGCCACGGTAATCCCGAGAACGCGGCAGAGCTCGCCGAACAACTCCCAAGAAAGCTCCAGAACGCCATCGCCGTGCAGGTCGGTGAAATCGAGTTCGGCCACGCTCGCTCCTATTGTTAGAATGAAGTCGAAGATTGCCGGTTTGTAAGAGGCCAGTCAACAGATACGAAATACCCTCCCCCTGTTGGAGCGCTCGAGCATCCACTATTTTGCAGGTGTCTTCGGTGTCTCTTCGCGACACGATCTTGTAGGGGACGGGAGAGTGGTGTTGTGACCAAGATCGCCAGCGCTCGACGCGAGCGCATCCTGAATCGATTCCTTGAAGAAGAGCTGCGCGAGTCGTTCATCGACTATTCGATGAGCGTGATCGTGCAACGGGCGTTGCCAGACGCGCGCGATGGGCTTAAGCCGGTTCAACGGCGCATCCTCTACGCGATGCACGAGCTGGGGCTTGCGCCCGAGAAGGGCCACAAGAAGTGCGCGACCGTCGTTGGTGACGTGCTGGGCAAGTACCACCCGCACGGCGATGCGGCGGTATACGAGACGTTAGTGCGGATGGCGCAGCCGTTCTCGATGCGCTACATGCCGGTCGACGGCCAGGGGAACTTTGGCTCGATCGACGGCGATCCGGCGGCCGCTTATCGCTATACCGAGGCGCGGTTGGCGCCGATCGCCACCGACCTGCTCCGCGATCTCGAAAAAGACACCGTCTCCTTCAAGCCGAATTACGACGGGCGCCTCAAAGAGCCCGAAGTGTTGCCGGCGGGCTTTCCGCAGCTCCTGGTTTGCGGAACCGACGGGATCGCGGTTGGCATGGCGACAAAGATACCGCCGCACAACCTGGGCGAGATCGCCGAAGCGGCGGCGCAGATCCTGGGGCGACCCAACACATCGATGAACAAGCTGCTCGAGATCGTGAAGGGTCCTGACTTCCCGACCGGCGCCTATATCTGGGGCCGCGAAGGGATCGAGGGTGCGTATCGGACGGGCCGCGGCCGAATCATCATGCGGGCCCGCGCTCACGTCGAGCAGGGCGCCTACGGCAAACCATCACTGGTGATCACGGAGCTGCCGTATCAGGTGAGCAAGCAGCGCGTGATCGAGAACATCGCTGACCTGGTCCGTAAAGGCACGCTGCAAGGCGTTACCGATCTGCGCGACGAAAGCGATCGGGACGGCGTGCGAGTGGTGTTGGAGCTGAAGCGCGACGCACAACCGAGGAAGCTGTTGGAGAAGCTCTTCACCAAGACACAACTCCAGTACACCTACGGCGTGATCGCCCTCGCCCTGGTGAACGGTGTACCGACCCAGCTCAACTTGAAAGAAGCGCTAGAAGTCTGGATCGATCATCGTCTCGACGTAATCGTGCGCCGTTCCCGCTACAACCTGGCGAAAGCCGAGGAGCGCGCCCACATAGTCGCCGGTTTGTTGATCGCTCTCGATGACATCGACGAGGTCGTGCAGATCATCAAGTCGAGCCGCACGCCGGAGACGGCAGCGAAGAACCTGCGTTCGGCACTCAAAATCACAGCGCGTCAGGCGGCGGCCATTCTGGCGATGCGATTGAGCCAACTGACAAATCTGGAAAGCCGCAAGCTCAAGGAAGAGCTGGCGCAACTGGAGAAGCGGATCAAAACCCTGAAAGCGCTGCTGGCCGATGAGAAGAAACGTCGCGACCTGGTGCGCAGGGAGCTGTTGACGATCGCCGAGCGCTACGGCGACGCGCGGCGAACGGAGATACTGGAGGACGGCGGTCGTTTTCCACTGCCCAGCGGCGGCGCGGAGCAGGAAATGCACGTCTTCCTCACCCATCACGGGTACATCAAAGCGCTTCCGGCGCGGAGCGCCGACAACGACGGCGGCAGAGCCGCCGCGGAGAGCCTGGAAGCGGGTCGCAAGGATTTCGTGACCCGGCTGTGGCTCTGCAAATCGGATGAGCAACTTCTGGCGTTCACGCGCGATGGTAACGTGTACGCGTCGAAGATCGGCGATTTGCCGCAAGGTACGCGATCGTCTCGGGGCCAGAAGCTAGTGGACGTGCTGGATCTCGATGAGGAGATCGCCGCCGTCCACACGGTTCGTGATTTCGCCGCCGATCGTTACGCGGTGTTCGCGACGCGAAAGGGTCGGGTGAAACGGACGGCGCTTTCCGAGTACAAGAACATCCGGAGCGGCGGGATCATCGCCACCGGTCTAGAGAAGAAGGACGAAGTCTACGACGTCTGCATCGCCGGCGGCGGCGATCAGATCGTGATGGCCACCGTCAAAGGACAGATGATCCGCTTCGAGGAATCAGCGATCCGGCCGATGGGTCGCTCAGCTTCTGGTGTGAAGGGGATCGAGCTGGCGAAAGGCGACAGCGTGGCGGCGATCGTCGTCCCGCGACCCGGCTCCGCCACCATAGGCGCGACCGCCGGAGGCTACGCTCGCATACTCGGACACGACGAACCCCGCGTCCAGGCCCGGGGAGGCAAGGGCGTGTTGTTCCTGCCCTCCCGCATCAAATCCGGCCCAGTCATCGGCATGCTCGACCTCTTGCCCGACGACATCGTGGTTGCCATCACCGTCTCCGGCGACGTGATCGCCATCGACCATCACGGTGGTAATGGCGGCCAGCCCGGGAAGCCGGTGCTGCTGCCGCTGCGCGGTCGCAAACTGACCGGAATAGCCCGGGCGCCCATCTGGCGGTCGGCGCCGACTTCTGGCATCGTGCAGATGAGCCTGCAGATTTAGATCGGGCAACAAGCACGCGAACAGATCGGAGATCCAGCTGATGAGGAGAGCTCCGCAGCTCCTGCTGACCTTTTGCGCCCTGGCCATGATAGGATGCGCCACACCGGAGCCCGAGGGGACCGCACTGGCCTGGCATGATTCGGTGATGGTAGCGATGGGTGGCAAGAAGGCGTGGGAGCGAACCCGCTTCCTACAGTTCCGCTGGAACGTGATCAGAGATGGTCGAGTCGTTTCCCAACGCATGCACTACTGGGACTTGTGGGACGGCCGCTATCGCCTGGAGACCACCTTCCAGACGGGCACGGGGCCGCAGCACGGCGGCGGCCAATCGCTAGTCGTCTATTTCGATGTGAACACCCGAGAGGGTCAGGCCTTCATAGGCGGAATGCAGTTCGGCGGAGCCATGGGCGACACGCTGGTGAAGCGGGCCCACGCCTGGTTCGTCAACGACAGCTTCTGGCTACTGATGCCCTACAAATGGAGGGACCCGGGTGTGCTTCCGGAGTACTTGGGTAACGAAACCAACGAGCACGGCGACTGGGAAGTCGTACACCTTTCGTTCGATGAGGTCGGGCTGACACCGGGTGATCAGTACTGGGTCTACATCGACGCCGAATCGCCGCACCTGGTTCGCATGTGGCGGTACCATCTACAAGGACGCGATGACAAAGGCCCGTTCATTCGTTGGCAGAACTGGCAACAGTTCGGCGACATCCTGCTAGCGACACGGCGCGAGTCGGTGGACGGCGGTCTCGTGATCGAGTTTTCGGACATCAAGGCGGAACGCAGCGTGGATCCAAGCGTGTTCACGCCGCCGACAACCAACTGAGGTACCGATGCAGTATCGACCATTGGGCAGGTCAGGAATCAAGGTCAGCACGATATCGTTGGGTAGCTGGCTCACGTTCGGGCACAAGACGGACGAGTCGGCGACGGTGAAGTGCGTGCAGCGTGCGTTCGACCTGGGGATCAACCTGTTCGACACCGCCAACGTGTACGCCGCGGGCCGCGCCGAGGAAGTGCTGGGTGCGGCGCTGGCTCCGCTTCCCCGCCACGAGTACGTGCTCGCCACCAAGGCCTACTTCCCCGTCGGGCCCGGTCCGAACGATCGGGGGTTATCGCGCAAGCACATCTTCGAGCAGGTGCACATGAGCCTGAGGCGGCTCGGCACCGATTACGTCGACCTGTTCCAGTGCCACCGCTACGACGACGAGACGCCGCTGGACGAGACGCTCCGAGCCATCGACGACCTGATCACGCAAGGCGAGGTACTGTACGGTGGGGTGAGCATGTGGTCAGCGGAGAACATCGGCGCAGCCGTCAAACTGGGCAACGACCTCGGGCTCCGCCGCCTGATCTCGGACCAGCCCCAATACCACATGTTTCAGCCCGAAATCGAAACAAACGGCGTACTGGACGTGTGCGCCCGTGAAGGACTGGGCCTGATCGTTTACTCGCCACTGGCCAGAGGGTTACTGACCGGGAAGTACTCGTCGATCGCGGATGTACCTGACGACTCCCGCGCTGCTGACGAGATCGGGAAGACGTTCATGGGCCCCTGGTTCAGCGACGATGGGCTCCGGAAAGTCGAACGACTCAAGAGTATTGCCGACGGAGCGGGCATCACGTTGACCGAGATGGCCCTGGCCTGGTGCCTGCGACTGCCGGAGATCACATCGGCGATCATCGGCGCATCGAAGATCTCGCACGTTGAAGAGAACGCGGCCGCGTCAGGGATAGTGTTGTCCGAGGACGTGCTGGCAGCGATCGACGACGTGCTGACCGGGTGACGGCTTACTCAGCTCCCCCAATCGAGGTTCCCTTACTCCTCTCAATCGACTGTAGGGCAAGGTACCCGTCCCCGTACTTCTGAATGTTCTCCACTTCGTTCGTGAACTGGTCGTGGTGGCGCTCCTCGTCGGCGACCATGTCCTCGAATAGGCGCTTGGTTGCGGAGTCCGCGTTGGCGCCGCACTCGTTGGCCCACTCGTTGTATTCTCTGGCGCTCTGCGACTCCATCGCGGCGGCCTTCTCGAGCATCTTCTTCACATCGTGAGTTTTCTCTACTTCCTCGGAGGCCTTCATCTCCACTTCGCCACCCAGGAACAGGATGCGCTCCGCCGCCCTCTCGATGTGGATCATCTCCTCGATCGCCGTCCGCCTGAACAGGCCGGCGATGAGATCGTATCCCTGATCGTCACAGTGGAAATGGAAGTACATATAGTAATGTACGGCTGACAGCTCCTCGGCGACCGTCTTGTTAAGTAGCGCGATGCTCCCCTCATGCATCTCGGGACTCCCTCCAATGAACCGGGGCTATCTATCGGGGCACGAGTTCCACGAACACTTCCATGACCCCACCGCACACGGCGGGGCTAAATGACAGGTAGTCGTCTGTGAGATCTACGCGAACCAATTTGGGCGCGCCAGTGGCGATCACTTCCTGCGCCGCGGCCAAAACCTCCGCTTCGCCGCAGCCGCCGCCGATCGTTCCGATCAGAGTGCCGTCCCCTCCGATGAGCATCTTGCTGCCGGTATCCCGCGGTGTCGAACCTTTCACGCGGACGACTGTCGCCAGAGCGACGTTTCGGTCGGTTTCGGTCCCGGCTATGAGCGCTTCATAGATCTCGCGATCATCCATGTATCAATAGACCCCTCAGAGCTTGCGTTTCACCTTCTCGATCACTCGTTCTTCCCGGCTAAGTTGTCCGCCGGAACCGCCGCGCCTTACGGCCACTAGTTCAGCAGCGATGGCCAGCGCGATCTCTTCCGGCGTCTCAGCCGCGATGTCGAGACCGATCGGCGCGTGCACGCTCTCGAGGCGCGCCGGATCCACACCGTCGCCGACCAGGGCCTCGAACGCCGCGCGGACCCGTCGGCGGCTGCCGATCATGCCCAGGTACGCGGGCTCCGCTTTCATCCGTAGCAGTTCGAGTATGCAATCGTAGTCGTACTTGTGCCCGCGAGTCACCAGAACAACGTAGCTATTTTCGCTGACGCTCAGGTCGACGAACGGCTCGCCGAAATCGATGAGCACGACTTTGGTCGCCTCGGGAAAGTGCTGTCGATCGGCATACTCAGGGCGATCATCGGCTACCGTCACCCGAAAACCGAGCAAAGCGCCGAGGCGACAGAGCGGCCGCGCGATGTGACCGGCGCCGATAATCAGTAGATCGGGGACGGCCAGCTGCGGCTCGACGTAGAGCTGCCAGGCGCCGCCTTCCATCTCGAGTTCGTGGAGTCCGCGCTCTCCGTTTGCCAGTGCATCACGGGCGAGGGCTGTCGCTCGCTCATCAGGCTCGGGCGCGCCAAGTCCGCCGTCAACGGACTGTGCGGTGACAAGGATTCGTCGGCCCACGGCGCCGGCAACTGGAGCGCTCACAACCGTGACCACGACCATCGGCTCACCCCCTTCCTGAGCCGCAAGCGCCCGGCGGGCCGCGTCTACGGCACTGACGTGTTCGCTCACTAGCGATCCCTCACATAGCGGTCGTAGTCGTCGGGTGTGTCCACGTCGGCAAGTACACCTGGATCGTCGATCTCGACGCCCACCGATCGGTCCGCATGGCGGCGAACCACGGTCCGAGCGCCTTCCGGAAGATCCTCGTCGAGCAGCTCGCTGAACAGCGAGGCGTCGAAAATGACCGGGTGGCCGTGGCGTCCCTGATGGACGGGCCTGACGATGGGCGCGCCGCCTGTCTCAAATGCCTGGATCAACGCCGTCACGGTTGCGGGCCGGACAAGCGGGTGATCGACCGGGAGGACGACGGCAGCCGCGGCGGTCTCATCCACCGCTCTCAGCCCGGCACGCAAAGAGTCGATCTGCTGGGTGCCGGAGCCTCCGCCCCAGGTGGTATGTGCGGAGCCCTCAGGAACCAGTCCGGCAATCGCCGGCTCGTCCGGGTTGAGCACGACGACCACCTGCGCGCACCCTCCTTCGACCAGCGTGCGCACAGCGCGCTGCAAGAAAGTCTCGTTGTCTACAGGCAGCGATGCCTTCGGCCGGCCCATACGCTCCGAGCGGCCGCCGGTCAGGATGATACCGACGATCATACGTTGAAGATGAGACGCTGGGGGTGCAGCGTCAAAAGCCGAGACCCGTCACTCGAGAGGTAGTTCGAAAGATGGCGCTCCCTCGGTGGGATCGGCGCTCAGAGGACCCGGGTCGCACATGCGTACGAGGGGCACGACGCGGTCGGGATCGGTTCCACCTGACAAACCGAAGAGTAGGATCGTCCGTGGAACCCATTTGTCGCTCCCGTGGATGCCCAGTCGGATTTCTCCCGCGTCGTCCTGGGCTTCCTTCTTGGTGAACGGGCGATCGACGGGTACCTCGTAGATATTCGCCGTGTTGATCTCCAGGTCAGCTTGAGGCGTGTCACTGATCGTTTGATGAACGGCGGGACCATCTGGCGTGACGACGCGTAGCCAGATCGGGTCGTCCGTCCCCGCATAAGGCGCAGCATACGTGACGACGACGAGCAGTAGCTTTTCGATGGGCGTATTAGCGTCGCCCTTGGAAACGTATCGGATATGACCCGAGCTAACCCCTTCTCGCGGGTCGAGACTCAACGTGAAAGTCGGGCTCATGTCCAGCGCTAGCGGGATGGTCTTCTTCTCCCGCGACCAACCCCAGACCATGATCAAGTCGGGCCGCCAAAGGTCCGTCGACGTGGTCACCAGCCTGACGTAGAGTTCACCGGGGTCGACCTGATCGTCGGCCAGCTCCGTCTTCGGCATATCTCTGAGCGAGTGCATCGTGTAGATCGATTGCCCCCGCTTCAGCTCGCCTACGGTCGTAGGCGCGAAGAGCGGGCAGTTGACCCGGTCGGCGCCCCGCTGATTGACGACGAGCCAGGGTCGGGCACCGGTTCCGCTGAAACGCTCATTGGCGGTGCGGATAGCGACGGATAGAGAGGCGAACGCGCCCATTCTGGTCCCCTTTCAGAGATACAAGCCGACGCGACAGAGCAAGTCGCTGTACGGCACTGAGCCGTCAGGATCAGGGGACGACATTGCGGGCAAGAGACGGCGTCGATCGGCCCGCCAGGGATGGGCCCCAATAGTGGGATGTTGCCTTGGCCGAGGCCTCACGAGAGCGACGCAACGTCGGTCCGGCCTCAACCTGTCTGCCCGCGATGTAGCAAATATAGAGCGCCAGCGTCTGTGGCGACACAACTGGTGTGTCGCCGGAATCTTGACCAAACCGGTCAGCGGCCGAGCGCCGTCAGCATCTCCTCGACCGAGGCGATCTTGACCCGCGGGCGGCCCTGCTGGGCGCCGTTCGCGTCTTCCAGGTCCTTTATCCGCTGCCAATCCTGCCAGGTCACGAGATCGGGCTGCGCCTGACGGACGAAGCTCTCCGTGGCCGCCGGATCTGCGTTCGCCGGCTCGAGGACCCTACCCTTCGCCACGTCCTCCAGCATGCACTCGACGGTCTCTACGGCGCATGCCTTGTTCGTGCCGATCACGCCGGACGGCCCGCGCTTGATCCAGCCGGCGACATAGAGGCCCGGCACGGGTTCGCCGGTCTCGGTGTCGGTGACACGGCCGTTCTGGTTGGGGATCACACCCCAACTATCATGGAAGGGCACATCGGGCACGGCGACACCGCGGTAGCCGACCGAACGAAAGACGATATCGACATCGATCTCCTCGGTTTCGTCGGTCGCCCTTGGCCTCAGCGAACCGTCGTCGCTCTTGTACAACTCGTTCTTGACGATCTTCATGTTGCCGACGCCGCCCGCTCCGTCGTCGTGGAGCTCGACGGGCGAGACGAGGAAGCGCATGTGGAGCTTCTTGGGCTTTCCGGCGGCCTCGGCGCCGACGAAAGCGTTGAGGATGTCGATCTTCTTCAGATCTTCCTTGGACGCGGACTCGAACTGCTCGGCGCTTAACGCATCGAGCTCGATCTCGTCCGCCACGACTTCGAGGTCGGCTCCGGCGAGCTCGCCCAGCTCCTTGAGCTCGGGATTGGTGAACTTGGCCTGGAGCGGTCCCCGGCGACCGAGGATATAGACTTCTTTTATGTTCGAGTTGGCGAGCGCCTCTAGGGCATGGTCGGCGATGTCCGTGGTCACCAGCTCGTCCCGGGTCCGACACAGAATGCGGGCAACATCGGCGGCGACGTTGCCGACGCCAACGACGGCAGCCTTCTCAACCGACAGATCGAATTCGTAATCCTTGTAGTCAGGGTGGCCGTTGTACCAGGCGACGAACTCGGTCGCGGGGTGACTACGATGGAGATCCTCGCCCGGGATCCCCATCAAGCGATCGGTTTGGGCGCCGGTGGTGAAGCAGACCTCGTGGTAGTGGCTCTGGAGATCGGCGACCGTGATGTCTTTGCCGACGTCGACGTTTCCGAAGAACCGGAACCCCGGGTTCGCGGCGATCTTCTCGTAGACCCGCGTGACGTTCTTAATCTTCTCGTGGTCGGGGGCCACGCCGAACCGGACCAGCCCGAATGGGACCGGTAGACGGTCATACATGTCGACCTGAACCGAGACATCCTGTTGCTTGAAGAGCTTCTCGGCGGCGTAGAAGCCGGCGGGTCCGGAGCCGACGATCGCCACACGTATAGGTTGAGACTCGCTGCCCAGCTGGGTCATCCGATGCGCCTCCTGAGGGCTGAAAAGGGACTTGTCGCCGCGAGGATCGGCGCCGAAATGATAAGCTACGAGGGGCCAGCGGGCGACCCCGTTGCCGCCAGCCCGGCCCTTCCCTAGCATTCCTTCGCCCTACCACCATCACCCAGCGAACCGGAGGCCCGCACCATGATCCGCACGAAACGGCTGCTTCTTCCTATCGCCATCGGTGTAATGCTCGTACTCGGCACCACGCCAGCTGCGCTGTCGGGACAGGAACGCCCCCTGGGCACGCTCCGCGACCAGGCGCGGATCGAGCAAAGTTGGCTCGAGCTGCGACTCGAGCGCGTGCTGCCCCGCTTGATGCGCGAGTACGACGTCGACATGTGGATCATCCCGATGCGGGAGTACAACGAGGATCCGGTCTTCGTCGGCCTCGTGTCGCCCACTACGTTCGCGGCGCGGCGCCGCACGATCTACGCGTTCTGCGATCGAGGAGTTGAAGAAGGCATCGATCGCATCGCCGTCGGCGGTAGCTCCCAAGGCGGCCTGTACCGCGTGGTTCGCGATCCAAATGCAGCGACCGGCGCCGCCGCGGGCCAGAATCGCCAGGCCGAGCCCTGGGGCCCGGATCAGTGGAACCTGCTTCCGCCGATCATCGAGGCCTGCGACCCGGACAGGATCGCCGTGAATATCTCGCACACGTTCGCCTTCTCGGATGGTCTGTCGGCGGGCGAATGGGAGCAGATGTCGGCCGCGATACCCGAGATGTACAAGGATCGAGTCGTACGAAGCGAGCAGCTCGCCCTCGACTACATCTCGGAGCGACTACCCGAGATGCTGCCGATCTACATCGAGATGATGGAGATCGCCCACGAGATCATCGCGACGGCGTTCTCGAATGAGGTGATTACACCCGGCGTCACTCGAACCCAGGATGTGGTCTGGTGGATGCGTCAGCGTCTGAACGACTTGGGGCTGGGCACATGGTTCCAGCCATCGGTCGATGTGCAACGCCGCGGTGGATTGGGCGACGACGCAGGGAACCCAGTCATCATCCACGGCGACGTCCTGCATTGTGATTTTGGCGTCACGGCGCTGGGACTCAACACCGACACGCAGCACATGGGCTACGTGTTGCGGCCGGGTGAATCAGATGCACCCGCCGGTTTATATGCCGCGCTGGCCAACAGCAATCGAATGCAGGACATCACGATGGACGAGCTGGAGCCGGGGCGAACGGGGAACGAGGTATTGGAGCGGTCGCTACGGCGGATGAGAGACGAAGGCATTGATGGAACGCTCTACAGCCATCCGGTGGGCGATCACGGGCATGGTGCCGGTCCGCTGGTCGGGTTGTGGGACCGGCAGGACGGCGTGCCGGGTCGCGGCGATGTGCCGGTGAAGGTGAACACGTGGTATTCCATCGAGCTGCAGTCGGGGACGCCGGTGCCGGAGTGGGATGATCAGGTGGTGCGGATGGCTTTGGAGGAGGACGCGTATATCGATGGTGAGGGGAAGCGGCATTGGGTTTTGTCGCGGCAGGAGAGGTTTCATCTGGTGAAGTAGAGTGGGAATTGTCGAAGAGGATTCAACGATTCACTCATTCTGGATTGGAGTTTGGAGTGGCATGAGGGGTGAGCTGTGAGGCGCAGAGCGGTCTGGGCGGGCGTCGGTACTGCTGCGTTGGTGCTGGTTTATTTCCTGGCGTGGCCGGTGCCGATCGATCCGGTGGAGTGGGAGGCGCCGGTGAACCCGGGGTATACAGGCGCGTTTGAGGTTAACGAGAGGTTGGCGCAGGTCGAGACGTTCTCGATTGGGGATAATGTTGGGCCGGAGGCGGTGGCGGTCGATGGTGAAGGACGTGTTTACGTCTCGACGAAAGACGGGTGGATCGTGCGGTTGCAGTCGGATGGGTCAGCGGCGGAGAACTGGGCGAATACCGACGGCCGACCGCTGGGGATGGAGTTTGACGCCGCCGGCAACCTGATCGTCGCCGACGCCCATCACGGTTTGCTTTCGGTCGCGCCAGACGGAAGCGTCAGCTTGCTGGTGATGGAGGCCGACGGGATACCGATCCGTTTCGCCAACGATCTGGACGTCGCGCCCGACGGCCGGATCTACTTCACGGACTCGTCCACCAAGTTTGCGCCCATCGATTGGGAAGGAACCACAGCGGCGGCGTTACTCGAGCTGATGGAACATGGCGGCAATGGACGCCTGCTGGTCTACGACCCCGAGATCGGGAGCGCCACGGCGGTGATCGACGGCCTCAGTTACGCCAATGGAGTCGCGGTCGCTCACGATGGATCGTTCGTGCTGGTGAACGACATGGGGAGTTACAGAGTGCTTCGCGTCTGGCTCAGAGGACCCTACACGGGATCCAGCGAACCACTCATCGAGGAGCTGCCCGGTTTCCCGGACAACCTGTCCCGTGGCCTGGACGGCCGGTACTGGGTGGCGTTCATCTCGCCGCGCAATTCGCTTGTCGACGCGCTCTCTGACAATCCATTCCTTCGCAAAGTGGTGCAGCGACTCCCCGCGTTCCTTCGACCCGCCGCGACCCACTACGGTCATATCATCGCCGTGGATCATAGCGGTCGAGTGATAGAAGACCTGCAAGACCCGAGGGGAGCGCTACCGATGATCAGCGGCGTGCGCGAGACCGAAGACTTCCTTTGGTTGGGGAATGTGGAGTCACCGGTGGTGGGACGGATCAATAAGACGCAGGTTCAATGCTGCAAAGCAGCTCTCACGGACCACGAGTAGCCTACGAAAACAAACCGCTAGGAGAACGACCGATGCCCGGAATCACACGACGCTCCTTTTTCAGGAATAGCATCCTAGCTGGCGCCGGCGCCGCCGTCTGGCAGAGACTCACCCCATCCGCCCAGGCGAGCGCGCCCGCCCCGACGTTTGGCCGAAAGTCAGCCACCACGCCGATGGTCGTCACAAGCCATCCGAACGACACCGGGCGCCGGGCGCTGGAGATCGCCTGGGAGATCCTTGCGGATGGTGGTACTGCGCTGGATGCGGTCGAGAAGGCGACGAACCACATCGAGTTGGACCCGAACGACTGGAGCGTAGGGTATGGTGGCCTTCCCAACGAGCGCGGTGTGGTACAACTCGACGCTTCGATCATGGACGGCAAAACATACAGCGCCGGATCGGTCGCATCTCTGGAGAACATCGTGCATCCATCATCGGTGGCGCGACTGGTTATGGAGCGCACCGACCACGTGATGTTGGTGGGCCCCGGCGCTCTCGAGTTCGCCACGTCCTGGGGCTTCGAGGAGCAAGAGCTGCTCACAGAACGGGCGCGGGAGCGTTGGCTGCAGTGGCGTGAAGAACACAGCGAGCGGGACGACTACGGTCCGCCCGACCATGTCAAGACGGGCAGCGACGAGCGCGGAGCTTCCCTCCCCGGTAGCGATCCCGAGACGTATGGGACGGTTAACGTGCTGGCGGTCGACAACAACGGTGATGTCGCCGGGATCACGAGCACCAGCGGTTTGTCGTGGAAGATCCACGGCCGTATCGGCGATTCGCCAATCATCGGCGCCGGTCTCTATGTGGACAACGATGTCGGCGCCGCCGGCGCCACCGGTCGCGGCGAAGACGTGATCAAGGCCTGCTCGTCGTACTACATCGTCATGCGGATGCGTGAGGGTCGGTCACCGCAGGAGGCGTGCGAAGACGCGCTCCACTACATCGCCGACCGCTACCGGTCGGTGGGGCTGGACTACCTCCCGGGCGAGAAGTTCGTGGCAATGAACCGGGACGGCGAGGTAGGCTGCGCCCAGACGTTCGGGCGGAATGCCCCGAGGATGACGGTGGCAGGCGGATCCGGGATCGAGGTTTATTCCGGGGAGACGGTCTTCAGCCGGGAAGACTGATGATTCGGGGATTCGCTCAGCCAATCGCCGAAGCCGCGAATCTGGTGACCCCCGAATCGCTCCAATCCCTCCGAGTAGACGTGGCGGGCCGTATATAGTTATATTTAGATATAGGCATTATAAATGACAGTAACCCATAGAGAGATAAACACTTTGCCTACATACGATTACGTTTGCCTTGAGTGTGGCCGGCAGTTCGACGTGAGGGCCTCGATTTCCGCCTACTCGGCCGGTCTTTCGCCCCACTGCCCGGACTGTGGATCGGACAACGCGGATCGGAGGTTCTCCTCAGTGAACGTGCTCACGGGGTCGCAGGAGTCGGCAGGCTCGCCGCCGAATTGCGGTCCATCGGGCTTCAGTTGAGTGAACTGAAGCCGCCCAGGTTGGGCGGAGATCGAGCATGTCACGGGTCAGCCCTGTGGCTGGCCCGTCGTGCATCTGCGATGCGGCGCCGGGGTAGTTGGATCTCAGCCTCGTGTGAGGTATCCTATTAGCATCATCAGTCGCGCTGACCGAGCTGTTCCGTAGCCCATCACCGAGGTGGGCGGCTTGGGAAAGAGCAGCCGCCGCTCCAGACTCCGAACTCAAAGGCGAGCAGACCAAGGTGCGGGCAAGCGCACGAGTGGCCGTCGGAGGTTCAGAATGCCGATAGAGACGCGGATCGACTCAGCCGCGGGCTTGAGGACGCACATAGTCAGCGGAGAGATGGACTTTGACGCTCTCTCTTCCACGCTCGAGGGCGTCTATTCGGACCCGGACTTTCTTCCCGACCTCAACGTGTTGTGGGATCTTCGAGACGCGATCCTGACGGTGTTTTCTTCCGGGGACGTCAGCCGAGTTGTTGACGTGGTGAAGGGGAACTGGACGGGGGCCCGGGCGGCGCTTGTGGTTGGGCGCGACGCCGACTTTGGAATGGCACGAATGTACGAGCTGCAGCACGATACATCGTCATCGGGCGAAGTGCGTGTGTTCCGAGATTTCGAAGAGGCGACGGCATGGGTAATGGAGAAGTAGCTCGGATGCGCAGTTTCCGTCTTCTTGCACTCGTTCCAGTATCGCTATTCCTGTTCGGCGTGCCAGCGATCTTCTCCAAACAACAGCTCAACCGCTCACGCACCACTCAGATGCAAGGATCGACGATTGGCGTACGATGAGAAGCTAGCTCAACGGATCCGGGACGTTCTCGGTGACCGGAGGCCTGATCTACAGAGTACGGCCAGTCAAACGTCGAGCGAGCGACGAACGTCACCCACGAGATGGCAAACGCGAGGCCGAGGTAAAGCCAAACCTGTTTGGAGATACGGTCTTCCTCTTTGATCATCGCTCGTACGTGAAAACGGACGACTGGCGTTCCCGCCGCTCGAATCTCCCTGCTGCTTGACGCTAAGCTCAAGCTCGGCTTACGATTATGGGTTAATATGACCTGCCGGCGCCATCCATAGGACGCCGATCGGTTGACTCGAAAGCCCCAGGATACGAGCGGAAGCACTGTGCCGTTCAGTTACGAGATTGACAGGGGCCGCGACTTCGTCTCGATAGTCGCAAGCGGCAAGATCACGACCGAAGAAGCGTTGGCGACTTTCGACGCGATCGTCGGTGAACCCGGCTTTCATCCCGGAATGAAGATCCTGAGCGATCACCGGGACCTGGAGACGGTAGTACCGATAGCGTTCATAAAGGCGTGGATCAGCCGTATCGAGGAGGCCGGCAAGCTGTTTCGGGGGACGCGGGCGGCGCTGGTCGAGTCGGGGACCGTGAGATACGGAATGGCGCGCATGGCATCGATTCTCACAGAGCCGACGGCGATCGAGATGCGCGTGTTTCGCGACGTCGAGGAAGCCCGGAACTGGCTCGAGTCACCGGCGGTCTTGTTATAAGAGGCATCGATTTGATCGAGGCTATAGAACTTACGGTAAACGGAGATACCCGCGAGCTTGGCGTCCCGAGTCATTACACGCTCCTCGAGACGCTGCGCTATGTGCTGGGGTACACCGGATCCAAACAAGGCTGTGACAAGGGCGACTGCGGAGCCTGCACGGTACTGCTGGACGGAGTACCCACCCTCTCCTGCATACTCCCAGTCCAGGAAGCGATCGGAAGAGAGATCACAACGATCGAGGGACTAGCAGAAGCCGACGGGCTTCACCCGCTTCAGGATTTCTTTGATGTCACAGGCGGTGCGCAGTGCGGGTTCTGTACGTCTGGAATCATCATGTCGGCGGCGGCCTTGTTGTCGGAGAACGACGATCCAACGCGAGATGAGATTCGGGCGGCGCTGTCCGGGAATCTGTGTCGCTGCACGGGTTACACGAAGATCTTCGAGGCCATCGAGCTAGCCGCGCGCTCGCTACGTGAGAGCGCGGCGGAGAGTGTGGAATCGTGAAGCTTGAGGACTTCCGTGAGAGGCAAGCGGCGGCCGCGCTGAGCGAGGAAGAAATCCGCGCAGCCGTCGAGCGCGAGTTCCAGGTGATCGGGCGTCGACTGCGCCGAACCGATGGCATCGCCAAGTCCACGGGACGAGCAGTCTACACTGACGACATCACACTCCCTGGGATGCTGCACGGCAAGATCCTGCGCAGCCCTCACGCACACGCCCGTATCATGTCCATCGACGTATCGAGAGCCCTGCAGCTCGAGGGCGTGCACGCGGTGATCACCGGCAGCGACATGCCAGAACTTTACGGGATCATTCCGTGGTCACGGGACGAATACGCGCTGTGCGTAGACGTGGTGCGTTACATCGGCGACGGGGTGGCGGCGGTAGCGGCCATCGACGAAGAGACGGCGAACGCGGCGCTCGACCTAATCGAAGTGGAGTACGAGGTCCTTCCCCACTTTCTGGATCCGAAAGAAGCGCTAACGAACGCGGATACGCCGATCCACGAGCCGAAGAAGCCGGGCGAGAACGGGAACATCTCGAAGCGTGTGCAGCTGGAGTTCGGCAGCGTCGATGCGAAGATGGCGGCGTCGGATGTAGTGGTCAAAGACGATTACTTCTTCGAAGGAACGACGCACACGGCGATCGAACCGCACTGCGCCATCGGCTATTGCGACGCAGGCGGCAAACTGACGGTTTGGTCGGCCACTCAGGTACCGCACTACCTGCACCGCGAGCTGGCGCGAGTGCTCGATCTGGATGTCGCCAAGGTCAGGGTCGTGCAGCCACCCATCGGTGGGGCGTTCGGCGGCAAATCGGAGCCGTTCGACCTGGAGTTCTGCGTAGCGAAGCTGGCGATGATCACCGGCCGCCCGGTGAAGATCCTTTATACTCGCGAGGAGGTATTCTACGCTCACCGCGGTCGGCACCCGATGTTCATGCGTTACGAGACCGGGGCCGACGCCAACGGACGAATCAAGGCCGTGCACGCGCGGACGATTCTGGACGGTGGCGCCTACTCCTCGTTCGGCCTGGTCACGACGTACTACTCGGGACAGTTGATCACGGCGCCGTACGCGATGGAGTCGTACCGATTCGACTCGATCCGAGTTTACACGAACAAGCCGTGCTGCGGGCCGAAGCGAGGGCACGGGTCGGTGCAGCCGCGGTTCGCGATCGAGGTCCAGCTGGACAAGATCGCCGAACAGCTCGAGATGGATCCGATCGAACTTCGTCGTCGCAACATCATCGGCTCGGGCTCGCGGACCGTGAACGAGTTTCGCATCACGTCCAACGGCTTCGCGGAGTGTCTGGCCGAAGTCGAGAAAGCATCGGACTGGAAGAACAAGCACCGACGTTTGCCTTACGGCCGCGGCGTAGGCGTCGCCGGCTCGTGCTACATCTCCGGAACCAACTATCCGATCTACCCCAACGAAATGCCGCAGTCTGCAGTCCAGCTGCAGGTCGACCGGTCGGGGAGGGTCGCTGTGTTCAGTGGCGCATCCGAGATCGGCCAGGGCTCCGACTCGATGCTCGCCTACATCGTGTCAGAGGAACTGGGTGTTCCCCTCGACTACGTTCGAATACTGTCGGCGGACACCGATCTGACGCCCGTGGATCTGGGCGCCTACTCGTCGCGGGTCACGTTCATGAACGGCAACGCTTGCATCGACGCGGCCCGCAAGATCAAGACGCAAGTACAGCAAGCGGTTGCCGATCAATGGCTCTGCAAGCCCAAGCATGTGATGCTGGTGGGCGGCTGGGCGTTCTACGGCCTGGACACCGAGACAAAGATGCCGATCTCGGAGGCGTTCAACCTGGCCGAGGCGAAATACGGCGCCCTGGGCGCTACCGGGTCCTATAACACGCCGAAGGATATCCACGGCGAGTATCGGGGCGGGACGATCGGCTCGTCGCCGGCGTACTCCTTCACGGCCCACGTGGCCGAAGTGGAGGTCGATCCGGAGACCGGATTCGTCGAGGTGCAGAAGATCTGGATCGCCCACGATTGCGGCCGGGCGCTGAACCCGGTGCTGGTGGAAGGCCAGATGGAAGGCTCGGCCTACATGGGCTTTGCCGAGGCGATCATGGAGGCGCATGTCTTCAAGGAGACGGGTCTGCACAACGCGCCTTCGCTGCTCGACTACAAGATCCCGACCAGCCTGGACACACCCGAGATGCGCTCGCTCATCGTCGAGTCGATCGATCCAGAGGGCCCCTACGGGGCAAAGGAAGCAGGGGAAGGCCCGCTGCATCCGTCCATACCGGCTATCGCGAACGCGATCTACGATGCGGTGGGCGTGCGCATGGACCGCATGCCGTTCGCACCGCCAGCCGTCTGGAAGGCGATACGAGCACGCGCCGAACGGGAGCGCTCAGGTGGTTTGACGCCGTGGAAGAGAGACGACGCGTCTCTCGCAGCGGCGGGAGATTAGCATCGTGCTCAGGCTCCACCCTTATCACTACCATCGCCCGGCCACCCTGAAGGAGGCCCTGGGTCTGCTGAAGCAGCACACCGGCGATGTGATGGCGATCGCGGGTGGCACGGACCTGGTCCCCAACATGAAGCACAGGCTCTTCACGCCCAGCCACCTTGTCGCGTTGAAAGACCTCGCGGAGCTTCAGGGGATCGAAGAGCGGGACGGTGAACTGGTCATTGGCGCCGCGGAGAGCCTGACCAGCGTGGCGACGCATCCGCTGGTGAAGAAGCACCTCCCCGCGCTGGCGGATGCCGCCGCCGCCATAGCCCATCCGATGATTCGCAATCAGGGCACGATCGGCGGCAACATCTGCCTGGACACGCGGTGCACGTACTACAACCAGACGCATTTCTGGCGAAAGGCGCTGGGATACTGCCTGAAGAAGGACGGCGACGTCTGCCACGTGGTGAAGGGTGGCACCAAGTGCGTCGCCGCGCACTCGGCGGACACACCGCCGATCCTCATGGCGTTGGGCGCATCGATCGACATCGCCTCGGCGGATCGGGAGCGGAAGTTGCCGCTGGAAAGTTTCTTTGTCGCTGATGGTATTTGGAACAAAATGATGGCGCAGTACGAGCTAGTGACTCGCGTTCGCGTACCTCTCCCGCCGCCAGGGCAGCGTGCGGTCTATGTGAAGGTTCGGGAGCGCAATGCAGTGGACTTCCCGCTACTCAGCATCGGGTTGGCGGTCGAACTGGACGAGACCGACTCGTTGGCGCAGAGAATCTCGCTGGTAGTCGCCGCGCTTGGCGCCAAGCCTCGGGTCATCGGCGGCCTCGACAAGATCACGGACGGAAAGAAGCTCACGTCTGATGTGATCGAGGAGATCGCACAACAGGCGTTCCGTCAGTGCAATCCCCTCGAGAATATCATCGTCGAGCTGGAGTGGCGGCGCGCTATGGTTCCGGTCTATGTGCGCCGCGCTTTCAAGCAGCTGCTCGCTCAGCCGCGGGCCGTCGCGTAGCTAGCCCCCGACGACGGACTCCGCGAAGATCTCGACCGGCTCGACTATCGCATCCATCGGACTGAACTTCCATACTAGCACTTCGTCATCGCGTTCGTGCGCGTTCGACGTGATGATCCGACCCGGCATCCTCAGCCGGAAATGGATCTCCGTGCTGCCCGCAACGTTCAGACCGTCCAGCTTGTCATCGATGAAGTCGCCAAGCCTGTCCGCCTCGTCATCGTAGATCTCGGCGAGCATGGCCCTGAGGAATTCTTCATCAGCGTCCGGGTAGCTGCGGCGCACGATGCGGGTCGCCTGCCTGGCTGTCCGGTCGACAACCTGCTCGAGCATCCGATCCTCCTCCTCGCCGCTGAGCTCGAATAGGCCCTGGTCGATAGCGGCCCACGCCTGCCCTCTAGCAGTACCTATGATCTCAGCGACGGCCTCATCCGAGAGATCCGGGTATTCCGTCACGACTCGCGCTTCGACGAGGCTCATCATGTATTCGACGAGAGCATCGAGGGCGTTCTCCCATTCGAAGCTCTCTCGATAGGTGAATGACGTCGCGTCGCCGACACGGCCTGTCTCGACCTTTACCGTGTTCCAGAAGTGAACTTCGCCCAGCCTGACGTACCCGACTTTCGTGTCTACGTTGGCCCTGGTGGCGCCGGCAAAGTGCATGCTACGAGTGACATCTTCCCAGCCGGACAGGTTCCTGACACGAGTCTGGCGTGTGAACACCTCGGTGGTGTCCGTGCCGTCCACTTCGATCTCGTGGGCCCAACCGCGCTGGCCCGTGACGACACCCGTGACTTCTTGAAACTCGCCGATCGAGATTTCGAATCCCGGGCTGTCGGCATCTGAAACAACCATCTTCTCGCTGCGAACACCACTGCCATCGGCATTCAGGGTGGTCTCTACCGTGTACTCGATGCAGCCGCCCAAGCCGAAGGCCGCAAACGCCAACCCGGCAAGACCGACACGTTTTCCGCTCTTTATCCACTTCATGGTCCTCACCTCTCTATGACCAGTACACTCTCGACGTCTCACGACCGGACGCTTGCATCAGATAGCGCAAGCAGTCGAGCCACGGGAATCTGCAACTCTGGATCGAGCGCCAGGGCGTCCAGCAGACGAACCAACTCTGCCACCTGCACACCATCCGCACCGCGCAGCTCATCCAGTGCTGTACTCCGGCCGGCAAGCGCCCAGAAAGGGGCACCTGCGAGCAGGCTTTCCAGCCTGGCAGCATCGACGATGGTCGTGCTGGGAGGCAACCGCTCCAGCATGCTAATCAGTTCAGCGACGCTCACGCTTTCGCGCCGGGAAAGCGTACGCTCCCACGCTCTTCGCCCCACCAACCCGGTCGCCACGGACGATGTTGTGACCTCCAGGCTGGCGAGCCGCTGCTCGTGCTCGGCAATTCGTTGCACGAGGAGCTCTTCGCGTCCACGCAGCTCGCCCAGCTCACCGAGCAAGAAGCCAGTGGCGACAAGGAGCAGCACGGAAGCGGCGGCGAGGGACGGTGCCAACCAGCGCGATGATCCCCAGCCTCGCGGGCGCGTGATATGTCGTGCCTCCTGAATCGCGATCTCGGCCTGAACCGAATCCCACATCGACGCTACATAGACATCGGGCACCTCCACCTCGAGATCCTCTAGAGACGGCAAGGCGAGGTGTTCGTGCATGCGCAGAATCGCGTCGCACTCGACGCAGGCCTCGGCGTGAAGCTGAAGCTGGGCCATGCCGTCCTCGCCAAGTCTTCCCTGTTTGAGCGAGTCCAGCTGGTCCTGGAAAACCTCACAGTCGATGTTCTTCTTCACGTTCAATTCTCCGTGCTGCTGAGCGCCGCGGCCAGCCGCTTGCGCGCGAAATGTAGCGTTGCCCTGAGCGTGCCATTCTTGATTCCGAGCTCGCGCGCCACGTCCTTCTGCTCTCTCTGCTCCATATCAACCCTCACGAAAACCTGGCGCTGGCTCTCGCTCAACTCGTCGAGCGCGACCAACAGGCGCTGGTGGAACTCGCGACGCTCGAGCTCCTCTTCTGGCCCAATATCTACGGAGGCGATCTCAAGTATGCCCATTTGCTCGTCATCGTTGGGGGTCATTTCGCGTTTGACCCAAGCTTTGCGCAGGTGACTGAGACAGCCGTTCCGGTGGACGGTGAGGAGCCAGCCGCGGAAGGAGCGATCCGGGTCGTAGCTGTCGATCCGGCTGTGGACCCTGACCCACGTTTCCTGTGTCAGGTCGCGTGCCCACTCCCAATCCGCGGTGTAGCGGTAGGCGACGGCGATCAGCGTCCGGGTCAGCGACTCGACCAGGGTCCGAAATGCCCGCTGATCTCCGCCCTTCACGGCTACCGCGAGTGCTCTCAGCTGCTTCTCGTCCAAGCGCGATTTCCTCCGTCGTATTCGCGCCAATGCGCTTCCTCTTGGTATACGCAACAACCACAAGATGTGCTTATGGGAAAGAATCGGAAATCGTGATTGGAAATAGGAACTGTTATCGGGATTCGCGAGACCGGGATCCTGAACTGGGGAATAAAAGACGCCGCCGGCCTTCCCTCAGCCCGGCGGCGTCTCTTCTTGTTGATTCCCGACTAAGGTTCGCGGGTGCGTATTCCGAAGGCGCCGCCGAAGAAGTTCTCAGGGACCTTTCCGGTCACGGTTCGCGACCGTTTCTGCCGGTAGATCTGGAACGTGACCTCTTCATCTTCCTCGTAGGAACGGAGGATGCGCATCGCGTGACTAGGGCTCTGTACCGCGCGGCCGTCGATCGCCTGAATCACGTCGCCGGCAATGAGGCCCAACTCACTGTCTTCGGGAGCGCTGAGGACCAGCAGGCCTTCGTCTGTGCCAAAGTACTCGCCGAGATCCGGATTGAGCTCGACAAGCTCTAATCCCGGGACGCGCTCGCCGATGGCGATGGCGAAATTGCGGGGCGCCTGGATCTGAACCTCGGGAAGTTCGCGCAGGCGGTATGACAGCGTGCGGAACCGATCGCTCATCGAGTCGTTGAATTCGCTGGTCCAGCCGATGGCGTAACCCTCAAAATCACCAACGACCAACTCCGCGGTGTGCTCGTCCCCGTCACGCCGGTACTTGACGGTAACCGTGTCGCCCATCTCCAGCTCCCGGGCAAGCGCCGATAGCCGCTGTCCCGGACCGGAGAGCTCCTGACCCGGAGCGCCTTCCAGGTCGTAGTCCTCGAATCCCTCGAGCACGCTGTTGCCGTCGAGCTCGATGATGATATCGCCGGCGCGAATGCCTGCCTTGTCGGCGGGGCCATCCTCGCTCACGTCATCGATCAACGCGCCGTAACGGTCGGTCTCCGGGTTGGCTTCGGTGTGGATGTAGACGCCCAGCCGAGCCCGCTGCCCGAAGTAGAAGACGTTGCGCCCGGCATCGCCCAGGCGGGGAGCGACATAAACGCCGCCCACGTTGACGCGGGGGCAAACGCAGTCCTGATCTCTGTCTTCATCCTGCGCTTGCGCCGGCACCGACGTCGCCGTGGCTATCAGCGCTCCCACGAGTAGAAACTGTACCCACCTCATCTCGTTCTGCCTCCTGTCATGTATGCGCTTCATACTTGACCCTGTGTTCGTCTCTCGGCCTATCGCCAGACCGAAGTGGATGTTTGAACCGGTGTGTCCACCGGTCGCGCTTCACCTAACTGGATGCCGACAAGGGTCTCAAGCGTCGCAGTGCGCTCGTTCCACAGATTGACAAGGACGCGGCGGTCAACGCCGAGCTGGCGGCTTTCATGGATCATGCCGTCGAGAATCAGGATCCGATCCTCGAGCGCGGAAACGGCGATCGCCGTCGGCGCGTCGTAGACGCGGTACTGCGTCGGGTACGTTTGGAGAAGTGTTTCAAGCTCACGCGAGCGGTTGATGTACAGCTCGAGGTCGGGAGTCGCTTCGGCCACCCGGCCCTCCTCAACCGGGGCAACGGTTCCGTCCACGACGGGACCCGGTGTAATCGGTTCGCCGCCACGCAGCAAGATGAAGCCGGTCAACGCGGCTGCTGCAGCGAGCCCAACCGTTCCGGCGCCCCACCAGCGACGCTTTCGCCGCTGGCTCACATCGGCGGCAACGTTCGTCCACAAGTCTCGCGGCGGCGTGAACGCGGGTAGCGCCTTCAGTTCCGCCCTGACTCTGAAGAGGCGCTCCAGTTCGCGCCGGCAATCCTCGCACGACTCCAGATGCGTCTGAGCATGCGCCGACCCCTCACCATCTCTCTCGGCCAGCAGTTCGTGCATCTCCAGATGTCGCAAGTTTACCATCAGTCCAACCACTCCCGCAGACGTTTGTGCGCTCTCGATAGCTGTGACTTCGAGAAGCTGGCTGTCTTGCCCATCATCTCGCCAATCTCTTCGTGCGTGTAGCCTTCCACGTCATGCAGCCAGAGCACCGAACGGGTCACCGGAGTCAAACGCCCCAGGGCGGCCTCCAGATCGATCGGTCCCGTCGGCTCCGGTGGATTCGTGCCGATCAATTCCAAGCTAATCACCTCGCCAGAGACCGTGCGTCGCGAACGGTTCCGTTCGCGACGCAGCAGCATGAGCGCCTTGCTGACCGCCACCTGGCGGATCCAGCCCCAGAGGGAGCCGTCACCGCGATAGCGCCTGATGGACCGACACACCTCGACAAACGTGTCCTGCAGCACATCTTCCGCATCCTCTTCGTTGCCACAGATTCGGCGCCCCAGGTTGTAGACCTGGGTTCGATAGGCGCGGTAGACGCTCTCCAGGGCCTCGAGGTCCCCAGCCCGGGCGCGCGCCACCAGGGCATCGGCCAGCACTAAAGCATCGCTGCTCATTCCACCCTGTATAGATGCGTGAAGGGCCCAAACCGTCGCCCCTATATAGGTGAAGTTTCGCCCTATGTCCCGAGCACCTAGTTTTTAGGGGTCCCAAGCCCTGACCGGGGGGATTCCGGGTTTCGTGGGTTACAAGGCTCGGGGATTCGGGGGGAATCGGGGATTGCTTCGCAGGCGGTCCAGGTTTCCCCGGATAATCCCAGAATCTCGTAAGCCCCTAATCCCAGAATCCCCGAATCTTCAGGGCGTGTGACCTTCGCGACCGTTCATCCCCCGACGGGAGGGCCGTCAAATGGGTCTCGACGCCAAAGCCGAGCGCGAGCCGGAAGCCATCCGGGAATTCACCCGCAGCATGCTGAAGGATCTTCGCGCGCTGGAGCGGATCATCGACGAGGGGATGATCGAGTCCGGCGTGCGACGAATCGGCATGGAGCAGGAGATGTTCCTCGTGGACAGCGGATACCGGCCGGCCCCGGTCGCATTGGAGGTCTTGGCCAGGTTGGGCGAGGGCGGAGCGTATACGACCGAGCTGGCGCGGTTCAACCTGGAGGTGAACCTGGCGCCGCTGGACCTGCAGGCCGACTGTTTCTCACAAATGGAGAACGAGCTCTCGCGGCACGTGGAGGAAGTGCGTGAGGCGGCGCGCAAGGAGGGCGCCGAGATCTTATTGACGGGAATTCTTCCCAGTCTGGCCAAGTCCGATCTCAGCCTCGAGAACATCACGCCCAAGGATCGCTACTACGCCCTGAACGAGTCGATGACGCGCCTGCGGGGCGGGCCGATGCAGCTACAGATCCTGGGGATTGATGAGGTGAACATCGAACACGACTCGGTGATGTTGGAGGCATGTAACACCAGTTGTCAGGTCCATTTGCAGGTCGCGGCGGACGAGTTCGCCCGTTTTCACAATGCCGCCCAGGCGGTACTCGGCCCGGTGTTGGCAGCCTGCACCAACTCTCCGCTGTTGTTCGGTCGTCGGCTGTGGTACGAGACGCGCATCGCGCTTTTTCAGCAGTCGGTGGATACGCGGAGCGCGCTGTCGCACCTTCGCGACCAGACTCCCCGGGTCCGATTCGGCGATGCCTGGGTGAAGGATTCGGTATTGGAGCTCTTTCAGGAGGATATCGTCCGCTTCCGAGCATTGATGCCGATGGTTCCGGACAAAGACCCGTTGGCCGAATTGGACGAGGGCCGAATCCCCGAACTGTCGGCACTACAGTTGCATAACAGCACGGTGTACCGCTGGAACCGTCCCTGCTACGGGCTGTCGAACGGGACGCCGCATCTGCGCATCGAGTGTCGGGCGATTCCGGCCGGCCCAACAATCGCTGATGAGGTGGCGAATGCCGCGCTCTGGATCGGAGCGGTTATCGGTATCGTCAACGAGTTCGGCGATGTGACCGAATACCTGGAGTTCGATGACGCTAAGGCGAATTTCCTAGCCGCCGCGCGTCGCGGCCTGAACGCCGTCCTCACCTGGACGAACGATGATTCCGTGGATGCGACGGAACTGGTCATCGAGCGGCTGATTCCCATCGCCCGGGCCGGCCTGGAAGAAGTCGGCGTGAGCGGTGGAGACATAGAAAAGTATCTGGGAGTAGTACGTGACCGAGTCGATTCGGGCGGCACCGGAGCGCAGTGGATGCTACGATCGCTGCAGAACATGAAGGACGTGGGGACGCGCCCGGAGCGGCTGGCGGCGCTGGCCGGCGCCATAGCCGAACGACAATACAGCGGGAAGCTAGGGCACGAATGGAAGCCAGCCGAGCTGGCCGAAGCCGGAGGCTGGCGTAGAAATTACCTGCGGGTCGATCAGTACATGACAACCGAACTGTTTACGGTTCACGAGGATGAGTTGATCGACCTGGTTGCGTTCGTGATGGACAAGAAGAACATACGCCACGTTCTCGTGGAGGATGACGATCACCAGATCGTTGGTCTGGTATCGTATCGATCGTTGATCAGGCTACTGACGCGGGGACAGATCGGCGAACCGGGGATCACCGTTCCCGTGAAGGACGTCATGGTCAAGGATCCGATCACGATATCGCCAGAGACGCCGACCACGGAGGCGATCGAGCTGATGCACAAGCATCGCTGCTCGGTTCTGCCGGTCGTGAAGGGTGGCAAGTTGGTTGGCACCGTCGGCGAGCGCGATTTCATGCCTATAGCCCGCCATTTCCTGGAAGAGAAATTGAGGGAAGAGTGACGTTAGAGCCGGCTCAATCGGGCGGTGCGGCGTTGGAGGAAAGCGAGGAGCAGAAGCGCGTATTAGGTGTCGTGGTCGGTGACCAGCCCGGTCCGACCCTTGTTTGCATAGGCGGTGTCCACGGAAACGAACCGGAGGGTATCGCCGCATTGGAGCGCGTCTTCGAATCGTTGTCAGAGCATCCTCAGCAGCTGCACGGTGAATTCGTAGGATTGGCAGGCAACCTTCCGGCGCTGTCTAAAGGACTTCGCTACATCGATGTGGACCTGAACCGCCGCTTCCTTTATGGGAAGGCGAATACAGATGCGGCGGACCCAACGAGCGAAGATCGACAGCGCAACGAGCTGGCCCGCGAGTTGGAGTCCATCTTCTGCAGGGCAACAGATGGCGTGTTCGTCATAGACCTGCACACAACATCTGGTAACAGCGTGCCGTTCGTCGTGATGGGAGACACGCTGGCCAATCGTTCATTCGCCTGGAACTTCCCTATCCCTTTCACACTAGGACTCGAAGAGCATCTGGACGGCACACTGAGCGAATATCTAACCATCCTGGGGCACACGTCGTTGACGATCGAGGCCGGCCAACAGAACTCTTCCGCCGCGGTGGACAACGCCGAGGCGGCGATCTGGCTCGGCCTGGCCGCGGCAGGTCTGATTCAAGAGCATAACGCCCCGCGTGTGCGTCGTTCGCGCGAGATACTGGCGCGCACGGCAAGCTCTCTACCACGGGTGATGGAGGTATACTACCGGCAGCCTATCCTCCCGGATGACGATTTCAGAATGGAGCCGGGCTTCGACAACTTCGATAGGATCGCGCCGGGGCGACTCCTGGCCCGCAATCGAAGCGGTGAGATCCGCTCGCGCTGGTACGGACGCTTACTGATGCCGCTGTATCAGCAACAGGGTAGCGATGGCTTCTTCGTCGTCCGCGAGCTTCGCACCGAGTGGCTGGCGCTCTCAGCCGTGCTCCGGCGTCTCCACATTGATGCGATCGTTCACTGGCTACCCGGTGTGACGCGCCACCCGACAAGACCTGAAACTCTGGTCGTGGACCGTCGGGTTGCCCGCTGGTATTCGGTGGAGGTGTTGCACCTACTCGGCTTCCGTCGCAGGCGCTCGATTGGAGGTGTTCTGATGGTCAGCCGCCGGAGGCGGGGAGGAAACTGAACCCGGAGGCCGCCTGATTATTCCTGATGTAGCGGCAGGCTGTCATCAGGCAGACGACGCTCCGGGTCGCAGATTAGAAGCCGGGCGAGAAGCCGAACTGCCAGAACCAACCTTTGCTGGGCCGGCTGAGCGGGCGCACGAAGTCGACCTCCAACAGCAAGACGCCGAACAGGTTGATTCGGGAGGCGATGCCGACGGAAGCGATAGGGCTCCAGGGGTCGATGTTCCCGCCGATCCTCGCTGCCGCGGACTGGCTCCACCACGCCGCACCGACGTCGAAGAAGAAAGCCATGGTGAACGGCGGCAGACTGCCCGGAGCACGCCAACCGAAAACTTGCGGGATCGGCATGCGCAGCTCGAAGTTCGCCATCAGCATCCTGCTGCCGAACAACTGATCGTATACCGGGCAACCGGCATTGTTATTCGGGTCAAAGAAGCTGTCGTTCCCCTGGAGCTGATCGGCGCACTCGCGACTGGAGAAGCTACCAGGGTCGTAACCCCGGAGTAGCTGCTGGTAGCCGATGAACAATGGGGTGAGCCTGAAGTCCTCCCCGTCTTTGCCGAAGCGGCCGAACTGGAGCAAACGCCCGGCGAAAGTGATGTTGCGGAACGGCATGAAGTAGCGGCGGTAGTCAAACAGGGTACCGATGTAATTCAACGACCCACCGGTGGGCGCTACCTCGACGCGGTAGCGCTGTCCAAGCACGGGCCCCGTGAAGCCGAAGATGGTATTGTCGTAGACCATCGCCGCCGTACCCGACGCCAGGTTCAGGGCCGGCTGGTTGCAGAACGGATCAGTTGGATCATCGCTACAAGACGGAAAATCCTGTCTCTCATCACCGATCTGCTGGCCGCTGGCCGTGAACGTGCGAGTTCTGATCTCCGTCTCGAACGAGATGTTGCGAGCCCTGGCGGTGAACTCGATCCGCTGCGCGCGGCTGAGTGGATACGTAACCAGAGCTTGTATTTCGCGGCTGGTCTGCCGGAAACGCAGCTCCTGTTCTACGAGGTTACCGTTGTCGTCGATGCCGACGGCGAAATTCTGCGTCACGATCGGAAATTGAGATACGGCGGCCCCCCAATTCCAACGGGACTTGCGGTTCTCGTAGCTAACCAGCGCCGCGATGTCCTTGATGCTGCCGTTGACCTGGAGCATGGTGGCCAGGTTGTGCTCACCGAGAATGTCGCTCCAGAACAGGGAGGTACCGCCGCCAACGAACGTGCCGTAGCGATCGCTCCCGACAGCTACGTTGGGTGGCGCGATGTAGTCCAGCGAAAGACCAGCCTTGTAAGGTGCCGACTCGAAATCGTACGCCGTCCTCGGCAACCCGAGGTCAGGGTTGTTGACCAGGGCCATCACATCACCCACAGCCCGATCGGCGGGCGGAAGAACCGCCGGGCTGATGGCGCTGATCGGACGAGCTATCGGCTCCCCTGCGAGGACCTCCTCAGACTCGATGGAATAGAGGGAGTACTGATTGCCCTCGAAGGCGCTGAATACCATGCGCTGCCCGTTCGCGGATAGCGTGATGGCTGGACTCAGGTCGGTTATACCGCTGACACCCGTCGTGAGGTGGGTGATCTGGCGAATCTCGCCGCTGTCAAGCCAGACTCTGTATACGTTGCTGATACCGTTCTGGTCCGACAGAAAGAAAACGCTCTCACCGTCAGCCGCCCACTGGGGATTGATGTTCTTCGCACCATCGAAGCCCGGGACGTGGGTGACGGTACCGGTCTCAATATCGAGCAGGCCGAGTTCGTAGGCCCCCCACTCCAGTCGTTCCATGTTCGTGGAAAAACGGTCCGTGACGAAGACGACGTAACGTCCGTCAGGGGACCAGACGGGCTGGAGGTCAGCGTAGGGATCTTCTGTGAGCCGCGTGACCTCACGGGTCTCAACGTCGATGTAGAAGAGGTCCATCAGGCCACCGACGCTGGCCGAGAAGACGATCTTACTGCCATCGGCAGAAAACGTGGGGTTGAAGATCTCACCTACTTCGTCCACGCGATGCTCGACAATGGTCTTGCCGCGTTCGGTGTCTATCACGGTCAGGCTTGGAACGCCTCTTACGACACCGGCAAAGACGAATTCCCTGCTATTCGGATGGAAACTGCCCGCCGAGTTGATGAATTGAAGACTCTCGTAGTGCGGGTCTGACGCGGTCTTGACGAGCTTCTTTCCAATCTCGCCGGTCTCGGCATCGGCCGAGAACATCTCGATATGGAAGTAGTCCTTCTCCGTGAGAAAGACGAGATTGGAACCATCGGGACTGATCGCCGGCGCTACGTTGTAGAAACCGCTTCCCTGCTGCTTCGAGATGAGCATGCGCCCATAGTCGAGCGGACCGCCGGTCTCGGACAGAACATCTTGATAAGCTTCGTCGATCGCCGCCTGCCAGTCGGCGATCAGCTGATCCGGCGCAATCTCGAGCACCGTAGCAAGGGCGTGCCCCGGATCGCCGGTCATCGATGCCGCCTTGAGGATTTCTCCGACCGCAGGGTCACCCCAGCGACCGCCGACGTAGGCCCAGAAGGCGTGTCCGTACCGATAGGGATTGTAAACCGGGTTATAGAGCTGGGCGTAGGACGGCAGCTTAGCGCGGCGAGCCGCGTCGTGCATCCACATGGCGGTCAGCGTGTACTCTGGACCGAGGGACAGGTACTCGGCCATCCCCTCGATGAACCAGAGGGGCATAGCGAGGGCGATCGGAAAACCACCGCCGACCGCGGAGCGCGAGGCCGTCGTGATGTCGAACTGGAAGGCGTGAACGAGCTCGTGGCCGAGCACGTGGTCGGTCTCTTTGAGCGAGCCGGCCATCGGCAAGACGACACGTCGTTTGAACGCCTCGGTCACACCCCCGGTGCCTTCATCGATAGCTCCCATGAGAGCCGTCGTCTGCTCGAAATCGGGGTGGTCCGCATACAGAATGATTATCTGGCGGCCGCTGAGCTCGTGATTGAAGATCCGACTGAGGCGGGCATACCAGCGCTCCGCCATGCGTCCCGCTTCCTCAACGGCTTCACGCGCCTCAGGGTAGTAGTGGATATCGAAATGTTCGGTCTTCAGTACCTGGAAATCGAAGTTCTCGTACTGGACCTTGTTGCGACCGAAGTACTGAGCTTCGGCCGGCTGCGGCAGTAGTGTTGACCCGAGCGTCGCTGATACCAGAATTCCACCCGCTACCACTCGGGCACGATCAAGTCGCATCTGTACCTCCGTAGTGCCTGATCACACCAAAACCGACGCCAGGCACCGTTTTTAGGCGGTTCACTCCGGTGAGGCACGATTGCCGCTGGCGGCCCGATTGCAGGTGCTTGAACAAGCGCTAGGGACTGAAGATACGCTTGGTAGGCGACCTGCGCGACCCGTGAGAGAGCGGAAATCGGCATCGCCGAATGGCCCAGCGGAGTGCGTAATCGTCGGTATATGTTAGAACGCCTCAGCGACCCCATAGTTCCGTTTTGGAGGGCGATTGCCGCCCCGGCGGCCCCCAGCTAGAATCCTCTCTTACCGGGACGATCCAATTCCGTAAATGCGAGCTGATTTCACATATAGGACAGCAGGTTGATGCGATTTGTTAAGACGCGGCTCGCTGAGAGTGTGGACACGACATCCGAGCGCCGGGGACGACAGCCGCAAGAGGCGTCAGGTCGCCATGCCTAAGGTCAGGCGACATATGTCCGGGCGACTCATCGCTGGCGAGCCCATGACACCGTTGGCCGAGCCGGTACTGACATCGCACCCGATGACGCTGGCCGAGGCGCTAAGACCGTTCTTTTTCCGGTTCTGTTTGGCGATCGCCTATTTCCTCGTCGTGTTCCTGATCGGCATGACCGGCTACATGATCATCGAGCGGTGGGCATGGCATGACGCGCTGTATATGGCGGTGACCACCGTAACGTCGGTCGGCTACATGGAGGTGTACGCGCTATCCGAAGTAGGCCGGACCTTCACGATGGGGCTCATATTCCTGGGCGTCTCTGGGCTCGGGGTCTGGTGGGCCTTAACAACCGCGCTGATCGTGGAACTCGACCTCGGTGGCGTTCTGCGGAGACGTCGAATCATGAAGAACATCGAACAGCTATCCGAGCACTTCATCGTCTGCGGCGCCGGTCGCATGGGGCGTGTGGTGATCGGTGAAATGGTGGCCGCCGGCCGTTCATTCGTGGTCATAGAAAACCAGCCGGCCCGCATCGCGCAGGTGCAAGAGAGCTATCCGAACTTGCTGGTCATCGAAGCCGATGCGACCCGCGAGCAGACATTGCTCAGCGCCGGCGTCGAACGCGCCAGCGGACTGGCGACTTGTCTGGCGGATGATGCCGACAACCTGCTGGTGTGTCTCACAGCGCGAGAATTGAACGACGTGATCCCAACGGTCGCGCGCGCCTACAACGAGGAATCGGTGGAGAAGCTCCGCCGAGCCGGCGCCGACCATGTCATCTCGCCCAACCAGACAGGAGGCGTCCGCATGGCCTTCACGCTGCTGAGGCCAGCGGTGATCAGCTTCCTGGATGCGGCGATAACCGATGCAGGAATCGAAATGCGGCTCGAACAGGCGTCGATCCCAGCGAGCTCGCACCTGGTCGGTCAGACACTGGCCGAGGCTCAGATTCCACAGCAGACAGGACTGATCGTCCTCGCTCTGCGCCGAGGCATCGCCGGACCGCCGCTGTACAACCCAGGTCCCGAGACGCACCTCGAGGCGGGTGATGTGATGATACTCATCGGCGCATCGGATCAGGTTGAGCGACTCCGGAACTATGCGGAAGTCGAGGTGACTCTGTAGTGAAGAAAGAAGCTCGGCGATTCCCACCGCCGAGCTTCCAATCAGCCCATCCGATAGACGTCGTGCTTACACATCGAGGTTTTTCACGTATCGAGCGTTCTCCTCGATGAACTCACGTCGCGGCTCAACCTCATCGCCCATGAGTAGGGTGAAGAGTCGATCGGCGTCTACGGCGTCCTCCATGGTGACGCGGAGGATGGTGCGCCGTTCTGGATCCATCGTCGTCTTCCACAGCTGGTCCGGGTTCATCTCTCCCAGACCCTTGTAGCGCTGGATATCGGCCTTACCGTCTTTGCTGTCCTTGGTCAGGCGCTCAACGATCTGGACTCGCTCATCCTCGCTGTAAGCGTAGTGTTCCTCGCGTCCGCGTTTCACGCGATAGAGAGGCGGCTGTGCGATGTAGACGTAGCCGGCTTCGATCAACTGCCGCATGTGACGGAAGAAGAAGGTGAGCAGCAGCGTCCGGATGTGCGCGCCATCCACGTCCGCGTCCGTCATTATGATCACCCGGTGATAGCGGGCGTTGTCGATATTGAACTCATCGGAGCCGATCCCCGTCCCGACCGCCGTGATGATGGTCCGGATCTCTTCGTTGGATAAGACCTTATCGAGACGCGCCTTCTCAACATTCAGAATCTTGCCGCGCAGCGGGAGAATCGCCTGGAAGTTGCGGTCCCTGCCCTGCTTGGCGGAGCCGCCGGCGGAGTCGCCCTCCACGAGGTATAGCTCGCTGACGCTCGGGTCGTTGAGAGAGCAATCGGCCAGCTTGCCCGGCAGGATCGATCCTTCCAACGCCGACTTACGTCGCGTCAGATCGCGCGCCTGACGGGCTGCCTCACGAGCGCGAGCGGCCTGCAAGCACTTGTCGATGATGCGTCGCGCGGCCGTGGGGTTCTCCCCCAGGAAGTTCGACAGACCTTCGTTGACGACGGACTCGACCGCACCGCGCACTTCGCTGTTGCCGAGCTTCGTCTTGGTCTGCCCTTCGAACTGCGGCTCCATGACGCGGACCGAAATGATGGCGGTGAGACCTTCTCGCACATCCTCACCGGTCAGCGTGTAGCTGGCTTTGCCCTTGCCCTTGAGCAGGCCAGCCCGACGAGCGTAGTCATTGAGCGTGCGAGTCAGCGCCGCCTTGAAGCCGGTCAGGTGCGTTCCCCCTTCGTGGGTGTTGATATTGTTGACGAAGGTGAACGTGTCTTCCTTGTAGCCGTCGTTGTACTGCAAGGCCAGCTCGATCTCGCACTCAGGGCGCTTGGCTTCCGTGTATATGACCTCGGTGTGGAGCGCCTTGCGGTTTCCACGCAAGTACTTCACGAACTCTATGATTCCGCCTTCGTACTGGAACTTGTTCTTCCGTTCCTGATCCTTCCGCTCGTCCTGCAGAGTGATCTTGACGCCGCGGTTCAGGAACGCGAGCTCCCGCAAGCGGACGGAGAGGGTGTCGTATTCGTACTCGAGCTCGGTGAAGATCTCGGGGTCGGGCTTGTACGAGACAATCGTTCCCGTCTCTTCTGTTTTGCCGGTGGATTTCAGCTCGCTCTTCTTCTTGCCGCGGCTGTATGTTTGACGCCAGACTTTGCCGTCGCGATGGATCTCTACCTCTAACCACTCCGAAAGGGCGTTGACGACGGACACGCCAACCCCGTGCAGTCCACCGGAGACCTTGTACGAGTCTTTGTCGAACTTTCCGCCGGCGTGCAGCGTGAGCATCGCAAGCTCTACCCCCGGCACCTTCTCGGTGGGATGAGTGTCTACGGGGATTCCACGCCCGTTATCTACCACCGTTACGGAATTGTCGCTGCGGATGGAGACATCTATGGTGTCGCAGTAACCCGACATCGCCTCGTCGATCGAGTTGTCCACGACCTCGTAGACGAGGTGATGCAGGCCCCGGGCGGAAGTTGAACCGATGTACATACCGGGCCGCCGCCGTACGGCCTCCAGCCCCTTCAGTACCTGGATCTTCCCGGCGGTGTAATCGGCGCTCTTGCCCTTTCGGGCAGTCGACGTCTTCTGGGCCGCTGCCTTCTTGGCGGCCGGCTTCTTCGCAGCTGCCTTCTTGGTGGCCGCCTTCTTGGTGGCCGACTTGTTGGCCGCCGCCTTCTTGCTCGCGGCCTTCTTCTTCCCAGCCGCCGTTCGCTTTGCCATCAATATCCCTCTTGTTTCACCGGCTTCAACCGCCTTCTGCGAGCCGAAAGATGATCTTCGTGAATTTGCCTCGGGCCTGACCCGAGTTGAGTTTGGCCAGCAGACGGCGCTCCATCATCTCGAGCTCCATCAGCCAGGCCGAAGAGCGAACCTCGACGAACAGGATCGAGCGTTCGAACCTCACGGGCGTTGCGACCCGGGCGATCTGCGGGCCCACAATCTCTGCCCAGTCGCCGATCACCGACGCCCGCTCGACGCCCTCCGCCAGGCCGCGTGCCCTTAACAGGCCATCGATCAAACCGCCGATGCGTTCCGGGAAGCCACCGCGCTCGTTCACGCTCGTGATACCCGTCCGGCCGCAACCCGGTATTCGGTCAAGCCGTCGCCCATGAGAGCGAACTCGTTGGGCTTCGGCGACGTCACCAAGACCTGACCCCATTCTTCCGCCGCGAGTAGATCCACCACCCGCTCCGATCGCAGTGGGTCGAGCTCGGCGAAAACATCATCGAGCATGACGATCGGTTTTCTCCCGCGAGTCGCACGCAGGGTATCGGCTTCCACCATCCGCAACGCGACCGCGGCCGTGCGTTGTTGCCCCGCAGAGCCGAAACTGCGGAGTTGTACTGGCTCGGCGCTGCCGTCAACCCAAAAACTTAGATCGTCTCTGTGCGGTCCGGCGAGCGTCAAACCGCGTCTTCGCTCTCGGTCGACCAGGCGCTCTAGCTCGAGACGGAACGAATCCGCCCACCGATCTCGAGATGGTGGACTACCATCATCGTCAGGTCTCGGAAGGGACGGTGCATACTCCAGCTTCGCTGCCTGGCCACCGGATACCGCTTCGTAGTAGCGGGCGAAGCCCGCCTGTTGGGCCGCGACCCATCGCGCACGGGCCTCGACGATCGCGCTCCCCTCTTCGACCAACCCCCTGTTCCAGGCCGCCAGCTCCTCTGCGTTCGCTCCGTCGCGCAGGAGCCCATTGCGCTGCGAGAGGATATGCCGGTAGCGCTGCAAGGCCGCTAGGTAGCCCGGCTCAACCAGCGAAAGCGTGATGTTAAGGAAACGCCGTCGCGCACCGGGGCCACCAGCCACGATCTCCACATCGCTGGCAGTGAAGACGATTGCGCCGACCTTCCCGATGGCTTCGCCCACGCGAGCCGGCTCCCGAGCGTCCAGCGTGACCTTCTTACGGCGACCTTCACGTGTGTATGCGGCCGCCACCTCCACCTCGCCACCACCCCCCATGAGATGCCCTACCACACGAAAGTGCTCGCCGCCGAAAGTGACCAACTGGTCGTCGCGAGCGCCTCGGAATGAGCGGAATATCTCGAGGTAGTAGACAGCCTCCAGCAGGTTTGTCTTGCCCTGACCGTTGTCACCGATCAGCGCCGCGCCGCGCTCCGGAAACTCCACGGTCTCGTCATCGAAATTCCGGAAATGCCGGAGCCTGATCCGCTGGAGAAACACGCCTAAAAATAACCCGAAAGGGGGCGATTCTCAAGGCCGAACGGCGACTGTAAGATATTGTCGTACAATGAGTTACGTTGCACGGGGCTCAGGGTCGCGGCGAATCGCTCACTGGCATCTGAACGGCTCGATGTCGCAGTCCACGACGGTGACCGGCACGATCTCGGCCTCCGTTCTTTGGCCGATCAGGTTCTCGGCGAAACCGCGGATCTGAACGGACGAGCCGCTGATCAGGGTGGGCAGCTGGACGACGAATTGTTCCTGCACGAACTCTTCCGGCGGCTCGTAGACCCTTCGTCCTGTCGCTACGGTATCGACGACGGGGTTCACGCTGATCATGATGAACTCCACCGCCTGAATCAGACCGAGGGCTTCGATCTCGATGACGGCGGAGGAATCGGAGAACAGGACGGCGTTGGACAGAGGGGAGCGCACGCTAACCTCGGTGGGCGGCACCGGAATATCGAGACCGGTGGGTCGCTCCCGTGAGTCGTCACAACCCGCTCCCAGGCTGAAGCTGGCGGCGATGACAGTGCAGGCGACCATCTGCTTCACGGTAAACTCCATAGGTGCAACTAGAACAGATCCCGCCAGGAAGGGCGAGGAGCCTCGAGCGTTTCACCGTGCTCGAGTCGGTCGAGCAGGCCATCCAGGATCAGTCTCATCTTCTCCATCGAGCGGGAGTAACCTGCCCGGGCCAGCACAACCGAAGCCGCGAGCACAGCGGGCGCCGCAACCGCGGCGACGATTGGCAGCCCTGCTGCAAGGACCAGCGTCGTGCCGACTCCTCCAGCGGTGCTGACGCCAGCGGCGAATCCAAGACCCCAGAACCACCCCGACCTTTCGCTTCCGAGGTCGGCGACCAGGGTCACCCGACACTCCTCTTCGCCCAGCGGTACGACCCGGACCTCGACGGCGCTGGAGTTCTTCGCCAGTTGGTACCCCCGCCCCTTGATGTCCATGGAGCGAACCAACGACGCAAGGACGCCGGATTCCGGCTCCCAAAGCGAGCCAGTCTTGAGTCGTCGGACCAACCGCAGGCTCTCGTTGGCTCTGAAATGGTCTTCGAGCAATGTGAGCGTGTCGTCAGCAGATCTCGGCACGAGTCGACTGGAGCTAACCAGGGCCGGCCCACAGAGGCGCGAAGCCCAACCACGCTCCCTGAGCAACGCCTCCGTGTTGGCGTCCGCAAGGTGCTCGGCTAGAGCCTGTCGTACGTTACTCTCCGATAAGCCGACCTCACCGCCAATGCGGACGACATCGTCCTCGGTGAGATCGAGCGCATCGCTTCCGTAGGCGGCTTCGAGCTCAGCCGCCCTACGTATGACAACCTCTAGGTCCTGTCGGTTCAGCCGTGAAGGAGTGAGCTCGTTCATGTGCGAAACCGCTACTCCTCCTTCTTCTTCTTCTTTTCGGCCTCGACTGTCTCACCCGCCGCTAGCATCCCCGGCAGATCGTTTGCCGATGGCAGCTCGGGCACTTCCTCCTCTTCCCCGACCTCTTCATCATCCAGTGCGGACTCGGCTGCTTTGTCCACAGCGCGCATGAGCGGCCGGAAGAGCTCCATGGGGATCGGGAACAGGGTGGTCGAGTTGTTCTCGGCGGCTATTTCCGATACGGTCTGGAGGAAGCGAAGCTGCAGAGAAGCCGGATCACCACTCATGATCTTTGCCGCCTGCACGAGTTTCCTCGACGCCTGGAACTCGCCCATCGCGTTGACGACCTTGGCGCGTCGCTCGCGCTCGGCCTCAGCCTGCCTGGCCATGGCACGCTTCATCTCCTGCGGTAGATCGATGTCCTTGACTTCGACGGCCGTGACCTCGATGCCCCACATATCGGTTTGCTCATCGATGATCGTGCGCAGCATATCGTTGTACTTCTCCCGCTCGGCGAGCAGGTCATCGAGCTCGGCCTGGCCGATAACGGACCTCAGCGTTGTCTGGGCCAGCTGCGACGTGGCGAACAGAAAGTCTTCGACCTCGACAATCGCCTTAACCGGGACGTTGACCCGGAAGTAGAGCACCGCATTCACCTTCACTGACACGTTGTCACGGGTGATGACATCCTGGGGAGGGATGTCCATGGCAACGATTCGCAGGCTGACCCGCTGCATCCGCTCGATACCAAACGGAACGAGAAAGATCAGGCCCGGCCCACGAGCGCTGCGAAGTCGGCCGAGACGAAAGACGACGCCTCGTTCGTATTCCCAGAGTATTCTCAAACTGGTGGCGAGCGCTGTCGCACCCGCAACCGCCAGTCCCGCCAGTAGAACCTCCACGGTGTTACCCCTCGGTTCAGATTCCCGAATGCCATGGCTGGCCTGGCCCGACGCCGGCCGGCCAGAGGCGTCAAACCGATGCCCAACCGGCCGGAACCGGGCGTCGGTGAACGCCTCAAACAGGTGCTATTTGCAGGCTAAAGTTAGCGGCTACGGAGAAGGTGCGCGAGCAGCGGCGGGGGGCTCGACAGGGTTGAGCAATAATGCGAATCCCCCGGTTCTCGACCGAGAGTCCGGGGGATCTACACCTAGCAGGAAGCTACTTCTTAGCCCTTCAGCGTCAGAACGTAGGCCGCTACCGCCCTAGCCTGGTCGTCTGTGATGCCGCTGCCGCCCTTGGGAGGCATCGGTGTCCCGGTGGAGGACGCGCTGGTATCTACACCGTTCATCACCGTCTGGACGATGCCCTCGAAGGAGCCGTCGCTGTGGAGCCACTCTTCGTCAGCGAGGTTGGCGCCGAGGTTCGCCACGCCCTCGCCCATGGCGCCGTGGCACGTGTAGCAGAGACCGGCGCCGGCGTAGATGTCCTTGCCCTGGTTCACCATTTCCATCGTGACGCCCTCAGGCAGGTCCACCTGCTGCTGCGCTTCGCTCGGGCTCGCTGCCGCGGGCGTCTCCGTCTCACCGGAGGCCGCCTGCTGGCTCTCGCCGCCACCGCAGCCAACCATGGCCACCAGCCCCAGGGCCGCGCCCAATGCCATCAACCTGCTCATGTTGCCCTCCATTTGGGTTGTAACTGCCGCTCGCTCTTGCCGATAGGTGGTCGGTTCTCTCCATAGCCCTCACGGGGCCCACGACCGCAGCGAGCCTGCATCTGAACTCGTTTGGTTGAGATTACGGGGCCGATAATACCCGAGGCATGGGGGCGCGTCAAGGCGAACCGACGCTACGATCCTCACGCTGCCGTCCACATTCCGGGCAGAAGACCCAGGTCGGATCGAGCATGGCGCCGCAGCCCACGCACGTGCCGGGAACGACTCGGGCACCACAATACGGACAGTAGGATGAGCCGCCGGGAACCACGGCCGAACAGACAGGGCAGTTCACTGGCTCAGCCGTTTCATCCGGCAGGTGCTCGACCTCTTCGGGATCGGTCTCGTCCGGCTCGAGCTCGCCGATGCTAGATCCGCTGTCCGCGCCGGCACTCGCGTCCAGCGAGCCCTCGGCCGCTTCGGTCGTCGCCTCCACTAGCTCGACACGTTCTCTCACCTCGGGTGGCGCGTATCGTATGTGACCGGGCGGCGGAATAAGCGCCGGGTTGAGCGACACGCGCGCATCGGAGAACGCACGGTAGCGTCGAATTTCAGGCAGCTTTGCTTCCAGCCCGACGCGCAGCTCCTCTTGCATAGCGCCGTCACCGTCCAGATACCCGCGCTCTCCAGAGAGCAGACGTGTGAGGGCGGCTTCATAGTCATCGTTGGAGCGGAGTCCAGCCGCGTCGCGGACCCGGCGGTACGGGATGAGCTGATCGCACAGTTCTGCTACGCTGAGTGGATCGGTAAGCGCGGTCTGTCGGTCACTCCGCATGATCTCTACGAATTCAACATACAGGCGATCAAGGTCATCCATCACGCCACCTCAGAGTAGGCGGTCGTAGCGTAGCGGCTTCCACAGACCACTCGTCACTGCCTCAAGGTCGCTCGAACACGTAGGCACTGTCCTCGTGTCGATTGCCGCTTGCGTCGCAGACGGCGAAGTTTCTTCCGGACCAGATGGCGGCCGCGCCGTAGTCGCCGTTCTTATTGACCGCATAGAAGTTGACGTTGAAGTTAGGTTTCCCGTCATCGTTCAGAAGCCGCTTTTCAGTCGTGTAATGCACTATGCGCTCCAGAGCTTCCAAGCAGGCGTCTTTGGGATGCTTACCGCGTCTCATCTCCTCCACGACCAACATCGATCCGCACGACTTTATCACAGCCTCGCCCCGGCCTGTCGAGCCTACGGCGCCGACATCGTTATCGACGTAGAGACCTGCCCCGATTATCGGGCTATCCCCAACGCGACCCGGTACCTTGAAAGCAAGCCCGGAGGTTGTCGTCACTCCTGAGATGTCTCCGTTAGCATCCACGGCGCAGCAATTGATCGTACCGTAGTGCCTGCTCCCTTCCCAAGCATCAATGAGCCCGAACTCGGTCCACCCCTCCTCCGACTGGTCGGCTGTAAGATAGTCATCGTCGAGATTGAGGCTGGCGCGCCAGCTCAGCCACTCGCGTCGAGCGCGGTCGGTAAGCAGGTCTTCCTCTGTGAAACCGTACTCTCGGGCAAATCGCGCGGCGCCTGCGCCAACAAGAAGCACGTGATCCGTGTACTTCATCACCGCCATGGCAATCTGAGCTGGATGCATGAAGCCCTCCAGCGAAGCCACCGCGCCGGCGCCCCGTGTGGGTCCGTGCATGACCGAAGAATCGAGCTGTACCACGCCTAACGCGTTGGGCAGGCCTCCATAGCCGACGGTCGTGTCTTCCGGATCCGCCTCGACCAATGCGACACCCGAGACCACGGCGTCGAGCGTATCGCCTCCGTCGCGCAGAATCTCCATCGCGCGCTCGGTGGCCGGGAGTCCATTGCGGCTGGAGATAACCACGGGTCTCCCCTGGCCAGCCGTCGGCGTGGGTCGTGGCGCGTCCGCCTTGGCGGGCCTGGCACCGATGAGGTCCGCACCGAGGGCGCCCAGTCCGGCGAGCGCTCCGGCCTTCACGAAATCACGACGCGTACGTTCAGCCATGTCTCCAATGCCTCCGAATACCGCAGTGGTTGTGTACGAGCTCGGGCGGACGGATCACCCGTGGGAGGTGGGTCAGGTTGGCCCGGGACCGTCCGCCGTTCTCACCAGGCGAACCGACCTGACGCGACGCTCATCAACGCGATCGACGACGAGCCTGGCGCCTGGCACCTGTACGGCATCGCCGTGCTTGGGGACGTGTCCCAGCTCGCCGAGAATGAAGCCGCCGAGTGTGTCATATTCCTCTTCCGGCAGCTCGAGACCGAATTGTTCGTTCACCTCGTCCAGCGGAACGCCGCCGTCGATCAACGGCTCACCGCGTGGTGTGGTGCTGAACATGGGCCGCGCGACATCATGTTCGTCATAGATCTCGCCGACGATCTCTTCGATCAGATCTTCAAGTGTCACGAGGCCATCTGTGCCGCCGAACTCGTCGACGACGATAGCCATGTGAATCTTGAGCCGTAGGAACTCAGCGAGCAGATCGTCAACCGGCTTCGAATCGGGTACGAAGTAGGGTTCCCGCATGATCCGTGTAGCGTCGAAATCGGCCACATCACCGGACGCAGCAAGCTGCAACAGATCTTTCACCAGCGCGACTCCGACGACGCTATCCAGACTTTCTTCGTAGACCGGCAGACGTGAGAAGCCGGATCGGTTCATGGTGGCGATCAACTCGTCGAACCCAACATCAGACGGAACCGCCACGATGTCGGGGCGCGGAGTCATCACTTCTCGCGCGATCGTCCGGGTCAAATCGAACACGCCGGAGATCATCTCTTTTTCCTCGACATCGACGACACCGTGCTCCTCGCTGCGGCGGACGAGCATGACGATCTCTTCCGGCTTGTGCACCATCTCGGCCTCGGAAGGGAGCCGAACGCCGAGGAATTTCAGCAAGCCGTTGGCGGATTCGTTGATCCACCAGATGAGCGGACTCAGCAGTCGGGTGAACCAGATCAGCGGGCTAGCCAGCCATCGCGCGACTTGTTCGGGGTGGAAGATGGCGAGGGCCTTGGGCGCCACTTCTCCGAGCACGACGTGCAGGTAGGTGATGATCGTGAAGGCGATGATTATCGCGACGCTGTGTCGAGCGATGAAGTTGAACGGCGCCGACAGCCCGCCGAACGCGGCCTCGAGAATACTCGCGATCGCGACCTCACCTATCCAACCGAGGCCGAGAGAGGCGAGGGTGATTCCGATCTGACAAGCAGACAGGTAGAGGTTGAGGTCGCCTTGTGCTTTGCGGACGATGCGGGCGCGGCGGTCACCCTTTGCTTCGAGAGTGGCTAGCCGCGAGTCTTTTGCGCCGACGAGTGCGAACTCGGCTGCAACGAAGAAGCCGTTGGCGGCAACAAGGAATGCGACCGCCAACAGCCTCCAAACGACCTCAAGAGTGGTCATCTAGATTTCGTGATACGTGCCAAGAAGAGGTGCCCCTCCTGCAGTCGCAGGAGCGCGACTGTCCACAGCGCTAACTGGTTTCGCTACCAGCTGTCGACGCGTTCCCGTAGGAGATGACCGGCTTACAGTAGGCACGGCCCAAGGCGTCAAGTTGGGCCAGCTGTTCCTCGGAAACTCCTGAATAGCGGCTGGCCAGGTAATCCATCGTCTCTTTGAACCAGGCGTCTTGCTGTTCTTCCGTGGCTTTCAGCACGCCACAATGCCTGATCTGGCTGAGCAATTCATTACGCGCTTTGTCGAACAGGGTAAGCTCTTCTTTAACCTCCTGTTTCCTACGTTTGCCCACGCTCCCTCCTCTATCTACAATTAAGCACCGCTACCCGGGGCCTAACGCTACTCGGGGCCTAGTAGCGAGCCCTCATTAGTGGACGGCTACCGATTTTACGACTGCATAATTATACGAGCCCTCTCACGACATGCAATCGGCCAATCTGAGCGACGACAGCATACTCGATCCGATCCGGCTCGAGGTCTACCGCTCGCTTCTCCTGGCAATCGCCGAGGAGATGGGTGCGGCGCTCCGTCGGAGCTCGTATTCACCGAACATAAAAGAGCGCCGCGACTACAGTTGCGCGATCTGCGACACCCGAGCGCGACCCGTGGCGCAGGGCGATCATATGCCGGTTCATCTGGGAGCGATCCCCCAGAGCGTAGAGGCCGGAATCAGCGGACGGGCGCTTTCGGACGGGGATGTGGTGCTGCTCAACGATCCGTTTCACGGCGGTACGCACCTGCCGGACCTGACGGCGGTACGCGGCGTCTGGGTGGAAGGCTGGGAGGGGCCGATCGCATACGTTGCGTCTCGGGCCCACCACGCCGACGTGGGCGGCGCGGCGCCCGGTTCGATGCCCCTTTCCCGTGAGGTCTACCAGGAGGGGCTTCGGATTCCGCCGGTGCTTCTGCTGCGCGGAGGAGAGATCGAGCAAGACGTCTGGCGCCTTCTGCTGGCCAACGTACGAACGCCCGAGGAGCGTGAGGGCGACCTGCACGCTCAGTTGGCCGCTCTGGACGTGGGAGTACGGCGTCTACAGGAACTGGCGGCGCGAAGGGGTGCAAGGGAACTGAACGCCGCGTTCGAAGCCCTGACATCGTACGCGGACCGGCTCGTCCGGGCGGTGATCGACCAGATCCCGGATGGCGAGTATCGCGCCGAAGATTTCATGGACAACGACGGCACCGACTCGGAACCGGTGAAGATCGCCGTTCGGGTGACGGTCCGGGGCCAAGAGATGGACGTCGACTTCGGCGACTCTTCCTCCCAATGTGCGGGCAACATCAACGCCGTAGCAGCAATCACGGAGTCGGCCGTGCGATACGTTCTGCGCTGCGTGGCGGAGGCCGTACTGGGCACGCCCTTGCCGGCAGGAGGTGGCGCGATGCCCGCGGTCAGAATCGAGATGCCGGCCGGAAGCGTGGTGAACGCGCGGCCACCCGCCGCGGTGGCCGCGGGGAACGTGGAGACGTCGCAGCGAATCGTCGATGTGGTGTTCAGAGCCCTCGGCCTGGCGCTTCCCGAACTCGTTCCGGCCTGCTCCAGCGGCACGATGAACAACTTCACCGTTGGCGGCGTTGCCAGCGACGGAAAGTCGTACGCGTATTATGAAACCGTTGCCGGTGGCATGGGTGCCAACCGCGAACACGATGGGTTGTCGGGCGTCCATACCCACATGACGAACTCGCTGAACACGCCAGTTGAAGCGCTGGAGCATGCGATCCCCGTTCGCGTGCGCCACTACTCGCTGCGCCACGGTACAGGAGGTGCAGGTCTGCGCCGAGGGGGAGACGGCCTGCGCCGCGACATCGAACTCTTGAATGCAGCAAGCGTCACCGTACTGTCGGAGCGGCGTCGTTTCGCACCGTGCGGAGCGTCCGGCGGTTCACCCGGCGCCGCGGGCGAAAACTGGCTGAGACATGCTGGCAGCTGGAAGAAGTTGACAGGGAAATTTTCCGTCGAGGCGAGCGCCGGTGACGTAATCAGCATCCGAACTCCAGGAGGAGGAGGTTGGGGAAGCGACGGGTCCTGAAGGCTCGCGGCCCGAGCCGCGGGACCATGACGACGCGGGAGGTTGTACCGCGAGAGATTCAGGTCGGGAGTCATCGGCTTCACTACTGCGATGCCGGCATGGGTGCGCCTCTCATAATGATACACGGCCTGGGCGCCTCGTCGCGCTGGTGGTTCCCGCTCTTCCCGCAGCTGACGGCCTCTAACTTCCGAGCTCTAACGCCCGATCTGCCGGGATTCGGCCGCTCACCCGGCACGGCCCTCAATATCGAGCACGCGGCGCGGGCGATCATAGCGTTTGCGGACAAGCTGGAGCTGGGCCAGTTCTTCCTCAGCGGGCATTCGATGGGCGGCGCGGTGGCGGCTCAGCTGGCCGCCAATCACCCGGGGCGCGTGCGGCGGTTGATACTCGTGGACAGCGCCGGCGTGCCTGGCACGGGACCACTCACAATGCTCGGCCGCCTCATCCAGCCCTGGACGTGGTGTCCGCTCTGGTTCTACTCGACGTTACTGGGGGACGCGGCGCGGGCGGGTCCGAGGTCGATGATGCGCGGTGCGGGAGAGCTGCGACACCATGACATTCGGCCTGCGTTACGGCGCGTGCGTGCACCGACGCTCATCATCTGGGGTCGCAAAGATACGTTGACGCCGCTCGAACACGGCCGGGCGATGCTATCCGAGCTCAAAGATGGGCGCCTCGAAATAGTCGACGGTGTGCGTCACCTGCCTATGGTAAGCGACGCTGGAACGACGGCGCGGCTAGTGGTGGACTTTCTTATGGAGGATCTGCGGCAGCGGAAACTCGAACGCGCCGACTAGTTCGACCCTTCTGATGCGCCTCCGAGCATGGCCACTGTGAGTTTTTCACCGATCGTGTAGTCGGTCATCTCCAGTGTCACCGTTCCTACCTTGAGCTTTGTCACCAACTTCACCAGCATGCGGTGCTCGTCATCGGTAACGTAGACTTCGGCCTCACCGCCCTCTGAGAAGATGCCTTTCGCCTTGATGATCGGGCGCACGACGATCGTCTCGAACTCGCCTCCGGGCACCTTCACCTTCTCGCGGCGCAACACCTGTAGAACCACAGGGTTGCGGTCGTAGCGAAAATAGTTGTTCCATTCATACTGTTCGCCGACCTCAAGGGGCACGGAACGCACGAAGTAGACGAACGAGCCGTCATCCAGGGCGCCTGGAGGTATGGAGTCGCTCTCACCGGTACTCTGGGTGTAGAGTCTGTTTTCCAGATCGAACTCGTACTCGCGCTGGCGTTCGTAGCTTCCTTGCTTGCTGTCCTGTCGGTAGCGGCGACTGGCCAACAGGCTGACGTCGAGCCATGACTCCTGCACATCACGCAGCTTGTAGAACGGCACCGATCCCTGGATCTCCGACCGCAGGTGATAGGTTGGGAATCCGGCGACCGTGTCGATCCCTGCTACTTCCATCACGGCTTCGCCAACCTTCAGCGGGCCGAACTTCACCCGGTAGTCAAAGCGTTCACCCACTCCGAACGGTACGGAAGCTATCTCGGGCACCGCCGTATCGGACGAGGTTGTATCCTCCTGTGCCACTGCGGACAGCGCGGCAAAAAGGATCAGGAATCCGGCGAACAATCTCATCATCCCCTCAACATGCTCACGTACATCCGAGCGGCCCTCCACACGGATTGCCGGCTTCGCCGCATATGTCGGTCGTAGCGCAGCTGTGAGGGAGTCTCTTCAACACGTTTGGTATGTGGCGCGACCGCGGCCAACAACTCCAAGCTGGCCGCCCAACCGTCGCGACGTATCACCGGCTCGGTATCGCTGTCCTTCAGCGTGCGCTTGAGCAAGCCAACGCGGTAGGCGCGAAGACCCGAGATCGGATCGCTCACCTGTTCCGGAATGCCATATCGGCGCTCCAACCACGGTAGACCTCTGCGCAGCCACCGAACGGTCCACGGTACCTTCACACCGTTTGGCGGCTGAGCGGCGACTACCAGGTCGGCTCCGCCCTCGATGCGCTTGACGAGGGTCGGTATCGCCGAGGGCTCATCCGTGAAATCAGCCTGCAGCGTGACTGCCACGTCGCGCCGCGGGTAGGCACAGCGCCGAACGACATCGCGAAGGAGCTTCTCGAGAGAGTGGCCATGGCCCTGGCGCGTTTCGTTACGCAGGATCTCGACCGGGAGGACCTGGGCATACGGCTCAACGACCTCGTAGGTACGATCGGTTGAACCGTCGTCCAGGAAGAGAATGAGGTAGTCGCGGCCGAACTCCGCCATCACCTGTCGGATCTTCCAGAGCAGGACTCCGGCCGTGCGCTCTTCGTTGTGCGCTGGTATGCAGATATAGATCACTGCTGGATAACGTCTCTATTGTATCGCGCCCGCGGCCCCATGACCGCGCGCTCGGTTACTTGCTCTTCTCTCTACTTCTATTACCTGCCACAGCCGGCTCTGTTCCCGGCGGCACTGTCTTCCACCGTTTATGATGCCAAAAATACTGTTCTGGGTAAAGCCGGGCCCTCCGCTCCACCTCGGCGACCCACCTGGCGGTAAGCTCCGCGACCCTGTCTTTCATGCTGCCGCGAGCCGGTGGCTCGATCCTGACCAACCAGGAGTTGTACTCACGCGGCCCGATCCGATGAGTTCCGCCGGCCATGAATGGTGCGCCGGTGCGCACGGCCAGCAGAGCCGGCCCGCGGGCGGTAGAAGCGGGGCGGCCGAAGAAGGGAACAAAGACGCCGCCGGTTCTTGCGTCCTGATCCGCAACGAAGGCGACGACGCGGCCAGCGGCCAGGCTGCGTGTCATCGGGGCCAACCCGTCTCGGCGGTCAATCAATCCCATGCCGTTGCGGTTGCGCGTCTTCATGATGAATCGGTTGAGGCGCGGATTACCGAGTTCCTGCATCACGGCGTCCACAGGCATGCCAAGCGTGGCCAGACTGGAGCCGGCCAGCTCCCAATTACCGAAGTGGCCGCTTACCACAATCAGCCCCTTCCCTTCTTTGAACGCGGCCTTCGCGTCGTCAGCGCCTTCGAATATCACGACCCGTCGCTCGACCTCGGCGGGCCAACGCCGCGTCACATAGGGAACGGATAGCCACTCGCGGCCCACGTGCTCATACGCCGATCGAGCCGTTTGTCGTACCCATCTGTCGTCGCGGTCGGGATAGGCGCGGGAGATTTGCTCTTCGACGACGGAGCTTCGCCAGCCCAAGCGATAAGCAAGTCGCCCCGCCCAGCTGCCAACTGCTTCGCCGACTCCCGGCGGCGTGCGCCCGAGCACCTCGTAGGCGAGGCGTGCCAAGCCGTACTCAAACGCTTTGCGGACGGTACTCAGGGCACCTTCACCTCACCGCGAGCCGAAACATGGTCCGCCTCGCTGAACTGCAGTTCATAAAGACGTCGATAGACACCGCGCCGCTCCAGCAATTCGTCGTGCTTCCCCGACTCGACGATCGCTCCGTTATCGAGAACGATGATCTGATGAGCGCCGCGGATCGTCGACAGGCGGTGAGCGACCACGATGACCGTGCGGTTGGCGAGCAGTCGGTCTATGGCGCCCTGCACGAGCCGCTCGGACTCGGTGTCGAGCGATGACGTGGCCTCGTCAAAGATGAGGAGAGGAGGGTCGCGAAGTATCGCGCGAGCGATGGCTATGCGTTGCCGTTGGCCGCCGGAAAGGCGAACCCCGCGATCGCCCAATACGGTATCATATCCGTCGGGAAGTCGCTCGATGAATTCGTGGGCGTTGGCGGCGCGCGCCGCGTCCTCGATCTCTTTCTGTTCATATCGATCGGGTGCGCCGTAGGCGATGTTCGCGCGAACGGTGTCGTGGAAGATCACCGTCTCTTGCGACACGACCCCCAGCAAATCGCGTAACGAATCGAGGTGAACCTGGGAGATGTCAGCGCCATCGATCGTGATGCGTCCGCTCTGCGGCTCGTAGAAGCGGGGCAACAGGTCGACCACCGTACTCTTACCGGCGCCGGACGGGCCGACCAACGCCACGACCTCCCCGCGCTTGACCCGGAAGTCCACGCCGTCGAGAACGGTCTCGTGACCGTCGTAGGAGAAGTGGACGTCCTCGTAGGCCACCTGATCGTCAAACCCGGGTAGTCGCGTATCGCCGCTCGCGTAGGACTCGGCGGGGGCATCGAGGATCTCGAAGAACCGTTCGGAAGCCGCCAACGAGGACTGCGCTCTGGCCGGAAACGTCGTCAGGGCCTTGATAGGCGACTGCACGCGCAAGGACACCGTAAGGAAAGTGATGAACGCCTCGGCACTCATATCACCGCTGAAGACGAATTGAGCGCCCACCCAGACGATGATCAACGTTACCACGCTGCCCAGAACCTCCGAGAGCGGAGTACTGAGCAAGCGAATTCGCTCGGTGCGGACGTAGTTCTTGAAGAACGAATGGTTGGTGTCCGCAAAGCGGCTACTTTCATATCCCTCTGCGCCGTATGCTTTGACCAAGCGCGCGCCTGTCGTCGTCTCTTGCAGCAAGGACGTCAACTCGCCCTGAGCGTCGTACGCCTTGCGGAAACCGCGGCGCAGGCGACCGAGCATCGGCTTCAAGAAGCCGAGGAAGAGGGGCGCGACCACCAGCGCGAGCAGGGTCAGCTTCCATGAGATGAGCAGAAGCACGCTAGCGAAGGCGATGAGCGACACAGTGTGCTTGAGCAGGTCGGCCGCGGTATACGTGATGATGTCTTTGGTAGCCTGGGTGTCAGAGAAGACACGCGCCACGAGCTGCCCCGCCTTGCTACGATCGAAGAAGCCCATGGGCAACTTCTGAATGTGCCCGTACAGCTGATTGCGCATGTCGCGGACCACGCCCTCGCGCACCTTCATCCCAAGCACCTCGGATGTGTAGAAGAAGGCGTTCTTGAGGAGCAGTCCGACCATCACGATGATGACTACATTGCGGAGCGACTCTGACGGGTCTTCTGCTTCGAGGAACGGACCCACGGTGGCGGCCAGCACCTTCTCCACGAGGCTCTCAGCGCCTCCAACGACCAGCGCCGCTTCGCCGAACAGCGAGCGCAGGAAGGGTATGAGAAGGACCATCGTGAAGCCATCGAGCAGCGAGCCCAGAGTCATCGCCAGGAGGCTTGCGACGAAGAGCAGGCGATAGGGTACGAGGTACCGAACGAGTCGAGCGAAGAGGCTCACGGCGTCTTCCCACGCGGCTTGAGGAGTGCCACCGGCAGGATCATCTCTTCAGGGCTGATGCCGCCGTGGAGAAAACTGTCCCTGTACCGAGACTGATACTCTCTCAGTTTCGTCGGATAGACGAAGAAGTAGTCCTCACGTGCGATGAGGTAGTTCGCCCTCATACCTCCCCGCGGCAACCGGGCCACCTCGCCTTCGGCCACTGTGAACACGGTTCGCGGATCTTCCGCGCGAAGGTCGTCACCGTATTTGTGGCGCAAGCTGGCCGTGGCATCACGCTTGGCGTACACAGTTGTCGGCCGCTGGCAGTGGACGGAACCGTGATCAGTGGTCAACAGAACGCGAACACCGCGGGAGTGGATGATGCGCAGCGCGCTGCGCAGGGCCGAGCCTTCGTACCAGGCCAGAGTGAGACGGCGAAGCGCTTCAGCGTCTTTTGCCATCTCGAAAATGATCTGCGATTCGCCTCTACCGTGAGTAAGCAGGTCCACGAAGTTGAAGACGAGCGCGACAGCTCGAGGCTCATCGAGAGCAGAGGGCAAACGACGAAGCATCGCCTCGCCGTCGCTGCCGGTATGAATCTTTTCATAGTGAGTCGTGATCGAGCTATCCGTCAAACGCGCAATATGGTTGGCGAACAACTCGTGCTCGAACGAATTAAGCCCCATCTCCTCGTACTTGTCGGGCCAACCGGGTTTGAGTTGCGTGAGATCGTCGGGGAAGATCCCACCGAAGATCGCGTTACGAGCGTACGGCGTGGCGGTGGGCAGAATCGCGAAGTAGAGATCCGACTCGACCTCGAAGTCTTCTTCGATGATCGTTCGCAAAGTGCGCCACTGGTCCAGGCGGAGGCAGTCGACGACGATCAAGACCGCCGGCTCGGACCGAGCCAGGAGCGGCAGGAAGAACTGGGGTACGATATCGACGGACATCGACGGGCGGTCTTCCTGGTCGCGGGCGACCCAGTCGCTGTAGTTCTCGATGACGAAGTCGGCGAATTCGCGCCGCGCATCGTCCTCCAGTGTGCGGAGCGAATCGAGCAGTCCGCGCTCTTCCGCGGCGCTTAGCGCGAGCTCCCAGTCCACCAGATCCGAGTAGAGGTCCGTCCAGTCACGCCAGTTTTCGGCCGAATCGATATTCGACCGCAAGTCCGAGTAGGCGCGAACGAAATCGCGCGCCATCTGTTCGTGGCGAAGACCCGGGCCCTCCAAGATTCGGGCGACAACAGACGCAACCTGACGCGGGCTAGTCGGCTTGACGATGTAGTCGTCGGCGCGGCGAGCTATTGCCTCCTGGAGCGTCGCCTCCTCTTCGCTCTTGGTGACCATCACCACGGGGACGCGGGCATCCGTAGTCCGAATCTCCCGGAGCATGTCAGTTCCGGTGCGGCCGGGCATCTCCTGATCGAGCAGGATGAGGTCGTAGCTCTGCCGGCGCAGCTGGCTCAGCGCATCGTCGCCATTGGGCAGCGTATCGACCTCGTAGCCACGCTGTTCGAGGACAAGGCGATGTGGTAGGAGGAGTTCGACTTCGTCATCCACCCACAAGATCCGCCCTTTTGGCGGTTTGATATCTCCCATCAAAGCTTCCAGGTGTAGCTGAACCAGGTCGCGACGGCTCTGTTCGCACGCATCGCGGGCTCGAACACCCACTGACGCGCCTCCCGGATCAAGTCAGCGTTGTAGTTGCCGTCCGGGGTCGCAGGGTCGAGGCGCACGCTATCGACGGCGCCCGCCTGGTTGATGAACACCCAGACGGTAACTTCCCGACCGCGAACCGAGGCCGGGCGGCTGAGCGGAGCCATGATCACACCGCGGGGTACCGGCGGAATGAGGCGGCGAAGCCCGGACATGGCGTTCCCCGCATCACCTCCACCTTCGCCGCCCGGCAAGCCCTCTCCCGTTTCCGGCCCTTCGCGGTTCCCTTCACCGGGATCGGGAACTTCGATCTCGCTGAACGCCAGGACCGGCTCCTCGAGCTGTTGCTCGATGGGGACGGGCTCGATGACCGGTGATTCGGGCCGTGGTGGGATCTCGATTTCCACCGGTGGCCTAAGCACCATCGCTCGCATCCCGCCACCTCCCGGAGCGGCTCGAGGATCACCACTGGCCGGCCCGGCTGCCGCGTAGGGCGTCAGCCGTTCGGCTTCGTTAATGAAGATGATGAATAGGCACAGATGGAAAAGCAGGGAGACCAGCAGGCCTATTCGCCAGGTTCTTCTCTCCTGGCGGAATCGCTGCTCAACCTGCTCAACAGCCATACGCTCCAGCTCTCTCGGCTTCTAGTGACAAGATCCCGGCTCACCCGCCGCCTCCCTGGGTGAACTCAGCGATCTGAACTCTTCGTCCTTCACGGTCCAAAATCCACATCTCATCTTCGCCCGTGGGTATGACGTCGCTGGCAAATTTCACATCGCGAGCCACACCCAGAACACGCGGCTCTGTGCCGCTGATGTCGACGACAGCAACGCCTTCCGGCCCGGCAGCGACGAATAGGCGATCGCCATCAAGATCGGCCGTATAGGCAAAACGCACTCCAGTATACTCTAATACCACGCGAGGCAGCGTCGGATCCGTGGCGTCGAGTACCAGGACACCGCTCGAACCGAGGGCCACGGCGAGACGGCTTCCGTCGGCGCGTACGCTGCGGCCGCCGGCTGGCAGCTGCAGCTCGCCAAGCCTCTCGAAGCTGTTGTTGTAGGCAGCAAGCTTGTCCTCGAACAACATCCACGTGACACGGCCGTACCGCGCGTACGTCATGTCTGTAATGAAATTGATATTCTCGATCCCGGCTAGCTCACGGGTCGCGATGGACCTTCCGTCCCTCCGCAGCTGAAGCAGGCGCAGCGAATCGAGTCCGGCGACGGCCAGTCGGTCATCGAAAGCCTCCAGGGTGCCGCCCCCTGTTTCATCGATGATCTCGCCCTGGACGCTGTCTCCACGAAGCGGGAACGATATGAGGTTCGCGTAGGTGCTGACGACGAGCACGTCGAGGCCCGACACGACCGCGATGTCTTCTATACCGCGCACCCCGCTGCCGCGTGCGAGGATCGATCCGTCTCGGTAGACAACGCGAGCGCCACCGACCCCGCTCACAGCTGCACCGCCCGGGAAGTAGGCGATGCGCTCGGGCGTTATGTCGAGGGGCACGTTCTGATATGTGTAGTCGAGGTTTGGCCCGGCGGCCATCTTGCGCTCGTTCTTGGAATCGACTTCTGATCCGATTACAAAACCGACGAGCGCACCGACCGCTCCGCCGAGCATCGCCATACAAGTCTTGCTGTCGCAGAAGTTGCCCTTGTCTTCGTCGTCAGCCGCTAGATAGGCGGGAACAGCGACCACGACAAAGCCGAGCACGGCGTAGATGTACTTCTTGGTGCCTTTGTATTCTTGGGCCGGCACCGGTCGCGGCGCCACGACAAGGATTGCCATTGCCAGGAGCAGGGCACGCCAACCTACTACCCGGCGATTTGACGAGATGCGCACCAAATCAGTCCTCCTTGATGACGTAGAAGGTGCGCGACTGCCTCGCCATCTGTTCGGCCAGCTTGTCCCAAACCCTGAGTCGGATCTCGTACTCACCGGGCGGGACATCCCGTGGATCGAGCGATAGGTACTCCGTGACTCGATCCCGACCATCCATCTTGATCTCGCGGCTGAACCGCAGTTCAACGCGGTCGTCGCCAACGATGCTGAAGCCCCAAGAATCGGCCAGGCCGCCGATGAGGGTAGCCAGTCCGCCGCTACGGTTTATCCGTTTGACTCGAACTTGAATCGAGACGTCGATCGAGGCGAAACCTTCGGCGTCCTCTTCGAGCCCGTAAACCTCGTAGTAGAGGTGAATCGGATCGCCCGTTACGTACCCGACACCAGCATTCGCGGCAATGTCATAATCGAAGCGCTGGATCGGCTCATTGGTCAGCGGTCGAACAAAGTCCGCCAGCAGGATATCGCTCACAGCCAGAGAATCGAGCGGGAAGCTCGATATGGTGAACGTCTCGCGGGCGGCAGCGGCGCGCCAAGTCAGCGCGTCACGAGTCTCTACCGCCGCCACCATTACGCCGCTGGGCGGCAGCAGCAGCCGCCAACTCCTGTACTCGTTGATCTCACCCGATTCTGAGTAAGCCACCATCTCGTCGAGTACCCGCTCTACCACCTTTTCGCCATCGGCGTTCAGCAAGAACATCCCCGTCTCGAACTCGCCCTCTTCCAGGTCGAGATCGCGTGACAACTCCACGAGGGGGAGCGCGGCGTGGATCTCTACGGCCACCTCGGCCGGATCCTCGGCGCGGAATCGAGCGATCTGAACTGGCAGGTCGAGCAGTTCCGGAATCGACGGAATGTTATCGTACTTCGCCGGTTGCATGTAGCGGATGTCATCCGCAACGAACTTGTAGTCGTCAGCGAAGTTCGCGGTTCGATATCCCGGCATCTGGCGAAAGATGAAGACCGGTCCATCTATGCCGTAGCTCCACAGGATAGACCGACGGCCAACCGTGTAGTCGTTGCCGAAGTTGGTGGTTTGAGCGGAGAACGATGCGACTTCCGCCGGTGGTCCGTATCGCAGGAAGATGATACCGCGATCGGTCTGCCAACCCCGCTTGCCGTTCTCCGGCTCAGCGAACCGCAGATCCGCGTAGGCGAGGCGCGATAGGTGTTCGACACGTCGCTCGTTGGCTTCCGTCAAATAGAGCGGGTCGGACAGCTGCCAGAATCTCGAATTGAACTCGTCACGCTCCTCCGGCGTCAACGCCTCATACTCTTGCGCGTCACGACGCCTCATCACCTCGGCGAGATTCTCGACTTCGCGCCGTTCATCCTCGGTGAGTCGATCCAGGCAATTGTCGAACGCCTCCGCCGCGGCTTCCTCGCGTCCCAAGATGTGCAGACCCAGACCGATATAGAGGTAAGGCGCTGGCCGTTCAGGGTTCTCCGCAGTCAGCTGCCGCGCGATCGCCATGAACTCGCCCATGCGGTACTCGTCGATCAACTGCCCCATCAGACGGATCGACGCGGACACATGGCCCGGATTGTAGCGAATAGCCGCTCGGTAGTGCTCGATCATCTCCTCCTTGGGCACTATGCCCGATTCAATCTCGGAGGACATGTTCAAGTACTCGTTGACGTATCGCGGACGTCGCTGATCGATGGGCGAGCCGACGGTCGTCTGGGGCGGACCCCTCAGAAGCGGAGCCAGGCGCCGGTTCTTGAGGACCTCGTACTCCATCTCCTTCAGGTAGCCAAGATTGAAGTGGACATCGGCCAGCACTTCTGGATCGCCCACCTTCTGCGCTTCCGAGAGCGCACGTCCGAAGAGCCGGCCGGCGTCAATCTTCATGTGCTGCTTCAATCTCAGCTGGGCCAACTCCAGGATGTAACGCGGATCGGATGGACTGATGCGCAACGCCTTTTCGAGGGCGTCCTCCGCCTTCAGGCGGTCAACGAAGTCGGTTTCGACGGCACTCGCCCGCTGCGTGTAGAGACGGCCTAGATGGTAGTAGGCATCGGCGAGGTTGGGATAGACGTCAAGCGCCTTCTCAAATGCTTCGAAAGCGAGCAGCGTGTCGCCCGCCGCAACGTGGGCTAGCCCCTCTTGCAAATAGCGGCGCGCCGTATCCTCCTGCGCATACGCCGCCTGAGCGAACACGACCACAAGGGCCGATAGCAGAGCTGAAAAGGAGTGCTTCACGGCTGAGGCCCTTCCTTGAGTGCTTTCGAGAACCCGCGCATTTCTAAGTTACGGGCACGGATTGGCGAGGAAAAGGGGCGGCCCCGGCTCGTGCCACCTAAAGCTCTATAAGACAACATCTTGTGGGATCCGATCTCTGCCCGGTTTCACCGCGGCATCCTCCCTCAAAACGGGCAGCCGGTGCCCTTGCCCGACCCCCGGACGTCAGCCAACTTAGCCGCACTGGAAAGCCAACAAGCTCGGGCCCTCTTCTGGTCCGTACGACCGGAAGGCGGCGGTTGATTCCAAGCGGAGAGTGATAATGGGTTTAGAAGGAGCGATACTCGTACCGATCCTGATCCTTAGCAGTGCGGCTATCATCTATTTCGGGCTGAACCACGTGCGCCAGCGCAAGCTGGAGGACGGCGAGTAGCTCGTAGCGATCCGACATTGGGGAGAATCAGTCAATGAGCGATCTGTTCGAACGGCTGCAGTCAGAGCTCCAGGTTATGCAGGAGCAGGGAGTGTACAAGCAGCTGATCCACCTTGACTCGCCGCAGGCAGCGGTGGTGAAGATCGCAGAGACCGGCGGAGAAGTCATCAATCTCTGTTCAAACAACTACCTGGGGTTGTGCAACACCCCGGAAGTCGTGGCGGCTGGTCGTGCCGCCTACGAGGAGTATGGCGCCGGGACGTCCTCTGTTCGTTTCATCTGTGGCACGTTCACGGTCCACCGGAAGTTGGAGGAGAAGATCGCCGAGTTTCTAGCAGTGGACTCTGCGCTTACCTACGTGTCGTGCTGGAATGCCAACACAGGGCTAACTCCAACCTTCCTAGAAGAACAAGACGCGCTGATCTCGGATGAGCTCAATCACGCATCGATCATCGACGGCGTTCGGATGACGAAGGCGATTCGGAGGATCTACAAGCACTCCGACATGGCGGATCTCGAGCAAGCGTTGAAGGATACGCAGGATGCACGTCATCGATTCATCATCACGGATGGCGTGTTCTCGATGGAAGGCGACATCTGCAAGCTTCCCGACATCATGCAGCTGGCTGAGAAGTATGACGCAACGGTCGCAGTGGATGACTCACATGCGACCGGCGTTCTCGGCGAAACCGGAAGAGGAACACCGGAGCACTACGGTCTGCACGGCCAGGTTCCCGTTATCACGAGCACATTGGGCAAGGCGTTGGGTGGAGCCGCAGGAGGTTTCACCGCCGGCCCGGACGAGTTCACCGACTACCTGACCCAACGATCACGCCCAATGCTGTTTTCGAACGCGCTGCCACCAGCCACCGCGGCCCATTCGCTTGCTGCGATCGAGCATCTGGACAGCCATCCGGAACTCGTCCAGAAGCTGCGACAAAACACGCAGTATTTCAGGGAGAAGCTGTTGGAGTCGGGCTTCAAACCGATCGACGGGGACACACCGATCGTTCCAATCATCGTCGGCGAGACGGCGGAAGCGATTCGTATGAGTAAGATGTTGTTGGATGAGGGCGTATTCGTCATCGGCTTCGGTTTTCCAGTTGTTCCCCACGGCACGGCACGTATACGCTGTCAGGTTTCAGCCGCACACGAGACGGAACACCTCGACGCGGTGCTGGACGCGATGAAGAAGGTCGGCGGCAAGTTGGGAATCGTATAGGCAAGCTGTTCGATATAGACGTCTCGAACCCTATGAGATCATGGCACTGATTGCTCCGAGCATTCTGAGCGCTGACTTCACTCGACTCGGTGAGCATATCGCGGAGGCCGAAGCGGGCGGCGCCGATTGGATTCACGTCGACGTGATGGACGGTCACTTCGTTCCGAACATCACCATCGGGCCGCTGATCGCAAGCGCCGCGCGACGCGCCACCGAACTCCCCCTCGATGTTCACCTGATGATCGAGGAACCCGATCGCTACCTGGAGGACTTCGTGAAGGCGGGCGCCAACTGGCTGACCGTGCATCAGGAAGCGTGTCCGCACCTCCATCGAACGGTCCAGAAGATTCGCGAGCTCGGCGCCAGACCGGGTGTCTCGATAAACCCGGCGACGCCGGTCGAGACACTCGTGGACATTCTCCCCTTTGTCGACCTGGTTCTGATCATGACCGTGAACCCCGGCTTCGGAGGCCAGCGTTTCATCCCCGAATGTCTGAGCAAGTTGGTCCGCCTCAGCGGCATACTCGACCAGCTTCAGCGACATAATGTGGAAGTCGAGGTTGATGGAGGCATCGATCCGAAGACGGCACCGGCCGTCGTCTCAGCCGGAGCCACCGTCCTGGTCGCAGGCTCGGCTGTGTTTGGAAAGGGCTCGGTGGCGGATAACATCCAGGCCATAAGGAAGAGCATAGCCGTCGAGGTCTAAGGAACAGCCCCTCTCCAGTCAGCGTTTTTACGGTTGAGAGAACAGGGCGGCCGGGCACGCGGCTGCATTCCCGTTTTCAAGCGTAGAGTCCATGAGCGCTCCTCGAGCCTGTTGCTGTACGTATCACTCCGGTCGGTGCGCCGGTACGGCACGGCCTGGACCAGATGGGCGCAGGATGCTCATCTGAGACGCTCTTGAGCCAGGGCGCCGTACCGGCCGCGACCTGAGATCCAGGTTCGCGGCCGGCACGCGTTTGGGGACGAGGTCGTAGGACCATCGTCGGGCGCGGCGTGGTCTCAGGAGCTCGAAGAAGGGGTCGTGGTGGTCGTGTTTCCTGACGCGGCAGATCGATACTTGAGTCTGAAGCTATGGTAGCGGTGACGGAGCTAAAACTTAAGCGACAGATCGTTGAACAACTCGCCCAACATGCCGAGGCGGGATACCCGGAAGAGATATGCGGGGGATTGTTCGGCCGCGTTCAGAACGATGGCGCAGCGGATGTCGTGGAATCAGCGGCCGTGCAAAACGTGAGAGTGGACAATAGACGTCGTCGCTATCTCATCGGACCTGATGATGTGTTACGACTGGAGCAGCATGCCGAAGCGTCTGGTTTGCAGGTCGTCGGCTATTATCACTCCCACCCGGATGCGCCAGCCGAGCCATCCGAGTTCGACCGCGAGCATGCGTGGCCTTGGTATGCGTACTTGATCGTGAGCGTCGAAGCAGGCCGACGGCGCGAGACTCGCGCCTGGCGGTTGGCAGACGATCGAGAGCGGTTCCTCCCGGTTTCGATAGACGTGGAAGAAGAGGTCGACAGCAGGGTAGACAGCTGATGAACGCGATCAGGATATTCGTTCCGACACCACTTCAACAGTACACCGCTGGCGCCGACGCGGTGGAAGTCGACGCTGGGACGGTCGAGGAAGCGCTGGCCGAACTGACGTCCCGCCATGCTGAGCTCCGTCAGCACCTATACGGCGAGGACGGGAGCCTGCGGAGTTTCGTCAACATCTATCTCAACGACGAGGATATCCGCTACCTTGAAGGTGGGGCTGATACCGGCGTCCGGGACGGTGATGAGATCCGGATCATCCCGTCGATCGCCGGTGGTCTCGTCACCGTATTGGAGGGGACTGTGGAGCTGAGCCAGGACGAGGTACGCCGCTACGCCCGGCATCTGATCATGCCGGAGGTGGGCGCGGAAGGCCAGAGAAGACTCAAGAGCGCGCGAGTCCTTATGGTCGGCGCCGGGGGCCTCGGCTCGCCGGCCTCGCTCTATCTGGCGGCCGCCGGTGTCGGCACGTTGGGCCTGGTGGATTTCGACGTCGTGGAGTTCAGCAATCTGCAACGCCAGGTGATCCACGGCACCCGTGATGTTGGCAGGTCGAAGCTCGATTCGGCGCGCGAGCGACTGATCGACGTCAACCCCGAGATTCGGATCGAGGGTCATGAAGTGCGGCTGTCGTCGGAAAACGCACTGGAGATTCTCAAGGAATACGACGTCGTGGTCGACGGCACCGACAACTTCCCCACCCGGTATCTCGTGAACGATGCCTGCGCGCTGCTCGGCAAGCCGAATGTCTACGGTTCGATCTTCCGATTCGAGGGCCAAGTCTCCGTATTCGACGCGAAAGAAGGTCCCTGCTATCGCTGCCTGTTCCGCGAGCCGCCGCCGCCCGGCCTGGTTCCATCGTGCGCGGAAGGCGGGGTGCTGGGCGTTTTGCCGGGGATCGTCGGTGCACTGCAGGCGAACGAGACGATCAAGCTGATCATCGGTATTGGCGAGCCGCTCCTCGGCCGTCTTCTGCTGTTCGATGCGTTGCGGCTGCGGTTCCGAGAGTTGAAGCTGCAGAAGGACCCGGATTGTCCGCTGTGCGGCGAAGCGAAGACCATCCACAAGCTGATCGACTACGAAGAATTCTGCGGCGTGAGGGCGGCTGCGGCTGAAGACCGACGAGTCCAGGGTCAGGTGCCGGCGATTACCGCCGCAGAACTCAAAGCACGCCTCGATGCCGGAGACACGCTTCAGATCATCGACGTGCGCGAGCCGCACGAGCTCAACATCGCGCGACTGGATGACGTGGTGGCGATCCCGTTGAGGCAACTGCCCGACCAGGTACGAAACCTGGACGGACGAACTGACACCGTGGTCATCTGTCGCAGCGGCCACCGAAGCGCGTTTGCCACGCTGTTCCTCCTCGATGCCGGTTTCCAGAGGGTGTACAACTTGACCGGCGGGCTGCTGGCGTGGTCGGATGACGTTGATCCAACGATGGCCAAGTACTGATTAGATGGCCCACAGATACTTTCACAACGAGCCGATGGTGTTGGCGCACCGTGGTGCTTCCGCCTACGCGCCGGATCATTCACTGGAAGCAATCGAACTCGCACTTGAGCAGGGTGCCGACGCCATCGAGGTCGACGTCCATCTCACCAAAGATGGCCACCCGGTTCTCCACCACGGCGGCGACATGTCAGAGAACACCCAGGCCAGTGGACCGGTCGGGAGTTTCACCCTGGAGGAGCTACGAGCCCTCGATGCCGGCTACCGTTTCACGCCTGACAACGGCGCGACATTTCCGCATCGGGGAAGAGGACACACGGTCGTTACTGTGGCCGAGGCGTTGGAGACCTTCCCGACCGTGCGCTTCAACCTCGATATCAAGGAGCGACGCGCTGCCGCTGCGACACGCCAACTAATAGACAGGTACGACGCGAGCGACCGAGTCTTGCTGGCCGCCTTCTATTCGTGGCAGAGAGCGCCGGCGATCAGCGGCTACGCCGGGCCGCGGAGCATCACCCTAGACCAGATGCTGCCGCTGCAACTGCTCCATTGGGTTCGCCTCGACAGGCTCTGGCCGATCCACGTCGATGCGTTTCAACTTCCCGAGGTGCATTGGGGCTTCCGAGTCGTGACACCGCGCCTCATCACGTCCGCCCACCAGCGAGGGATCCGCGTTCACGTCTGGACCGTCGATGATGAACGAGACATGGAGCGGTTGCTTGACTGGGGAGTGGACGGCATCATCACCAACAAGCCTGACACAGCCGTGCAGGCACGTTCTCGTCGCCAGCGCCCCTAACGGGAGATAAGACGGTAATGCGGTACGACCGCTCGGCCGGCACTTTTCTCTTTCGAATAGCTGCCAGCCTCGCACTGTTCGCGCTTATGCCGGGTGATGCCATGAGTCAAAGCGATCGACCCCGGGCGCGTGACATAGGTGTCGCGCCCGGAATCTTCGAACCTGGCGCTCACAACGCCATCACCGATGTGGCCGGCGTCAGGGTCGGCCACTCAACGGTGTGGCAGGGCGATTCGGTACGTACCGGCGTCACCATGATTCTGCCCCACGCCGGTGATCTGTTTCATGACCGGGTACCCGCGGCCATTCACACGGCCAACGGTTTCGGGAAGCTTCTCGGCGTGACCCAGGTTCAGGAGCTGGGAGAGCTGGAAACGCCGATCGCCTTGACCTGTACCCTGTGCGTGTGGACCGTCGCCGACGCCATGGTCGACTACCTGCTGGCCCGCACCGGAATGGAGAACGTTCGTTCTATCAACCCGGTGGTGGGAGAAACCAACGACGGATTCCTGAACGATATCCGCAGGCGCGCCGTGCGATCCGAACATGTCGTCACCGCCCTGGAATCGGCGGCAGAGGGGCCAGTGGAGGAAGGTGCGGTTGGAGCGGGAACCGGGACTCGGGCATTTGGCTGGAAAGGCGGTATCGGGACAAGCTCGCGCACGGTGCCCGACGACCTGGGCGGATGGACGGTCGGAGTCCTGGTTCAGTCCAACTTCGGTGGCGTTCTGAACATCATGGGGGCTCCGGTCGGGCGTGAGCTGGGCCGATATATTTTCCGGCGTTCCGTGGAACCGGATGCGGAGGGCGGCGTTGAGGATCCTGGCGACGGCTCGATCATGATCGTCGTCGCCACAGACGCTCCCCTTTCGCCGGGCAACCTGGAACGCCTGGCGAAGCGGGCGATCAACGGGCTCGCGCGCACCGGGTCGCCAGGCACCAACGGCAGTGGTGACTACGTCATCGCCTTCTCCACAGCCGAATCAGTGCGTAGAAGAGGGGATGACGAATCGCCGCGGACGATAGAAGACCTTCCGAACTCCGCCATGTCCCCGCTGTTCCAGGCCACAGTGGAGGCGACGGAAGAGGCGATCTACAATTCGATGTTCAAGGCGATCACCGTGCGTGGGCACCGAGGTGAAGCCCAGGCGTTGCCGATTCAGGAGACACTCGACATACTGGAGTCATACGGCATCAGGAGGTAACCTGTATGGCAGACTACAAAGGTCAGGAGCGTCGGTCGAATTCCGAGCTTCGCGAGCGATTGGACCAGATCATCGAGCTGGCCCGGAACCTCAACCGCCGAGGGTCCGAGATGTCGCGCGAGGAGTTGGACGAAGCGCGAATGCGGACGGAGTGGCTGTCGGAGGAGATCTGGGCGGCGGCGGTCTACGGACCGATAGAGCAGAGATGAGGACCGGGCCGAACCGGCCCGGCCAGACCACCACGAAGCGCGCCGCATAACCCGACGACGCTTCTCTGTGTCTTGAACTGCAAGAGTCTCCGCCCACCCGCAGGGTCAGCCCACCCTCACAGCCCTGCACACTAAGATCTGAAGAAGTTAACCGTCGTGGCCCGGAGCAGCGGCGCTGGCGCTCTGCGATAGCGATACGGCCGACGCCTCGGGGAGGTGGATCTGCCAGACTCCCGTGACGTCCTCGAGCGAAGCCAGCTGCTCGATAACCGACCGCTGCACGGTACTATCAACCGTCAAGGTGGCCAGGGCATCGCCGCCGGCTTCGAGGCGCGACTGATGGTACTCGGCGATGTTGATGCCTGCGTCGCCCAACACGCTACCTACTCTGCCGATGACGCCGGGGACGTCACGGTTGCTGAGTACGATGATGTTGCCGCGTGGTTGGATATCGACACGATAATCCCCGATGCGTGTAACCCTCGGGTGGTTCTCGGAGAGCAACACACCCGCGACGCTGAGCGAGTCGTCCGGCGTACGGAGCCGGAGCTCGATGCGCTCTTCATCCCCCGCACCAGATCCTATCCACGCCGGTGTTACCCTCACACCGCGATCCGACGCAACGTGGAGCGCGTTGACCATCGTGAGCGGAACATCAACGATATCGCACAACAGACCTTGCGCCGCGGCGGCAGTGACGGCGGGCAACGCTTCCTCATGTTCGCCGCCATAGCGGACCTGTAGTGACTTGAAGCTTCCCCTGGCAAGACCGCACAACAGCCGCGCCAGTCGGTGCGCGAGATTGAGCAGGGGCGCGATGTCGGCGTGGCTCCCGAAAGTCATCTCCGGAACGTTGACGGCAGCACGTAACCTCGCGGCGAGCAAGGCATCACGAACGGCTTCGCAAATTTCGACGGCGACGCTGGTCTGCGCTTCGCGGGTGGCAGCACCGATATGCGGAACGGCGACGACGTTGTACAACTGGAGAAGCGGGTTGTCCTCCGACGGCGGCTCTTGTTCGTACACATCGAGTGCAGCGCCGGCGAGTTGTCCAGACTGCAGCGCTTCTGCCAATGCCGCTTCGTCGACGACGCCTCCTCTTGCGGCGTTGACCAAGTAGGCTGACGGCTTCATGAGGGCGAATTCTTCGGCGCCAATCATCCCGTGGGTTTCGTCCGTGAGCGGCGTGTGTACCGAGACGACGTCGGCGGTCTCGAGCAGATCGGGCAGAGTGACCAGCTCCATTCCAACCTGCTCGGCGCGCTCGCGTGAGAGGTACGGGTCGTAGGCGATGACGCGCATGCCGAAAGCTCTGGCGCGCTTCGCGACCTCGGAACCGATTCGCCCGGCGCCGGCAAGGCCCAACGTCTTACCGTAGAGCTCGATACCCTTGAATTTGCTTCTCTTCCATTCACCGCGGGCCACTGAGGCATCGGCCTGCGGAATGCTGCGGACCATGGCAAGGATCAGAGCCAGAGTGTGCTCGGCGACGGAGATAACGTTTCCGCCTGGTGCATTCAGCACGATGATGCCTCGGCGCGTGGCGTAATCGACATCGATATTATCAACGCCAACGCCCGCACGACCGATGACCTTGAGTCGATCGGCATGCTCGAGGATCTCGGCGGTCAAGCGTGTCCGACTTCGCACGATCACAGCATCATAATCGCCAATGATCGTCTTCAGCTCGGCCGGTTCGATATCGGTTTGCGCGTCGAGCTCGATGCGGTCGCTGTCCTCGAGCTTCGCTACGCCTTCGCTGGCGATCTCATCCGCCAGCAACACTTTGAACAGTTCTTGTCCCTCTGCCATCATCATCTTTGGTCGCACTCCCCCTGTATTCCCGGACCCGTGACCCCCTACAAACTCGAGAACTGACCCTCAGTTCCCCAACAAGACTTCAGTCAGATTCTCGAGTAGCTCTTCAAGCTCGTCCAACGTGTGGTCACCCATGTGGCCGATCCTGAACGTCGATTCACGCAGCTTACCGTATCCCGAGGCGATCGTGAAGCCGCGTTCGGCCATCTGCCGCGTGATCTCGACGCCGCTCCTGCCATCCGGAACACGTATGCAGGTAACGCTGGGCGAGCGTCGTCCTTCTGCCGCCAACACGGAGACGTCGAGGCCGTGCTGATCGTTCAGCTCGTCCACCCAGCGCCAGGTCCGCTCTGCCATCGCCCGGTGACGCGCCCAGCGCGACTCGAGACCTTCGGAAGCGATTCGCTCCAATTGAGCGTCCAGAGCGAAGATCAGAGACGATGCCGGAGTATTCGGTGTCTGGTTCTTCTCCACCGCGGCCTCGAACGCTTCGAAGCTGAAATAGATTCCGCGGTCGGCCATTTCGCGCGAACGATCGAGCGCCCTCAGAGACGCCGCGCCAAAGGCGAGGCCGGGCGGCAGAGCCATGCCCTTCTGGGATCCGGTGAGGGCGAAGTCGAGCCCCCAATCGTCGGTCTCGACACGAGCCGCTCCGATCGATGTAACACAGTCCACCAGCACGAGGGTGTTCGGCGATATTTCCCGCACGGCGCTGGCGATATTATCGATCGGATTCAGCACGCCGGTTGACGTCTCGGAGTGCACCACGGTGATCGCGTCGTAATCTCCTGAGGAAAGAGCCTCCCTGAACGAAGCGGGCTCGTTCGTCTGGCCCATGTCCACATCGACTCGATCCGCATGCTTGCCACAGGCGACGGCAATCTTGTGGAACCGTTCGCTGAACGCGCCGCACACGAGACTTAGCACGCGCCGCTGGACACAATTGCGAATCGCCGCTTCCATCAACCCGGTGGCCGACGACGTCGAGACGTAGACCGGTCGTTCGGTACGGAACAGCTCACGAAGCCTGGGCTGCACGCGCTCCATGAGCGCTTCCATCTCCGGGCCGCGGTGTCCAATGACCGGCCGATCCATCGCCCGCAACACCTCAGGCCGCACTTCCGTGGGGCCCGGCAGAAAATACTTGCCGTAATCGCTCAATTCAGTCAAAGGTGCTTGGTCAAAAAAAAAGAAAAGACGAACGGCACTCGCATGACGTTCGCTACGCGACAAACCAAAGCTGCCTTGCCTGCTTCAACTTCCCTTCGGAGTTCCAGGGTCCGGTTCCCTTTACCCCCCGCTCGAATCCCCTAGATTATCGCTCGTTTCCGATACAATGCAACCCATGAGCAGGAAGACACGGCAACAAATGAGTAAGCAGAGAAAGCCCTCCGCCTCAGCACACCAGAAATGCCCCGGTTGCGGTGCGAAGTACGATGCGAATGACCGATTCTGCCGGGAGTGCGGGACACCCCTGCAGGGTTCGGCGAAGCCGAACGGACGACCACGGGGACTGACGGGCCTACGGGCGTTTGGGCTAGCGGCGATCGCGTTGGCCGTGGTCTACGCATTCATCTATTTCGGCGGCAAAGAAGAGAGCCGACCGCAATCGCAGCGGATCGATTTCGGCGATATCGGCGCGAGCGGTGGAGCCACTTCAGCACTCTCGGAGCGCGGCTCGGCGGATCAGCTGTTCAACCAGGCGATGTACGCCTACGAGACCGGTGACGAAGCGGGGGCTGCACAGTTCATCCCGAGTTCGCTGGCCGCGTATCGGGGCCTCGATACGATCGACCTTGACGGGCGATACCACATTGCGCTTCTGGAGCTGGCGGCAGGCCGTCCCGAACTGGCCGTAGCACAAGCGGACACAATCCTTGCGGAAGCACCGGATCACCTGCTCGGGCTGGTCGTGACGGCGCGAGCCTATGAGGCGTTGGGTCAGGAGCGTCGGGCGATTGAGTACTATCAGCGATTCCTTGCCGCGTACACGCCTGACGCGGCAGCCACGCGAACCGAGTATTTAGACCACTCGGGAGCGCTCCCGTCGCGGCGCGATCATGCGCGACGTTATTTGGAGGAAAGAGGCATCAGTCCGGAGGGTCAGTGATGAAGTCACACACGGCGTACAAGATGTTCGAAACAACAAACCAGCAGGAGATCATCCATATCACGCCCTGGGTTTCCGAGGAGCTGCAGAGCAGTGGGATCCGAGAAGGGCTGTGCCTGGTGAGCGCCATGCACATCACCGCGTCCGTGTTCGTCAACGACAACGAATCGGGCCTTCATCAAGACATCCTCGATTGGCTGGAAGGCGACTTGGCGCCCTGGGGGGCACACCCCGGCCGAAAAGACGACTACTTACACAACAGGACCGGAGAAGACAACGGCGCGGCCCACCTTCGCAACCTGACGATAGGTCACGAGGTAGTGGTCCCCGTGACGAATGGAGATCTCGATCTCGGACCCTGGCAACGGATCTTCTACGGCGAGTGGGACGGCAGGCGGCCAAAGAGGGTCGTGATAAAGATCATCGGCGAATGAGCAGCGTCGAAGCGTTTTGCGGACTTTCCCGAAGCGACTGTCTGCCCTAGATTTGCGTCGCGATGATGAGAGACCGGCTCAACCCACGGATGGTAGCGATCCGCGACTGGCTGTACCCGCAGGAGATCAGTCCGGGCCATCGCGTCCGCTGTCAGTTGCCGGGTTGCCACGCCGTGCTCGGGCGTAGCGGCCACCATCTGCGGTTTCGCTCGCTTCGGCGAAGCGACTCTGCACTGCCACCCGAGTGGGTAGGCTGGCACTGCAGTCGCTGCGGTCATCTGAACGTTTACTGCCCGATCTAGCCCGCGATCCGGGTGCGAACCTCCGCTCCCCCGCACGGCGAAGCAGCAACCCAGTCGTAGCGAGCCCAGCCGACCGGCTCGCCGTTGGTCATGCGGGGTGCAATCCTCTAACGCAGACGAAGCGCCCCGGCACAGAAGCAGAGGTTGTCAATGTCGTTCAGCACTCCGTTCCCGACTCGAAGCCTGCGCAAGATCCTGATCACCACCCTGCCGCTCATCGGAATCCTGATTCAGACGGGGAACGCGGCTGCTCAGGATAGGCGCCGAATCCAGGCGAACGATCTATACCGCATCCAAACGGCCAGCAGCATCGCGCTGTCGCCGGACGGCAGCCAGGTCGCATATCTGGTGACGCAAATAGACTCGGTAGACAATACTTACTACCGACACATATGGCTGGCGGACGTGGCCGGTGGCGAGCCGCGACAGCTGACTCGCGGCAAGGTTCGTGACGGGGCGCCAGCCTGGTCGCCCGACGGGACCAGGATCGCGTTTGTATCGGGCCGCGGCGCGGATGGACCGCAGATCTACATTCTACCCTTGAACGGCGGAGAAGCCTGGCAGGTCACCGACCTCGAGAACGGCGCGTTCGGCCCTGTGTGGTCCCCAAACGGAGACAAGATTCTATTCGGTTCGACGCTCACGAATGAAGAGTTGGCAGAAGAGGCGTCGGAAGCGGATGCGACTGAGGAATCGGAAGCGGTAGACGCCGCGATGTTCGGATCGATGGCCACAATTCGGAACTGGCTGTCGAAGAACGCGGAGCAAGGCGAGCCGGCAGTCATCACACGTCTCAACTTCCAGGGCGAGCGCGGACTCGACCCGATCGAATCTTGGGCGCACATCTACGAACTAGACCTCGATACCGAAGAGACGAAGCGGCTGACCGACGGACCGCACGACTTCTATGCCCAGTCCTACTCGCCGGATGGGCGGCGCATTCTCTTCGCCGCTGAGATATCAGAGGACGTGCATCCCGACTACGTGCAGAAGAGCGACCTCTACGTCATGGATGCTGACGGAAGCAATCGACGGCTTATCGGTGTCGCCGGTTATGTGTCGTTCAACCCGCAGTGGTCCCCCGATGGTAGCCGAATCGCTTTCGCCGCCCGAGACACACTAGAGCCCTCGGCCACCAGCACGCATGTCGGCGTCATCGAGATCGATGCAAGCGGTGTCGCTGGCGAAGTGACCTGGGTCAGCCGGTCGCTAGACAGGAGCATCAACCAGTATCACTGGGCGTCGGACGGCGAGTCGATCTACTTCTCAGCCGGAGTGCATGGCACGATTCCGATCTACCGAGCGCCGGTGGGCGACGGCGAGGTCCGCCAGGTCGTGTCCGGTGAGCGGGGCGTTCAGAGCTTCGACCTCGCGGGAGAAACGTTGGCTTATTCTATCTCCGAGCCAGCGAATCCCTCCGAGATCTACGTGGCGAACGCAGACGGTGTAAACGAGCGTCGAGTGACCGATCTGAACACCGGCTGGCTCTCGGGCGTCTACGTTCAGCCGCACGCGGGCTTCTGGTACAGAAGCTTCGACGGCAAGCGGGTGCAGGGATGGGTGATAGAGCCCGTAGGTTACGAGCCGGGAAGCCAATACCCGCTGGCGGTGGAAATGCACGGTGGTCCGCACGTCATGTGGGGACCCGGTGAAGCGTCGATGTGGCATGAGTTCCAGTTGCTCGCCGCCAACGGGTATGTCGTGTTATACACGAACCCGAGAGGCAGCGGCGGCTACGGTTACGATTTCAAGCTCCAGATCCAACGCGCCTGGGGTGAGGGACCCATGCGTGATGTCCTGACCGCCGCCGATAGTATCGTGGCCCGCGGATTCATCGACGAGGATCGAATGGTGGTGACGGGCGGAAGCTACGCCGGCTACCTGACCGCCTACCTGGTGGGGAACGACCATCGCTTTGCAGCCGCCGTTGCCCAGCGCGGCGTGTATGACCTGGCGGTCTTCTTCGGGGAAGGCAACGCATGGCAGTTGGTGCGCTGGGAGTTCGACGCTTATCCGTGGGAGGATCCGGATATTCTGCGTCAGGAATCTCCGATGACCTATGCGCACCTCATCGAGACGCCGTTGCTCATCATTCACTCCGATCGCGACCTCAGGACGGGAGTGTCGCAATCAGAGATGCTGTACCGCACTCTCAAGGTTTTAGAGAGACCGGTCGAATACGCGCGGTATCCGCGTGAAGGGCACGACCTGTCTCGCAGCGGCGAACCGCTGCTGAGGATCGATCGACTGCTTCGGATACTCGAGTTCTTCGATCGATATGCAGCTGAACATTGAGCAAATGTTCAGCTGCGCTTCACTGGGTACCTGCGATCTTCCAGGGAATGACGCCCAGCGCTCGGTACAATTCCGCCGGGTCGAATAGCACGCCATCCTTCATAACCAGCTCAACGCGTCGTATGTCGGAGATCTCCGCAAGCGGATCCCCATCAACGACGATGATGTCGGCAAGCTTTCCGGGCTCGATCGAGCCCAGCTGATCGTCACGGTTGGTGACTTGTGCCGCTTCGAGCGTCGCCATACGCAACGCATCGGCGCTCGGTATACCGGCCTCGACGTAGAGTTCGAGCTCGCGGTGCAGCGTGAAGCCGGCGAGCGCATCAGTGCCGGCCACGAGTTGAACGCCCGACTGATGTAGCTCGTTTACGAAAGCCAGCATCGCACGGAAGCCCGCCCGATACCGCTCGTCCATCCCATCAGGCACCGGAAGGCCGCCAGCCAGCATTCCCCGTCGCACCTGGGGCGGCAGGCGGTTGGCGATCAGCTTGTCGCCATCCGCCATCACACCGGGGCGCGCGTTGAACATCGACTCGAAGATCGCAATGGTGGGGTCAACCACGACATCGTTCTCTTTGAGAAGAGCGATGAATTCCTGCACGCTGTCGGCCTTCAAATCGAGTTCAGAACCGTGTTGCGCCACGGCGATGAACCTAACCGGCGTACGTGTGTCGAGCGTGTCACCCAGAAAGTTCAAGAACAGCATGTTGATGTGAGTTACCTCGTCCCATCCTTGCTCGACGGCCTGACGCGCCGTCATGAAGGCGGGGATGTGCCCGCTAACCGGAAGACCGTGGTAGTGCGAACGCTCGATGATTACGGGGACGAGCTCGGTCTTGATCGAACTATAGACTTTGATCTGTTCGTAGCCGAGCTCTGCGTAACGGTCGATGGCCTGGTTGATCTCCTCGGGCGTATCGACGAGGATCTTTGTCGGCCCGGCGAACGGTCCCGGCCCGTCCATGAAGCCGGCCATCACGATCCGCGGGCCGATCGCGGCTCCCTTATTGAACTCCTCGCGTCTCTCCAACAGGTAGTCGATGTCGTTCGCCATGTCGCGTACGCTGGTAACGCCCCCGGCCAGGTTGAGGAGACCGCCGTCGTCACCGAGGTGAACATGCATGTCCCACAGCCCAGGCATGATGGTCTTGCCGTGAGCATCGATCAGGCGGGCGTCGGATGGGATCGCGACTTCAGCGTCGCGGCCGACGGCGGTGATTCGGTTGCCGGTGACGACCACCGTCTGCTCCTCGACCATCCTGCCGACGACAGGGTCGAACAGGTTGGCGCCAACGAAGGCGACCGGCACATCGGGGCGATCAGCAAGGGTTGCGGCAAGCCCCTGCGCACGTCCCGCCTTCGCCTGATCCTGCAACTCCACGAGCTGCGGCACGACGCTTTCCCAGCCTTCTCTGACGATATCGAGCCATCCCGTCGGCATAGCGAACAGTTCACCTTCGTCATCAAGCCAGAGACGGAACGGCGAGAAGCCGAGCCCGACGATCGCGTAGTGGTGGACGGTCTTGCGCACGCCATCGGCCTCTACGGTCAGCGAGCCGACCCGTTCGATGGAAGCCATACCACCCGGCAGAAGCGCCAACTCTTGTCCCGATGCTGCGAGCAACGCTCTTGCGAGCACAGCCCCGTCCTCGGGCGTCGATTGGAGGGGAGCGTAGAAGACGGGTGTCGTCGGCGCCATCGACCCTTCTTCAGCGCTGCTCTTCCATGACGCGGATCCGCCTTCGACCCAGTATCGCTCCTCGACGGGCGACTTCAGGTAATCGTTACCGGTGATCTCGATGCGCGTGGGGATGCCGTTATCGTCGAGCACCAGGATCTGATCGACCGATGGACCCCGCCCGCGATCGTTGAACTCGAAGTGAGCTCGCCTACTATGAGGCGAGTCGATCCACACGATGTGATATCCGGCAGGATTCCCCTGCATGAGGACCGCATAGCGAAGCGAGTCCGCTTCGCTTGCTGAGCCGACGGAGGGCACAAGGAAACCTGGAAGCGAGAAGAAGGAGATGACGACGCCTGTGATCCGCATGGCACTCGGGTCCTTTCGGCTGAGTGATCCGGCCCCGCGGGTGCTGTGACTACTCGGCCAATCCACGGTCGGCCATATATCCAATGATCTCTTCGATGGTCGCTTGTCCTGAATGCAGCGGCGAACCGACGAGCACAGCGTCGACCTGACCGATCATCAATGCATCGAACAGGTCTGCCACATCTCTGGCCACTCCGTCAGCGATGACCTGCCTGCGGAACGCTGAGCCTACGCTTTGCAGCAACTCGAAATCGAAGGGGGCCGCTTGCGGATCCGGATCTGCCGATTCGACGATCAGTTCGCCGGCGCCCTGGGCTTCGATTACGGCCGCCCACGTTGCAGCATCCCATTCCGTATCGCTTCCATCTCGCGCCTCCATGACTCGCCACACGGATCCTTCGGGCCGGACTATCATCGCGACCGCGACCGCGTCACCCCCCAGTTCCGTAGCCAGTCGGGCGATCAGGTCGGGGTCCAGCAGCGCCGAGGATTGAACGACGATTCCGTGCGCTCCGGCGGAGAGGAGAGGGGCGACTTCGGAAGGATCCGACGGCTCGACGCGATACGAGAAGCGGCTCGAAACACAGGACGCAAGGTCTCGCGAGAGCGCTTCCAGAAGTTCGAATGGCGTTTGCCGTGCGTCGAACAGCAACCTGTTGGCGCCGGCTTCGGCGTAGGCTGCGGCGACTTCAACCGGATCGGCGGATGCGACCCTTGCGTCCTGGCCAAGCGCCAGCGACGGAATGACTCGTTCCAACGCCTACTGGGACTCCTCTTCCTCCGGTTCGATCTCTAGCGGCACATTCTTACGGATTCGATGACTAAACAGAGTTATCTCTCTGAAGCCGGCGTTGTGCAGGGTGCGAGCCCCGACGTCGAGCCCCTGATCAAAACTCGAAGGCACGTGACTATCCGTACCGATGGTGACCGTGGCGATCTGAGCTTCCTTGGCGAGCTGGAGGACATCGAGGCCCGGATAGGGTTCCGCTGGCGCCTGCACGACGCCCGAAGTGTTCACCTCGATACCAATCCCCTTGGCGACGAGTTTGTCCAGCACACGTCGGACTTGCGACTCAAACGGTCTGACTTCGAACGCGCCGTAGTACTTGGTGCCGTAACGCTTCACCATATCGAAGTGACCGACGACGTCGAAGCCGCCCCAATCCACCATCTCGTCCAAAGCCTCGAAGTAGAGGCCATAGGCATCCGAAACATCGCGATCCTTGAAATAGCTACCCACCGCGCCACCGGATATCTGGTGACCGTCCACAATGTGCACCGATCCGATAATGAGATCGAAGTCAACCGAGTCGACGAGCGCGTCGAGCGTCTCGACCCATTCCGGACGGTACTCGAGCTCGGCGCCCAACAGAATCCGCATATCCGGATACTCGGGCTGCAGCCGTTCGATCTCGTGCTGCAACTGTTCGTAGCGTTGCCGGGCGTCAACGAGATCGAGGACCCAATCACCGTGGTCGGGGCTCAGAACTTCGGCGTGGTTTGTGAAGCAGATCTCATCGAAGCCGAGATCGAACGCGACCTCGCAGACCTCGGCCGTGCTTCCGCGACCGTCGCTCGAATACTGGTTGTGGAGATGATAGTTGATGCGCACGGCACTAGCTCTGGTTGACAACGGCGACGGCAACGCCGTCGCGCGTTGGAACGATTATCGAAGTGAGTCTCGAGTCTTTGGCCAGCATTCGATTGAACTTCTGGATGCTCAAAACACCCGGATCTTCGCTGTCCGTTTCCACGACTCGCCCACTCTTGAACGCATTGTCGCCGATCACAAGCCCACCCGGCCGTATGTTGGCGATAGACCACTCTAGGTACTGCGGGTAATTCTCCTTGTCCGCGTCGATGAAGACGGCATCGAACGGCCCCGCGGCCGCCAGCTCATCGAGCAAGTCGAAGGCGACACCTTGCCAGACCTCCGCTCGATCGTCCAGGCCGGCGCGAGCGACAAATCGCCGCGCAAGCTGAGCCCTATCCGGCTCCATCTCCACGCTGATCAACCGGCCGTCGGCGGGCAGCGCCCGGGCCATCCAGACCGCGCTGTAACCTCCGAGGGTCCCGAGCTCGACGACCGTGCGTGCTCCGATGGCCCTCAGAAGAACCTGCAGCAGTCGCCCTTCCTCCGCGTCGATGTATATGGCGGGCATGCCCAGCTCGACCATCTCGCGGCGCAAATCCTCCAGGACCTGGTCCTCAGGTGCAAAGAGCTCGGCAACGTAGCGGGAGCATTCCTCACGAGTAATCTCGTCCGTAGTCACCACCTCCGAAGCGCGACGAGCGTCAATCGCTGGCCGGGACGTAACGACCGGCCTGGTATCTTTGGGCGGATGAAACCCACACCCGTACTTTCGGCGCCGTGGCGACGCGTGGCCGCTCCGAACTGGCCTGAAGTTGCGTGGCCAGAGCATCCGGGTCGGCGGCGGCCAGCTCTCCCACGGAATTGACGCCCGAATCCCACAACAGCCTGGCGTTATCGACGCCGATTCCCCTCAAGATTATGAGCTGTGCGGCGCTGACCCAATCCTGTGCATCGGCTGCGGGCGCGCCGGTGGCAGCGGCCACGGCCTCGGGATCCGCTCCGGCCAGCGCGAAGAGATCGACATAGGGAGTGTCGGCGAGGCGCTCGATCTGAGCGGGGTTGGCAAGCCACATCTCGCTCAATCTTGGCCGAAGCGAGTCGGTGTTCCAGCGATCCATGCCGAAGAGGACGGCGATGGAGAATACGATGGCGCCGACGACAGCCACCACCGAGCGACCAGGTCGTGGACTGTGCTTGGGTTCGTCGCCTTCATCCTCGGGCACAGCGACGCGAAGCAGGACGAGTGTCTGGTACATGACGAAGCAGTCGAGGGCGAAAACCGGGAAACCGAAGAACCCGAGCAGCGGCATCTCGAACAGCTTGAAGTTCTCGAAGCCTGGAACGGTGTAGATCCACTTGCTCCGTGATTCGATGTTGTAGAACTCCCAGAGCAAGCCGATGAACAGGCCACCTGTAAGAAAACGAAGCAGTCGGCCGGGACGTCCCCGGGATAAGTCACCGAGCAGAGAGCGACTGGGGTCGCGGCTGTAGTTCCACGGCTCGAGCAGCAGCGTCAACGCGCCCCACACCATCGGGAAGAAGGCACGCGGCCAAGCCATGCTCAGCAGCGCGAACACGACACCGCCCAGGAAGAGAACCAGCAGCCCAGATCGACTAACAGCGAACGTGGGCCAGCGCAGTTTGTCGTACAGACCTCTGGTGTCAAGCAGGCGCTCGGCCAGGAAGATCGCGGGAAACACTGTCGCAAACGACACCGCCGTACCCAACCATCTCACGAGCCGGTCAGGTGGCAGATTGACGTAGTACCAGTTCGCCAGTCGAAAATTGACGAGCTCGAAGAAGAACCAGGCGACGGCCGACCAAAAGAGAAGCGAAGCGGCGAAGCGCGGTCGCGATAACACATAGTAGCGTCCGCTGTGCGCGGCCTGAACCGCGTCGAGCAGCAGGATAGTCGGGTACCAAGCGCAGATATAGAAGAAGTTCACGAACGGCCACACCCTGTTGAGCATGAGCACGGCGGCCGTGACGAGGAAGAGCAAAGCGGGCACTCCGACGAGCCACGGTGACGGGCTAACTGCCGCCTCCCGCGAACTGCCGACCGAACCCGGAGCCATCGTTCCGCTAGTGCTACTCATCAGTCGGTGGATTCCTCCTCGATCAGCGAGTCCAGGCTGGCCAAACCTGGATCCGCGAAGACGACACGACCGCCTACGATCGTAGCGAGGACTCGTACGTCCTTTATTGCGCCTGGTGCGATGGCCGTGAGGTCGTTATCGACGATCGTGAAGTCTGCGAGCTTTCCGACCTCGATGCTCCCCTTGATGTGCTCCTCCCGGGCTGCGTAGGCGTTGTTAATGGTGTAGGCACGAATCGCGGTCTCTACATCAACACGCTGCTCGGGGAACCAACCCTCAGCCGGTTCGCCGTCGAGCGTCTGGCGCGTCACGGCGGCGTAGATGCCGAGTAGCGGCTTGGCTGGGTACCAGGCGGCGTTGGTGCCGGGCCAATCGGAACCGAACGAGAGGACGGCGCCACCTTCCTGAAGCGACTTGAACGCATACGCGCCCTTGCACCGCTCGTGTCCGATCCGCTCTTCCATCCATCGCATGTCGTCGATGGCATGGTACGGCTGAACCTCCGCGATGACGCCGAGCTCCCCGAACCGTTCGAAGTCGTCCTCTTCAACTACCTGCGCGTGGATCATCCGAAACCGATGGTCGCCTGGACCGTTACGCTCGATGGCCGCCTCGAACCAATCGAGCAGCGTGTCGACGGCAAGGTCGCCGATGGCATGAACCTGTGGGGTCAAGCCCACGGAATCGGCGCCGCGGATCAGTTCGGCGATGCCGGGCGGCTGGAGGACCATGGTGCGCCAGATACCGCGCTGGTCGGGCTGGTGGTCGTACGGCTCCCGGAAAAGGGCGCTGGAGTTGCCCATGATGCCGTCCACGAAGCCTTTGAGGCCACCGACCTTCAAGTACTCATCGCCATACCCGTGAGTGATTCCGACGGCGGCCAAATGCTCCCACATGTCCAGCGTCGGTCGCGCGTAGATCCGGACGGTGAGTTGATCCCGATCTCTCAAGTACTGAAAGACGCGCATCTGATGGGCGCGCGTGATATCGTGAATGCCGGTCACACCGTTCTCGGCCAGACGCTCCAAGGCGACGTGAGCTTCCATCACGCGCTGCTCGAACGACTTGGGCGGTACGACGCTGCGCACCAGGTCGACGGCGTTACCCGTCAGGATTCCCGTCGGCTCGCCGGTGGACGGATCGCGCTCGATGACGCCGCCCACTGGGTTGCGCGTCCGGCTCGTGATCCCGGCGCGCTCCAATGCCAGTCCGTTAGCCAGATATTCGCTGCCATCCCATCGACTGAGCAGTACTGGCGTCTCGGGCGTCAGCTGGTCGATCATTTCGCGATGCGGCTTGAAGCGCTCCTGCGAAGCGTCTCCCGCCTCCCGGCCAGTCGAGCCCATTTCCCATTCCTCATAGGCTCCCCAATCGCCGTCGAGAATCCAGGCGCCATCCGGCAAGCGGTCGCGAGCACCCTCCACTCTCTGAGCCAGCATTTCGGCATCCGAGACGTCGAGCAGGTTGATGCCGAGAAGCAGTCGGGCCGCGTAGTCGAAATGCGTATGGTTGTCGATGAAGCCGGGGATCACAAAAGCCCCGTCGAGATCGATGACTTCGGTAGTCGATCCTTGGTGGCGTGAGATTTCATCAGCGCTGCCGACGGCGATGATCGCATCGCCTCGCACGGCGACCGCTTCGGCTCGTGGCATCTCCTCATTCACCGTGTAGATCAGACCGTTTGTGAAGATCAGATCCGCGGTCTCATCCTGCCGCGATGAAATCGTCAACACAGGGATAACGACTACTGCGCCCGCAACCGCCATCAGCAACAGGGAGTTTCGCATGGTTCCCGTCCTGCCCGGGGTTGATAGGAATGGATAGTGGCACTTAATGTAGGCCGAAATCTGGCCTTCAACAGGGCGGCTCCATGAGACGACGCGACTTCTTGATCGGGGCCGGCGCTGCCGGCGCCGGTGTGGCTCTGTACGGTCGAATGCCCTTCGGCGCGGCCATGTCGGTGGACGAAGAGACCGACGTACAGGGTATCGACCCTCTACCTTTATCCGCCTACAAACAGCGAATCGAGCGCGCGGGCTCGCTCATGGCGCAGATGGGATTTGCTGCTCTGTTTTGCGAGCCCTCAACGACATTCAATTACTTGATGGGGGCTAATTTCGGGCGTAGCGAGCGCCTCATCGCCCTTGTTCTGGCATCTGACGGCGAGCCGATAGTTGTGGCGCCGCAGTTCGAGGTTGAGCGCGTCGAGCGTAGGGTGAAGTCAGTGTCCGACATCCGTGGATGGGAAGAGGACGAGAGCCCGTTCGCGCTCGTAGCCGACATTCTCTCGGGACAGCGCCCGGGCAAGATCGCCGTCGAGCCCAGTGCACGTTTTGGAATGGCGAACCGGCTCCAGGAGGCGATGCCGGACTGGGAGGTTGCGGACGGAACGGCGATGTTCGTGCAACTGCGTATCGTCAAGTCTGAGCCAGAGCTGGCTTTGATCCGCCGAGCCATCTCGATCACCGAGTCCTCGATCGCCGCAACGTTCGCCGCTCTCGAGCCGCGGCTCACCGATCGCGAAGTGGCGGGCGTGCTGAGCGGCGAGATGGCCCGACGCGGAGCGCGTGGCGGCGGTCTGGTTCAGTTCGGACCGACCAGCGCCCTGCCCCACGGTGGCACGGAGGGTCGAGCGCTAGAATCGGGCACTGTGGTTCTCATCGATGCCGGCTGCCGAGTCCACGACTATGCGTCGGACATCACCCGGATGCACTTCTTCGGCGACGACCCTGACGTCGAATACCGGGAGGTGTTCAACACCGTGTTCTCCGCTCAGAGCGCGGCGTACGAGGCGGGCAAGCCCGGCATGGGGTGTCAGCAGCTGGATCGGATAGCGAGGAACGTGATAGAGGAGGCGTCATACGGCGAGTATTTCACTCACCGCCTGGGCCACGGCATGGGCATGGACGGTCACGAGCCGCCCTACCTGGTGGAGGGGAATACCCGCCAACTGGAACCGGGAATGGTGTTCACGATCGAGCCGGGCATCTACCTGCCGGGACGCTGGGGAGTCCGCATTGAAGACGACTTTGTCGTGCGCGACAACGGACTGGAGGCACTGAGCTCGCGTGTCGCGCCGATATGACGGTGGGGGATGCTTGACGCGGTGTAATGGGTTCGAGATATTCGCGCCGCGGCCCTTTTGGTAGACGATAGACAGTAGACAGTAGACAGTAGACGGTGGACGGTGGACGGTGGACGGTCGTGGCGGCGGCGGACAAACGGCAAGGATAGGAGTGCGATGAAGTTCGAGGTTTCTACTCATATGTCGCCGGAGAAGGTGCTCGAGCAGGCTGAAGCCTACTACGCCGAGCATACCGGGATGACAGTTGCCGAGCGGGCAGCGGATCGGCTGGAGCTCACCGGCGCGATTGGCAGCGCAGTCATCAAAGCGTATCGGGATCACGGACACACAACGGTTTACGCCGAAACGAACCGAGGAGTCGGTCTGGACGTCACGGATCAGACGCTTCGGTTCCTGCACCAGATCCCGCACATATAGCAATCGAAGCAAACTGCTGAAGGACGTAACTCCAAGAATGGCTGGCGAGATGCTAAAGATAAGAGTGATCGTGCCGGACACGTGGACCGAGAAGAAGGTTGAGCTGCCGACGGATACGGCGGTGGGCGCGATAAAGGAACAGTTCCTCGCTGAACTCCTCGGAGCCAGCGATGTCGATCCAGGCGACTACTACGTGGAGTATTTCGAGAAGGAAGTCCTGGATGAGTCGACCACGCTGGCCGATCTCGGGGTGGCAGAGAACGGCGTGATATCCCTCCGCCCTTACGACATGGATCATCCGCCGCCGTTCAAAGGCTGAAGATTCTGGGATTCTGGGTTTACGAGATTCAGGGCGTCTGGGAGCGGGTTCGCGGCTGAACCTGCGGCCAGACCGAATCGCCGAACCCCCGATTCACCCAGGGCGCTGGCGACGCGAGTGGATCGCTGAGACGACCGGATAGGGCAGCGCTTTCATAACCCAGGCCATCAGGCGCCAGCGCCGCGTCACGTAGACGTGGCGTTTCTTCTTCTTTATCGCCCCGAAGATCTGCTCAGCCGCCTTCTCCGGGCTCGCCACCCAGAACATGTCCTTTCGGCCCTGGGTCATCGGTGTCTCCACAAAGCCGGGCTTGACATCGGTGACGGTCACGTCGACTCCCCGGCCATTCGCCTTGAGGCGTAATGCCTCGAGATAGACGGCGTCAAACGCCTTCGATCCTGAATAGGCGGCCCGCAGCCCCCTGATTGCCGCTATCGAAGTAATCCCGACGAGGTGGCCTGCGCCCCGTTCGACAAAGTAGTCGAGCGCCCGGCTGGCCATCGCGGCAAAGCCCTTCACGTTGACCTCAATGATCTCGAGCTCCTCATCCCAGTTCGGGTCGTGGTGGCCGACGCCGGAATTGACCACGATGAGCTCGACATCGCCCATCTCCTCGATGAGCTCGACTAGACGGTCACGGGATTCCTGAGCCTGAGTCAGGTCAATAACCTTGACGTAGCTCTCTGTAGGTAGCTCGCTGGCCAGTTCCTGCATCAGAGGCTTGTTTCGACCGGCCAGTCCCAACTCGTAGCCGTTCTGGGCCAGAACGATTGCCAGGGCCCGTCCGATGCCGGTACTGCTACCGATGATGATCGCTTTCTTCACTAATATGCCCTTGTTGAATGAGCGTTAGTTGTTGAGTGATCTAAGATTATTGCCTGCTGATCGACCTTTGAAATTGGGCTCTCGCAGGCCTGAGCGTCCAGAGGTCAACTTGGGTTCACAATCCTCAACACCTAACGCTCAATCCTCAATCATCACGGTATTGCACAGCCCTCTACGCGCGTCCGGGCCCATATGCTAGATTCAACGGCACCATGAACAGCTTTGAAGAGCTCAAGCTCGATTCTGACCTCCTGAAACGACTCGAGGAGCTTGGCTACCGCCAGCCGACGGCGTTCCAGGAAGAGGCCATCCCGGCGATCGCCCGGGGTACGAGTGGCGTGGGCGTCGCGTCCGCAGGCTGCGGCAAGACTCTGGCCTACGGACTCGGGCTGGCCGGCCGTCTCGACATAGGAGACCCGGACCCGCAAGTGCTCGTGCTTCGCCCGACGGACGATCAGGCCGTCGCGACCGCAGACGCCTTACATCGGCTTCTCGACATCCGCGGATTAGAGATCGTCAGCCTCAGCGCCGGGCCGCAGCATGGGGCCCAGCTCGCCGTGGCTAGTCCCGCTGCCGCTCTGAACGCGCTCCAACACTCCGCGATCAAGTTGAGCGCCGTTCGGTCGCTGGTCGTGGACGGCGCTTCGTCGATGCTCGAACTCGGTGCGAGTGAGGCCCTGGAAACGCTGACGGCGCAGATCCCGAAGGACGCCCAGCGCGTGCTGCTGACCAGCCGAATGACACCAGAGGTCGAGGGGTGGATCGATCGGCACGCGCGCCGAGCGCGCCAATTCACCTACGCGCCAGCGGAGCCGAAGCCTCTGGCCGGCGCCGACGTACAATACTGGTCCGCGCCGCGAGACTTCTGGCTGCCAGCACTCCTGGGTGTCCTGACCGAGATGCACAAAGGCGGTGATCGGGTCGTGAGCATCCACTGCCGTCGACCATCTGAGGCGCTGGATCTCACAAACCGACTCCGCGTACGCGGGGTCAGCTTCGCCAGCGCACCCGAGGAGCCAGGTATTTGGATCGAGGCCGGCTTTCCCGGCCCCAGTCCGCGGGGTTCCCTCTCCGTCTCGTGGGGCGTTCCACCAGACTACGTCAGCTTCCACGCCCGTGCAGCTGATTCGGAACGAGCCCTGATCTTCCTGGAGCCTTCTGAGTTGTCTCACCTGCACCGCTTGGCCGAATTGGCATCAGTGAGGCTGACCGCCCTGCGGTCCGACCCGCCACCGGAGGCGGCCCACTCCGTTCAGCAGACCCGCGATGAGCTCCGCGAGGCCGTTCGGGAGCGAGATCTGGAGCCCTATATGCTACTCCTGGAGCCACTGCTCGAGGAGTACACGCCTTCGCAGATCGCCGCTGCCTCCATCGCCTTGCTCCGCGATCGGGCTCCGGTGACACCGGAAGAGCCTCTGCCGGCGTGGACGCGCCTGTACTTCAACGTCGGCCGCCGGGACAACGTCCGCCCAGGCGACCTGGTAGGCGCGATCACCGGCGAGACCTCAATCGGCGGCGATGCCATTGGCCGTATCGAGATACGAGACAACTACACGTCTGTGGAGGTAGCGGCTACGGTGGCTGAGAAGGTGATAAAAGGGCTGGCGTCCGCGACGATACGGGGTCGACCCGCTAACGTAAGGCTACTAAGGGAGTAGAACTGTGCGGATCAGGGGAAGAAGGCCCCTACACGGACCTCCTTCCCCCGGGTCCTTGGACCTACATGTTGACCCCGTCCTTCAGGCCTTTTCCGGGACGGAAGGCCGGTGATGTCGACGCAGGAATCTGGATCCGTTCGCCCGTACGCGGGTTGCGACCCATGCGCGCGCCACGCTTCCGGGTCTCAAACGTCCCAAACCCGGTGATCTGGACCTTCGCACCCGACCTGAGCGCTCCGGCAATGATGCCGCCCGTAGCGTCAAAGAGTGCGTCCACCGCGCGCCCGGCGTCGGCCTTGCTGAGGTTTGTCGCGTCAGCAAGCTTGTCGGTAAGTTCGGTCTTGTTCACCACGAAACTCCTTTCAAATAGGTGAATTTTGATCGACGACAAGGGCGAAGTTGGCTCTACTGTATAGAGTAAACCGCGGATTCGTCAAGGGAAAAGCTAGGCAACATGCGGATGATCGCCGCTTGGCGCCCGGCAAAGCCGGCGTGAAGGACGGGACCTCCAACGCAACGTCGAGTCGTTAACTCACTGTTTCATAATAACTTACGGTGCCCACTCCAGGTTCGGCGTGGGCACCGTTTGTATACAACATCACGTTTTTCGCGGACCGGCTGCCTGAGGCCGGAAATCGCCGAAAACCGGCTTCCAGCGCCGTTTTCAGCCCATCACTGCACCGTGAAACTGCCCAGGAAGGGCCCCAGTCCGGTCAACGTCCCGCCTTGCGGATCGGAGAGCACGACCGCGTTCGCGGTCAGAGTATGGCCGCCCGTGGCCGCCCCGCCGGCGACGGTCACCCAGACATTGACGATCGCCCCCTGCCCTTCTGTTACGGCATCTCCGCCGCTGTCGAACAGAAGGACTCGGACCTGGCCCGCCTGTATCTGGTTGAACGGCGTGCCATCCATGCTGGCGGCGCGTCCTGTCACGGTAACCGAGTCCACCGAGGCAATGACCGCGGGATCGAAGAGCATATCGAATTGGACCCCGCTAACGCTGTCGGCGTTGGCCAGAGCTATGGCGACCGGAATCCCGGTGGCGCCGGCGCTACCGCTGGCGTCTGTGAGGACCAGGCTCGGCGTATCGGCAGTGACCGTGAAGTTCTGGGTGGCGAGAGTGGAGCTGTTACCCGCCAGGTCACTAACCTGAGCGCTTATCACGTTGCTGCCGGCGCGGAAGATGAGGGTGTCATCAACCGTGGTGGTCGCCTCACTTCCGGTGACGGCGAACATCGGGAGGAGGCTCGTACCCGCCGTATATACTATCGATGTCGTGCCGTCGCTCCTGTACACACCGCCCACTTCGAGGCCGCTGGTAATAGACAGCGATGAGCCATCGATACCGCTGCCACCATCGTTGAAAGCGACGGTTATGTCGAATCCCGTCTGACCCGCGGTCGTCGCTCCTGCCAGCGGTTGGTTGATCGAGATGGCCGGCGGTGTCCCGTCATGGAGCACCTGCTGCGTCTCGCTGGCCTGATTGCCGGCGGCGTCGCGAGCGCTGACGCGGACCTGGTTCGATTGGTCGGCAGCCAGCGTGACCCGCACCGAGAAGCCGCCACTGTTGGTGGCCGTTCCGGTCGCCGTGTCCACCGGAGTCTCGACGGTGACCGATGCTCCGGGGTCCGTCGTACCGGTGACGTTCGGCATGAGCTGGTTCGTCGGGCTGGTCACCTGATCTACGGTGAGCGAGATCGTTGTATCGCCTGGCCCGGAGGGGCTGGTGCTGCATGCGATCGTGATCCCCGCCACGACTAGGGCGACTAGGATGAACAGAACGGCCTGACGGTGCGCTGCCATTGGCTTCCCTCCTGAGGCTACCGTCGCTCTTGAGCGACGGGGCCGTGGGCGATGACGGTCAAACGATCGTCGAGTCTAACCTCATGTTACAGCCGCGCCGCGAGAGATATGTGCGTCTCGTCACCCAACTGGTTGACGCCCAACTCGCGCGCGATGTCGAAACGGAATCGGCCGAGGGCAAGTCCAACGCCCACGGTACCGCCCGTGTTAGTGTCGATTAGCGTTTCCGCGATGTAGCCGCCGCGCAGAAACAGAATCCCGGCAGCTCCGAACTCGGCGCCAAAGAACTGACTCCCCGCCGACAGGTCGCGAAGTGCGTGCTCGAGGTCGACCGCCAGCAACAGACTGAAGCGTCCTTCGGGCTGCAGGTGGCTGAGCACGTCATAGCTGGCGCCCAGTCGCAGCCTACCGGGTAGTGGGCTGGGCTCGGCGCCATCGATGCTGAGTCCCCGGCCGACGTTGAGTACGCTGGCGCCGATGTCCAGGGGCAGACTGACCGCCGGCCGCCACAGCAAGCCAGCGTCGAAAGCGAAGGTGTCCCCGGTCAGGTCGCCGCTGAGCTCACTACGCACCCACTTTGCCGTGAGGCCGATTCCGAAACGCGGTAGAATCTGGCGGCCGTACGAGAGGCCGAGCACGAGATTGCTCGGCGTGATAGTGCCCAGAGGCACGTCTGGCGAACTCGACAGCGTGATCTCGCCGAAGCTCTGCACGTTGGCGGAAACAGCGAAGACACCCGCTGACCCTACCGGCACGGCGACGGCAAGGTTGTTGAACCTGAAATCGAGCGGCCCGTCGTAATGCGATGCGAGCGGCTCGAAGTAGTCGATCGTCCCGAGCGTCGCCGGGTTCCAGGGCACGCCCTGCAACTCACCGCGGATCGAGGCCGCAGCTCGCCCGATGCCCACCATGCGGGCACCCATCGGGGCCGTGAGGAACGCAACTTCGTCCTCGAATCCCTGAGCACCGACGGCGTCCGGCAGGCCCAGACCAGCCAGCAGCAGGGCCGCGCAGATCGAGCGTCGTCGGAGGGTAGCTGCGCTCACGAGCCGCATCGTTCGTTCGTCTGCCTTAGCGGTTCGACACGATGAGTTTGCGCGTCTCGACCACAGTGCCAGCCCGCATGCGCATCACGTAGAGTCCGGCGCCGACCAACGTGCCCCGATCGCTTCGCCCGTCCCAGCGAATTGCGTGACGACCTGGCGCGAGGTCCTCGGCCATCACCGTGCGTATCTTCTGGCCACGCACGTTGAAGACCTCCACGACCACGTGCACCGTTCCGCTTGAGCCGACGATTCCTGACTCACCCGACAGGGATGGCGTCGTTGGCTGCGGAATCTCCAGATCGAGCTGTGTACCCGATAGTCCGATAGGGTTCGGGTAGGGCTCGCTCAACCGGAACCGGTTCGGCATCGTTGTCAGCGTTGCCGTTCCCACGTTCGCGCTCCGGACGATGCCGAGCAGATCGGCGAGGCGCATCTGTGTCAGCTCGAGACCCGGGTCCTCGTCGTCGGAGCCCTGCATGAAGACGGGCAGGCGCATCAACGGCCCTTCTCCGGCTGCGAGCACGTCGCCGGCCTCACCGTACACGAGCACGATCAGCTCGCCGCCGAGGTCGCGAGACTGTAACCGGAAGCCGTTCGCCCGGTCCGTCAGCTCCGGTGTGCCTACCCGCACCCGGCCAGGATCGTACTCGATGCGCGCCTGGATCCCGGCTGTGCCGGTGCCCAGGTCTGCCTCGAGCATCACGGTCCTCTGGCCGGTGATCGGGTCGACGGGCGCCTCATCGAGGCGCGCGACTCCTCGCACGCTCGTTGCCGCCGGGGCAGCGGCGAGCAGCTGAGCAGGTCCAGGGCCGAGAATCAGGTTGACGATGCACACGACGTCGCCGATATCCAGCGAGGTATCCGGTGTGCAGTCTGCCGAGACAAACTCCAGCGCCGTGGGTGTGCTGATCTCGAGGATGAAGTCGACCAGCAGGACCACATCTGCGACGTTGATCACGCCGTCGTCGTTGATATCACCCAGGGTAGTCGGGATGACCTGACCGAACCACGTGCCCCATGTGCTGCTGGGGTCTTTCGCGTATTCGGCGAACATCCAGATGCGATTGCCGGCAGTGGGGTCGAGGGCGATTCCGTTGTAGTCACCCCACCGGTTCCGCCCGTCACTCGCCGTCCTTACATAGTTCGCCTCGCCCGCCTTCAATTCGGCGCTTGGCTGAAGCGCGACATCGGTCGGCGTGCGACCCGTGTACCGGATGCCGATATACTCATCGGTACACGACTGGTTGTAGACGATCACCATGTTGCTGGCGGAGTCCGCCATGATGGCCGGGTAGTAGAGCCAGCAGTCATCGCTGCCGAACGAGACGTCCTCCAACACCGTTGGTCCGGTAACGTCGATCCGCACGTAGCGCGCGCGCGCGAACTGACCCGTGGCATCGGCTACGCTGTGGGCAGTCCATATCGAGCCGTCACGGTAGACGGCGTTCCGTACCCGCGGGCCGCCGACATCGATGGCCGTGGTCGAGCCGCCCAGTTGGTCAGCGTCGGGCGGCACGAGACGCGACGTGGTCGCGACGTTCGTTGCCGTCAGTGTCGGCGTAGGGCTGGTGGGATTGGTGAGCGACCAGAGCGTCATCGTCGTGCCGGTAACGAACGGCGAATCATTGATCAGATACTCGACGCCCGGCGTGCCGAAGGTATGAGCCGGTCGCACCGTGAACACCGAGACTGTCGTGAAGCTTGGATCGCGCAGGTCCCAGAAGTCGGTCCATGTGACTGCGGGACATGCCGGGTCGTAAAGTGTCGATTTAGGGAGGATGCGGAGCTTTACGTAACGGAATATTCCGTTGGTCCAGCTGAACTGGTTTCCGGAGATGTAGACGGCGTCCTGGTCGAACCCAACGCCCTGGTAGTCGATACCGGTGGAGTCCGGGGTCGTGCCGTTCGTGTTGCCCGGCATCACCCAGTTGCACCAGTTGCCGTTGGGGTCGGAGTCATCGGACACCGACACGAGGATCTCGGAGAACGACACGAAGTCGCCGGCGATCCACACCATGACCCAACGGTCGGCAAAGTGATCGTAGAAGACCTTCGGGTCGAACGCGTTGTTGGTCGGTGACACGTTGGAGTACCACGACCGTGCGTTTACCTGCTGGAGATTAGTGCCCGTCTTGTCAAAGATGGCGAATACCGTGTTCACGAGGCCCATCAAGTGATTGGGACCGGCCGCCACGATCGGGTCCGGCGGAATGAATGAGGTTTGGTTAATGCCCGAAAAATCGGTCACGAGACCGGGCGCCCGAGCACCGGTTGGAGCTCGGAGCATGAGCAGTCGACTCAGATCATCCTGCTCGTTCGAGCCGACGGGCGCTGAACGCATCAGCCCAATCGGATCGGCCCTCAGATCGATGTGGTGCTTGGGAGCGCGCCAGATGTCGAACGGCGCCGACGGCGCCATGGCTGGAAACGACCCGGTGCTGGTGACCATCCCCGCCGCCGACGTGCCCTGCGCCGGGCCTTGAGAGGTCTGGGCAGTCGTCTCAGCGGGTAGCGCGATGACTGTCAGCCACGAAAGGACGATACCGACTGCTACCGCGTTTGCTCTCTTACCCATGTCACGCTCCAAGCGATTCTCTGTTTGTGTCCGTCAAGCTCGTACCAACGCCTGACTCTACTGTAGTCCTATCAGCTCCGCTGCGGCGCGTTTTGCGGCACACACAGCGCGCCAATACCCGGAACCCGCTGATGCTAGCGGGCGCCAGAATCGAATCTCATTTCGACCTGGGTGTATTCTCCCGGCCGAACGGTGAAAGGCAGGGGCTGAGCGCGGGGCTCGTGGACGAGCTGGGCGCTCTCCGGAATCAGTATGTAGTCACCGGGATCGAGCGAAAGTCGGAATCTCCCGTCTTCGCCGGACGAGATTGTCGCAACCGTATCACCGGATTCTGAGTGGCGGACCACCAAGCGAGTGCTGTACGGCCGGTCCGGGCAGTCCTGACCTTCCTCTTGGGCGGGACAGCGAGGCCCCAGAGTGACCAACCCCTGGACACCCGATTCCGAATCACTCTTGTTCGTCATCGCGTCCGCCGTGATCAACTCGTTTGCCGTGCCAGCCGTCTCATCGAGGTTCTCTTCCCCGGCAGCGCTCGGTTCTTCTACGGCATCCGGTACGTCTGGCCGCTCTTCGTCCCCCGACCGGCATGCGGCCAATCCAACCAGTAGAGCGAGGGCCAGTACTGGGCCGAGTTTTGGGAGCATCATTCCTCCGCGTGGCCTTCACGAACTGGAACGGCTACCAACTACGCCCCAGCCTACAGGGACGAATGAGAACAGGGAGAGCGACAAGGTTTGCCGGCGACTACGGTCGCGGCGCATAAGTAGATCTCAATATAGTGCAAGCGTCGTTTCGGGACAGGGCCCGAAACGACGGCGAAGGGGACAGGGAAGGTGCTCAGAACCAGGTATCGACCGTACCGGCGATCTTCTCGTAGCCCACAAACTTACCGTCCGCCACGGACAGTCGGCCGAGGAAGTCGTGCCCGAACCGCGTACGAATGAAGTGCTCAATCGGCTCGCCGACGAAGGCGGCCACGAGACCCGCGATGACGCCTGCGTGAGTCACGAGCAACACCGACTCTTTCCCGTGGCGTGACTCCAGCCTCCTGGTGAACTCAACCGCTCGAGCCTGCACCTCATCCCAAGATTCGCCGCCCGGGTAGCGGAACTGGCCAAGCACGGCTTCCGTGGGCACGCGCTCGCGAACCTCCTTGAAGGAGAGACCCTCGAACTCGCCGGCATCGATCTCCGAGAGCGCGACCTCGGTCTCCAGTGGGATCTGTTGCTGCAACGTGTCGAGCACGAGGGCAGCCGTTCGCTGCGTACGGGCCTGGGGGCTGACGTATATGCGGGAGAGGTGGAGACCGTTGAGGTGCTCGGCGACCTGGATGGGGTGTTGCTTTCCGGCCTCGGTGAACGGTGAGTCCCCACGGCCCATCAGGATCTGCCCGACGTTCGCCTCGGTCTCACCGTGCCGCATGATGTAAGCATTGAGTGTCATGAGACCAATCCTAATCATCATTCTCGGCTTGGGAAGTAGGAAGAGGATAGACGATAGAGGATAGACGACAGCCGACAGCCAACGCTCGACGCCCGAGTAAACATCTCGCCGACCGACGCCCGATGACCGACGTGCGTCGGACGACGTTCTCGAGTATCGAGGGTCGGCTGATGATCGCGAGCGTCGAACGTCGAGCGTAGGGCGTCGATCGCCGAATAGGATTCGGGCGTCGAGCGGTGGCTGTCGGCTGTCGGCTGTCGAAATAGTCCCGGACGTCGAGCGCCGGCTGTCCGCTGTCGGCTGTCGAGTAATCCCTTCCTTTTTCGGCCCTTGCTCAGAGCCTGAATCTCTCCTACGTTGCCGCGCTTCCTCAAGCGAAATTCCCACATGTGCACGCGTCAGGAGAGCGATATGCTACACACGACGATCATTGCGCTCTACGTCTTGCTGCTGTTCGGCGTGGCGCTGGCGAAATCGCGCAAGATCAAGACCCAGGACGACTTCATGGTGGCGGGCCGGCACGTGCCGGTACTGCTGTTGGTCGGCACGCTGGTTTGCACGTGGATCGGCTCGGGCAGTCTGTTCGGAGGGGCCGGGCTGGCCTTTCGAAACGGCTTCTCGCAACTGTGGATGAGCGCCGGCGCCTGGGTGGGCATCGCCGTTGTTTATTTCCTGGCGCACCGTGTGCGCCGGATCGCCCAGTATACCGTCCCGGACGTGCTGGAGAAGCGTTACAACAAATGGGCGAGGATCCTGGGCACGATCGCCGTGATCATCGCCTACGTGTCTATCGCCGGGTACCAGTTCCGGGGTGGCGGCCGGTTGCTGAATATCATCACGGAAGGTGGGATCAGCCCCGAGACCGGCGCCCTGATTACCTGCATCGTGATCATCGTCTTCACACTGCTCGCCGGCATGGTGTCGATCGTATCGATCGACTTATTCAATGGCATCGTGATGACGGGGGCGATCCTGCTTGCGGTGCCATTCGCTCTGGACGCGGCGGGAGGTTGGACCGAGGTAACGACGACGCTACCAGCCGACCACTTTCAGGTCTTCGGCAGCAGGGATTGGCTGTGGGCGGTTGGGGTCTTCTTCCCGACGTTCTTCTTGCTGCTGGGTGAGAGCAGCATATACCAGAAGTTCTTCTCCGCCGAAAGCGAGTCCGCTGCACGCAAAGCGGTCATCGGCATGATCCTCGGTGTGGTGATACTGGAGACCCTGCTGGCCGCCGTGGCGGTCATCGGATCGAGCATCTATTGGGCCGACTCCGCGTTCGCGGATTCCGCAGTCACCGAGACCATCGTTCTTCAGCTGGCGGCGACCAACCTGCCCGCGCTGATGGGGGCGCTGCTGCTGGCGGGCGGCGTGGCGATCATCCTGTCGACCGGAAACACGTTCCTGATGATCCCGTCAACGAATCTGACGCGGGATATCTACCAGCGTTTCATCAATCCGGAAGTCGGCGACAAGGCGATCATTCGCTTTCAGAGAATCATGATCGTGGTACTGGGTCTGAGCGCGCTTCTCATGGCAACCCAGTTCACGACGATCCTGGCGATGGCCTTCACCGCGTACACGATGGTGGGCGCCGGCATTACTCCGGCTTTACTCGCCTCGTTCCTGTGGAAGCGCACGACGACGGCGGGCGGCGTGGCCTCAATCGCCTCCGGTATGGGTGTGACCCTGTTCATCACAATCGTAAATTGGTTCGCCGAGCGCAGCAGCGGCCACCCGTGGCTCGAGACCGACTACATCATCATTCCCGCAGCCAGCGCGTCGATTATCGCGTTGGTCGGCGTCAGCCTGTTGACACCCAAGCCACCGGCAGAAAAGTGGGAGCCTTTCTACGCCGCCGGAAAGGAGACGGTCTCGTAGCGTAACGACAGGCGAGCGTCGAACGACGAGCGTCGAATGTCGATCGCCGAAGAGGATTCGGTCGTCGAGCGGTGGCTGTCCGCTGTCGGCTGTCGAAAAAAGTCGGCCGTCGCTGAAAGCGACGGCCGTCCTAATAACTCAGAGTAGAAGCCGGGCCTAGTCTTCTTCGATTTCCTTCTTGAGCTCGAGCAGCCGGCGCTCGATCTCGTCCGCCTCTTTCGCCGCCTCTAGCTTGCGCAGCTCCATGTCAGTTTCGATATGCTCAGACGGCGTCCGTTCGCCCAGAGCTTCGGCAAGCTCGCGTTCCGCAGCCGCCATATCCTCTGCCATCTCGATGTCTTCTTCGGCGCGCTCGTACCGCTTCAGACTGCTCTCCGGCCCGCGGATCGCCTCATCCAGCTTGCGCGCCGTCGTCGTCCGACGCGAGCGCGCGAGAAGAGCGCTACGGTTGCGCTCCGCATCTTTCATCTGCTCCAGTTTGAGCTCGTACTCGTCCTGGAGTCGGCCCAGTTCCTCGCGCATTTCGTCCGCCTGGCGACGCAGTTGCTCGGCATGATCCAGCGCGTCGCGTGCCGCCTCGGTAGCGCTGTGAGCTTCGTCGGACCGGCCGGCGGCCTGGGCTTCCTTGCCCTTGTTGTGCGCCAACTCCGCGCGCTGAACCTGCTGGCCCGCACGCCGGTCCGCCTCTCGCACATCCTTCTCGAGGCGTGGGATGCGGGCGCGCATCTGGATCAGCTCATCCCGCATCTGATGGAGGAGGCGGTCGAGGTCGTCGCGGCTGAGGGGCCGGTCAGCCTCTTTGCGCTCGAGAGCGCGCTCGATCTTCTGTCGAAATCGTTTGAACATGAAGGCAATCTAAGGCCCCTTGCGGAGAGAATCGAGGCGAGCTAGTTTGCCTGAACATATGAGCGATTCTTCATACGTTTCCGACCGGAAGGCCCGCGATCCGCAACACCGCGGCGAACTCCACCTCGTCGACCCGGCGGCTGTCGAGGCCGTCCGCGCCGTGCTCTGCAACGAGGACGAGCTCACGCTGATCGCCGACACCTTCCAGATCCTGGCCAGCCCAACTCGACTACAGATCGTCAGAGCGCTATCCGGGCGCGAGCTCTGCGTCGGCGACCTGGCGGCGGCCGTGGATGCCAGTCCCTCGGCGGTTTCCCATCACCTCCGCCAACTCAGACAGATGCGGCTAGTGCGCCACCGCCGTGACGGGAAACTGACCTACTACTCGCTGGACGACGAGCATGTAGCGCGTCTGTTCGACCTCGGGCTGGAGCACGTTAGAGAGGAGTTAGACTGAAGTGGCCAGTCGCCAAACGCAGCCCGCCACGGAGCTGGTGCTGGGCGTGCCCGACATGGACTGCGCGAACTGCGCACGTCGAATCTCGGAGCGCTTGGAAAAACTCGACGGCGTTTCAAAGGTCGACACACGCATCGTCGCGAAGGACGTGCGAGTCGAGTTCGATCCCGCGCTCACCGCGGAAGGCACGCTGGAAGATGCGGTGCGCTCGCTGGGCTACACCGTGGAGCGAGACGGGCGTGAGTCTCAAACGGTTGAGCGACAGACCCTCTGGAGAAGCGCGGAAGCATTTCGTACCTACGCATCAGGCACAGCGATCGCGCTAGGTCTTCTACTCCGCCTGCTGGGTGCCAGTCCACTGCTGGCAACCGTTTCCGCTCTCCCGGGAATACTCTGGAGGCTGGATGTCGGCGCGGTGTTGTTCGTTTTCGCCGCCCTGATCGGCGGATTGAATTTCTTCTCCAAGGGATTGCGAGCCGCGCGGATGGTGCGGCTCGACATGAACTTCCTGATGACGGTGGCCATCTTCGGCGCGCTGGCAGTAGGCGAGTTCGTGGAAGCTGGAAGCATCGCCTTCCTATTCGGGCTCGCCGAGTTGTTGGAGCGCCACTCGGTGGAACGCGCGCGACGCTCCATCGAGCAACTACTTAATCTGGCCCCTGCAACAGCACGCGTGCAGCGCAACGGCGAAGTGTTGATCGTCCCTGTCGAGACATTGGAGCCGGGAGACATCGTGCAGGTTTTGCCCGGCGAGAAGGTCCCGATCGACGGAGTGGTTCTGGACGGAGTATCAGCCGTGGACCAAAGCCCGATCACCGGCGAATCGATGCCGGTCAACAAGTCGCCGTCAGACACGGTTTACGCCGGAACGATGAACCACCAGGGTTATCTGGAGATCGAGGCCGCAAAACGGGCCGGCGATACAACTCTTGCGCATATCATCCATCTGGTGGAGGAGGCTGAAGCGTCCCGCGCACCGAGCGAACGCTTCGTCGATGTATTCGCCCGCTACTATACGCCTGCGGTTACGATCCTCGCCGTTACCGTCATGCTCGTACCACCGCTGGTTATCGGCGCGTCGTTCTCCACATGGTTCGTGCGCGGACTAACGTTGCTCGTCATCTCTTGCCCCTGCGCGCTGGTAATATCGACCCCGGTAGCGGTAGTCAGCGGGATCACCAGCGCTGCCAGAAACGGAGTCCTGATCAAGGGCGGCGTACATTTGGAAGCGCTGGCCGGTGTGCGCGCTGTGGCGTTCGACAAGACCGGAACACTTACCAAAGGCGAGTTGCGGGTGGTCGACATGGTGGTCGCCGAAGACTCGGAATTGGCAACACAGGACTTGCTAGCCATCGCCTCGGCGATCGAAGCCCGATCAGAGCATCCCATAGCGGAAGCGATCCGTCGACAAGCGGAAGAGCTCGATGCGAACTCTCAGACCCCGGTCTCCGATTTTGAGGCAGTCCCTGGCCGTGGCGCCCGGGCGCGATTGAATGGCTCTCTATTCCAGATTGGGAGGCCTGAGTTCTTCGGAGACCTTGTCGAGGCCTGGCGCTCAGAACTGGACCAACAGGCGGCAGCCGGTAACACGCCGATCTGCGTGGGCACCGAATCTTCTATCCTGGGCCTGATCGCCGTTGCTGATAGCGAGCGCGAAGAGGCGGCGCGAGTCATAGAGATGCTTCATGGTCTCGGAGTCCAGCGTATCGTGATGCTGACCGGCGACCACGAAGCCACAGCGCGGACGCTCGCCGAGAAGCTGGGGGTGGACGAGTTCCATGCCGGCCTGCTGCCCGGTGAGAAGGCCGTCAAGGTGCGCGAGATGGAGGAGCAGCTGGGAGCCCTGGCGATGATAGGCGACGGAGTGAACGACGCCCCGGCGCTGGCCGCGGCCACGATCGGCGTTGCCATGGGAGCGATGGCCAGCGACGTGGCTCTCGAAACCGCTGACGTGGCCATTATGACGGATGACCTCAGCTGCCTGCCCTACCTGTTTCGACTTGCCCGAAGGAGCCATGCCGTGATCCGCGAAAACATCTTCGCGTCGATCGCCATCAAGTTCTCCCTGGCCGCTGGAGTGATACCTGGATGGGTAAATCTGATCACAGCTGTGCTGGTGGGAGACATGGGCGCCTCGCTCGCCGTCACCGGGAACGCCCTGCGCCTGGCTCGACTCGGCCGTCGATCGACTTCGGAGGACAAATAGAACCGGGCAGACTACCGGTTCCTCGCAAATTGGCCCCAACCAGCATTCCGGTAGCCTGCCCAGGATAGTTCAAATCCGGCAGTATTTTCGCCCTCACCAAAGTGCACGCTTCATGCCAACCTCGACGGTGAAGCAAAACCCGTTGCGGGATCATTGATTCTCCGCACGCGCCTGCCCTGAGGGGGTCCCGCTGGAGGGCGTAATGTCTCAGATGGGGACGCGGGGCTGCGCCCGAAAGTCCCCAAATATCAACAGCTTACGGCGGGCACAGCTCTTGCCACATTTAACTTGATGAAACCGCTTCCGACCCGCAAACAGGCGGATTTCGGGCAGGCAAAAGAACACTGGGCCGGCTAAACGGCCGGAGCTTGCTAGCAGAATTGCAGCCGCCAAGATGATCGAATCCAAGACCGAGATCGTAGCGCGCCGTTTGCTCACAGCCGCCTCCGCGTTCACCGCGCTGCTGCTGTCGCTGTGCGCACCAGGGAGCGTTGGCGCGCAAACCAACGACCTGTGCCTGATGTGCCACTCGAATCCGTCATTATTCGAGAGCAATCCGCGGGGCACGGCGCTTGTGGTCACACAAGAAATGCTCGGCGGCTCGGTGCACAGCCAGGTCGGCTGCACCGATTGCCACCAAGGACTGGCGTTCCCACATCCGGAGGAGATTCCGCCGCCGACGTGCGGCCTCTGTCACGACGATCAAACGGTTCAACACGGCGAGTCGCTTCACGGGTTGGCGCAGGCGCGGGGTGACACATTGGCACCGAGCTGCTCGTACTGCCACGGCACGCACGAGATGCTCGGTCACTTGAATCCGCAGGCGCCGACCTACGTTTTCAACATCCCGCTGCTGTGCGGTCAATGCCATCACGAAGGGACGGAGGTAACTCTAACGCATGACATCCCGCAGGATCAGATCCTTGAGAACTACTCGCTTTCGATTCACGGCGAGGGTTTGTTTCGGCAAGGACTGACCGTGACGGCGGTCTGCACGTCCTGCCACACATCGCATTTCATCCTACCTCACACGGACCCCCGCTCCAGCATTCACGAATCGAACGTGCCAGCGACCTGCACCCAGTGTCACGCGCTTATCGAAGAAGTGCATCAACAGTTCATCGAAGGGCGACTGTGGGAAGCGGAACCCCACAAGATTCCGGTCTGCGTGGACTGCCATTCACCGCACAAGATTCGGCGAGTGTTCTACGACGCGGGCGTCGCCAACCAGGACTGTTTCGGGTGTCACTCCGATCCGCGCCTGACGATGGAGCGGGACGGACAAGCGATCTCGCTGTACGTCGATGAGCAAGCGTACAGTCTCTCCATGCACTCGGGTACGGGCTGCGCCCAATGTCATACAGACGTGGCGCCATCTCTGTTGGCACGACCCTGCTCTACTTCCGTGGCTACGAACGTAGACTGCGCGATCTGTCACCCCGTGGAAGTCGAGGCACACAATGGCAGCATCCATGGTCAGCTGGTGGCGGAGGGCGATCCTGATTCGCCGGCCTGCCTGGATTGTCACGACAATCACGCCACGCTTGGCCAGTTGTCGCCGGCGTCACCGACTTACCCGCGCAACGTTCCGGACCTGTGTGCCCGGTGCCACCGGGAAGGTGAGCCTGGAGCGCGTCGCCTGACCCATGATAGTCCGCTGAACATCATCAACAAATACGAGATGAGCATCCACGGTAAGGGGCTACTCGAGAGCGGCTTGGTGGTGACGGCGACCTGCTCAAGTTGCCACGGCCCGCATCATGTGCTACCGGCCGAAGACCCGGCGTCGTTAGTGCACAGAGACAATGTTACCGGCACCTGCGGTACCTGTCACCACGGCATCGAGGAGATCTATCAGGAGAGCGTGCACTGGGTAGGCAGGGAGGAATTCGACCCGTCGGAGCACGAACACGACCTGCCGACTTGCGAGAACTGCCATACATCGCACACGATCAGCCGCACGGACCGCACCGATTTCCGCCTATCGATGATGGATCAGTGCGGCCGCTGCCACACGGAAGAGTCGGAGACGTTCTTCGACACGTTTCATGGCAAGGTATCCCGCCTGGGAGACGCGGGCGCCGCCAAGTGTTACGACTGCCACGGTACGCACAATATCCTGCCGACCACCGAGCCCGGGTCCACCTTGAGCCGGCGGAACATCATCGAGACGTGCGCTCAGTGTCACCCCGGCGCCAATCGCAAGTTCACGGGCTACCTGACGCACGCCACCCACCACGACGCCGAGCGGTATCCCTTCCTGTTTTGGGCGTTCTGGGGGATGACGGCGCTGCTGGTCGGCACTCTGTCGTTTGCCACACTCCACACGCTCGCCTGGCTATTCCGCATGTGGCGGTCACCGGGCGAGTGGGTTCGTCACAAGCCGGTAGAAGGTGAGGCGCTGTACCGACGTTTCACGACGTTCGAGCGCTCACTTCACCTGACGATGTTGATCAGCTTCTTCGTGCTGGCGATCACCGGCATGATCTTGAAGTTCTCGTACACCGGGTGGGCACAATCGCTGGCGAGCTTCGTCGGTGGATTCGCAACTACGGGAGTACTCCACCGTATGGGCGCGATCGTGCTGATCACCGTCTTTATGATTCACTTGATCGACGTCTTCATGCGAAAGCAGGCATCGAAGCAGAACTGGCGCGAGTTCATCTTCTCCGACAGCTCGCTCATGTTCAACAGAAACGACCTGCGGGAGTTTATCGGTTCGATTAAGTGGTTTCTCGGCTGGGGATCGCGGCCCAAGTATGGACGCTTTACCTACTGGGAGAAATTCGACTACTTCGCAGTCTTCTGGGGAATGTTCATCATCGGGTCGACCGGATTGCTGCTCTGGTTCCCCGAGCTGTTCACGGTGATTCTGCCAGGGTGGACCGTGAATGTCGCAACCATCTTGCACAGTGACGAAGCGCTGCTGGCCGTGGCGTTCATCTTTACCATCCACTTCTTCAACACGCACTTCCGACCGGACAAGTTCCCGATGGATCCCGTCATATTCACCGGACGTGTCCCTGTCGAAGAGTTGAAGCACGATAAACCGCGCGAGTACGAGAAGCTGGTTGAAGCGGGTAAGCTGGAGGAGTACCTGGTTCACCCATATCCGAAAAAGATGCAGCGACTGTTTCGCGTCTTCGGCTTCTCCGCCCTTGCCGTGGGTCTGATCGTGATATTCTTGATACTCTACTCGATGCTCAGCGTCTACATGTAGGCACGGAACCGTCTACATGTAGGCACTGAACGTTGACGTCAGTGTCCAGCCCGCGCCCACGCTACAACTGCCTGTCCCAGAGATATGCCGCCATCGTTGGGCGGCACCTGCCGGTGGGTGAAGACCTCGAAGCCGGCGTCGTCCAGACCGTCGACCATCAGGCGCGTCAGCAGCGAACTCTGGAAACAGCCTCCGCTCAGCATCACGCGATTGAGCTTGTGCTTGTCGCGGATCAGCTTGCATGTGTCGAGGGTGAAGGATGCCACGGTGTTGTGGAAGGCGTTGCTGATCCACTTCACGGGTCGTCCAGCTCGATACTCACACCAGAGGGCGCGCAACGTGGCGGCGGGGTCGATGACCCAGCCGTCACCTTCGCGGATGATGTCGTAGGGGAAGTAATCATCCCCCTGCGGGTCGGCGATGGCTTCCAATTCGACGGCTGGCTGGCCTTCGTACTCCGCCTCGCGGCGCAAATCCAGCAGCGCGGCCGCGGCGTCGAAGAGCCGACCGCATGACGAGGTGAGCGGCATGTTGATCTCCGCGTCAAACTGCCGCCTCAAGATGATGCGCTCGCCGATGGGGATCGAATCGATGAAGGGCCTGAATTCGGTTTCCGGGATGCCACGACAGAGGCTCCAGATGTAACCCGCCGCCATCCGGTACGGCTTCTTGATCGCAGCCTCACCGCCGAGCATCGGAGCGTACTTCAAATGCGCCACACGCTCGAAGCCCTTCCAATCCGCGACCAGCAGTTCACCGCCCCACACAGCGCCGTCCGTACCGTAGCCTGTTCCGTCGAACGCGATCCCAATAACAGGCTCGCTGATTCCGTGCTCGGCCATCACGCTGACGATATGCGCGTGATGGTGCTGCACGGCGACCCGTAGCGCCTGGCCAGCCGGGTAGTCGTAGGCAACGCGCGTCGACAAGTAGTCGGGGTGCGAGTCGTGGGCGATGACCTGCGGCTCGACTCTGAACAGATTTCGATACGTCTCGAGCGCCGAATGAAAGTGTTCAAGTGTCTCGAGGTTTTCGAGGTCGCCGATGTGCTGGCTTAGAAAGGCCTTGGAGCCTTTGACGAGACAGAACGTGTTCTTCTGTTGAGCGCCTACGGCAAGAACATCCTGCGACGACTCAAAGGGCAGGTCGATTGGCGCAGGTGCATAGCCACGCGCTCGACGAATCGGTACGACGGCATCGCCCAGGCTTCGCACCACGGAGTCATCGTAGCGGGCGTGAATGTCCCGGTCGTGGAGCAAGAACTCATCGGCGATTTCGCCGAGTCGCTCAATCGCCTCCTGGTTGCCGATGGCAATCGGTTCCTCGCTAAGGTTGCCGCTCGTCATCACCACGGGGCCATCCATCGCCCGCATCAGCAGATGGTGCAGCGGTGTATAAGGAAGCATGACGCCCAGGGTATCCAGGCCGTAAGCGACGTCCTCGGCAATTCCTGTATCGCGTCGTCGCTTAATCAGCACGATGGGGCGCTCGCGGCTTTCCAGCGCCTGCAACTCGGCGGGACGGACCTTGCACAGACGTTTCGCCCACGCGGCATCGGGCACCATAAGGGCGAATGGCTTTCCAAATCGTCGCTTACGATTCCGAAGCTCGGCGACCGCCTCCGCGTTCATTGCGTCGCAGGCCAACTGGTAGCCGCCCAATCCCTTGATCGCAACGATTTGGCCGTTCTTCAGGCAATCGACGCAAGCCTCGATGACGTCCTTCGACGCCGCTTCGGTGTCAGTACCTCCGCTAAGCCAGATCTTCGGCCCGCAGACCGGGCACGCCACGGGCTGCGCGTGGAATCTTCGGTCCTGCGGATCCTCGTATTCGCGACGGCAATCCTCGCACATAACGAACCCACGCATTGTGGTTCGTCTGCGATCGTAGGGGAGTTTCTCGATGATCGTGAAGCGAGGACCGCAGTGCGTGCAGTTGGTGAACGGATAGCGATAGCGCCGTTCGGACACATCTAGCGTTTCGGCAAGGCAATCGTCGCAGGTCGCGCTGTCCGGTGGAATCGACTGCCAGCCCTCGTCCTCGGTGCTCTCGACGATCTCGAAGGTGGCATAGCCGTGAAATGTCTTGTTCTCGCTGAGGATTTCGTCAATCCGACACAGAGGAGGAGCGTCCGCGCGAAGTCCTTCTAGAAACGCCCGCAGCGCGCCTTCATCGCCGTCCAACTCGATTTCCACCTGGGCATTCGTGTTTCGGACCCAGCCGGTCAGGCCGTGACGTTTGGCCAGCTGGTAGATGAAGGGGCGGAAGCCAACGCCCTGGACGATCCCGCGGACGCGGACACTCAGTCCTTGCACGCTAGGTGCTCCGTCTACTCTCCTCGATTCTCTCCGTCAGCCAGTTCTGCCACTCGTCCAAGCCAGCTCCAGAAAACGATGAGGTTGAGAATACTCTCAGGTCAGGATTAACCGATCGAGCGTTCTCGATCGCCGCATCCGCGGAGAACTGCAGGTGCGGAATTAGATCCGTCTTGGTCAAGATGAAGGCGCTGGCCCTCTTGAACGCCGCGGGATACTTGAGAGGCTTGTCCTCGCCTTCGGTTACGCTCATCAACACAACCTTCACCGATTCGCCAAGGTCGAACGAAGATGGGCAGACCAGATTGCCCACATTCTCTATGAAGAGAAGATCCAGCCGGTCACGATCGATGGCCTCGAGGGATCGCGTAACCTGTTCAGCGTTCAAGTGGCAGCCGCCTCCCGTCTCGATTGCTTCCACAGGCACCCCGTGACGTATCAATCGCTCGGCATCATTGCGCGTCTGGACGTCACCCGCCACGACCGCCAGCCGCAGGTGGTCTTTAAGCCCATCGATGGTCTTTTCGAGCAATGTCGTCTTTCCCGACCCCGGCGACGAAATCATGTTGATGCAGAAGATGCCCCGAGCCGTAAGGTCACCACGGATGTGCTCGGCCAGCTGATCGTTGGCACTAAGGACCTTCTGTTTGACGTCCACGCGCTCGGCGCTCATCGCGTCTCACTCCACTTCCAGGTAGCTGACCTGCAGGGTTTGGCCCCCCGACACACCTTGCGCCACAGCCTTGCACTCCGGGCACTCGAACGGAGCGCGCAGAACCTCGAAACGCAGGCCGCACTCCAGACACGCTGCCAGGCCCGGTTCGCGCTCGATCTCCAGATGCACATCGCCAAAGCGATCCTTGAGCACAACGTCCAGGCAGAACCTGAGCGATTCCACCTCGACACCAGAGAAGACGCCGACCACAACGCCCAACGCCGTCATGCGGGTCTCGGACGCCTTGGCCAGCTCCCCCTCGCAGATCGAGCCGATTTCCAGGGCCAGCGACATCTCGTGCACGCGATCACCTTAGTAAGATTGGCCCGCAAGGGTCAGGCCGCTGAGCGGCGGAAACCCAGGTGCTGTAAACCCTTGCTGTTAAAAGAAATATGGATTCTCGTTCGCGGCCACGACAACCCCGGTGCGGCGGGGCGGGACATTCCGCGACGCGGCTAGCCCCGCAGGAACCACTGGAAGCCGATCATCGCCAGTAGCGAGGCGGTGACCGCGGTGGCGACGGTACGACTGGGGGCGTCCGCCAGGGCTTCTGGGATCAGCTCGGCGAAGCTCATCCAGATCATGGCGCCGGCGGCGAATCCGAGCCCCACCGGCAGGACGGTGGCAAACGCAGCGACGAAAAGGAATGCGGGCACCGCCAACAGAGGCTGTGGAAGACTCGAGAAGATGCTCCAGGCGGCGGCCCGTCGCACCGGTTCGCCGCGTGGTACGAGCACGAGGCTGATGGCGAGTCCTTCGGGAATATTGTGCACCGCGATGGCCGTCGTGATGAAGACGCCGAGGGCCTCTCCACCGCCGAAGGATACGCCGACGCCTACGCCTTCGGTGAACGAGTGCACGGTCATCACGCCGATGATGAGCAGAGCCCGGCCGGCATCGACGCCTCGCAGCGTGCCAAGCTGCAGCTCGCCGTGGCCGTGGAGCCAACGCGTGCTCGAGGCGATGAATGCCACGCCCAACAGCGCACCAGCAATCACCCTCATCAGACCCGCATTCAAACCCTCGTAGATGAGGCCGAAGCTGGCAGCGATCATCAGGCCGGCGGCTACGGAGTTAGCCATTGCCAGCCACGTCCGGGTCATGCGCGGCAAGAAGAGGAATGGCACGGCCCCGAGCCCCGTGGCGAGCGCCGTTACGACGGCGAAGATGAAGACAGTTAGGGGTGTGATTGGCATGACTTGGATTCACCTGCGATCCGGGTCACTGTCAGGCTTCGGGGGGATACGGCAAAGGCGCGCCCCCGCAAACCGGGAGCGCGCCATGACGCCAACTCGTCTCTTCGCCTAGGCTGGACTGTGGCAGAGCGTGCAGTATTGATTGTCCCTGCCCTCGTGGTCCGCCGGCGGAGGTTTTACACCGCCATCCGTGTGGCACATGGAGCAACTTTCCTGCCCCTCCACGGCGTGGGGCATGGCAGGGGGTGCGGTCGTCTGCACCGCGGCATCCGTCGCGTGACACCACAGGCAAACGTCAACAGGCATGCCCTTGTGCGCCTCAGGGGCCGGCTTCATGCCGCCCTCGGGATTGTGGCACATCAGGCATTGCTCCTGCCCCTCCACCGCGTGTGCCATAGCCGGCGGCGTTACCCATCCCTCCTGCCAGGCGAAGGCGCCAAGAAACGCGATCGCCGCCAGCAGAACCAGTGAGAAAGCAAACGAACGTTTGTGGTTCATGTTTCGCTCCCTTGTTAAACCACAGTATAAGACACTTCGGGCGCGCACGAGTTTCCTCTGACCACTGCCTATGCCTGCGAAACCTTAGGTGTGTTGACCTTTTCAGGCAAGGGGCAAGTGGCCGAAACACAATAACTGTTACAAATAGTCACATGTGTGGCAGAATAGCGACCCCGAGGGAGTCTCTATGACAGGCCAGGCATAGACCAATGAAAAACCGAAACTCAAGTCCGCTCGCTCGCCCACACTGTCGTCCTCTCTCACACTGCTCGGAGAAGAACAACGCCCGGCTCCATCACTCTACAAGCGGGTGCTGGGCATATCGATAGGTTCGCGGTTCTACTCGCTGTTCTGCAGACTCTGCAGAAAGGCGGAGATGTCGGCGAGGTCTTCAGCCGAAAGTTGGGGCCAAGCGGTCTCCTGCAGATCCGGCGCGGCATCCATGATGACCGCGTGGTTCCACAGCATCGCTATGGCATCCGCCGGCGACTCGAGGCCAGTGAGCTGTGTGAAGTCGGTGGCGCTGATTCCGCCCGTTCCCTGGAGCGAGTGACAGCCAAGACATCCCTTGTCGCGAAGCGTCTGCGCTCCGCGCTCGTCGTCACCCGGCTCCGCGAAGTACTCGACGGAGTAGAGATAGGCGACGAGGTCGGCCATCTCGACGGCGCCGACTTGTGGAAGGCTCAACCCCTTCTGACGGGCTGCTGCCTGCATCTGCGCCCGTTTGTTCCACATCGCGGCAGCGAATTCCGTGAGGCCCCACTGACGTCCCTGGGCCGCCAGGTCGGGCGCAACGTAGCCGCCCACGCCCTGAACGGCATGGCATTCGTCGCAGCGCTTCTCCGCGAAAACGACCCTGCCCGATTGTGCGCGGCCGGGCAGGACGTAGAGTCTTCCCTCGATAGGAACGGTCGAGACGGACTGCAGGTAGGCGATTAGATCGAGGATATCCGATCCTTCGAACATCGGCCGCTCAACGCCGGTGAGCTCCATGGCCTGGCTCATCATGGCGCTGTGGTTCCACATGGAGGCGGCAGCGATGATCGGTGAGCCATAGCGACCGAAGTGGTCGAGCTCCGGGCCGGCGTCGCCGCCGTAATCGCCGATTCGGTGACAGACGAAGCATTTCTTTTCCGTGTAGAGCTTCTTGCCGGCCGTCACGTCGCCCGGTGCATCGAAGTAGTCGAGGGTAAAGAGAAAACCGATGAGGTCGTCCGCCTCGTCGGCATTGAGCTCAGGGTATTGTATCCCCTGGACTCTCATACCGTCGACCATGGCGGGCAGATGATTCCAGACATTCGCCGCCAACTCGTAAAACGAGCGTCTTCGGGGGATGCGGGCCAGATCGGGCGCCGACGTGCCGCCGATCCCGTTCACGGCATGACAGCGGATGCAGCCTTTGGACTCAAAGACCTCCGAACCCGCAAGAGGATCCTGCATTGGCTCCGTCGCCTGCCCAACTGCGACCCGAGGAGTCAACAAGACACCCAGGCCAGAGCCCAATGCGAAGATCGTGGCGTTGGATCTGATAAAACGGGAAAGAACGGTAACCATGATCCCCCCAGCGGTCTCGACGGCGCGGGGCTGGGTCTGAGGCGGCCCGCTTGCCGTCGCGGTGAGTGGTTCCGTAGGTATATACGAAATTAAGGCGTTGTTGGTTTGGGAGCCAGCAATTGATGTGAAAAGTCGCCGGACGCGACTGGCGTCCGGCGACTCGCTTGTGCCTCTAGATTCTCGTACGCTATCCGCCCGGATTGAGCGGATCGCCGAAGTGGCAAAGGCCACAGAACGCAGGGTTCTTGTTCTGAAGCTTCTGAGCGTCGAATCCAGGGCCGTGGGGGTTGATGCGGCGGCCGAGCTTGGCCGAATGGCACTGCAGACAATACTGCTGCGCGTGGCACGCCTGGCAGCTTTCCAGACCCTGCCTTGCCGCCTGCCCATGACCGAACTCGAAGCCTCCGTTCCTGTTGTGGTATCCAGTGTTCGTCCTCAGGTCTCTGCTCGCCCGACCGAGCCCCGAGTGACACTCCAGACAAAAAGCCTGCGGGTTATGGCAGCTGGCGCATTCCGTTTCCTGATTGAACGCCGCTGTCGCGTGGTTCTGCATGAAGTTGAACGGGTGGTATAGATCGACGTCACGCCGCTGTGAGGCGGCCCGCGGCCGCTCCAGCGTCTCGGCGCCCAGGTGGCAAACCTGGCACTGCTGCTCGACCACGTGACACACGGCGCAGCTTCCGGTGGCCGAGGCCGCCAGTGCGCGGTGGTCATCAAGGAAGAACAGGGTGTGACTCGGCGGGGCCGGGAACGTCAGGCCCGCGACATAATCCGCTACCGCCGGATCCGAGTTCAGTGCCTGAATCTCCGGCACATCCTGAGCGTTGACATGACAGCCGCTACAATACTCACGAGCATGGCAGACCGAACACATCTGGATATTGGATTGGGCCTGTCCGCCGTGCGCCGATAAGAATTCGGCGGTCTGGTGGTTTTCCGGCTTAGGCATCTGCCCGGTCTGCGCGAGTCCGAGCTGGACCGTCGCCGCCACCAGCAGAGCCGCTAGTGTCGCAGAGAAAGTAGCACGGTGCCTCACGGTGTCCTCCCGGGTTCAGAACCAAGGTAGTAAGAAAAGCCAACAGCGCTGCGCCACTGGCTCCAGTCCTGGATGGCCTGGTCGCCGCGATTGTCGTGATCGTAGCGGTCGACGGAGAACCAGACCGTACCCTGCCGTGTCCGCCAGCGGAGGTCAAGACCCAAGCCCCACACTCGACCCTGGTTCAGCCGAAACTCCTCCAACTGCTGCCAGGCGCTGAATCGCCCACCCAGCGTAAGCTGGTCGTGGGGCTTCATGGCGACGCGAAGATCGCCCGAGTTGAGGGCGGCGCCGAACCCATGGTTTCGCCAGTACCCGCCGTCGAATGACCACATCTCGTTCAGAACCCAGGTCCCCCGAATCCCGAATCGATAGTCGCGGTCGGTAGTCGTGAAGAAGGCCACCTCGGCGTCCGTCTCTTCGTACTGTCTCCGCTCCAGCCAGAGCTTGAAGCTTAGATTCGGCAAAGGCCTGATCGCGGTGGACAGGTTCCAGCCGTTGTAAGCGACCGGGCTGAAGGCGTACCAGATTTCCTGGAGGCTGAAGACCGGCCGGTAACGCAGGTAGCCGCCCTCAGCGTAGAACATCGGGTTGATCTGCCACCCGGCTCTCAATCCCGCCTTGCCCCAATCGCCGTAAGCCAGATCGTAGTCGGCGTGGCCCAGCAGAGAGACCGCCGGAATAACGTACCAGCTTCCCTCGAAACCGATCCGCTCCGTGGCGATATAGTCGCTCTGGCCGGTGTACTGGCGTTGGTAGACGACCTGCAGCGACGAGCTGGTCGAGGGCCGCGCCGACGCCCTCAGCCCGATCAGCCAGCCGTTGTCACTTGGCTTCAGGTCGCCGAGCGGATCGAAAATGCTGGAGTTGATCGGCACGGGTATGCCGCGCGCCAGAGCTCGTCCGCCGTACAGCTCGACCTGGGTCCACCACGGGTTGAAGCGGACGAGTGCCGAGCCTCCGTCATAGCCGAAGAAGCCGAGGCCATTGACGGTGTAGTCCCGGCCCAGCCGGAACCGATACTGTCTACGGTTGAGCTCCGCATAAGCGTTTAGCACGGCGACTTCCGGCTCGACTGGCCAGAAGTTCTCGTCTGCGCCGAACGCGGTCTGAAAGCGCGTGTTCGCGTAGAACCGCAGGCCCTCCACACCGAATCCGAAAACGTTGAGATCGGCGTCGAGCACTGATGGGTAAGTCTTCAGTGTCGGACCCGATCCGTAGTAGTAGCAGTACTCCGAGCCTGTGGGACACGTGACGAAGATGTTATCTGCCTTGAAGCGACCGTCGTTGGTAACTCGGACATCACTGATCGGCACGCTGTCACGCTGGAGCGACTGCCCTTCGACATACTGTACTCGTGAGGAGATGCGCATTCGCCACTGCTGCGCCTGGAGCGCCGATGCGCTCCAGAGGCACCAGGCAACGGCGACGCCGGTGAACGCGACCGCTGTTCTCGTGAACCGCAGTCGGGTCCCGGCACACCTCGATGCTTGGCCTGAGACCCTCACAATGTCCTCCCGGTACCTGGTTTATCGGTTCCCGGTCCGCGCGGTGCGCGGACCGGGCAATTTCGTGCATCTCCTGCTACGGCAGACCGTACGAATCCTGAACGGCAGCGATCGAAGCAGCGAGAATCGACTTGAGCCACTCCGGCGAGTGAACGCCGTTACCGCTGGCCTTGTGCGCTGATACGCTGACGCCGAACACGTTGAAACCAGACCACCATAGACGATCCGACGTGAAGGCGAGCTGAGCGTTCCATAGCGCACCCTCCGCCACCGTAATCAGTTGGTCCGACGGATCCAGCTCAAGCGTGTCACCCTGCGCTACCACCATGGGCAGCAGGCCGGCGTCGGCAACGTCCATTGTGTCATTGGCGTTCGAGTCGACCCACAACTGGTCGAGCAACGCGTTGATCTCGTCCCACGTCTCGTTGTACTTGTCGATCGGGTCTGCGTGGCAGCCCTCGCAGGCGGTCCAGTCGCGCTCATCGTCCGCACAATCGTGCTCGCCTGAGGGAATCCCGTTCTCGTCCAAGCAGGGGATCGCTTCGAACAGATGGCCCACCGATTGGAAGAGGAAGTCGCCCGCTGAGTCCGAGACCTCGAACATGTTGACGTGACAGGTGACGCAGACTTCTGGGTTTAGCACCGGGCTGGCGTGCCAGTGGAGGCCTGGGTCTTCGAAGCCTGCCGGGATCCAGCCCACGTCCTCATTGAGCACCAGCAGCCCCTGCGCCGCGTGCGGGCCACGACGATTCGGCGGCGTGCCACGGTTCGCGTGACAGCGGACGCAGAGGTGATCCGTAGTTGAAGTCGAGATCTCGGCGCGCAAATTCGCCTCGAAGTCGGAGCCGTGCGGATCATGGCAGACCACGCAGACGATCGGCTGGAGAGCGTCCGGGATGAACTTCTCGATGTAGTCCGACGTTTCGAGGAATTTTATCTCCAGCGACTTGCGGCCTTCGTGGCATTGGTTGCACCCGTCGCGGCCAGCTGGGTACGAGTTCAAAGTCCCGTGCCTCGACGTCCGCCACTGTTCCACGAACGGGTGGTGCGTGCCGGAGTGGCATTCACCACAGCCCGTCGTCGCCGCCGTGTCCGCCGTGATCGACGCTAGCGGCTGCGTCGTGGTCGGCGAGTTGATGTGATCCCAACCCGAGCTGTGGCAGTTCTCGCATTGGACATCTAGGTAGCGGGGATCGCCGCTTCTTGCGACGGTTGGATCGTTGGTTGCCAGATAGCCGCTCGCTCCCGTGTCCGGGTTGCCATTCTGGTTGGTCGTGTGGCAACCCTCGCAGAACGCTTGCGCGCCGGGGTTAGCCTGTAGCGTCTCCCAGGCATGTTGGTGCCCGGTGTCAGACCACCCAGACTGGAAGGTTGCGTGACAATTGCCGCAGGTGGTGAGCTGCGCTTCGGCAACAGCGTAGCCTAAGTACAGCGACACTGTGTCGGGCGGAACCGTGCCGTCGGCAAAGGTAGACTCGTCGCTACACCCCACCGCGAAAACCCCCAGCAGGGCCAGCAACGCGACCCACCTCAGGCGCTCTCTTACTGTAGCTCTCTCACTCACAATCCGCCTCCAGAAGAACGGGTGAAAGATGAATGCTGGATGTGAGACTCGGTTTATGGCGACTGTTGTGGTCGGGTCGAAACAGCACCCGCCTGGTTACAGACAACCTTCAGGCCCTTCGTCTCGATTCAAGATATGATGGCGAATCCCGTTCCCTCTCTTCAGCCATCAAAAGCGTGACAGCCCGGTCCACACCTTCAGGGCACGGACCGGGCTATGCACACATACTTAATCAGTCTCCCCGCCTACGGCGTGAAGTACCAATCGTTCACGGCATCAATCGATGCGAGCAGCAGCTCGATCAGGTAGTCCGGGTTGTGCACCCCGTTACCGCTCATCTTGTGGGACGAGAACCGGATGCCGAACACATAGGAGTTGCCACCCCACCACAAGCGGTCGTCCGTGTAGGCGACCTGCCCATTGAACAGTGCGCCCTCCGCAACCGTCACCAAATCGTCGGACGGATCGAGTTCCACCGTGTCACCCAGCGCGACCACCATGGGCAGCAGGCCCACATCGGCCACATCCATAGTGTCGTTCGCATTAGAGTCGACCCAAAGGATGTCGAGCAGCACGTTGATCGAGTCCCACACTGCGTTGTAGTCCGCGATCACCGAGGCCTCATCCGTGTGACACGTCGTGCAGGCGGTCCAGTCACGATCCTCATCGGCGCACGGTCCCTCTGTGGGAATGCCCTGGGCATCCAAACATGGGATCGGCTCGAAAAGGTGGCCCACGTTGGTGAAGACGTGATCGCCCGCCGTGTCCGTGACCGAGAACATGTTCACGTGGCAGGTCACGCAGAGGCCCTCGTTCAGGATCCCACCGTGCGCGTGGATGCCCGGATCCTCGAAACCAGCCGGGATCCAGCCCACGTCGTCGGCCAGCACCAGGAACCCCTGCCCTGCGTGCGTCCCGCGTGTCGACGGAGGCACCGCGTGCCGCGAATGACAACGAACGCACAGGTGGTCAAACGACGCGACGTCGATCGGAGCCCGCAGGTTCGCGGCGTAGTCTGTCCCGTGCGGGTCGTGACAGACCACGCAGAGAATCGGGTAGAGGTTGTCCGGATCGGATTTCTCGACGTAGTTGGACGTCTCGTAGAACTTGACCTCCATCGCCACCCGGCCTTCGTGGCAGGCGTTGCAGCCATCACGGCCAGCTGGGTAGGAGTTCACTTGCCCGTGCCGCGACTCCTGCCATTGCTCGACGAACGGGTGATGTGAGCCGTTGTGACACTCTCCGCAGCCCGTCGTCGCCGCCGTGTCCGCCACGATCGAGCAGAGCGGCGCGTTCGTCAGGTCCGGATCGGCAGCGTGCGTCGCGCCCCCGCCGTGGCAGCTCTCGCACTGCACGTCGTGGAACACGGAGTCCCCGCTGGCCAGATAGCCGACATCCGTCGTATCCGGGTTGCCCGCCTGGTTCACCGTGTGGCAACCCTCGCAGAACTCCTGTGCGCCGGGGTTGGCCTGCAGAGTCTCCCAGGCATGCGCATGACCCGTCGTCGCCCATCCGGACTGGTACGTCGCGTGGCACAGGCCACAGGTCGTGAACCCCTCATCCTCGACGAGGTCCGTGTAGCCCAGGTAGCCTTGCCCGCCCTGCGGCGGAACGATTCCCGGGTCCTCACAGGCCGGACAATCGTCGTCGCAAGCGACGAAGCCCAGGGCCAGGACCAGCGGCACAGCGAGCAGCCAAGTTCTCCTTGTAGCTCTCTCTCTCACAGTCGCCTCCAGAGAAACAAAGGTTGATACGAACTACGAAAGTAGAAAATAGAACAAATTCAGGCGCTGAATCCGCCAAACTGGAAACAAAGCATCAACCGCATATCGGATGCACTAATCAGGCCGAAGCTGACACACGAGCTAACCTCTTCAGGAGTAATGGGTTAGCCAAGGCGTCCCTGCCGAGCAGGGGTTCGGCAAGGGGCAGAGTGTCACAAAGAGGGGCTAATCAGCGAGGAATCATTCTCAACATTGATAGTGGCGCCGCTCCATTATATGAAGACAGTGAGACATCTGGCAATAGGCTGGCGTGCTTCCCACGGCCGTCCGGGCTAGCCGCTCGTGGAGCTGGGATCCCCCCTATATGCCGGCCCCGACACAATCTTTTCACGACCCTGGCCAGCGCTGGCGCCATGCAACGGCATGGTGTAGAATAGGGACGCACATCGCAAATAAAACTCAAGTACTTAGACAGGAAGGCCCCATGCGGAAACTGATTACGCTGGCGTCACTGGTAGGTATCGCCGTGGCTGCTGGCTGCAGCGGCACGGCCACTGGCGGAGGCGCTTCGATGCCGCGCCACGTTCCACAGCCCGAAGATGCCGTCAACCCGATTATCCTGAAGTTCGAGGGCGGTTACAGCCACGTGGACGTCACCAACGTGGTGATCAGTGCGCTGACCTCCCAAGGGATCGAGCTGTTCCAGCAGCGGCCAGAGGACGGTCTGGTCGAGACGCGTTGGCTGGACACGGGAACCTGGGATCCGACGAAAGCCGCGATGAATCTGCCGGCGAACGAGCGCAGAGTGACCTTCCTGTTCCAGGCCGGTCGCGGAGTGGACCCAGAGACTCAGGAGGTCTACGGGATGGGCCTGGTAGCGCTGGCCTTTTATCAGCCCGACCCGAACCGGGCGCGCACCCAGCCGCGGACGTATCGGGAGAACGTGCCCACGTCGCACGCCGGGTATCAGCTGCTTCTACGGGTACAGTCGGTGATCAACCAGAAGCTCACCGCAGAAGGTATCCCGTTCGAGATGATTCAGCCGAAGAGCATTGGCGGCGAGGAATAAGGGCACTCGAAGAGCAACAAGAAAAAGTGGAGAGGACGCTTGGGTTATGCGTCCTCTCCCTTTTTGTTTTGCAGTCTGTTGAACACTGAATATTGTACACCCATCACGGAACGTTGAAGGGACCTTCAAACGTTGGACGGTCTCTGTCCGATGTTCAATGTTCGGCTAGCCGCCTCTGCCGTCCGTGCTCTGAGTGACCATGTTCTTGCCGGCGTGTTTCGAGGCGTAGAGCGCGCGGTCGGCGTTGGCCACCAGCCCATCGTAGTCCTTGCCATCCTGCGGAAAGCAGGCCACACCAAGCGAGATCGTTGCTCCAGCGCACTTCTCACAAGCCGCGACTTCGGCGCGCAACCGTTCTGCCAAAGCACCCGCCTCGTCTCGATCCGTCTCGGGTAGCATGATGACGAATTCATCTCCACCCCACCGACAGACCAGATCGCTGCCCCGCAGGTGCGTAACCAGAGTGCGGCCGATGGCCGTCAGCGTATAGTCGGCCTCCACATGGCCCAGACTGTCGTTGATGTCCTTGAAGTTGTCGACATCGACGAAGACGACGGAGAACGGCCGCCCTGTGCGGTCGCTGCGCTTGAGCTCAGCGGCGAGCGCCTCTCTGAAGCGACGAGAGTTGCCCAGCCCGGTCAGCGGATCGGTGATCGCCTGCTTCTCGATCTCGGTTTGGAACGCGCTGAAGTAACCGTCCGCCAGCGCGAACAGGACCCGGTCGATGCAGCGGTTCAGGCGGCTCATTAAGTCGAAGAACGGCCTGTCGCTCTCCCGAAAGCTCTCCCGAGAAGCGAGGATGAGCTGCTGACGAAGACGCATGTAGGCGTCCATAGCGGTGCTGAGCGTGCCACCGCCCTGCACGTGCTTTTCAGCGATCCGCCGACCGATCTTCTGGTTTTCGCCTTCACCCAGGAAGCTGCGATAGGATCGGGGATTCTTTAGAACCTCCACGATTCCGGCGACCAGGCTTTCGACTTCAGCTTCGAGGCCCTGAATGGGAGACGGCTCGCCGCGGTCCTCCGCGCGGCGCTCAAAGGCCTTAGCCCACCGTTCCGCCAGTTCCGCGGTGTCTACTTCCAGCGCGTCTGCGGCCTTGCCGAAGACAGCTTCTCGAGCACGCTGGGGAGATGGAGCCATTCGGCTCTCCATTCGCGATAGGTTTGCAGTTTTCTTTTGCGGCGGGCTGTTTGAACGGTTGTTCGTCAGGAAATAGAACACCTTTCCATATCGGTGGTCAAGCGCTGTGTTCTCGTCATACACACCACACAATACCTCACCAAAGGGCCCCGCCGATCACGCACAGGAGCGCCCCCACCTGCGTCGCGAGGAAGTTGACGGCATCGTTGTCCAGGCCCGGGAGACCAGATATGCGCTCAGCGGTCGCGGGACAGTCCGCGTGCCGCGCTACTTCCGGGGATGAGCCGCACTCAGGGCACCTGTAACCGGCCTGTGGCCCGGCGCCGAGAAGCGAATCAAAGAGCGAGCCCGCCAGACCCGATATCGCCACCACCAATGCACACCGAAGGCCCCCCTCACCAAGCAGCCAGGCCCCGGCCGCGCCCACCGCACACGCACCGACAGCCGACCCGACGGTTCCGGGTAGCGAGATGGCACCGGATGTTCCGGGTTCTTGCACCTCAAAGGTCAGAATCGAGCGCGGCCGCGCCCCGGAGCGCACGCCGATCTCCGTGGCCCAGGTGTCCGCTGTGGCGGCGGCGAGCGCGCCGAGAAAGCCCAGCCCCGCCAGCGGGTGGAACGGGATCATGACGGCGGCGAGAGCGGCGACCGAGCCATTGGCCAGGACCTGCCGAGCGCCGCGCCGGCTGCGTTCGTTGCCACCCGATAGGGCGGAGAGAGCGCTCGAGCTCACGAAGAAGAACACGAGGATGGCGGCTGCGTTCAGCCCCCCGAACCCGAACACGGCCGCACCGACAGCGGTACCGGCGATCGTCCCACCACGGTCGAGGGCCCCTAACCGCCATGCGCCGACGGACACTATCGCTGCAGCTGCAAACGCTATGAGGGCTTGAAGCGCCACTCGTCGTCTCTTCTTCCTTCGCTACGTTGACCGCTGCCGTTTCTCGCGACCTTGCGATAGGACAAAGGGAGCTTATTCTCGGATCGATGTCTGAGTCGCGCAATGACTCCGCCCAACCCGCCTATCGAACTCGCTGGATTATCGCCGGGCCGATCGTCTTCTTTTTCTTGCTGTTGGGGCCGCAGCCCGAAGGCGTGACGCCGCAAGGTCAAGCAACGCTGGCGATGGCGGGTTGGATGGCCGTCTGGTGGCTAACCGTGGCCATCCCCCTGGCGGTGACCGCGTTGCTGCCGCTCGTCTTGATCCCGGCCCTCGGGATCGGAACAGCGGCCGCCGCCGCCGGCCCGTACGCCAACCCGGTGATCTTCCTTTTCATGGGCGGTTTCTTCATCGCCGCCGCCATGCAGCGCTGGGATCTACACCGTCGTGTGGCGCTGGCCGTAGTCAGGCGGACCGGAACATCCCCGCGCCGTCTGGTTGCCGGCTTCATGATCGCCTGCGCGTTGTTGAGCATGTGGATGTCGAACACGGCGGCAGTACTGATGATGATGCCGATCGGCATCGCGGTGTTGAGCCTGATACCCGCCGTGCCGACCGAAGGTAAGACGGGATCGGAGCGGCTCGGCGTAGCGCTGATGCTCGGGATCGCCTATGCCGGCTCGATCGGCGGTGTATCAACGCTGATCGGTACGCCGCCCAACGCCGTTCTTGCCGGTCTGGCCGACGAACTGCTGGGCGTCGACGTATCGTTTGCCAGGTGGATGACCATCGGACTCCCGGTCAGCGCGGCGATGCTGATCGCATGTTGGGCGCTGCTCTGCTTCGTCCTGTATCGGCTACCGGGGCGATCGATCGCCGGCGCCGACGAGGTCATCGAGGCGGAGCGGGCGAAGTTAGGGCCGTGGCACTCGGCAGAACGGGCGACGGCCATCGTCTTCTTACTAGCGGCGCTGTCCTGGATTCTTCGATCGCCGAAGCAAATAGGCGTGATTACGATTCCCGGCATCCAGACGCTGCTCCCGCAGGTCGGCGACTCGACGATCGCCATCGCTGCCGGGCTATTGCTCTTCTTGTGGCCTGCCCGAGACCGGTCGGGACGTAGAACACGCGTCCTTGACTGGGGAACGGCTGCGAGAATACCGTGGGACATCCTCGTGCTGTTCGGCGGCGGCCTCTCGCTTGCCTCCGCCTTCGCATCGACGGGGTTGACGGGGTGGCTGGGCGGGGAGCTCGCCGTAATGGCTGGCCTTCCAGACCTCCTGATATTAGCGGCCGTGGCGACGACCTTCGTGTTCCTTACCGAGATCACGTCGAACACGGCAACTGCCACTCTCGGACTGCCGGTTATGGCGGCACTCGGCCCGGCGGTGGGAGTGGAGCCGTTGGCTCTGATGGCGGCGGCGGCGATGGGAGCATCGATGGCCTTTATGCTGCCGGTCGCGACGCCTCCGAACGCCATAGTATTTGGGACCGGTTACATTCCGCCGGCTGAGATGCGGCGAACGGGTTTCTGGTTGAACTGGATCGGGATAATCGTGATTACCGCGGCGATAGGTATTGCTTTTGGGTGACGTGATGAGCGAAGCGACCGGCAGAATAGACGCCAGATTGCCTCTCGCGCTGCTGCGGGCGATACAACAACAGGATACGCCTCCGCAGTTGATGCCGGAGGAGAATCCCCAGCAATTCTTCCCCCATCGGCTGGGGCTGAGCGGCGTTGTCGACGTCCAGATCAGCGAGTTTCGAAGGCTGGCCAGGTTGCGTCGTAGCGTAGACCAAAAAAGGGTCGAGGCACTTCTCGAGCTCATCGCGCGCCGCTCGGATGCCAGCGACGTGTTCACCGATGCCGGTCGCCAGCTCGCCCGCTACCATTTTTCAGGTCCGCTCGGCGCCTTCCGGCGCCTCAGGCGTCGGCTGCCGCAGGCATTTCGCCGACGTGCCGCGCTGAAGGCGTTGCGAAAGGTACACCACGCCTTCTTGGTCGCCTCGCAGTCTTCCGTCCAGAATGATCCGATAGAAATCCACGCCACCGATGCGCTCACCGCGCGAGTCGGCGAGTACGGCGGCGCCTGCAAGATGTACGGCTCGCTAGCCGCGGGGCTGCTGGAGGCATCGGGAGTCGGGCCGGTGCGGGTGACGCACTCGGAGTGTCAGCGGTTGGGGGCGAGGAAGTGTGTTTGGGTTGTCGAGGAGGGCAAGTAGGGAATGGGGAGTAGAGTGTAGCGGGTAGGGGGTAACTCTCAACTCCCCACCCCCTACGCCCAACCCACAACACTCAATGAAGCTCACTCGGCTCGACATGCACTACCACGTCGGCGAGCCCCAGCTCTCCCTCCAACCGCCGCTCTACTTCGTCAGCAATAATGTGGGCTTCCCGAACGTGTGTATCCGGACGAACCCGGACGGTTAGTTCCGCGAACCCTTCCCCGGGTCGACCGCGGGATCGGATACCAAAAACGCCTTCCACTCCATCGACAGAGGACGCTAGGGCCTGAATCTGGGCCGGGTCAACGGCACGTTCATCGACGAGCACGGGGATCGTCATCTTGAGGATCTCCCAGCCGCTGTAGGCGACGACGCCGGCAACCAGGATGGCGAGCAAAGCGTCGGCCTGCTCGAAGCCGATTCGCACGAGGCCAAGACCGCCCAGCACGGCGAGGGTCACCCAGACGTCGGCCCCTGTGTGGCGCGCGTCCGCCATGAGCAGCTCGCTGCCCAACTGTTTGCCGCGTCGTCGCTCGAAGATGGCGATCGCCAGGTTCACCGGGACCGTGGCCGCCAGTATGATCATGGCCAGCGTATCGACCTCTGGTGGCGGCGCGCCTCTCAACAGCCTGGTGATCGCCGTCTTCAACAACTCGTAGCATGTCACGGATAGGAGGCCAGCGATGACGACGGCTCCTAACGTCTCGAACTTGCCGTGACCATAGGGGTGGCGTTCATCAGGGGGCGCGGCAGCGAAGTAGACAGCCGCCAGGGCGATGAGGTTATTGAGCGCGTCGGTCCCCGAGTGGGCCGCATCGCCGAGTACGGAGATCGAGCCCGTCATCAGGCCGACGCCGATTTTTACCGCAACCAGAGCGGCGTTGGCGAAGAAGATCCAGACGAGGATCCTTCGCACTCGCTGTACCCGTACCTCGCCGCCGGCCACGGCCATCATTTTCGTCGGCGGCTGAACAGCCAGCCGCGCTGGATCGTGCGTGGCTCCTCGACCGTCACGAAGGCGCTATCATCCCAGTGGCTCACCTCGTCGAGCACCTGTCGCAGCGCACGGCGCGGGACGACGGTCGAGATGATCTCGACCCGGCCTTCTCTGCCTCGGCCTAGCATCTCGGTCACGCCAAAACCGAGAGCTCGAAGCGCTTCCGCGATCTCTATCCCAGTCTCGCGTGATACGATCCGAACATCGGCAAGGCCCAGCGCCAGCTTCTCTTCGATGGTCATCCCGACGAATGTGCCCGCCGCAAATCCCGCCGCATAGCCGATCACCAGCCAGACCGAGTCGAGATTGCGGACGACGGTGCCCACGGCGACTATCCAGATCAGGATCTCTACGAAACCGAGAGCTGTCGCGAGCAGTTTGCGTCCTCGGACTGCACTGATCAGTCGGAAGGTGGCGATGGAGACATCGCAGATGCGTAATAAGAAAATGAGAAGCGGACCTACCGGTCCTGCCAAAAGTAGCTCCATTGCAGACTCGGTTCGAGCCGACTTGCGTCGGGCGTGTTCAGGTGCGAGCAATATGATTCTAACTCGAACGGCCTACAAGACGAAGTAGGGGGATGAACACGACACGAAAGCGGCTTCTCGCCCGCGAGCTTCCGGCCGCCTCAGGGTCTGGAACGACGACCGGGGCCATTGACGTCGATCTGGCAGTCAGCCGTGTTCGACTGATTGCGATGGCGATGACCGTGGTTTCGGTATTCGAGCTCCTTCTCGGCGTCCTCATCTACAAAATCGCGCCTGAGTTCTACTACGGGGGAGCCGAGGCCGGTATTCCGCTGAGCTTCCTGATGATACCGTTTTCGCTCGTCATCATCGCGCTGCTCTCGACCGAGCGAATCCCCAAGCCGGTCCGATTCGGCCTGGCCATCACCTACGTGCTGTCGATGGCCGTGCTGCTCTCGGCCGCTGAAGTCAGTACGGCTTGGTGGGTCGACGGTCGTCGGCACAGCGGCTTCCCTTGGGTGAGCGTTTGGATTCTGCTGGTTCTCATCGTCGTTTCCATCCCCTGGCGTAGAAACACGGGTCGCGCGCTCCTTCTGTCGGCCATCCCCCCGCTGACGCTGTTCAGCGGCATCAAGTGGTTCGGCGTACCTGAAGCTCCCGCCATCACCTACCTCGATTTCACGATTCCCTGCGTCCTCACAGCGGCGCTCGGCGTAGTCATATCCCGCATGATGTATCGATTGAGAAGACAGGCGCAGGAAGCGGAACGGCTTGGCAGCTATACGCTCGAAGAACAAATCGGCAGTGGCGGCATGGGCGAGGTCTGGCGCGCCAGCCACCGTATGCTCGTGCGCCCCGCCGCGATCAAGCTGATTCGGCCGGAGAAGCTGAAAGAAGCGATGGGCGGAACGGCAATCGCGACAATCGATCGCTTCCACCTCGAAGCCCAGGCTACGGCCAGTCTTCGCTCACCACACACCGTCGAGCTTTACGACTTCGGGGTTTCCGATGACGGGACCTTCCATTACGTCATGGAGCTGTTGGATGGGCTCGACCTCGAGAAGCTTGTCAAACGATTCGGCCCGCTGCAGCCGGGTCGGGCCGCCTTCCTACTGGAGCAGGCCTGCGACTCACTGGCCGATGCCCACGCGAACGGTCTCATCCACCGCGACATCAAGCCGGCTAACCTCTATGCATGCCGCGTCGGACTGCAAACCGACTTCGTGAAGATACTCGACTTTGGCCTGGTCAAATGGACCGATACGGGCGGCGAGAGCCTCGCGCTGACTGCTGAGCAGGCCGTGATGGGGACGCCAGCGTTCCTGGCACCGGAAGTGGTCGCCGGCGAGCCCGCTGATCACCGTGCGGATATCTACAGCTTGGGCTGCGTTGGCTATTGGCTGGTTACCGGGCAGCTCCTCTATGAAGCGGAGGGCGCGCTGGCCATGGCCGTCGCCCACCTCAATAATGAGCCCGTACCGCCATCCGAACGATCGGAGGTTGAGATACCTGAGGAGTTCGAGGACATCATCATGGACTGTCTGGCCAAAGACCCCGCGGATCGACCTCAGACCGCAGCCGAGTTGGGTGCCCGCCTGTCCAGATGCGAATGTCGCGACTGGACGAGAAGCGACGCCCGCGAATGGTGGGACACTCACCTTCCAGCTGACCAGATGCTCTGGCGTGATGAAACCGGGTGAGCAGCTGAGCTTCGAGCTTCGCTCAATCGATGGGGCGGGCTACGGCGCCTACAAACGCCTCGCCGGCGCCTACGACTTTCAAGATTTCACTCTACACATCGACTACGTGCAGGGCGACCCGTTCGCGACGCCCAGCCGCCTGCGCGCAGTCTTCTCATCAGACGTCGCATCCTTACCCGGTGATCTCATCAGTCACGATGTGCGCCGTGTCGCCGCCGCTGACTTCTTGAACCGACAACTGTCGACGGCGTTGTCCGGCGTGAGCAGGTCCCGCGGTACAGGTAAGAGCGGCATCGTTTGCATCCTGCGGCCGGGCCAATGCATCCTCGAGCGCACCAGTCTGCAGGTCACGGCGAGCGGTGATGTGATCGCGCGCTTCACAGCCGGCCTGCCGGCGAGCGGCCGACGCATCTTGGGGCGTCAGGCCGACGAGATGGTGACATCGGCCATCCCGGGGGCTCTGCGCGACATCCTGGCCCCGGCTCTTGGGGATATCGACGCGATGCATCGCCACGCCGAACTGGCCGAGGACTCGGCTGCGCTCCGGAAACAACTCGACGGTCGCGGACTCGTCGCTTTCATTCGTGACGGAGCCATCTTGCCTCGTCTGAGCGGAGTGGACGATCGGCCGTTGCCGAGCGCCGATGCCATAGCCTTCCAGTCCCCGGACGACCTACGCGTCACGCTCAACACACCCAATCAGGGCGAGGTCCGTGGGCTGGGACTCCCGCGCGGGATCACGCTGATCGTCGGCGGAGGCTACCACGGGAAATCCACACTGCTCCGCGCCATCGAGTACGGCATCTACGAGCACATTGAAGGCGACGGGCGTGAGCTGTGCGTGACGACCGCAGACGCCGTGAAGATACGAGCGGAAGACGGGCGCTCCGTGGCCTCGGTGGACATCTCGAATTTCATCAGCGGGCTGCCGCGCGGCGAAGATACCGCTCACTTCACCACTCCCAACGCCAGCGGCTCCACCAGCCAGGCGGCGGCGATCTGCGAAGCGCTCGAGGTTGGTGCCCGATGCCTGCTCATCGATGAGGATACGAGCGCGACGAACTTCATGATCCGAGACGCTCGCATGCAGGCACTAATACATGACGCGGATGAGCCGATCACGCCGTTCATCGGCCGTGCCCGACAGATGTACGAGGAGCTCGGCGTCTCGACGGTTCTGGTGGTAGGCGGCGCCGGCGACTACTTCGATGTCGCGGACACCGTGATCGGAATGCGCGCCTACGTTCCGCAAAACCTAACGGCTGGAGCTGCCGACATCGCGGCGCGCCTCCGCACCGATCGCATCCACGAAGGCGGCCCCTGGTCAACGCTGCGACCGCGCTACCCGGATCCTTCGAGCATCAAGACGCAGAAGGGCAGAAAACCGGTGTCGATCAAGGTACAGACGCCGACGCGCGTCCTGTTCGGCACGGAGGAGCTGGACCTGGCAGCGCTTGAACAACTCGTGGAGGATGCGCAGGTCCGGGCCATTGCCCAGGCCATCGCTCACGCCATCGGCCGTCATATAGATGGACGCCGTACGTTTCGGGAATCGCTGGAGAGCTTGATGGTGAGTATCAGAGAGGACGGTCTCGACGCCATCGATGCGAGGCAGGTCGGCGATCACGCCGAGTTTCGCGTCTACGAGTTGGCGGCTGCGCTGGGCAGGCTCAGGTCTTTAAGAGTGAGATCGGCTCCCTAGCGGCGCCCCAAACGCACTACGGGGCGCTTCTCTTCCTTATCCTCCTCGCCTTCCTTCCTGGGGACCATCAGCCGGCCCGTATCCCAGCCGCGAGACGGCGCTCCGCCCCGGAAGAACATCCGGTTTATCCACGTCGCCCGTAGCCGGTCTTCCGACTGCCACTGCGTCGGCTTCTTGGGGCCATTGGCACCGGGCATGCCGAGCCCGATCCAGATGCCCAAAGCGAACACGAGGACCGCGCCCGCAATCTTCGCAATCAGAATGATGTCCATAGTTCTGATTACAAAGCTATGCAGGCGCCGGTTCCATCGGAAGGCATACGGGCAGCCTACTCCGAGCGCAGCGCCGCAATAGGATCGATGCGAGCCGCCCGCGACGCGGGCAGCGCGGCGGCTACCACAGAGACCAATAGCAACGTCAGACCAACGCCTATAAGCACCAACGGGTCACGCGGCGATGTCTCATACAGAACCGGCTGCAGTGTACCCGCCGCAACGAAAGCGATAGCCAGGCCGATCGCCAGGCCAATCGCAGTGAGACTCAACGCCTGCCGCATAACCAGCTTCACGATTCCACCGCTTGAAGCGCCCAACGCCGTGCGCACGCCGATCTCGTGGGTGCGCTGGGCGATGTTGAATGCGAGCACGCTGAACAGACCGAGCCCCGCCACCAACAAGGCGAGCAGCCCGAAGACGGTGAACATCGTGGCGCCCAGTCGAAAGTACCGGAGCTTCGGGTCGATGATATCCTGCAGCGGCGCGACCACGGCGTACCTGACAGCTTCGTCATCGGCCATCAGCTCGCGCCGCACCATGGCGGCCAGCTGATTCTGGTCGCCGGTACCTCGAACGAAGAGTGCGACGGGCCAAAGATCATTGGCCTGGGTGAGGGGAATGAAGTAGACCCACTCCTGCCGCAGAAGATTGTGATGGCGACGGTTGGCGACCACACCCACGACGTACGTGCACTCCGCGTTGTCCGAGCCGATTTGCAGGCATTTGCCCAACGGATCTTCGTCACCCCATAGCCCGCGAGCCATCGCTTCGTTGACCACAGCCACCCTCATCGAACCCGCATAATCGGCTTCGCTGAAGTCGCGACCGCGCAGTACCGCCGACCCCATCGTCGCGAAATAGTCCGGCCACACCGCATCGATAAACGGGCCGGGTCGGGCCACCGAAGGCAGCGAATCGAAACCCGGCACGTACAGATCGGCGATCGATCCCCACATGAACGGGATGCCGCCACCAACGCTGGCTCTCTCTACTGCCGGCATCGCCCGCAGACGCTCCAAGCCCCGCTCATGGATGCGGTTCACTTCCTCCCTGGCGGGATCGCCAGCCTTGAGCTCGAGCCTCGCCACCAAGACGCCGTCCGGTACGAGACCCAAGTCGATCGATTCCGCACGCTGAAGACTTCGTACGACGAGTCCGGCACCGACCAGCAACACGACCGACAGCGCCCCCTGGGCAACGAGCAACGCCAATCGTGTTCCCGAGCGGCGTGCACGACCCTCTCGCGCGCCCTCTTTAAGCTCGGACGTCAGACTTGGTCGGCTGGCCTGCAACGCCGGGACCAATCCCGCCATCAATCCTGTGAGCAGCGCCAGCGCCGTGGTGAACACCAGCACCCGCGAATCGACCGGTGAATCGACCCAGGCGACATCTGGCAGCAGAACGGTCCGCACGACCTCGCCGCCCCACCACGCGATCAATAGGGCGGCAGCGCCTCCGAACATGGCCAGCATCACGCTGTCGGTCAGCAGCTCGCCGATCAGGCGACGGCGCGAGATCCCCAGCGCTAGACGAACCGCGATCTCTTTCTTGCGACGCGCGGCTCGTGCGAGCAGCAGGTTCGCCACATTGGCGCACGCGATCAGCAGCACGACGAGTGAGACGCCCGCCAACCACCGCGAGACGATGGATTCCTGCGACGCCTGCGGACCCCGCGCCGTCTGGATCGGGCTCACCGCGATCCTGGCATCACCCCTGCCGTATCGTCCCGCATCGATCACCTCCGCTCGGCCTGCTCGATGAAGGTGCGTCGCCTCCGCCGCAGCGGCGGCGAGATCGACGCCGCTGTTCAGCCGAGCGATGATATGCAGCCAGTACGATGTGCGGCGGTCTCTGCGGTTATCGCTTCCCGCTTCGACGAAGAACGCTTCAAGTGGCAGCCATACGTCGACGGCATCGAGCTCCAATCCCGTGAAGCCCTCCGGCGCCACGCCGATAACCGTATAGCTCCCCCTCCCACAATCGAGCGCGCGGCCCAGAACGGAGGCGTCGCCACCGAACTGTCGTTGCCAGTAGCCGTAGCTGAGGACCGCGACCTGAGACTGGCCAGGCTGGTCCTCCGCCGGGCCATAGAACCGGCCCAGCTGAGGCTGAACGCCCAGAAGCTGGAAGAACGTTCCGCTGGCCAGCCCGACGCTTACACGCGCGGCACCATCGCCGCGACCAATCGTCCACTCGTCCTGGCTGTAAGCCGCTACTGACGCGAAGCTCTCCGCCGCTTGCCAATCCGTGAAGTCGGGGTACGACAGATACGTGAAATCGAACGCCTCTCCACTGTTCCAATGGCCATGCGCTGACAAACGCCGCACCTGACCCGCATCCGCCACGTGGGCTGGCGGTTGGAGAAGCAGGCGGTCGATGATGCCGAACATCGTGGCATTTGCGCCGATCCCCAGTGCCAGCGTAGCGATAACCGCAATTGTGAATCCAGGCGATCGACCCATTCCGCGTAGCGAGTAGCCCACATTCTGCCGGAACACGAACAGCGACTCGGTCAACCGATCCATGTTGACCTTCTTGCGATCCGTTCGCTCCAACGTCTTCCGGTATCGCCGAACATCGCCGAACCGGCGGTACGCTTCGGTGCGGGCCGCAGCCGAAGTCATCCCCTGCGACTCGAGTTCCTCGATCGTCATCTGGAAATGAAAGTCGAGTTCCTCTTCCACATCCGTCTTCACGTCACGACGTATCCCGGCAACGCGGAAGACTCGGCGCAGCCCGTCGAACGTGCTCATGCCGTTGCCTCCGATCCCGCGGCGCCGAGGATCTTGAACACCGCTTCCGCGTAGCGCGTCCACGTCTTCTCGCTGGCCGCAAGCTCTCTCTGGCCCGCCTTTGTCAGTCCGTAGAACTTCGCGCGCCGGTTGTTCTCCGATACACCCCATTCCGCTTCAATGAATCCGCGCTTCTCCATCCGGTGCAACGACGTGTAAAGCGCCCCTTCTTCGATTTGTAGCGCGGCGTCCGACGTGTCTCGGATCCAGCGTGCCACGGCGTATCCATGTCGCGGCCCGAAGATCAACGACTTGAGGACCAACAAGTCCAAAGTCCCCTGCAAGAGCTTTAGCTCATCTTGTCCCATGTTCCCCTCAAATGTTTATCCCTCAATTGTTGATGGGAAAATACGACAGAACTCCACCGCGGTCAAGCATCAGTGATTGGGGCTGGAGATTTGGGCTTTGAGCGTTTGGTATTGGAGCCGTTGAGGATTTGCCGGTCTCGGGGGACTTCTAGCGAACCTCCACCGTATCCTCGAAGATCGAGAATACGCTCTCCTGAGCCTGCCTGTGCGCATCGCTTATCAGGGTTCGGGACGTGTCGCTCAGGGCCGCGCCGAGCATTCCGCGGAACACGCGCTCGTAGAACGCATCAGGATAGACGATGACGCTACCCCGGGCGTAGCTAGCGCCGTCGGCGGTACTCGCCATGACCATCAAACTGCTGTCGGGCGCCAGGCGCGTGTCTGACAGCTCGATCCATACCCCGCCCCGAGCTTCCACGCTCCGCTTGATCCAGGCCTCGGCGGTCGCGCCTGGGATCGGTCTTCGGTCTCCATCGAGCATCTCTACCGTTACGAGCACTTCCGGGGTCACGTAGGTCGGAAAGCGGTGGCCGGTGCCCGTATTGGTGACACGAAGCGAGATGTCGTCCGAGCCGCGCATCCATTCCACGGTCACACCGCTTGCGACCATCGTGGAGTCGTGAACGCCGCGCCAAAGATGTCGGCGGTCCGGCATGTGACAGGTTTGACAGATGATACCCTGGGAGGCGTAGCGACTCCCTCGCCACTCTTCATAGGTGTTCTGCAGCGACTTTCCATTGGGCGCCGGGAACGCGAACTGATGACAACCCGAGCAGAAGCGCGAGTCTTCGAAGAACGTGGTGCGAGTCGCTCCGCCGTGGGGCGAGCCATCGGGCGCCGGGTCCAGCGAACCGTCGCGGCGCGGCGGACCGTAGCGTTGCCATCCGCGCAGGTGACAGGCGGCGCATACGATGCCCTGCCGCTGGAGCGGCTTATCGAAGTGCGGGTTCGAAACCAGCGCGCCGGCACTATCGGGCACTAACGCAGACTGTTCGGAAAGGGGTGCGTGGCAAACCAGGCACGCGCGAACCTGGTCGTACGTACCGAAGTTCACCAGCTGTCCTGATAGACCCGGAGAGTACGCGCCGGAGTGAAGCGTCGTCCCCCAATCCTGGAACTGCTGGGGGTGGCAGGTCCCGCACGTTTCGGGCTGCAGCGATGTCTCCAGCGGGTTGAGTCCTTCGGGCGGCGCTCCCTGCAGCGGGATAGGGCGGTCCCAGTAATGAGCGACGAAGTCGCTGCTATCGGCGAACGACCGCCCCTCAACCGGAACGGAATCGGCCGAATCGTCGGAACACGCGGCCGCCACTCCAATGATCACCGCAACAAAGGTGAGCCCGGCCGAGATCGACCGGGCTCTTCTGTCTATGCGTCCTGGTGACGCCATCACAGATGTGACCTCGCTCGAGAGCTAGTTTCCTCCGCCGCCCCCGCACGGGTTACAGGGATTGGCCCCGGCGCACGGGTTGCACGGGTTCATCGCGCATGGGTTACACGGATTGGCCGCATAACCATCCTGCAGCGATTCCACGTATGACGTCAAGGCCGCCAGCTCGACGGAATTCCACTCGAGCGGCTCGTTCTCCATCGGGATCACCATGCAAAGCTGTACCATCTCAGCCGCGGTGACCTCGTCCATGCCGGCGCGCTCGTGCGCCATCGCAACGTAGTGCGGGTAAGGCTCGGCGAAGCTCGCATTCATCATGCCGGTGCCGTTCACATGACAGGTCGAGCACGAGGTGGCGCCGGACGAGCTCAGAGACTTGTCGCTCCAAAGCGTCTCTCCCATCGCGACGAGCTCGCCGCTCGAGTGGCCACCGCTGTTCAACTCGCGGTCACCCTGCGTCACCTTTTCGCCTAGCGACTTCACTGCACACGGGTTGCACGGGTTGGCCGCCGCGCAAGGATTGCACGGGTTGGCCGCCATGCACGGATTCGAGGCGGCCGACTGCGTCTCCTGCTCCCCGCCGCTACACGCGGCTAAGAGGAACACGGACGCGGCGATCAGCCAGCCGCTGTTCTGGGCTTTCAACATACTGCCTCCTTCGCGATGTGGGTGGACTGGAGATCGTGATCCAGGGGCCAGACCGTCCCTCCAAGCGCCTGCACGCCACCTGGCGCACACACGGCGAAGGGGCTGATAGGCTGCGGTCGGTTGGGGCCACGCCGAGGATCTCGCAACACCGATCATTCTGAGGCACAGAACCGTAGGGGTAGGGCTGCGGTTCCCAAGCTATTTCAACGTTGAGAACAGACGCTACTCGCCGTAGTAGTGGCAGGCCGCAGCGCACGTCTCCGCCACGGAAACGCGATGAAGGTGGGCGAGCCGGATTTCGAGTTGGCGCCAAAGCCAGCCGCAGAGATGTTCGGCGGTCGCGTTCTCGAGTCCGGGGACGTCATTGAGGGTCAGGTGGTCGATCTGGTCGATGACGGGTTGCACAGCCGTATCGATCTCTCCGTAGTCCAGGAGCCAGCCCGTTTCCGGGTCCACGGGTCCGCGCACGGCGATTTCCACTTCGTACGAGTGACCATGCAGCTGCCGGCATTTGTGCCCCGCGGGGGCGTTGGGGAGGAAGTGCGCGGCGGAGAAGTAGAACTTTCGTGTGAGCTCGACCTGCATGTCAGACTCCAGGTGTTTGAGAGCTCCAGATGATCTTGTGGAGCTGGGTCTGCAAGCGAACCGGCGCGTTGTCGTCCATGATCCATTCGGCAAGCTGCTCGAGCGTCAGGCCGTCCCAGACAGGACCGAATAGTAGTTTTCTACCTGCGAGATTCTTCTCCTCGATGATCTTTAGTGCCCACTCGTAGTCCTGACGGTCGTTGATGGCAAACTTGATTTCATCGTCGGAGCTCAGTTTGTCGAGATTCTCCCACAAGTTCTTGTCCGCTTCCCCGGAGCCAGGACATTTCACGTCCACGATCTTGATGACCTGCGAGGGCAAGACACCGATATCGAGGCTGCCGCTCGTCTCGCACAGGACGGTGCAGCCTCGGTCCAAAAGGGCGTTCGCCAGTTTGCCGACGTCCTTTTGAAGAAGGGGTTCGCCGCCTGTGATCTCCACCAGCTTGCAGCCGCGTCCGAGCTCCTCCACCTGACTTACGATCTCATCGACTGTCATCTCACGTCCGCCGTAAAAGGCGTACTCTGTATCGCACCAAACACACCGCAGATGACAGCCCGTGGTGCGAACGAAGACGCAAGACAACCCTGCCCAGCTGGACTCACCCTGAATCGACAGAAAGATCTCGGTGATCCGCACGTCGAGACTCTAGTTCTTGATCAGTTTGTAGAGCACGACGTACTCCACATCCAGTTCATCATACATGTGACCGAGCACGAAATCGCTACCGATCTGGTCTACATCGATATCCGGCATCTCAACGGAGCCAAGCATCTTTAGGTCCGCATCGAACACCGTCCAGCGCCGGCGATCGGCCCAAGGGAACGAGTAGTCTTCGACCCACAGATTCCCGTCCGCATCAACAACGATTCCCCCGTGAGCAGGAAGAAGCTCCGGGTATTCGAGCTTGTCCAGCTCCGCTGCAACTCGAAGCTTCATGTTTTCGCCATCGATGCCGCTAAGCTCATAGGCCCGATACGCCGCGATGTGTTCCTCGGTCAACTGCCGGTCTTCGGCGGGCCAGCGTACGATGGCCTGCAACGCACCCCGTTGGCCGTATCGAGATACCTCCCGCGATTCCTGCGTACCGACGAAGAAGGCGTCGGAGATTACGGCGAACTCAGTCCGACGGCCCAACGGCGCGACCGAAGCAGACAGAAACTCGCGGCTGACAAAGGTCGGAAGCGAATCGCATACGGCGCCGTCCGTATCGACGCGATACGTCCGTGCCGGCAGCCGCACGCGGCCCTGGCCGTCGTAGCTGGACCAGTCGATGTCCTCGCCAATCAGCAGCGTCCCGTCGGAAAAAGCTCCGTGCAGACTGCCGCCCCCGTTTGCGAGTCGGGCCGATCGCGCGAACGTGCCATATGAATCAAAGATGGCGATCCTGGCCAATCGTTCGTCGTGCGCGACGATCGAGTCTTCGCCCAGCGCGATGATCGACCAGAGTCCAATGAACTCGCCGGGCCCCTCACCTCGACCACCTGCGCTCTTCAGAAAGCGCCCGCTCGTATCGTACCAGCGAAGCTCCTGGGTTCCGTTGTTCGCCACGACGATAGCGCCATCCGCCAACCGCACCGAACTCCATGGACGAACGAGCAGGTATTCCTCGTCGCCCTCCACCGCGCCGATGGTCAGGAGCGGCGCGGCTGACAAACGCCAGCCCTCTTGTGGTTGCCAGGCAGGTCCGCTGCTCTCGACGATCGTGACACCCGCGCTGTCCCGAACCGCGAAGGTGCTCGGCACGGTTTCGGCGCCGCTGCAACCGGCAACCACGGCTAAGAGGAAAACTGCGGAATGGCCCGCGCGGTTCATTGCTTTATCAGCTGATATAGCTCGACGTACTCGACATCGTACTCGTCCCACGTGTAGCCGAGCACGTAGTCGCTGCCGATCTGGTGCACGACGAAGGGCCCCGGCATGTCGACGGTACCCAGCATGCGAAGGTCCGGGTCGAATACCGTCCAGCGCCGAAATGTCTCCCAGCGCGGATGGTATTCCTCGATCCACAGGTTACCCTCGGCATCCACGACCAGATCTCCGAAGGCGGGAAGCTGTTCGGGGAATTCCATACCATCGAGCGACTCTTCGGCGCGTCGCCTGGAGTTCTCGCTTCGCGTCTGGCCGACGTAGAAGGCCCGGAAATCCGCAATGAGGTCCTCGGTGACCTGGCGATCGGGTCCCGTCCAGCGGAGCAGCGTTGCGAGGTTCCCGTCGAGTTCGTAGTAGCCAACCTCAAAGTCATCCTGCGTACCGCAGTAGAAGCCGTCACCGAAAATTTCCATGGGTGTTTCGCGGCCGAAAGGTGGAGGGCCAAGGCTCACGCCTCGATCGATCCTCATCTCGAACTCGCGTGCCGGAAAGACGGGCAGTGAATCGATGATCACCCCTTCGCGGTCGAGGCGGTACGACCAAGACGGCTGGCGCATGCGCCCTTCGTTTGGCCTGTTCGACCAGTCGACATGCTCGGCCTTCAGAAGCGTACCGTCGGGGAATGCACCCTTCAGAACGCCCCCCGGTTGCTGCGGTCGAGTCGACGTGACGAAGACACCATCACGATCAAAGAAGACGATATTGGGAGGGTTGTCGTCCCATGCGACGATCGTGTCCGCACGGTGGCGGTAGATCCATACCAGGTTGTTGAACTCGCCTGGCCCACCGCCCTCACCGCCGGCCGTTTTCAAATAACGACCTCCCGCGTCGTAGAAGCGGATCTCCTCTGTGCCCGAGTTAGATACGACTATCGTACCGTCATCGAGGCGCAGTGCGCCCCGCACACCGAGCAACAGGTACGCGTGCTCTCCCTCTACCTGGCCGATTCGCACGGATGGCTCGCCCGAGAGACGCCACCCTTCTCCTTCTCCCCAAACCGGGCCGGTGTTTTCGATGATCGTTATGCCGGCGCTATCGCGCACCGCTACGGATGGCTCTTCGAGGACCGGCTCCCCGCATCCAAACGCAACCGCAACAACACAACCGGCTGATACATCACGCCGTATCCGCCTTCTTACCGCAGCCACCGTCACGTCCGCCCTTCGGCGCATGTTCGTCCAGTATCTCTTGTAGCTCATCACCTTCGATGACTTCCTTCTCGAGCAACCGCTCCGACACGACGTCGAGCGCGGTGCGTTCTCTTGTCAACAGCACCTCTACCCGGTCGCGCTCCTCGTCAACGATGCGTCTGACCTCGCGGTCGATCTCCTGAAGCGTCTCTTCGCTGTGCTGATCCTGTTCACCCGGCATCGTCTGTCGCCCACCCAGCATATTCGGCATGCGATTCTCGTACGTGATGGGGCCCAGCGAATCACTCATTCCGTATTCCATCACCATACGACGTGCGATGTCGGTGACACGGCTCAGGTCGTTCTGAGCGCCCGTGGAGATCTCATCGAACACGATCTCCTCCGCTACACGGCCGCCCAACAGCACAGCGATACGATCGAGCAGCTCGGCACGAGTCAGCAAATAGCGGTCTTCCGTGGGCAATTGCTGGGTATAACCCAGCGCGCCAATACCACGTGGAATGATGGAGATCTTATGAACGGGATCGGCGTGCTGGACGCACTGCGCGACTATGGCGTGACCCGCCTCGTGGAAGGCGACGATCCGCTTCTCGTCCTCGTTGATCAACCGATTCTTCTTCTCGAGGCCGGCCACGATTCGATCGGTTGCCCGGTCGATGTCGTCCATGGTCACGGCGTCAGCTCCGCGACGCGCGGCCAACAGAGCCGCCTCGTTGAGCAGGTTGGCGAGGTCGGCGCCGACAAACCCGGGAGTGCGCCGCGCTACGACCTCGAGATCCACTTCTGGTGCCAGCTTGATGTCCTTGGCGTGGACCTCGAGAATGGCCAGCCGGCCATTCTTGTCCGGTCGATCGACCAACACATGGCGGTCGAAGCGGCCCGGACGCAACAATGCGGGATCGAGCAGTTCGGGTCGGTTCGTGGCAGCCATGATGATGACCCCGGCACGTGTATCGAACCCGTCCATCTCGACGAGCAGCTGATTCAAAGTCTGCTCTCGTTCGTCGTGGCCGCCTACGGGGCCGCCGATGCCTCTAGCCTTGGCCAAAGCGTCCAGCTCATCGATGAAGATTATGCACGGCGCTTTCTCCTTCGCCTGACCGAACAGGTCACGCACTCGTGCTGCTCCTACACCGACGAACATCTCGACGAACTCCGAGCCGGAGAGACTGAAGAACGGCACGCCTGCTTCTCCGGCCGTCGCTCGAGCCAGCAGTGTCTTGCCCGTGCCAGGTGGGCCCACCAGCAGGATGCCCTTGGGGATCTTGGCGCCCAGGCGCGAGAACTTCTCTGGCGTCTTCAGGAATTCGACGACTTCCTCTAGCTCCTCCTCAGCTTCTTCGACACCTGCCACATCGTCATACGTCACACCGGTGTCGCCCTCCGCCCTCAGTCGCGCCTGCGACTTGCCGAACGTCATGACCCCCTGGGATGGGTTCATGCGCCTCAGCATGAAGAACCAGAGGGCGATCAGAAGGCCGAAAGGAATGATGAAGCTGAGCAACCAGCCGATCCCCGTGGACGTACTGCCATCGTATTCGACCCCTTGCTCTTCCAGCAATTCGATCAACCCGGGGTCGTCCTGTACCGGCACCGCCGTCCACGCTTCCGGCGCGCCGGCGGCTCTAGCTCCCTCGGTGGACTCAGCGGTGACCCGGGTGTCGCCTACGGTCACCTTCTGCACCTCGCCGGCGGCGATCTTCTCCTTCAGCTGGCTGTAGCTGATCTCCTCGCCGCGCTGGCCCGAGGCCAGGTAGTTGAGGGAGATCAGGAGCAGAAGGGCGACGATGACCCAAGCGGCGCTTATGCCGGCGCGTCTGCCGAACGGTCCGGGCAGGCCCTGGCGCTCGGGGTCGGTTCCTTTTGGCTTTTGGTCCTTTTGTTGTTCAGGCATAGTACTCTAATCTGTGCATCTATGTCGCGATGACAAATGGTCCGGTGAAATGCTCAACACCTAATACTCAACGTCCAATCCTCACCCGGGCTTCCCCCGTTTCGCCTTCGCCCTTGGGACCTGATGATTGAGAGTTAGGTGTTGAAGATTTCGCTCATCTCACGTCAGAGGACACCCAACGGCAATTGCACGTCTAACCTATGACCGAGCGAGCCTCGTCGTTTCTAAACTGCCGAGCGTATAACCGCGCGTACAGTCCATCGAGCTCCAACAGTTCCGAGTGCGTTCCCTGCTCCACGATCTTGCCTTCCTCCAGCGCCAGCACTCGATCCGCACGCTGGACCGTGCTCAGCCGATGTGCGATGATCAGTGTGGTCCGGCCCTGCATCAACTCCTCGAATGCTTCTTCGACTAGCCGCTCGCTTTCCGTATCGAGGCTACTGGTCGCCTCGTCGAGCACGAGGATCTCCGGGTCCTTTAGGAGGACGCGAGCGATGGTGATCCGCTGACGTTGGCCGACCGACAGCTTCACGCCGCGTTCGCCGACCAGCGATTCATATCCATCCGGGGTCCGTCTTATAAACTCCTCCGCATGCGCCGCGCCGGCGACGGCTTCGATGTCACGCTGAGCCGCCCCCTCGCGTCCGAACGCGATGTTCTCCGCAATCGTGGCGCCGAACAGCATGGGCTCCTGCGGCACGATGCCGACGTTGGTGCGTAGTTCCTCCAGTGACAACTCCTTGAGATCGATGCCGCCCAGGGTGACAGAGCCTTTGGTCGGGTCCCAGAACCGGGGCACCAGGCCAGCCAGCGTTGACTTCCCGGCCCCGCTGGGGCCGACGAGCGCCACCACTTCGCCCGGCGCGATCTCCACCGAGACTTCTTTCAGCGCCCAGGGAAGATCTTCTTCGTAGCGGAACCACACGTTGTCGAAGCGAAGCGGCCAGCCCCGACCGGTCGAGAGCGGCTTCGGATTTGAGGGGTCAGCCACTGTGGGCTTCTGAGCCAGCAGTTCGAACACCCGCTCCGCCGAGCCCTGCGCTTCCTGATAGCCGCCCCATAGCGACGCCAGCGAGGTGATCGCCGCCGCGACCATCACGGCGTACAACAAGAACGAGACGAGCTGGCCGCCGGTGATGTCGCCAGCCAGCACCATGCGTCCGCCCTGCCAGAGCACCGCCACGATACCGCCGAACGTCACGAACGTGATCACCCCGAAGAAAACGCCCCGTGTCAGCGCCCGCCGCAGCGCCGCGCTAAGAGCGGCATTGATTCCCTCGGCGTAACGTCGCGATTCCACCGGCTCGCGCACGAAGCTCTGCACGGTTCGGATCTGGACGATCGATTCCTCCGCCACCGTATTCGCTTCCGCGATCTTGTCCTGCACCTCCGTGCTCGCGCGCCTCAGTCGCCGTCCAAAAACGAACGCGAAAAACACCACAGCCGGCGCAACCGCCAGGGTCGTGAAAGTCAGCTGGCGATGCATGAACGTCAGCAACGTCAGCGCGCCGAACAGGTAGAGCGTTTGTCGCAACAGCTCTGATATCTGGTAGGAAAGGACGCCCTGCAGCCGAACGACATCCGATGTGAGGCGGCTGGTCAATTCCCCGGTGGTTCGCTCGGTGAAGAAATCCGGCGACAGCGTGAGCAGGTGGTCGAACAAGGTCTTGCGAATACTCGCAATGACTTTTTCGCCGGTCGAGCCAAGCAGGTAGACCTGACAGAAGTTGAACAGCGCCTGGACGCTGAAGAGACCGAGGAGGAGAAGAGCGATCTGATTGAGCTGCGTCCGGTCCATCTCAACGAACGCCGCGTCCATCAGGTGACGAACGACGAGAGGAAAAGAGAGACCGATCGACCCGCTGGCCAACAAGAAGAACGTCGCCAGTAGCAGCGCCCAACGGTGAGGACGCAGCTGCGGCCACAGGCGCCGGAAGACAAAGAGGGGCACCTGGATCGGCGGTATCCTGAGCTTGGTTTTCGTAACGTTTTCGGCCATGGAACTCCAAATGTATCGTCGTAGCCCCTCCCTGTCTTGCCCTACATCTCCTGCTC